>NZ_JAPDIQ010000002.1:0-534390 GCF_029872515.1 Pseudomonas flavocrustae | reverse complement strand
GCAAGGTCGTGCTCTACCAACTGAGCTATTCCCGCAATATGGCGTCCCCTAGGGGACTCGAACCCCTGTTACCGCCGTGAAAGGGCGGTGTCCTAGGCCACTAGACGAAGGGGACGAAACCTCTTTCCACAAGGCCTTTCACCTTGCATCCCACTGTCATGAAACCGTGAGATTGTGTTTGGAGCGGGAAACGAGACTCGAACTCGCGACCCCGACCTTGGCAAGGTCGTGCTCTACCAACTGAGCTATTCCCGCAATATGGCGTCCCCTAGGGGACTCGAACCCCTGTTACCGCCGTGAAAGGGCGGTGTCCTAGGCCACTAGACGAAGGGGACGAAACCTCTTTCCGCAAGGCCTTTCACCTTGCATCCGCCTGCCCGAGGGCAACCGGATTGTATTTGGAGCGGGAAACGAGACTCGAACTCGCGACCCCGACCTTGGCAAGGTCGTGCTCTACCAACTGAGCTATTCCCGCAATTTTTGGCGTCCCCTAGGGGACTCGAACCCCTGTTACCGCCGTGAAAGGGCGGTGTCCTAGGCCACTAGACGAAGGGGACCAGGTAGAATCCCTCAGGACCCTGACCTACCACTCGGCTGACGCTTGCCGCCGTTGGGAGTGCGCGCATTCTAGGGAGCCTTACCCTGGGCGTCAATAGCTGATTAAATACTTTTCAAATCAACGACTTCGCTCGCACGACAAACGGCGGGCAAGCACCATGGAGAAGGTCATGTCCTCAACGATGATTGCAGCGGTAGTGGGACTTGGCATCCTCGTGTTGATCATGATCGCCTTCGTCAACCAGAAGCTCGAAGCGGGACGCCTGGAAAAGCAGCGCCTGGTCGCCGATCTCACCGACCGCATCAAGCGCTGCGCCCAGCTGGGCGGCAGCCTGCCCGGCCAGCTGATGACCCCGGCGCTCAAGCAGCTGTTTCACCGCATCGAGCTGGGGCTGATCGCCCGCCTCGCCGCCCTGCAGACGCCTTCCGCCAGCCTCACCGCACGCAAGACCGAACTGGAAGAAGCCCTGGCCAAGGGCGACGACATCGAAGTCGCTAACGCTGCCCGGCCGGTGCATACCGAGGCGCGGGTCAAGGAAGTCCGCGGTTATCTGGAAATGCTCCATGCACTCGTCGCCCATGCCAACCAGATCGGCATTCTCGACGGCCAGGAAGCGCAGCGCTGGGTCGGCGAGATGCGCTATCTGCTCACGGCGACATATGTGGAATTCTTCCGCTATCAGGCCGAACAGCAGATCAAGAGCGAGCACTACATCCAGGCGCGGCAGTCGTACGAGCGGGCGATCATGCAGATTCGCAAGCAGCAGCAACCCGAGCGCTATACCGAGTTGCTGGCCCATCTGGAAGAGCAGATCACCCAGGTGAAACGCCAGCAGAGCGAAATGGTCGAGCAGGCCAGCAGCAGTTCCAACGAGCTGTCGGACAGCGTGGACACGCTCAAGGACGACAGTTGGCGCAAGAAGAACGACTACGAGTGAGGGCTTCCCTGCCCTCCTCCGGCGATCAGCAGTCGGTCGCGACCAGAAAGGCCGCTACCAGCGCTTCGATACCGGCCTGATCCGCTGCGCTGAAGCGCCCCGGATGCGGACTGTCCAGATCCAGTACGCCGATCAGGCGACCGCCCTGGACCAGCGGCACCACCAGCTCGCTGCGCGAAGCGGCGTCACAGGCGATATGTCCGGGAAAGGCATGGACATCCTCGACGCGCTGGGTACGCCGCTCGCGGGCGGCGGCCCCGCACACGCCCTTGCTGAAGGGAATGCGCATGCAGGCCACCTTGCCCTGGAAAGGCCCGAGTAGCAGCTGGTCCTCACCCTCGACGAAATAGAAGCCGGCCCAGTTCAGGTCCGGCACCTCCTGATAGATGAAGGCCGACAGCTGGGCGGCATTGGCCACCAGATTGCGCTCACCGGACAGCAGGGCTTCCACCTGGGCGGCCAGCATGGCGTAGCCTTCGAGTCCCGCCCCTACGCCCGTCAGTTCTACGGTCATGCTTTCTCCAACAGTTTGAGCCCGACCCATTGCCGGGCGAATTGATAGGCACAGCGGCCATTGCGGTTGCCGCGACCGGAAGCCCAGCGGATGGCCTCGCGATCGGCTTCTTCGGACCACTCCAGCTGCAGGCCGGACTTGCCGGCCAGGGTCGCGCACCAGTGGCGCACCACGGCGAGATAGTGATCCTGGGTGAAGGGATAGAAGGACAGCCACAGACCGAAGCGATCCGACAGCGCGATCTTGTCTTCGGCCGCCTCGCTCGGATGCAATTCGCCGTCGACGTGCTCCCAGTTGGCATTGTCGCTCTGTCGTTCGGCCACCAGATGACGCCGGTTGGAGGTGGCATAGAGCACCACGTTGTCCGGCGCCTGCTCCAAGGAGCCATCCAGCACGCTCTTGAGCACCCGGTAGTCGTCGCTGCCGGAATCGAAGGAAAGGTCGTCACAGAACACCACGAAGCGCTGCGGCTGACCGGCGAGCTGCTCCACGGCACGGGGCAGATCGGCGAGATCGTCACGCTCGATTTCGATCAGCCGCAGACCCTCACCGGCATATTCCGCCAGCAACGCCCGGATCAGCGACGACTTGCCGGTGCCCCGCGCGCCCCACAGCAAACTGTGGTTGGCTGGCAGTCCAGCCACGAATTGCCGGGTGTTGCGGGCGAGCTGGTCGCGCTGGCGATCGATACCCAGCAGATCGGCCAGGCGCAGTTCCAGATTGACCTCGAGCGGCTGCAGATAGCCGCCATGGCCCTCCCGGCGCCAGCGCGCGGCATAGCAGCGCTGCCAGTCCAGCGGTTCGCGACGATGGGGCAACAGGGGTTCGAGACGCTCCAGCACCTGCCGCGCGTGGAGCAGAAAGTCTTCTAGGGAGGCATTCACAGGGATGATCCTTGACGACAATAAGAGAAGCGGGCCAGCCGCCAGCCAGGCCGCGCATTATCGTATGACCTTTATCTTCCAGACAAAGGCCGGACGAACCAGGTGCTAGGACGCCAGCGCCTGGCGGACATGCTTTTCCAGCTGCGACGGCCGGGTGATGGGCGCGAAGCGCTGCACGCGCCCCTGCGCCGGCGTGACCAGGAACTTGGTGAAATTCCAGCGGATCGCGCCGCCCAGGAGGCCCGGAGCCGCCTGTTTGAGGGCGACGAACAGCGGATGGGCGCCTTCGCCGTTGACGTCGAGCTTGGCCATTACCGGAAAGCTGACGTTGAAGCGGGTCAGGCAGAAGGTCTGGATCTCGGCATTGCTGCCGGGCTCCTGGCCGCCAAACTGGTTGCAGGGAAAGACGATCACCCGCAGCCCTTGGGCCAGATAGCGCTGCTGCAACAGCTCGAGGCCATCGTACTGGCGGGTGAAGCCGCAACGACTGGCGGTATTGACCACCAGATAGGCCCGCGCCGGCCAGTCGGCCAGGCAGGCCCGCTGGCCGTCAGCCGTTTCGAACGGCAGGCTGAGGAGGTCCTTGATCACGCGGAGGCCCTGGGTTGCAGCTGCAAGGCCACCGAATTGATGCAATAGCGCAGGCCGGTCGGTGGCGGACCGTCGGGAAAGACGTGTCCCAGGTGCGCATCGCAACGGGCGCAGAGCACCTCGACGCGGTGCATGCCGTGACTGAAGTCCTCCTTTTCCCTTACCGCCTCGGCAGCGATGGGCGCGTAATAGCTGGGCCAGCCGCAGCCGGAATCGAACTTGGTGCTGGAGTCGAACAGTGCCAGCTCGCAGCAGGCGCAGTGATAGACGCCGGGCGTCTTGGTGTTGCAGTAGGCGCCGGTGTAGGGTCTTTCGGTCGCGGCCAGGCGACAGACGCGAAACTGATCGTCGGTCAGGCGCTCACGCCAGTCTTCCGGGCTACGCTGTACTTTTTCCATGATGACCTCGCTGGATGCCGGCGCATCTTTTGTAACAGGCGATGCAGCCGTATGATTCCCGCTCAGTCTGGCATCCGCCCCCGGATGCTGCCAAGCGCCGGTCGGCGTCCGTTCCCGCCGAGTCTTTCTCGCCCTTTTCCAGGATTCATTTCCCCATGCAGGTCTCCAAGTCGAACAAGCTCGCCAATGTCTGCTACGACATCCGCGGCCCGGTCCTCAAGCATGCCAAGCGCCTCGAAGAGGAAGGCCACCGCATCCTGAAGCTCAACATCGGCAACCCGGCACCCTTCGGCTTCGAGGCGCCCGAGGAGATCCTGCAGGACGTCATCCGCAATCTGCCGACCGCCCAGGGCTACAGCGACTCCAAGGGTCTGTTCAGCGCGCGCAAGGCGGTGATGCAGTACTGCCAGCAGAAGCGCATTGAGGGTGTCGGCATCGAGGACATCTACCTCGGCAATGGCGTCTCCGAGCTGATCGTCATGGCCATGCAGGCGCTGCTCAACAACAACGACGAGGTGCTGATCCCGGCGCCGGACTACCCGCTATGGACCGCCGCGGTCAGCCTGGCCGGCGGCAAGCCGGTGCACTACCTGTGCGACGAGCAGGCGGGCTGGTTCCCCGACCTGGCGGACATGGAAGCCAAGATCACCAGCAACACCAAGGCGCTGGTGCTGATCAATCCGAACAACCCCACCGGCGCGGTCTACTCCAAGGAGGTGCTGGAAGGCATCGTCGAACTGGCACGGCGGCACAACCTGGTGCTGTTCTCCGACGAGATCTACGACAAGATCCTCTACGACGAAGCCCAGCACATCTCCACCGCCTCCCTGGCACCGGACGTCCTGTGCCTGACCTTCAACGGGCTGTCCAAGTCCTATCGCGTCGCCGGTTTCCGCTCGGGCTGGCTGATCGTCTCGGGCCCCAAGCATCGCGCCCACAGCTATATCGAAGGCCTCGACATCCTCGCCAACATGCGCCTGTGCGCCAACGTGCCGGCGCAGCATGCGATCCAGACCGCGCTGGGCGGCTACCAGAGCATCAACGACCTGGTGCTGCCGCACGGACGCCTGCTGGAACAGCGCAATCGCACCTGGGAGCTGCTCAACGACATTCCCGGGGTCAGCTGCGTGAAGCCGATGGGCGCGCTCTACGCCTTCCCGCGCATCGACCCCAAGGTCTGTCCCATCCACAACGACGAGAAATTCGTCCTCGACCTGCTGCTTTCGGAAAAGCTGCTGGTGGTCCAGGGCACGGCCTTCAACTGGCCCTGGCCCGACCACTTCCGCGTCGTCACCCTGCCCCGCGTCGATGACCTGGAGCAGGCCATCGGCCGCATCGGCAACTTCCTCGGTGGCTACTCCCAGTAGCGGTAAAGCATTTCCGGGTCTTTCATCGGTTGGCGCCACCCGCGGCGTCAACCAGCGCCGGCCCTTGCGTGACCGCCATCGCCTGAACGGCCAGACCATCGACGACACAGTTTGCAATAGAGGAAACGTTGAATGGATCGGGGCCGAACCTTATATAGCCGGCAGATAAACCTGTGAGGAGCTGTACCCCACCATGATGCGCATTCTGTTATTTCTGGCTACCAACCTGGCGGTGCTGATCGTTGCCAGCATCACCTTGAAGGTGCTTGGCGTGGATCGCTACACCGGTCAGAACTATGGCAGTCTGCTGGTGTTCTGTGCCGTGTTCGGTTTCGCCGGCTCGCTGGTCTCGCTGTTCATCTCCAAGTGGATGGCGAAGATGAGCACCCGCACCGAGGTCATCAGCCAGCCGCGGACCCGCCATGAGCAGTGGCTGCTGCAGACCGTCGAGGAGCTGGCCCGCGAAGCCGGCATCAAGACCCCCGAGGTCGGCATCTTCCCGGCCTACGAGGCCAACGCCTTCGCCACCGGCTGGAACCGCAACGACGCTCTCGTCGCGGTCAGCCAGGGCCTGCTGGAGCGCTTCTCGCCCGAAGAGGTGCGTGCGGTGCTGGCCCACGAGATCGGCCACGTCGCCAATGGCGATATGGTGACCCTGGCGCTGATCCAGGGCGTGGTGAACACCTTCGTGATGTTCTTCGCGCGGATCTTCGGCAACTTCGTCGACAAGGCCATCTTCAAGAACGAGGAAGGCCACGGCATCGCCTACTTCGTGACCACCATCGTCGCCGAACTGGTGCTGGGCATCCTGGCCAGCATCATCGTCATGTGGTTCTCGCGAAAACGCGAATTCCGCGCCGACGAAGCCGGTGCGCGCCTGGCCGGTCCCAATGCCATGATCGGCGCCCTGCAGCGCCTGCGTGCCGAGCAGGGTATCCCGGTGCAGATGCCCGACACCCTGAACGCCTTTGGCATCAACGGCTCGCTGAAGAACGGCCTGGCCGGTCTGCTGATGAGCCACCCGCCGCTGGAAGACCGCATCGAGGCCCTGCGCCGCTACGGTCAGCGCTAAGCGCGAACGATGAAAAAACCCGGCTTCGGCCGGGTTTTTTCATGGGCGAGTCAAGGATCGAATGGCCTCGCCTAGCCCCTCGCCGGTCAGGGGAAACATGCGCTGGACCATGAGTTCGCGCAGCAGCTGGATCGAGGTGCTGCTGGCCCAGCCCTCCTGGGGATAGGGGTTGAGCCAGGCCGCCCGTGGGAAGTGCTGGCAGAGTCGCTGGATCCACAGGGCACCGGGCTCTTCGTTCCAGTGCTCGACGCTGCCACCTGGATGGGTGATCTCGTAGGGCCCCATGCTGGCGTCGCCGACGATCACCAGGCGGTAGTCCGCGCCATAGCGGCGCAGCAGGTCGGCGGTGTTCAGCCCCTCCTCATGGCGCCGGGCATTGTCACGCCAGACGCGTTCATAGACGCAATTGTGGAAGTAGTAGTACTCCAGGTGGCGAAACTCCAGGCGACAGGCGCTGAACAACTCGCTGCACAGGCGCACATGCAGATCCATGGAGCCGCCGACATCGAGTAGCAGCAGCACCTTGGTCGCATTGTGCCGTTCCGGTCGATAGCGCACGTCCAGCAGACCACCCTCGCGTGCCGTGGCCGCGACGGTGCCCTCCAGATCGAATTCCGCCGCCGCGCCCTGGCGGGCGAAGCGCCTGAGCCGGCGCAGGGCCAGTTGCAGGTTGCGGCGGTCCAGCGGCGCGCGATCGTCCAGGTTACGGTAGTCGCGCTGCTCCCAGACCTTGGCCGCTTGCCCCTGCCGGGTACCGGCCTCGCCGATGCGTACGCCGAAGGGATTGTAGCCACCGCTGCCGAAGGGACTGGTGCCTCCCGTGCCTATCCACTTGTTGCCGCCGGCATGCCGCTCGCGCTGGTCGCCGAGGCGCTGCTGCAGGGTGGCGAGCAATTCATCGAGGCCACCCAGCGCCAGTAGCCGCTGGCGATCCTCCTCGGACAGCCGCCGTTGCAGCTCCAGTCGCAGCCAGTCCGCAGGAATCGCCTGCGTATCCGCCGAGCGCTCCGACCTGGCCACCTCACCGGCATAGACCTGATCGAAACGGTCGAAGAAGCGCTCGTCCTTGACCAGCACCGCACGGGCCAGCAGATAGAAGGCGTCGGGATCGGCCACCACCAGGCCCGCATCCAGGGCAGCATGCAGATCCAGCAGTTCGCCCAGGGACACCGGGATGCCCGCCGCCCTGAGTCGGGTGAAGAAGTCGAGGAACATGCCTCTCCTCAGCTCCGCCGACGACGCATGAAGGCCTGGCGCTCGAGCAACTGCAGATCCTGCTCGTTCTTCAACAGGGCGCCCGCCAGCGGCGGCAGGCCACTCTCGCCATGCAGTGCCCGCTGCGCCGCCTCATCGCCCAGCAGCAGCGCCAGCCAGTCCACCAGCTCCGAGGTGGACGGTTTCTTCTTCAGCCCCGGCACGCTGCGCAGGTCGAGGAAGAGATCCAGGGCCTCCTGGACCAGACGCTGCTGGAGATCGGGATAGTGCACCTGGACGATGCGCTCGAGGGTTTCGCGCTCGGGAAAGCGGATGAAGTGGAAGAAGCAGCGACGCAGGAAGGCGTCCGGCAACTCCTTTTCGTTGTTGGAGGTGATGATGATGATCGGGCGTCGCTGGGCGCGGATGGTCTCGCCGGTCTCGTAGACGTGGAACTCCATGCGATCGAGTTCCAGCAGCAGATCGTTGGGAAATTCGATGTCGGCCTTGTCGATCTCGTCGATCAGCAGCACCACCGGATCCTCGGCGGTAAAGGCGTCCCACAGCTTGCCCGGCTTGATGTAGTTCGCCACCTCCTGCACCCGGGGATCGCCGAGTTGGGAATCACGCAGGCGGCTCACGGCGTCGTATTCATAGAGGCCCTGCTGCGCCTTGGTGGTGGACTTCACATGCCAGGTGATCAGCCGCGCGCCCTGGCTCTGGGCCACCTGCTCGGCCAGCAGCGTCTTGCCGGTGCCCGGCTCGCCCTTCACCAGCAACGGACGCCCCAGCCGGATGGCCGCATTCACCGCCAGACTGAGTTCGGCCGTGGCCACATAACGCTCGGTACCCTGAAAGGCCATCACTGATCCTCGGCAGCTGTTTTGCCTGACGATAGCATGCCGCGCCCGGGCTGGACGTCATCGGACGCAAGGCCTAGGCTGCGAGTTTTCCGCGCCGTACAGGATCCGTCATGAGCCGCATCTTCGCTGACAATGCCCAGTCCATCGGCAATACGCCGCTGGTCTACATCAATCGTCTCGGTCCCAAGGGCGTCACCCTGCTCGCCAAGATCGAGGGACGCAATCCGGGCTATTCGGTCAAGTGCCGCATCGGTGCCAACCTGATCTGGGACGCGGAAGCCAAGGGGCTGCTCAAGCCCGGCATGAGCCTGGTGGAGCCGACGTCGGGCAATACGGGGATCGGCCTGGCCTATGTCGCGGCAGCCCGGGGTTACCGCCTGGTGCTGACCATGCCCGCCTCCATGAGCCTGGAGCGGCGCAAGGTGCTCAAGGCGCTGGGTGCGGAGCTGGTGCTGACCGAGCCGGCCAAGGGCATGAAGGGCGCCATCGAAAAGGCCCGGGAAATCGCCGAGAGCGAACCCGCTCGCTATTTCATGCCGCAGCAATTCGACAACCCGGCCAATCCGGCCATCCACGAGAAGACCACCGGCCCCGAGATCTGGAACGACACCGATGGCGCCATCGATGTACTGGTGGCTGGCGTGGGTACCGGCGGCACCCTGACCGGCATCTCGCGCTTCATCAAGAACACCAAGGGCAAGCCGATCCTGTCGGTGGCCGTCGAGCCGGAGACCTCGCCGGTCATCAGCCAGACCCTCGCCGGTGCCGAGGTGAAACCCAGCCCGCACAAGATCCAGGGCATCGGCGCCGGCTTCGTGCCCGGCAATCTGGACCTTGCCATGGTCGATCGCGTCGAGCAGGTGAGCGATGAGCAGGCCAAGCTGATGGCCCAGCGGCTGATGCGCGAGGAAGGCATTCTCTGTGGCATTTCCTGCGGCGCCGCCATGGCCGCGGCGGTCCGACTGGCCGAGACGCCGGAGATGCAGGGCAAGACCATCGTGGTCATCCTGCCGGATTCCGGTGAGCGCTATCTGTCGACGATGCTCTTCGACGGTCTGTTCGACGAGCAGGACCTCGTCCAGTAAAAAGACAGAGGCCCTGCCCTCTTCCCTGCGGGCGGCGCCAGCAGGGTCTGGACCGCATTACCGCCACCCAAGAAAAAGCCCGGTTTCCCGGGCTTTTTTCGTATCAGAGATGCTTGATCTCGGCCTTGGCGTCCAGGGCCCGACGGTAGGCCGCGAAATCGACCTGTCCGGCGCGCGAGGCGAGGTAGCGGCGGTACAACGCCTTGTCCTCGGCGCTCAGGGCTTCCTTGGGTACCCCTACGCCCTGCAGGCGGATCAGCACGAAGTCACCGTTCTGCAGGCTGATGCCGGCATAGGACGGCTTGTCGGCTTCCGGCTTGGCCATGCGGAAGGCTGCCTGCAACACCTGGGGATCGACGCCCTCCTGGTTGCGGGTGGCGGCTTCGACGGTACGCCAGTCACCCGCGGCGGCCTTGCCACCTGCCTGCAGGGTCTTGAGCTGTTCTTCGCCAGCCTGCTTGGCTGCGGCTGCGGCCTTTTCCTGGGTCAGGCGGGTCACGATCTCCTTCCTGACCGCATCCAGGGGTTGCAGCTGCGGCGTGCGATGCTCCTTGTCGCGGATCACCACCAGGGTCTCCGGATCGAGCTGCAGCGCGGTGCTGTTGGCGCCGTTGCGCAGGACGTCCTCGCTGAAGGCCGCCTCGATCACCTGACGGTTGGCGGTCAGCCCCTCGCCTCCTTCACGACCGAAGGGAGCGCTGGTCTTGACCTGCAGACCCAGTTCCTGGGCCGGCTGGCTCAGGTCGGAGGATTCATAGGCGGAGCTTTCCAGCTTGCGGCCCGCTTCCACGAACAGGCGGTCGGCGTCTTCCGCCTTGAGCTGCTGCTCCAGACGCGGCCGGACACTGGCCAGGGTGGGTATTTCCGGTGCCTGCACACCCTGCAGCTTGATCAGGTGCCAGCCAAAGCTGGTGCGCACCGGGGCCGACACCTGCTGGGGTGCCAGGGCATACAAGGCCTCTTCGAAGGCCGGGTCATAGACGCCGCGACCGGCGAAGCCGAGGTCACCGCCGTTGGCCGCCGAACCGGGATCCTGGGAGAACTCCTTGGCCAGCTTGGCGAAGTCCTCACCCTTCTTCAGGCGTTCCTGGATCTGCTGGATCTTGGCCTTGGCCTGGTCGTCGTTCTGCTTGTCGTTGACCTCGATGAGGATATGGGCGGCGTCACGCTGCTCCGACAGGTTGGCGATCTCGGACTTGTAGGCGGCCTGCAGGCGGCTTTCGTCGACCTTGGCCTTGGCCAGGAAGGCACCCTTCTTCAGCTCGACATATTCGATGACCACCTGTTCGGGCGTCATGAAGGCGTTCTTGTGGCCGTCATAATAGGCCTGGACTTCGTCCTGGGTCGGCGCGATGCCGGCCGGCGAGGCCTTGACGGTGCGCATGGCGAAATCACGAGTCTGGCGTTCGAGTGCGGCGAAAGCCTCGATATCGGCGTCGGTGACGAAGTTGCTGCCAACGATGCCGGCGCGCAGCTGACCGATCAGCATCTCGTCACGCAGCAGATCGCGGAATTGCAGGCGGTTGTAGTTCATCTGGCGAACGGCCTGATCGAAGCGCTGGGGATCGAAACGCCCTTCGGTCTGGAATTCGGGGGTATTGAGGATCAGCTGATCCAGCGCCTGTTCGGAAAAGGCGAAGCGATCGGCCTTGGCGCTCTGCAGCAGCAGTTGCTTGTCGATCAGTGCCTTGAGCGCGGACTCGCGCAGCAGACGATCATCCAGGCTGGACGGATCGAAGCCCTGACCCAATTGCTGCTGCAGCTGGCGACGCTGCATCTCCACGGCCTGAGCCAGCTCCGTCTGCTTGATCTCGTCGCCGTTGACCAGGGCGACGGCGCCCTGGTGACCCGTGGCGCGGATGATCGCTTCGAAGCCGGTCAGTGCCATCAGCAGGATGATGAATCCGATGATGACTTTGGCAATCCATCCCTGCGAACGGTCCCTGATGTTTTGTAGCATGTTCCCCCCACGAGCTGTGGCCGGACCGGCCATGGCGAAATCGTCGAATAGCAAATAGCGAAAAGGCGCATCTCGAGATGCGCCTTTTCATCGATCAAGGACCTTGCATCCAGCAGGACGGCGGAGCACCAGCAACCTCGTCTGGCAGCCCGCCCATCAAGCCCAGGTGCGCCGTCAGTGGGTACTGACGCGCTCCTTGCCTTCCTGATCCCGCTTCTCGTCCTTGCTGACGAGCTCCGGACCATCGTCCGGAAGCGGCTCCGGCGTGTATTGCAGCGCAACCTCCAAGACCTCGTCAATCCATTTGACTGGCTTGATCTGCAAGTCGGCCTTGATGTTGTCCGGAATGTCCCGCAGATCCCGGACGTTTTCTTCCGGAATGATCACGGTACGGATGCCGCCGCGGTGGGCTGCGAGCAGCTTTTCCTTGAGGCCACCAATGGCCAGAACCTGACCACGCAGGGTGATCTCGCCGGTCATGGCCACATCGGCCCGGACCGGAATGCGGGTAGCCGCCGAGACCAGCGCCGTGCACATGCCGATACCGGCACTCGGACCGTCCTTGGGCGTCGCGCCTTCGGGTACGTGGATATGGATGTCGTGCTTCTCGTGGAAGTCCTTGGGAATACCCAGGCTGCGGCCACGGCTGCGGACCACGGTCAGGGCCGCGGTGATGGACTCGGCCATCACGTCGCCCAGCGAGCCGGTCTTGATCATTTGGCCCTTGCCGGGAACGACCGCGGACTCGATGGTCAGCAATTCGCCACCTACCTGGGTCCAGGCCAGGCCGGTCACCTGACCGATCTGATCCTGCTGCTCGGCGAGACCGTAGCGGAACTTGCGCACGCCCAGCCAGTGCTCCAGGGTGTCCACGGTGACGCTGGCGGTACGCTCCTTGCTCAGGGCGTGCTGCTTGACCACCTTGCGGCAGACCTTGGCGACCTGCCGTTCCAGGCTCCGAACGCCCGCTTCGCGGGTGTAGTAGCGGATGATGTCGCGCAGGGCGTCTTCATCGAACTCCACCTCGCCCTTCTTCAGGCCATTGGCCTTGACCTGCTTGGGAATCAGGTAGCGGATGGCGATGTTGACCTTTTCCGCCTCGGTATAGCCCGGCAGGCGAATCACTTCCATGCGGTCCAGCAGCGGCGCCGGAATGTTCATGGAGTTGGCAGTGCAGACGAACATCACGTCGGAGAGGTCATAGTCCACTTCGAGGTAATGGTCGTTGAAGGTGTGGTTCTGCTCCGGGTCCAGGACCTCGAGCAATGCGGAGGCAGGATCGCCACGCATGTCGTTGCCCATCTTGTCGATTTCGTCGAGCAGGAACAGCGGATTGCGCACCCCGACCTTGGTCATCTTCTGGATGAGGCGACCCGGCATGGAGCCGATGTAGGTGCGACGGTGACCGCGGATCTCGGCTTCGTCACGCACGCCACCCAGGGCCATGCGCACGAACTTGCGACCGGTGGAGCGAGCGATGGACTCGGCCAGGGAAGTCTTGCCCACGCCAGGCGGGCCGACCAGGCACAGCACCGGGCCGCGTACCCTCTTCACGCGCTTCTGCACGGCGAGGTATTCGAGGATGCGTTCCTTCACCTCTTCAAGACCGTAGTGGTCCTTGTCGAGGACCTCCTCGGCGCGTCCCAGGTCCAGGCGGACCTTGCTCTCGGCCTGCCACGGCACGTTGACCAGCCAGTCGATGTAGGAGCGCACCACGGTGGCTTCAGCGGACATCGGCGACATCTGCTTGAGCTTGTTCAGCTCGGCATTGGCCTTGGTCAGGGCATCCTTGGGTAGACCGGCCGCTTCGATACGACGCTTGAGGTCATCGACCTCGTTGTGTCCTTCGTCGATGTCACCCAGTTCTTTCTGGATGGCCTTCATCTGTTCGTTGAGATAGTACTCGCGCTGGCTGCGCTCCATCTGCTTCTTGACGCGGCCGCGGATGCGCTTCTCCACCTGCAGGAGGTCGATTTCGGCATCCAGCAGGGCCAGCACGTGCTCGACGCGCGCGCCCAGCTCGGTGATCTCGAGGATCTCCTGCTTCTGCTCGATCTTCAGCGCCATGTGGGCGGCCATGGTATCGACCAGGCGGCTGGGATCCTCGATGCTGTTGAGCGAGGACAGCACTTCGGCGGGGACCTTCTTGCCAAGCTGCACATACTGCTCGAACTGACTCATCAGGCTGCGCGAAAAAACCTCGGATTCACGATCCGGGGCTTCGCTGTCCTCGATCAACGTGACCAGCGCACGGGCATAGGCCTGGCTTTCGACGAAGGACTCGATACGGCCACGCTGCTCGCCTTCGACCAGGACCTTGACGGTGCCATCGGGCAGCTTGAGCAGCTGGAGAACGGTTGCCACCGTACCCATGTGATACATGTCATCCGCGGCGGGATCGTCATCGCCGGGATTCTTCTGCGCGACCAGCAGGATCTGCTTGTCGCCAGCCATGGCGGCTTCGAGGGCCTCGACGGACTTTTCCCTTCCGACGAACAATGGGATGACCATGTGGGGATAGACCACTACGTCACGTAGGGGCAGCAGGGGAAGTTCTATCGTCGTAGTCATGGGATACGGGTCTCGGCAAATAATCGGCCGCAGATGCGGTTAAGGCCTCGGTTTTTCCTAACATGAGGTTGGCCGCCGCAAAATACAACCGTCGCTGAAATGAAAAAGGGGCCGAAGCCCCTTTTGTCACGCGTCCGGCGCCGCCTTGGCGGGCTCGCTGTTCTCGTAGATGAGCAGCGGCTGGGAACTCCCGTCGATGACGCTCTCGTCGATGACCACCTTGCTGACTTCCTTCTGCGAAGGAATCTCGTACATGGTCTCGAGCAGGATGCCTTCGAGGATGGATCTCAGACCCCGGGCACCGGTCTTGCGCTCCAGAGCCTTGCGGGCAACCGCCTTGAGCGCGTCGGGACGGAACTCCAGATCCACGTCTTCCATCTCGAACAGCTTGGCGTACTGCTTGGTCAGGGCGTTCTTCGGCTCGGTCAGGATCTGCATGAGCGCCGGCTCGTCCAGCTCGTCCAGGGTCGCGATGACCGGCAGACGACCGACGAACTCCGGAATCAGACCAAACTTGACCAGATCCTCGGGCTCGGCGTCACGCAAGGATTCGCCGATCTTCTTGCCCAGCTCCACGCTGCGCACCTCGGCGTTGAAGCCGATACCGCCGCCCTTGGTGGAACGATTCTGGATGACCTTTTCCAGGCCAGCGAAGGCGCCACCGCAGATGAACAGGATGTTGCGGGTATCGACCTGCAGGAATTCCTGCTGGGGATGCTTGCGGCCACCCTGGGGCGGAACCGAAGCCACGGTACCTTCGATCAGCTTCAGCAAGGCCTGCTGCACACCCTCGCCCGAGACGTCACGGGTAATGGAGGGGTTGTCGGACTTGCGCGAGATCTTGTCGATCTCGTCGATGTAGACGATGCCCATCTGGGCCTTTTCCACATCGTAGTCGCACTTCTGCAGCAACTTCTGAATGATGTTCTCGACGTCCTCACCCACATAACCGGCTTCGGTCAGCGTGGTGGCATCGGCGATGGTGAAAGGTACGTTGAGCAGGCGCGCCAGCGTTTCCGCCAGCAGGGTCTTGCCCGAACCGGTCGGACCGATGAGCAGGATGTTGCTCTTGCCCAGCTCGACGTCGTCTTTCTTCTCGCGCTGATTCAGACGCTTGTAGTGGTTGTAGACGGCAACGGCGAGGACCCGCTTGGCACGCTGCTGACCAATGACATACTGGTCGAGGATAGCGCTGATTTCCTTCGGCGCTGGCAGCTTGTGCGCATTGCTTTCGGCCTGAGCTTCCTGGACTTCCTCGCGGATGATGTCATTGCACAGGTCGACGCATTCGTCGCAGATGAAGACGGAGGGTCCAGCGATCAATTTACGTACTTCGTGCTGACTCTTGCCGCAGAAGGAGCAGTAAAGCAGCTTGCCGTTATCGTCGCTATTGCGCGTATCTGTCATTCGATCGATCCAATGGAATGTGCTTACATCAACAAGATGGAGCCTATTGCACGGTTTTTCAAGCCTACCTGCCCAAACGACGGCGCCTGGGCAGGTGGTCGAGGCGGGGTCAGGCGGGGATGTTGCGCTTCTCGAGGACCTTGTCGATCAGGCCGTAGGCAACGGCTTCGGGGCCACTCATGAAGTTGTCACGGTCGGTATCGCGGGCGATCACGTCCATGGGCTGACCGGTGTGATGCGCCAGTACCTTGTTCAGACGCTCACGGATGGTCAGAATTTCACGGGCGTGAATTTCGATGTCCGACGCCTGACCCTGGAAGCCGCCCAGGGGCTGGTGAATCATCATCCGCGAATGCGGCAGGCAGAAGCGCTTCTCGGCGGCGCCGCCTGCCAGCAGCAGGGCGCCCATGCTGCAGGCCTGGCCGATGCAGATGGTGGAGACGTCGGGCTTGATGAACTGCATGGTGTCGTAAATCGACATGCCAGCGGTCACCGAACCACCCGGGCTGTTGATGTAGAGGTGGATGTCCTTGTCAGGATTCTCCGCTTCCAGGAACAGCAGCTGGGCGACGACCAGGTTGGCCATGTAGTCCTCGACCTGACCCACCAGGAAGATGACCCGCTCCTTGAGCAGCCGGGAGTAGATGTCGTAGGCGCGCTCGCCCCGGGCGGATTGCTCCACCACCATGGGTACCAGACCGCCAGCGGCTTGAATATCGGGCATGGATTGCATGTATGAATTGCGGGACATGTCCTGCACTAGCTCCCTATCTGGATAACCTGTCAAAAACACATAAGCCAGCACGAGGCTGGCTTAGGTGAACTAGCAACTGGAGGCAGATCAGGCTGCTTGCGGAGCCTCGGCCGGTTTGACCGCGTCCTCGTAGGAGACCTGCTTGTCGGTGACTTTTGCCTGCTTGAGGACAGTATCCACGACTTGTTCTTCCAGTACAACCGAACGCACTTCGTTCAGCTGCTGCTCGTTCTGGTAGTACCACTTCACTACCTGCTCGGGCTCCTGATAGGCCGCAGCCATTTCCTCGATCAGCTCGCGGACGCGGGCGTCATCGGGCTTGAGCTCGAACTGCTTGACCATCTCGGCGATGATCAGACCCAGCAGCACGCGGCGCTTGGCCTGCTCGCTGAACAGCTCGGCCGGCAGTTGCTCGGGCTGGATGTTGCCACCGAACTGCTGGACGGCCTGAACGCGCAGACGATCCACTTCGTTGCTGATCAGGGCGGCCGGGACGTCGATCTGGTTGGCGGCCAGCAGACCGTCCATGACCTGGTTCTTGACCTTGGTCTTGAGGGCCTGGCGCAGCTCGCGATCCATGTTCTTGCGCACTTCGGCGCGGAAACCTTCGACGGTGGTCTCTTCCACACCAAACTGCTTGAAGAAGGCTTCGTTCAGTTCGGGCAGCTCGGGAGCGGCCACTTCCTTGACGGTGACCTTGAACTGAGCGGCCTTGCCGGCCAGATCCAGGTTCTGGTAGTCCTCGGGGAAGGTCAGGTCGAGCACGCGCTCGTCACCGGCCTTGGCGCCGACCAGGCCGTCTTCGAAACCGGGAATCATGCGACCCGAGCCCAGCACCAGCTTGGTGCCTTCGGCGGAACCACCGGCGAAGGCTTCGCCGTCCTGGGTACCGACGAAGTCCAGGGTGAGCTGGTCATCGTTGGCGGCAGCGCGGTCAACGGCTTCATAACGGGTGCCCTGCTTGCGCAGCACGTCGAGCATCTTGTCGATGTCGGCGTCTTCAACGCTTGCGTCCTGACGCTCGATCTCGATGCCGTCCAGGCCCTTGACTTCGAACTCGGGGAAGACTTCGAAGGTGGCAACGTATTCCAGGTCCTTGCCCTTTTCGAACACCTTGGGTTCGACGGCGGGTGCGCCGGCCGGGTTGAGCTTCTGCTCGACAACGGCTTCGTAGAAGGTTTCCTGAATGAGATCACCCAAGGCTTCCTGACGAGCCGAGGCTTCGTAGCGCTGGCGGATGACGCTCATGGGTACCTTGCCCGGGCGGAAACCGGGAACCTTGGCACGCCGTGCAGTCTGCTGCAGACGCTTGTTCACTTCGGTTTCAATACGCTCGGCCGGCACGCCAATGGTCATGCGACGCTCGAGAGCAGAGGTGTTTTCAACGGAAACTTGCATGGATATTCCTCGTGGCACAGAAACAGGCCGGCACTCCGACCCCCCAGAATCAAGGGCGACCATTCTAGAGACAGTCTC
The DNA here is from genome assembly GCF_029872515.1 of Pseudomonas flavocrustae. Lineage (NCBI taxonomy): Bacteria > Pseudomonadati > Pseudomonadota > Gammaproteobacteria > Pseudomonadales > Pseudomonadaceae > Pseudomonas > Pseudomonas flavocrustae. Next base: position 516,758 of record NZ_JAPDIQ010000002.1, on the reverse strand, counting down.
AGGCGAAGTCACCTGGCTTGATCCAGCGGTGCGTACGGGCACTGCCGAAGGAAGCCTGAACGAGCGCGTCGAGAGCAACATTTTGTTGCCCGCATATAGTTGTACGACGTCGTATGTAGTGCTAAACCCTGAAGGGCAAGCTAACGAAGAGGCCGCCTCCGGCCCTATTCACAACAACAACAATCGTTAGGAGAACCGCCCTAATGGACCAATCTGGTTCCGTCGAGAAATCCATACCCGAGAGCAAGGAGCAGAGCTCAGGCCTGCGCCGCCTGGCGAAGCTGCTGGGCCCTGGCATCATTGCGGTGCTGTCCTGGCTGGGCGCCGGGGACCTCATCACCTCCTCGGTGGCAGGGGCCAACTACGGCTACGCCATGATGTGGGTGCTGGCGGTGTCCCTGCTGCTGCGCTTTCTCATCGTCAACATCATCGCCCGTTTCCAGCTGTGCAATAACCGCGGCATGTCGATCCTCGAAGGCTATGCCCAGCTGCACCCGGTGTTCGCCTGGTTCATGCTCGGCTATGCGCTGATCATGGGGCACCTGACCAACGCCTACATGCTCAAGGGCGCCGGCGAAGCCCTGGCCACCCTGCTCCACCTCGACCAGCCGCTGCTCTGCTCGGTGGCGGTGGTGATCGCGGTCTGGCTGCTGGTGGGCCGCAACTTCTATGCGCTGATCGAGGGGGTGATGAAGGTGTTGCTGGCCGTCATGACTCTGGCCTTCATCACCCTGGCGGTGATGTCGGGTCCGGACCTGGGCGGAATCCTGCGCGGCACCATCGGCTTCAGCATCCCGCCGGACGAAGGCGTGCACGGCGCCCTGCTGGTGGCCGTATCGGTGATCGGCGCCGTGGCCGGCTCCATCGCCAACTTCGTGCATCCCTATGTGATGAAGGAAAAGGGCTGGACCGGCCCGGAACACAAGCGCATCCAGCGCAACGACCTGCTCTTCGCGGTGGTGGTCGGCATCGTCATCAACCTAGCCATCTGGGTGGTCGGGGTGGAGATCCTCAGACCCAATGGCCTGCAGGTGAATACCCTGAGCGACCTGGGTGCGGCCCTGGAGCTGTTCTTCGGCACCGGCGGCTGGCTGATTTTCTTCACCGGGGTCTTCGCCACCCTGTTCGCCAGCGTGGTGGGCAAGACCACCGCCTTCCCCATGCTGATCACCGATGCCCTGCAGCACATCCGTCCGGAACGCCGCGAACGCTATGGCAAGACCTTTCACAAGGACCCGGCGCACAGGTGGTTCCTGCTCTTCATCCTGGTGACGCCGCTGGTATGGTCGCTGCCGGGCATGCCCGACTTCGTGACCCTGACCATTGGCGTGAATGCCCTCAACATCGTCGGCCTGCCGGTGATCTCCCTGGGGCTGCTGATCATGTCCAACCAGAAGTCGCTGCTGGGCGACAAGTACCGCAACAACTGGTTCGAGAACCTGGCGCTGGGCTTTGCCACCCTGCTGGCGATCTGGGTCGCGATCCAGTTGGGCCTGCAGTTGCTGGACTGAGCCCTGCCGTTTCGGGGTGGGTTCGCCGCCCCCGCTTTCTTCAAGGAGTCTAGAGATGCCTGAACAGAACGAACGTCCACTGCTGCTGCAGGTGGGTCCGCTGCTGCCTGCCCTGCAGGACGCCCTCACTTCACGCCATGAGGTGCTGCGGCTCTGGGAAGCACCCGACCCGTCCGCCCTGCTCGCCGCGCGTGGTCAGGACGTGGTAGCCCTGGTCACCTCCGGGGTGCATGGCGCGACGCGCGAGCTGATGAGCGCCCTGCCTGGCCTGAAGGCGGTGTTCAGTTTCGGGGTGGGCTACGACAGCATCGACATCGCCGCCGCCCGGGATCTGGGCGTGGTGGTGAGCAATACCCCGGGCGTGCTGGACGACTGCGTCGCCGACACCGCCTTCGCCCTGCTGATCGATGTGGCGCGGGGCATCAGCGCCGCGGATCGCTTCGTGCGCCGCGGTGACTGGCAGCAGGGCAAGTTTCCGCTGACCTCGCGCCTGGCCGGCAAGACTTGCGGCATCGTCGGCCTGGGCAATATCGGCAAGAGCATCGCCCGCCGGCTCGAGGCCTTCGGCATGGAGGTGGCCTACCACGGTCGCCAGCGGCAACCGGACGTCCCCTATCGTTATCACGCCGAGCTGGAAGACCTGGCCAAGGCGGCGGATTTCCTGGTCCTGTCGCTACCCGGCGGACCGGCCACCGATGGACTGGTCGATGCGCGAATCCTCGCCGCCCTGGGCCCCCGTGGCTATCTCATCAACATCGCCCGCGGGAGTGTGGTCGACGAGCCCGCCCTGGTGGCCGCCTTGCAAGCCGGAAGCCTGGGCGGCGCCGGCCTGGATGTCTTCGCCGAGGAGCCTGCGGTGCCCGCCGCGCTACTGACGCTGGACAACGTGGTCCTCACCCCGCACCTCGGCAGCGGTACCCACGAGACCCGCCAGGCCATGGCCGACCTGGTACTGGCCAACGTGGAGCGCTATTTCGCCGAGGGTCGCCTGGTCACGCCGGTCTGACCGCAGATGCCTGCCGGCCGGCCAGCGTGCTACTCGATGGCCGGCAGGGTCTTGCCGCGGATACGGCGGGCCAGGGAGTCGTAGATCTCGCGGCAGCCTTCGGCCCAGAAGCGATCGGGGTCGTCCTGGGGTTCCAGGGTGACGGAGAACTCGCCGTCACGCTCCTTCAGCACGAAATGGTCGTTGGTATAGAAGAAGGACAGGCCGATGGCGAAGGTCTGCGGGGTGCCGGCGAGGTCATCGACGATCACCGTGAGGTCGTAACGGGCATAGACCTCCAGCTCGCGCACGATATTGCCATCGACGCGCTTTTCCAGGCCCAGGCCAGCATCCACCTGATCCGCGGGGGTGAGTCCCAGGTAGCGGGTGAAGCAGTCCGGCAATTCATGCAGACGGCGCTCCAGTCCCTGCCAGTAGGCTTCTTCCCGCTCGGCCGCCTTGCTCAACGCCTGACTCAATGCCTGATATCGTTCCATTGCCGTTCCCATGTGTTCACCGGAGGCCGTCGACGGACGACCGACAGCTCTGAGACCCCAGCCGGGTCCCGGGGTGCCGCAGCGATTGGCGACGGGCTTCAGGATGCCGGCCAGCCCAGCACCGGGGCGCGGGTTTCACCGAGCAGGAAGCCCCGATTGGCGTCGGTGCAGGCGCGTAGATAGTCGGTCACTAGGGTGATGCGTCGCAGGCGGCGCAGGTCTTCGCGGTAATAGAGCCAGAATTGCCGGGTGATCTGGATCTGCTCCGGCAGGAGCGCCACCAGCCGCGGATCGGGCTCGGCGACAAAGCACGGCAGGATGGCCAGGGCGTGCCCGCACAGTGCCGCCTGGTACTGGGCGATCACGCTGGTACTGCGCAGGCCGCTGCTGGCCTCGGGCAGGATCCGCTCCAGATAGAGCAGTTCAGGGCTGAAGGCGAGATCGTCGACGTAGGTGATGAATCTGTGGCGCTGCAGATCGGCCAGCTGCGTGACGGGTGGGTGGCTGGCCAGATAGTCGGCGGTGGCATAGAGCCGCAGGCGGTAGTCGCACAGCTTGCGGCAGACATAGGGCCCGCGCTCGGGCCGCTCCAGGGTAATGGCGATGTCGGCTTCACGACGCGACAGGTTGACGAAGTGCGGCACCGGCAGCACCTCCAGGGTGATGCCGGGATAGCGATCCTGGAAGAAGCTCAGCTGGGGCGCGACGAAGTAGCTGCCGAAGCCTTCGGTGGCGCCGATACGCACCTGGCCGGACGGCGCCAGTCGGGTGTCGGAGATCTGCTCGCAGGCGGTCTGCAGGGTGCTTTCCAGGGTTTCCGCGTGCACCAGCAGGCGCTGTCCTTCCATGGTGAGGCTGAAGCCGGTGCTGCGCGACTTCTCGAACAGCAGCGCCCCCAGCGCCTTTTCCAGGGCGGCGATCCGTCGCGAGACGGTGGTGTAGTCCACCCCCAGTCGCCGGGCGGCGGCGCTGGCCTTCTGGGTGCGCGCCACTTCGAGGAAGAATCTGAGATCGTCCCAGTCGAGACGTCCCGCCGGGTTATTGGATTTTTGCATATCGGTCGGGCGTTTTTGTCGGAAGCCAGGGGACTTTTGCCGGAACTATACTGCTTACCAGGTCGCGTCACGAGCGGTGACGGCGCGAATCTCTGCCTGCCAACAACAATAAAGAGCAGACCACCATGACCCACCCGCACGCCCCATCCCGGCGCCAGGCCGGACGCTGCCCTTCCTTCCCGCCCCTGCAGGCCGCGGGGAATCGCCCATGACCGCCGGCGACGCCTTCCGTGAAGCGCGCGACTTCCTGCTGCGCCATCGCACCGACTACGCCACGGCCGTCCGCGATTTCCGCTGGCCGGAGCTGGAACACTTCAACTGGGCGCTGGACCATTTCGATCGCCTGGCCGAGGAGCATGCCGGTCCGGCGCTGTGGCGGCTGGATGCCGAGGGCCGGGAGGAGCGCTACAGCTTCGCCGAGCTGCGCCAGGCGTCGAATCGCACCGCCAATTTCCTGCGCGCCCAGGGTGTGCGTCGCGGCGAACGCATCCTGGTGATGCTGGGCAACGAGGTGGCGCTGTGGGAGACGCTGCTCGGCGCCTTCAAGCTGGGCGCCGTGGTGGTGCCCGCCACCACCCTGCTCAGCGATGCCGATCTGCAGGATCGCGTGCAGCGCGGACGTATCGCCCACCTGGTGGTGGGCAGCGCCCATACGGAGCGTTGCGCCAGTCTGGATCCTGGCCTCACCCGCATCTGCGTCGGGGCGTCAGTGGCCGGCTGGCAGCCCTATGCGCCGGACGCCTGTGCCAGCGACTTCCTGCCGGACGGCCCTACCCTCGCCACGGATCCGCTGCTGCTCTATTTCACCTCGGGGACCACCTCGCGGCCCAAGCTGGTCCTGCACAGCCACAGCAGCTATCCGGTCGGGCACCTGTCCACGCTCTACTGGATCGGCCTGCAACCCGGCGATGTGCACCTCAACATCTCTTCCCCCGGCTGGGCCAAGCATGCCTGGAGTTGCGTCTTCGCGCCCTGGAACGCCGGTGCCTGCGTGTTCATCCATGATGTGCCGCGCTTCAAGCCCCAGGCGCTGCTGGAGGTGCTGGCGCACTACCCGGTCACCAGCCTCTGCGCGCCGCCCACGGTATGGCGGATGCTGATCCAGGAGGACCTCGCCGCCTATCGCGATCGACTCGACCTGCGGGAGCTGGTCGGTGCGGGCGAGCCGCTCAATCCCGAGATCATCGACAGCCTGCAGGCAACCTGGGGGCTGACCCTGAGAGACGGCTTCGGCCAGTCGGAAACCACCGCGCTGGTGGGCAACACCCCCGGACAGCCGCTCAAGCCGGGCTCCATGGGTCGTCCGCTGCCCGGGTGCCACGTCGAATTGCTGGATGCCGATGGTCGACCGGGCGACGACGGCGAGGTGGCACTGTCCCTGCAACCGCGGCCGGCCGGGCTGATGCTGGGCTACGAGGACAGCCCGGAAAAGACCGCCGAGGTGATGCGCGACGGGCACTACCGCACCGGCGATACCGCGGTGCGCGACGCCGAGGGCTACATCACCTTCGTCGGGCGCGCCGATGACGTCTTCAAGTCGGCGGACTACCGCATCAGCCCCTTCGAACTGGAGAGCGCCCTGATCGAGCATCCGGCGGTGATGGAGGTGGCGGTGGTGCCGAGCCCCGATCCCCTGCGCCTCAATGTACCCAAGGCCTTCGTCATCCTCGTCGCCGACCACGCGCCTTCGCCCGCGCTCGCGCAGGAGCTGCTCGGTTTCGCCCGTGGCTGCCTGTCGCCCTACAAGCGGGTGCGGCGCCTGCAATTCGTCAGCGAACTGCCCAAGACCCTGTCCGGCAAGATCCGCCGCATCGAATTGCGCCTCGGCGAGGCCCAGCGCCGCGCCAGCGGCACCCCCGATGTCCACGACTACGCCGAAGAAGACTTCGCTGCTCAACCTGCCCCGGCCACCCCGGCCACCGCTCAGGAATCCCTGTCATGACCCAGACCGCCATCAAAGACGTGCCGCTGCTGATCGACGGCCAATTCGTCACCTCCACCAGCCGCGAAGGCCGCGAGGTGATCAATCCGGCGACCCAGGAGGTGCTGGCGCGGGTGCCCTTCGCCACCGCCGAGGAGGTGCAGCGCGCCGTGGCCAGTGCCAAGGCGGCCTTCGCCACCTGGCGCAAGACGCCCATCGGCGCCCGGGCGCGCATCTTCCTGCGCTACCAGCAGCTGATCCGCGAGCACATGAGCGAATTGGCCGCGTTGCTCACCGCCGAACAGGGCAAGACCCTGGCCGACGCCGAGGGCGATGTCTTCCGTGGCCTGGAGGTGGTGGAGCACGCCGCGGCCATTGGCAACCTGCAACTGGGCGAGCTGGCCAACAACGTCGCCAGCGGAGTGGACACCTATACCCTGCTGCAACCCCTGGGCGTCTGCGCCGGCATCACCCCCTTCAACTTCCCGGCGATGATTCCGCTGTGGATGTTTCCCATGGCCATCGCCTGCGGCAACACCTTCGTCCTCAAGCCTTCGGAGCAGGATCCGCTGGTGACCATGCGCCTGGCCGAGCTGGCGCTGGAAGCCGGGGTGCCGCCCGGGGTGCTCAACGTGGTCCATGGCGGACCGGCGGTGGTGGACGCCCTCTGCGATCACCCGGACATCAAGGCGCTGTCCTTTGTCGGCTCGACCCGTGTCGGCACCCACGTCTATCGCCGCGCCAGCGAAGCCGGCAAGCGCGTGCAGTGCATGATGGGCGCCAAGAACCATGCGGTGGTGATGCCCGACGCGCCCCGCGAGCAGACCCTGGCCAATCTGGTGGGCGCCGCCTTCGGGGCGGCGGGTCAGCGCTGCATGGCGGTCTCGGTGGTGGTGCTGGTGGGCGAGGCCAACAGCTGGGTGCCGGACCTGGTGGCCAAGGCGCGCAGCCTCAAGGTGGGTGCGGGTCACGAGCACGGCACCGACGTCGGCCCGCTGATCTCCTGCCAGGCCCTGGACCGGGTCAGCGGCCTGATCGAGCGCGGGCTGAGCGAAGGCGCGACCCTGGAGCTGGACGGCCGCAACATCCAGGTCGAGCGCTACGAGAAGGGCAACTTCGTCGGCCCGACGCTGTTTTCCGGGGTGACCACCGACATGACCCTGTACCGCGAAGAACTGTTCGGACCGGTGCTCTGCGTGATGCACGCCGCCACCCTCGACGAGGCCATCGCCCTGATCAACGCCAACCCCAACGGCAACGGCGTTGCCCTCTTCACTCGCTCCGGCGCCGCGGCACGGCGCTTCCAGGAAGACATCGACGTCGGCCAGGTCGGCATCAACGTGCCCATTCCGGTACCGGTGCCGCTGTTCTCCTTCAGCGGTTCGCGCGCCTCCAAGCTGGGTGACCTGGGGCCCTACGGCAAGCAGGCGGTACTCTTCTATACCCAGACCAAGACCATCACCACGCGCTGGCCCGACGAGCAGGACGTCGGCAGCGCCGGGGTCGTCAACACCACCATCACCCTCAAGTAAGGGAGACGCCAGCATGCATCTGGGATTTCTGGGACTGGGCAACATGGGCGCGCCCATGGCCCGCAACCTGCTCAAGGCCGGCCATCAGCTGACCGTCTTCGACCTCTCCACCGCCGCGCTGGAAGCGCTGCGCGCCGAAGGGGCCGAGGTTGCCGCCTCGCCCACCGCCGTGGCGGAAAGTGGCGCGGAAGTGATCATCACCATGCTGCCCGCGGCCGCCCATGTAAAGACGGTCTATCTCGGTGACGACGGGCTGATCGCCCGGGCCCGCCCGGGCACCCTGCTGATCGATTCCTCCACCATCGATCCGCTCAGCGCCCGGGCGGTGGCCAGCGCCGCCGCCGAACGTGGCCTGGAAGTGCTGGACGCGCCGGTCTCCGGCGGCACCGGCGGCGCCGCGGCCGGCACCCTGACCTTCATGGTCGGCGGCAGCGAGGCGGGCTTCCAGCGTGCCCAGCCGCTGCTGGCCGCCATGGGTCGCAACCTGGTGCACTGCGGCGCCAGTGGCAACGGCCAGGTGGCCAAGGTCGCCAACAACCTGTTGCTGGGCATCTCCATGATCGGGGTGGCCGAGGCCATGGCCCTGGGTACCCGCCTGGGCATGGACGCCAAGACCCTGGCCGGGGTGATCAATACCAGCAGCGGGCGCTGCTGGAGTTCGGAGGTCAACAACCCCTATCCGGACGTGCTGCCCCAGGCGCCGGCCTCGCGCGGCTACCAGGGCGGCTTCGCCGCCGAGCTCATGCTCAAGGACCTGGGCCTGGCCACCGAGGCGGCGCGTGCCGTGCGCCAGCCGGTGATCCTTGGGGCGGTCGCGCAGCAGCTCTATCAGAGATTCAGCCGCGCGGGTGGCGGCGGCCTGGATTTCTCGGCCATCATCCAGGACTACCTGGACGAGGACGGTGCATGAGCGACGCCAAGGTGCTGTTGGAAAGACGCGGCGGGGTCGGCTATCTGACCCTTGATCGCCCGACCGGGCTCAATGCCCTGGATCTGCAGATGGTGCGCGCCCTGCACGGGGCGCTGCGCGACTGGGAGCAGGACCCGGCCGTGCGGGTGATCGTGCTGCGCGGCAACGGACCCAAGGCCTTCTGCGCCGGCGGCGATGTCCGGGCGCTGTACGACAGCTACCAGCGCGGCGACGACCTGCACCTGAGCTTCTTCACCGAGGAATACGCCCTCGACCTGGCACTGCACCGCTATCCCAAGCCCATCCTGGCGCTGGCCCATGGGCTGGTGCTGGGCGGCGGCATGGGCCTGGTGCAGGCGGCGCGGCTGCGGATCGTCAGCGAGCGCACCCGGATGGCCATGCCGGAAACCGCCATCGGCTATTTCCCCGACGTCGGCGCCAGTCATTTCCTGCCACGCCTGCCCGACCAGCTGGGTCTCTATCTGGGCCTGACCGGGGTGCAGATCGGCCCAGCCGACGCCCTGGCCGCCGGCCTGGCCGATGTCTTCATTCCGGAAGCGGCCAACGCCGACCTGCTGCAGCGCCTGGAGGCAGCCACCGCCCAGGGCCCGACCGATCTGGCCGCGCTGCTGCAGGCGTTCGCCGCAGCGCCGGCCGAAGCCGCGCGCCTGACCGAACTGCGCCCGGCCATCGCCGAGCACTTCGCGGCGGCCACCGTTGAGGAGTTGCGCGCCGGCCTGCAGGCGGAGCAGCGCCCCGCCTATGGCGACTGGGCGCAGGAGACCCTCGCCACCCTGGACGCCCGTTCACCGCTGGCGGTCGCCACCGCCCTGGAGCTGTTGCGCCAGGGCGGTGGGCTGTCCCTGGAGCAGTGCTTCGCCCTGGAGCTGCACCTGGATCGCCGCTGGTTCGAGAAAGGCGAGATCATCGAAGGGGTGCGCGCCATGCTGGTGGACAAGGACCGCACGCCGCACTGGAATCCGGCCCGCTGGCAGGATCTGGACCCCCGTCGCGTCGCGGTCTTTTTCTCCGACTTTCGCCATTCCTGAGGGAGGCTCCCATGCACGACATCGAACTCACCGAAGAACAACGCATGATCCGCGACCTGGCACGCGACTTCGCCCGCTGCGAGGTCGCGCCCCACGCCCGCGCCTGGGAAAAGGCCGAGTGGATCGACGACGCCGTGGTCGCCCAGCTGGGTGAGCTGGGCCTGCTGGGCATGGTGGTGCCCGAGCAATGGGGCGGCACCTACCTGGATTACGTCGCCTATGCCCTGGCCGTGGAAGAGATCTCCGCCGGCGACGGCAGCCTTGGCGCCCTGATGAGCATCCACAGTTCGGTGGGCTGCGGCCCGCTGCTGCGCTACGGCAGCGCCGCGCAGCAGGATCACTGGTTGCCCGACCTGGCCGCCGGCAAGGTGATCGGCTGCTTCTGCCTGACCGAACCCCAGGCCGGTTCCGAGGCGCACAATCTGCGCACCCGCGCGGTACTCGACGGCGACAGCTGGGTGCTCAATGGCAGCAAGCAATTCGTCAGCAACGGGCGCCGCGCCGGCCTGGCCATCGTTTTCGCGGTGACCGATCCGGAACTGGGCAAGAAGGGCCTGTCGGCCTTCCTGGTACCCACCGACACCCCCGGCTTTCGCGTCGAACGCACCGAGCACAAGATGGGCCTGCGCGCCTCCGATACCTGCGCCGTCACCCTGGACAACTGCCGCATCCCGGCGGCCAACTTGCTGGGCGAACGCGGCAAGGGCCTGGCCATCGCGCTCTCCAATCTGGAGGGCGGTCGCATCGGCATCGCCGCCCAGGCCCTGGGCATCGCCCGCGCGGCCTTTGAGGCGGCGCTGGGCTATGCCCGCGAGCGCATCCAGTTCGACAAGGCCATCATCCAGCACCAGAGCATCGCCAACATGCTGGCCGACATGCATACGCGCCTGAACGCCGCGCGACTGCTGATCCTGCACGCCGCGCGACTGCGCACGGCTGGCCAGCCCTGCCTGAGCGAAGCCTCGCAGGCCAAGCTGTTCGCCACCGAGACGGGCGAATGGGTGTGCTCCAAGGCCATCCAGATCCATGGCGGCTATGGCTACCTGGAGGACTATCCGGTGGAGCAGTATTACCGCGATATCCGCATCACCCAGATCTACGAAGGCTCCAGTGAAATCCAGCGCCTGCTGATCACCCGGGAACTCGATCGCTACGAAATGTGAGGGCGTACAGGATGACGGCCGTGACCTGTCCAGCAAAAGCCGAAGATGACATCCAGGCGTCATCTGGACAGCGCCGGGCGGGTGCTACGCTCCGGACAGGGATCGTGTCTGGTCCCGGTCTTGCCAAGGAATACCGTTATGGCCTCCCTGCTCGCCTGCATCGATGGATCCCCCCACGCCGAAAGCGTCTGCGACCACACCGCCTGGTTGTCGCGACGCCTGGATGCGCCCGTCACCCTGCTGCATGTGCAGGAGTCGGCCAGTAGCGGCAAGAAGGTCGCCAACGGTACCCCGGTCTATCTGGACGATGACGTCGGTGCCGGCATGGCCAAGGCGCTGCTGCTCAATGCCCGCCAGCGCCTCCTCCAGCAGGGCCTGACCTCGGCACCGCAGATCCTGCGCCGCCCCGAGGGACTGGTGGATACCCTCAAGACCCTCGAAGGGGATACCCGCCTGCTGGTGATCGGCAAGCGCGGCGAGCGCTCCGGGGACAGCGGCATCGGCAGCCAGCTGGAAGCTGTGGTACGCGCCGTGCACCGGCCGATCCTGATCTGCTCGGGCCCCTTCAAGCCCCCGCGCCAGTTCACCATCGCCTATGACGGTCGGGAAGCCACCCACCAGGGCATCCTGGCGCTGGCGCGCAGTCCGCTGCTGACCGGCATGAGCGGCACGCTGCTGCGGGTCGGCGAAGACGATCCGATCCTGCGCAAGCGCCTGGAAGACCTGGCGCTGCTGCTGCGCAGCGCCGGGTGCCGGGTCGACACCACCGTCGCCCATGGCGACGTGGAGCGCATCGTCCCTCGCCACCTCGACGAACGCCGGGCCGACCTGCTGATCATGGGTGCCTACAGCCATTCCTCGGTCTGGCGCTTCCTGCGCGGCAGTCGCACCACCCAGCTGCTGCACAAGACCGAAGTACCGATGCTGCTGCTGCGCTGATCCTGGTTGCGTCACGGCACAGTCCATCCTTCTGGGACGCGCTTCGTCGGCCAGCCGACCTTCACGCTCAAGCCCGTCCGAAAGTCGCCGAAGCAACTCTTATAGAGCCCCGCCCTCCGCCGGGCTCCCCGGCGCGTCGGTAGGCACCATGAGCACCCATGTCATCCATTTCACCGGTCCCATCAATTCCACCAGTTGCGGCCAGCTGATCGCCCATTGCTCCCAGGCGGTCCAGCAGGATGCCTCGCGGATTCTGCTGAAGATCGCCACCATGGGCGGTGACTGCAGCTACGGCTTCACGATGTACAACTTCCTGCTGTCCCTGCCGCTGCCGGTGCACACCCACAACCTGGGTACCGTCGAATCCATGGGCAACATCCTGTTCCTGGCCGGCGAACACCGCACCGCCAGTCGCCACAGCAAGTTCCTCTACCATTCCTTCTACTGGAACCTGAACAACTCGGTGGACCATGCGCGCATGGCCGAATACGCCATGTGCCTGGACTACGACCTGGACCTCTACGCCGGCATCGTCGCCGAACGTACGGCCGGTGCCGCCGAAGCCCTGGACATCTACAGCTGCCTCAAGGCCAACGCCCGGCTGCTGAGTCCGGAAGCGGCCCTGACCACCGGGGTGATCCATGCCGTGGACGAATGCCGGGTACAGCCGGGTGAGGTCACCACTTTCATCCACCTTTAAGCGGGCAATAAAAAACCCGGTGGCCAAAGGTCACCGGGTTTTTTATTGCCCGCTGCTGAAGATCAGCGGCTGAAGGACACCAGGGTGTTCGGGTAGCCGACGCTGGCATCCAGGCGGCTGGCGTCGAAGAATACCCCCAGGTTGCTCGCGCCCTCCTGCACATAGCTGATCTTGAGGATCTGGCCATTGACGAGGCGTACCGAGCCACCCAGCTTGAAGGCCGAACGATTGGCCGCGGTGGCCGGGATGGAGATGGCCGCGCCGCGACGGTAGACACCGCGATTCCAATCGGCGTTGGTGAAGTCGTTGATGGCGCTGCTGACGCTGGCGGCGCTGGTCACGCCGGTGGGCGACACGGTCACCGTCTTGGGATAGCCCACGGCGTTGCCGTTGAAGGGCGTGCCCTCGGTGAAGACGCCCAGGCTGTTGCCGACCTGCACCGCGGAAATCCGCCGCACCTGGCCATCCGCGGTGGTGAGATAGGCACCGGCCTTGAAGGCGGCGCGGTTCACCGCGGTACCGGGTACCGAGATCGCGGCCTTCTTGAGGAACACCCCCTTGTGCCAGTCCGGGTTGGTGAAGTCGTTGATCACCGAGGTCACGGTACCGGCGGTCGCCCCGGTGCTCGGCGGAATCTGCACACCGGCATTGCTACCGGTGTTGCCTGCGTTGCCGGTGTTGCTGCCGCTGCCGGAATTGCCGCCGGCGCTGCCGCCTGCCGAACCGCTGTTGCCGGTGGCGCTACCGCCGGTGGCCGGCGCGGTGCTGCCACTGGCGACCGGACCGATGGCAGTGCAGCTGCTGTCGTCCAGGTACTTGCGCAGGGTCGGCCACTGCGGCCGCTCCTGGCCATTGATCGGCTCCACCGACATGAAGTAGCTGCCCCAGCCGGGACCGGCGGCCCAGTAGGAGGCCGGGATGCAGTTCTGCTTGAGGTAGGCCAGCATGTTGTCCATCAGCAGATTCCAGCGCGGATTATTGTCCGGGACACCGAATTCACCGATGTAGCCGCGCTTGTTGTTCTTCTTCAGCCAGTCGACGAAGGGCTTGACCCGGGTCACGCCATAGTTGGCGTCGAGCTTGTTGACATCGGTCTTGTCGTAGCTGCCGCCGGCGTTCTCGTCGAAGTAGGAATGCGCCGAGAAGATGATGTTGTTGGCCGGATCCTTCAGCCCCAGCAGGGCGTCGTTGAATTCGGCCCAGCGGGTCGCGCTCGACCAGCCGTTGCCTTCGACGATGACCGGGCGGGTGCTGTCCACCGCGCGCACGCCATTGATGCCGTACTGGGCCGCGGTCGGCCAGTAGGCCATGGCATCGTGGGGCTCGTTCATGATGTCGTAGGCGTACAGCGAGGACTGGCCGCTCCACTGCCGCGCGATGTGGGTCATGATCTCCTGATAGCGGGCATAGGGTACGCCGCTGGTGCCGATCACCTGGCCGCGATAGCGGGCGTAGTTGTGCAGGTCGAGGATGATCTTGATGCCGTGCTTCTGCGCATAGCCGAAGGTCTGGTTCACCAGGGCGACGTAGGCACTGTCCAGTGGTCCGCCCAGCTTGGGTTGCAGGCGCTCCCAGATGATGGGGAAACGAATCAGCTTGACGCCCCGCGCGCTCCACTGCTGGAAGTAGGCCTCCACCGGGAAGATGTAGTTGGTGCCATTGATGCCGGGCAGCACCTGGGGCGCGAAGCCCGCACCCGACAGATTCAGACCGACCAGGCTGACAGGCTCGGCCTGGGCAACGCCAGCGGACAGCGCGAGAACAGTGGCGGCCGCGGCGAGCGGACGACGAAGGGCGGTAGCGAAGGAGCGGATAGGCGTCATGGTCGGATACTGCTCAGGGAGGCGTGGCGTCGATATCCTTTGTGTACGAGCAAAGCCTGGGTTTAGGTAAGGCCACTGGGACGTGACAAAAAAAGCACTCTGCGTCCTGCAGTTGCCTTACCCAATACAAGTCATATGCCAGGTGGCTGAAACCTTTCACCCCAAAAGTAGTCCTTCCGCTTCACTGTCACGCTGAAACCCCTGACCTAGAGCCTTTACGGCAAACGTAACCAAATGTGCGCGGCATGGGGTCGCAGTGTCGAAACGCTGCGTCTGACAAGATAATCGCACCCTGAAGACAGAAATCTGACGCCAAATTCATTGACGCTCAGACTGGGGAATTTTCCTGGGTCGCGGCTATCCAAGGCTCAGCAACGTCTTGTATATAAGGTCCAGTCATGCGCGCAGAACAGCCGGGAACCCCTGTCTTCCGACCCACTCTCCTGGTGGTGGACGACGAGCCACTGGTCGCGGATTTCGTCCGCGAGATCCTCGAACCCGAAGGCTTCAACATCATCGCCGCTGACTCCGCCGACACCGCGTTGACGCTGTTGGAAAAGGAAGACGCCAACATCGACCTGCTGCTCACGGATATCCGTATGCCGGGTTCGATGGACGGGGCGCAGCTGGCCAACATGGTCTGCCAGCGCTGGCCAGACATGCCGATTATTGTCATGTCCGGCTACGAAACGCCGTCCACCGCAAGCATCAAATGCCAGGTGCGCTTCCTGCCCAAGCCCTGGTCCATCGGTCAGCTGATCGATGCAGTGAACGGCGTCGCCTATTCGGTTACGCCCAGCGCCTGAAGACCTGGGAACCTTGGCGATGTGAATAGTGTCACATCGCCACCCTGGTACTTAGGACAATAACAATGCTCGCCCTCACCCATCAGTTCGTCGCTCAATTGCCCAACATCGATTGCCTGTTTGGCCCGTTGACCCCGGATGGCGGTCTGCCCGTGCAGCTCGGTCGTTCCTGCGACGAGCGCCGGCTGACCCTGATGCTGGATATGGCGCGCCTGCGTGATAGCGCCTATTGTGCCGCTCAGGCGCAGCAGGTCCGCAGCTCGCTCGGCATTCGCTAACGGCTTCTCCTGCGCTCAGAGCGGTGGCGCCGGCCTGAGTAGCACCGCCTTGAGCGAAAAGGCCGAGGTCACACTGGCCACCCCGGGAATGCAGGTCAGGGTCTCGGCCAGAAAGTGCTGATAGGCCGCGAGATCCTGCACCACCACTCGCAACACATAGTCGGCATCCCCGGTCATCTGGAAACAGCTCATCACCTGAGGTGCCTTGACGATCTCCCGTTCGAAGGCGCGCAGGTAGTCGGTGGACTGCTTTTCCAGGCGCACCGAGACGAAGACGCTGACACTGCCGGCCAGCCGGGTCTCGTCGAGTTGGGCGTGATACCCCTGGATGTAGCGCTCCTCCTCCAGACGCTTGACCCGCCGTAGCGTCGGGGTCAGCGACAGCCCGATCTTCTGCGCCAGATCGCGCCAGCTCAGCCGCCCATCGGCGGACAGGGCATTGAGGATGCGCAGGTCGATACGATCCAGACCAGCCATGGTGCAAAACCTCTACTGTTGTTCTTGTACTGAGTTCAATAGCACCAAAAGCCCGGGCTGCCCATCCCGAAATTGCGGCAAAACGGCTAGTGGAGCCGGCCTATACTCAGGTGACCAATAACAAGAATGCCGAGGCCTCCACCATGTGGCACCCTGCATCGCATCCGGACGGCCAACCCGTCCTGCGACCCGCCCGCACCCTCATCCAGCTGGAGGGGCGGCCATGAGCGACTACCCTCCCCTGCGCCTGCACGTCCCCGAGCCCAGCGGCCGACCGGGACGTCCCACGGATTTCAGCTACCTGCAACTCTGCCCCGCCGGTCGTGCGGAAAGGCCGCCGGTGGACGTGGCACCGGTGGATACCCGGGAACTGGCCACCCAGCTGATCCGCATCCTCGACGAAGAGGGTCGCGCCGTCGGCCCCTGGGCCAGCGAAGAAGCGCCCGAACTGCTGCTGCAGGGCCTCAGGGCCATGCTCAAGACGCGGCTGTTCGATGCGCGGATGCTCAAGGCCCAGCGGCAGAAGAAGCTCTCCTTCTATATGCAGTGCCTCGGTGAGGAAGCCATTGCCGTCGGCCAGACCCTGGCGCTGCGCCCGGACGACATGCATTTCCCCACCTATCGCCAGCAGGGCATCCTCATCGCCCGCGAGGCGCCGCTGGACGAGATGATCTGCCAACTGTTGTCCAATGCCCGGGATCCGCTCAAGGGCCGCCAGCTGCCGGTGATGTACTCCTACCGCGACCTCGGCTTCTTTTCCATCTCCGGCAACCTGGGCACCCAGTACATCCAGGCGGTGGGCTGGGCCATGGCTTCGGCGATCAAGGGCGATACCCGCATCGCCGCCGGCTGGATCGGCGACGGCGCCACCGCCGAAGGCGACTTCCATGCCGCCCTCACCTTCGCCCACGTCTACCGGGCGCCGGTGATCCTCAACATCGTCAACAACCAGTGGGCCATCTCCACCTTCCAGGCCATCGCCGGCGGCGAGGGCATCACCCTGGCCACCCGTGGCCTCGGCTATGGCATCGCCGCCCTGCGGGTGGATGGCAACGACTTCCTCGCCGTGCTGGCCGCCTCGCGCTGGGCCGCCGAACGTGCCCGGCGCAACCTGGGGCCGACCCTGATCGAATGGGTGACCTACCGCGCCGGTCCCCACTCCACCTCGGACGATCCGTCCAAGTACCGTCCCGCCGATGACTGGACGCACTTCCCCCTGGGCGATCCCATCGACCGGCTCAAGGCGCACCTGATCGGTCGCGGGCTCTGGTCGGACGAACAGCACCAGGCGCTGACCGCCGAGCTGGAAGCCGAGGTGGCGACCGCGCAGAAGGCCGCCGAAGCCCATGGCACCTTTGCCAGCGATCTCGCCCCCAGCGCCGCCGACATGTTCGAGGAGGTCTACCAGGACCTGCCGCCGCACCTGCGCCGCCAACGCCAACAGCTCGGGAAGTGACGCCATGACCGTACAACAGGAAACCGACCTGCCGACCCAGGCCGGCAGCCGCAGCACCCTGACCATGATCCAGGCCATCCGCTCGGCGATGGACGTGATGCTCGAACGCGACGACAACGTGGTGGTGTTCGGCGAGGACGTCGGCTACTTCGGCGGCGTCTTTCGCTGCACAGAGGGCCTGCAGGCCAAGTACGGCGCCTCGCGGGTGTTCGATGCGCCCATCTCGGAGAACGGCATTGCCGGCGCCGCGGTGGGCATGGGCGCCTACGGCCTGCGCCCGGTGGCGGAGATCCAGTTCGCCGACTACGTCTACCCGGCCATCGACCAGATCGTCTCCGAGGCGGCGCGGCTGCGCTATCGCTCGGTCGGCCAGTTCACCTCGCCGCTGGTGTTCCGCATGCCTTGTGGCGGCGGCATCTATGGCGGCCAGACCCACAGCCAGAGTCCTGAGGCCATGTTCACCCAGGTGTGCGGCCTGCGCACGGTGATGCCCTCCAATCCCTACGACGCCAAGGGCCTGCTGATCGCCTCCATCGAGAGCGACGACCCGGTGATCTTTCTCGAACCCAAGCGCCTCTACAACGGCCCCTTCGACGGCCATCATGATCGTCCGGTAACGCCCTGGTCGGGCCACCCGGCCAGCGCAGTGCCGGATGGCTATTACCGGGTCGAGCTGGAACGGGCCGCCGTGGTCCGCCCTGGCAAGCAGGTCACGGTGCTGACCTATGGCACCACCGTCTGGGTCGCCCTGGCGGCCGCCGCCGAGACCGGCATCGATGCCGAGGTGATCGACATCCGCAGCCTCTGGCCGCTGGACCTGCAGACCCTCACCGATTCGGTGAACAAGACCGGTCGCTGCGTGGTGGTCCACGAAGCCACCCGTACCTGCGGCTATGGCGCCGAGCTGGTGTCCCTCATGCAGGAGCACTGCTTCCATCGCCTGGAGGCGCCCATCGAGCGCGTGACCGGCTGGGACACCCCCTATCCGCATGCCCAGGAATGGGACTACTTCCCGGGTCCGTCCCGGGTCGGCGCCGCGCTCAAGCGCGTCATGGAGGTCTGAGATGGGTACCCATGTCATCAAGATGCCCGACATCGGCGAAGGCATCGCCGAGGTGGAACTGGTCAAGTGGTACGTGGCGGTAGGGGATGAAGTCGGCGAAGACCAGACCCTGGCCGACGTCATGACCGACAAGGCCATGGTGGAGATCCCCTCCCCGGTGGTGGGCCGGGTGGTCGCCCTGGGCGGCGAGCCCGGCCAGGTGCTGGCCGTGGGCGCCGAGCTGATCCGCCTGGAGGTGGCCGGTGACGGCAATCTGCGCGAGGCCAGTCGCCCCGTGCCGATGGAAGCCGCGCCGGCGCCAGCACCCAAGGCGGAAGCGCCCAAGCCCGAAGCGGCCCCTGCTCCGCGACGCCTGGAAGCGGAGCTCCCGCGCGACGACGAGCGACCGGCTTCCCGTCCGGCCCCCGGCAGTCCGCCGCTGGCGTCTCCCGCGGTGCGCCAGCACGCCTGGGACCTGGGCATCGAATTGCGCTTCCTCACCGGCAGCGGACAGGGCGGGCGCATCCTGCATGGCGATCTGGAAGCCTATGTGCAGCAACGCGACGCCGGACTGCCACCGGCCACTGGCGGCGGTGGCCTGGCGAAACGCAGCGGCGAGGAGCGCATCCCGCTGATCGGCCTGAGACGCAAGATCGCCGAGAAGATGCAGGCCGCCAAGCGGCATATCCCCCACTTCACCTATGTGGAAGAGGTGGATGTCACCGAGCTGGAAGCCTTGCGCGCCACCCTCAACCAGCGCTGGCAGGGGCGTCGTGCCCATCTCACCCTGCTGCCCTTCCTGGCGCGCGCCCTGGTAGTGGCGGTGCGGGACTTTCCGCAGATGAATGCGCGCTTCGACGAAGACAGCAGTACCGTGACCCGCTATGGCGCCGTGCACCTGGGCATCGCCACCCAGGGCGAACAGGGTCTCGCGGTGCCGGTGGTACGGCACGCCGAGACCCTGGATCTCTGGGGCTGCGCCCAGGAGGTGGCACGGCTGGCCACCGCGGTGCGCGGCGGCAAGGCCGGTCGCGACGAACTGTCAGGCTCGACCCTGACCATCAGCAGCCTCGGTCCGCTGGGAGGAATCGCCTCCACGCCCATCATCAACCATCCCGAGGTGGCCATCATCGGCGTCAATCGCATCGTCGAGCGCCCGGCCTTCCGCAACGGCCTGGTGGTGCCACGCAAGCTGATGAATCTGTCCGCCTCCTTCGACCACCGGCTGATCGATGGCCAGGACGCCGCCAGCTTCATGCAGGCCGTGCGCCAGCTGCTCGAACAACCCGCCACCCTTTTCCTGGAGTAGCCATGGACACCCGACTCCTCATCATCGGCGGCGGCCCCGGCGGTTATGTCGCCGCCTTGCGCGCCGCCCAGCTGGGCATCGCCACCACCCTGGTGGAGGGCGCTGCCCTCGGCGGTACCTGCCTCAACGTCGGCTGCATTCCCTCCAAGGCGATGATCCATGTCGCTGAGGAATATCATCGCGCCAGCGGTCGCGCTGAGCATGGCAGCCTGGGCATCCGCCACGGCCGCCCGGAGCTGGATCTTGGCCAGGCCGTGGCCTGGAAGAACGGCATCGTCGATCGTCTCTCCACCGGCGTCGCCGCGCTGCTCAAGAAGCAGGGCGTGACGGTAATCGAGGGCTGGGCCGAAATCCTCGATGGCAAGACCGTCGAGGTGCAGCGCGCCGGCGGCGAGCGGCTGCGCATCCGCACCGAGCACCTGGTGCTGGCGATGGGCTCCACCTCGGTGGAATTGCCCAGCCTGCCCTTCGGTGGTCCGGTGATATCGGCCACTGAGGCCTTGTCACCCACGGAAATCCCCGACCACCTGGTGGTGGTGGGCGCCGGCTATATCGGTTTGGAACTGGGCATCGCCTATCGCAAGCTGGGCGCCCGGGTCGCGGTGGTGGAAGCCCAGTCGCGTCTGCTGCCCGGCTACGACGCCGAGCTCACGGCGCCCCTACGGCAGCGCCTGGAACGCCTGGGCATCGAGCTGCACTTGGGCTGCACCGTCGCCGGTCTGGCCGCGGACGGCGCGGGTCTGCGGATGACCCGTGGCGACGGTCGGGAAGAGCTTCTGCCGGCCCAGCGCATCCTGGTCGCCGCCGGCCGCCGCCCCCGCACCGAAGGCCTGGAGCGCCTGCCGCTGGACTACGACGGTCGCTACATCCGCGTCGACGACGGCTGTCGTACCAGCATGACCGACGTCTGGGCCATTGGTGATCTTACCGGCGAACCCCTGCTGGCCCATCGCGCCATGGCCCAGGGCGAGGTAGTGGCCGAGCTGATCGCCGGCAAGCGGCGGCGTTTCGCCCCGGTGGCCATCCCGGCGGTCTGCTACACCGATCCGGAGATCGTGGTGGTCGGCCTCACCCCCGAGCAGGCCAAGGCCCAGGGGCTGGAGACCAAGGTCGCCAGCTTCCCCTTAGCCGCCAATGGCCGTGCCCTCACCCTGGAGGCGCCGGAAGGCTTCGTGCGGGTGGTGGCCCGCGCGGACGACCACCGTATCCTCGGCTGGCAGGCCACCGGGCAGCAGGTGGCGGAACTGGCCACGGCCTTTTCCCACAGTCTGGAAATGGGCATGCAGCTGGAAGACGTCGCCGCCACCCTGCATCCCCACCCCACCCTGGGCGAAGCGGTGCAGGAAGCGGCGCTGCGGGCCCTGGGCCGGGCCCTGCATCTGTGACCGGCCTGCCGCGCGACAGCCTGGCGCGGGGCATCCTCGACGAGGCCCTGGCCGGGCTGTGCCGGCGCAGTGGTCTGGCGCCAGACGCCCTGCTAGCCGCCGAAGGCGTCCAGCTAGCCGACCTGCTGCTTGGCCGCGAGCGCCTTTCGGCGCCGCTATTCGGCCAGCTGTGGTATCGCCTGGCGCGGCGTTTCGATGATGAATTCTTCGCTCTCGGTCCGCGCCCGCTGCCGGCGGGCAGCTTTGCCTTTCTCTGCCAGAGCACCCGCCTGCAACCGACCCTCGGCGATGCCCTGCGGCAAAGCCTCGACTTCCTGCGGCTGACCCTCGGCGTCGACCTGCGCCTGCAGCGCAATGGCGAGCAGGTGACCCTGCGGCTGGCCCTGGGCAGTCTGCCGGGCAGCTTCGCCGTCTTCACCCTCTGGCTGATCCTGCACGGCCTGGCCTGCTGGCTGGTGGGCCGTCGCTTGCCGCTGGAGGAAATCCGCCAGACTGCCGAGGAGCCGCCAGCGGAACTGCTGGCCGACTATCGGCAGCGCTTCGGCTCCAAGCTGAGCTTCGCTCGCGGCGAAGACTGCCTGGTGCTAAACGCTGCCGTGCTGGGCCTGCCGATCCGCCGTACTGCCGCGGACGCGCGCCGCTTCATAGCCGCCGCACCGGGCAATCTGCTGGTGCATTATCGCGACGACGCCAGCCTGATCACCCGCATCCGCACCCTGTTGCGTACTTGTGCACCAGAGGACTGGCCGGACGCCGTCAGCCTGGCCGAGGCCCTGGGCCTGGCCCCCGCCACCCTGAGGCGCCAGCTGGCCGCGAGCGGCCAGACCTACCAGGGCCTCAAGGACGAACGCCGGTGCCGGCTAGCCTGTCGCCAGCTGGACCAGGGCGCCTTGCCCCTGGACGAGCTGGCCCTGCGCCTGGGTTTCGCCGACCCCCGTTCCTTCCAGCGCGCCTTTCGCAAGTGGACGGGCCTCAGTCCCCTCGGCTATCGCCAACGCCAGACCCGGGCGGGTTAGCCGTCGGCCAGCTGGGCAGCGATGGCGGCGGTATCGATCACCGAGCGCACCTCGCGGATGCGTCCGTTCTCGAAACGATAGAAGACATGTTCGCTGAAGCGTACGCGCCGTCCGTTCACTGCCAGCCCGAACAGCTCGCCGCGCGGCGTGCAATCGAAATCCAGCTGCGCGGCCAGCCAAGGCGCCTCGACCACCAGCAGATGGACGGTGAAGTGCAGATCGGGAATGGCGGCATGATCGCCTTCAAGCATGGCCTGGTAGCCCGCCAATCCCAGGGGCCGGCCGTTGTGCTCGACGGCGTCGTCGACATAACGGCCAAGCGCCGTCCAGGCCTGGCGGTTGAGGCAGTCGAGGTAGGCCTGGTAGTGGCTGCCGAGTTCGGTTGCGGCAAGGGGCATGACACGTTCTCCATGGGCGTTGACTGCTACAGGGGACCGCGCCAGTCCGGCAAGACTCCCGTTACCCGAGGCGATTCTTCACCAGACGGCCACCTTGCAGGATGACGTCGAGTCTTTCGCCCTGCCCCACCAGACAGGAGATATCAGCCAGCGGATCGCCATCCACGACCAGCAGATCGGCCAGGGCTCCGGTCGCGATACAACCCAGTTCGCCCTCGCGTTCAAGGATGCGTGCCGCGACACTGGTGGCGCTGCGCAAGGCCTCCAGATTGCCCAGCACCTCGGCGCGGATGCGCAGTTCCTGGGTCTGGTATTCGTGCATCTCGCCCAGCAGGTCGGAGCCGTAGCCCATGGGCACGCCCGCCTCGGCGAAGAATTCCAGGGCGCGACGGCCCGCCAGACGGACATCTTCGATCTTGGCCACGGAATCCGCCGGCAGGCCATAGCGCGCGCCGTGCTCGGCGAGCATCTCGTAGGTCACCTGGGTGGGCACGGCGAAGGCGCCCCGCTCGCGCATCAGCTGCGCCGTATCCCGGTCGACCAGATTGCCGTGTTCGATGGTGCGTACCCCGCACGCCACGGCGCGGCGAATGGCGCGGGCGGTATAGGCATGGGCCATCACATAGGTGTTGGCCGCCTCGGCTTCCTCGACGATGGCGCAGATCTCGGCTTCGCTGTACTGGGTATTGGCGATGGGATCAGTAGGTGAGGAAACACCGCCGGAGGCCATGATCTTGATCTGGCTGGCGCCCTGCTGCAGTTCTTCGCGCACCGCCTTGCGCACGTTGTCCACCCCATCCACCACCCGGGCGATGGCACCGGCGCGGAAACAGCAACTGCACGGCTCGTTCAGCAGGAGCTCCCCACGCGCCCGCATGTCCCCGTGGCCGCCGGTCTGCGACAGCGCCTTGCCGGAGGCGAAGATCCGCGGGCCCGGCACCAGTCCCAGGGCAATGGAGCGCGCCAGCGCCCAGTCCGCACCGCCGGCATCGCGGACGGTGGTGAAACCGCGCTCGAGCATCGCGCCCAGGATCGGCAGGGCGCGGTACATGATGATGGCGTTGGGCTGCAGGGCGTTGAAACCCAGGTTGGCACTGGACGCCAGTACATGCACATGGCAATCGATGAGGCCCGGCATCAGGGTGCGGCCGCCCAGATCGATGACGGTGACACCTGCCGGCGGCGCAGCGCTCTGGTCGCGTACGGCGGTAATGCGCTCACCGTCCACCAGGACTTCTTTACCGCTGATCAGGGTGCCGGTGGTCAGATCGAGCAGCTTGCCGTTGCGCAGTAGTAGAGAGGTGTTTTGAGTCATGCGGATTCTCCCGAGGGTTGGCCGCTGGCGCCGTCGCGGAACAGCGCGGCGCCCCCGGCACTGATGGCCGCGGCGAACATGATGTAGAAGGCTGGCGCCAGGTGGCTGTCGGTAGCAGCGATCAGCCAGGTCACGGTAAAGGTGGCGAAGCCGCCGAACAGGGTCACGGCGAAGTTGTAGGCCACCGACAGTCCGGTGGAGAGCACCCGCGTCGGCAACAATTCGCCGAAGGCCGCCAGCAGACCGCCCAGATAGCCGGAGATCAGCAGCCCCAGCACGGCCTGGAACACCAGCAGGGAAGGCAGGCCCGGCCAGCGATTGAGCATCCAGAACAGCGGCCAGGCGGCGCAGAAGATGGCCACGGCCGACCCCAGCAGCCAGGGTCGCTTGCCATGGCGATCTGCCAGGCGCCCTACCAGGGGCGTTGCCACCAGCAGCACCACGCCACCGAGTACACCGGCGGTGAAGCCCAGGCCGCTGGGCAGGCCCAGCACCCGAGTAGAGTAGGACGGCAGGTAGAACAGCACGGAGTAGGTGCAGACCGTCCAGAGCACGACCATGGAAAAGGTAATGGCGGTCTGGCGGGGATAGATGCGCACTACCTCCCGCAGCGGCGACTGGGCACGCTCGACGGAGGCATAGGCAGGGGTTTCGTCGATGCGGCTACGGATGTAGAAACCGACGGGGCCGATCAGGGAGCCGAACAGGAACGGCAGGCGCCAACCCCAGCTCTCAAGTTGCTCCGGGGTCAGCAACGCCGACAGCAGCGCGCCGGCGCCTGCACCCAGGGCGACCGCCACCCCGATGCTGGCCTGGATCCAGCTGGAGTAGTAGGCCTTTTGCCCAGCGGGCGCGTGTTCGGTGAGAAAGGCGGTCGCGCTGCC
Source organism: Pseudomonas flavocrustae (assembly GCF_029872515.1). Lineage (NCBI taxonomy): Bacteria > Pseudomonadati > Pseudomonadota > Gammaproteobacteria > Pseudomonadales > Pseudomonadaceae > Pseudomonas > Pseudomonas flavocrustae. Next base: position 492,307 of record NZ_JAPDIQ010000002.1, on the reverse strand, counting down.
CATCTCGCCACCCGCGGAAAAGCCTTGCAGCAAGCGCGCGAAGACGATGAGCGCCGGGGCGAACAGCCCCCACTGGGCATAGCCCGGGGTCACGGCGATGATCAGGGTACCGGCGGCCATCAAGAGGATGGTCAGCGACAGCGCCGCCTTGCGACCGCGGCGATCGGAGTAGATGCCGAGCAGGATGCCACCGACCGGCCGCATGAAGAAGCCGACGCCAAAGGTGGCCAGGGCCAGGAGGTAGGAGGTGAGTTCGCTGGCGGTCGGAAAGAACACCTTGGCGATGATCACGGAGAAGAAGCTGTAGACGGTGAAGTCGAACCACTCCAGACCGTTGCCGATCACGGTTGCGACCACCGCCTTGTTGGCCTGGCGGCGGTGGGCGGCGGACGGCTGCGGAAAGGTCGTAGCGCTCTGCATTGTTGGCTCCCTGAATGCAAGTCGCGCAGGAAACTCGGGAGTCCCTGCACCGGCGACGGCAGTTTCGATAAAGGAAACAGGACGAGGATCTCCGCCCTCTGCCGCCGAGCTTAAGGGGCTACCGGGGACGCAGGAAAACGCTGATTGCAGGGGTTTGCATGCGCCTGACGCATGCAAGAGCGATCAGTGCGACGCGCTCAGGCTGTCATTCAGCCAGGTCTCGAAACGGCGCGCCGCCAGGCCCGGCTGGCGATCGCCCGGCCACAGCAGGTAGTACCCCCCCTGCCCCTGCACGCATTCGCTACAGGCTGCCACCAGCGCACCCGACTGCAGGTGGGCATCGATCATGGGGCGCCAACCCAGGACGATACCGTGGCCGGCAATCGCCAGATCGACCAGGATGGGGTACTGACTCACGGTGAGCCGCTGGCGGATCCGCGGGGCGGGATAGCCCAGCCGCGCGAACCATTCCGCCCAGGAGAGCCAGCGCCGCTGACCGTCCTCGATCATCAGCAGGCACCGGTCGAGCAGCTCCGGGGGTGACAGCTGACGCCCGCCCAGGTAGTCCGGCGCGCAATAGGCGCCTACCCACTCGGGAAACAACTGGCGGCCAGCCAACCCTGGGGGCGGCGGCTCACGCAGGAAATAGAGCGCCAGATCGAATTCGGGCTTGAGCAGGGTATCGAGGTTGTCCAGCACCCGCAGGCGCACGTCGATGCCGGGAAAGGCACTGGCGAAGCGGCCGATCAGCGGGCCCAGCCACAGTGCGGCCACGCCCGAGGAACAGGCCAGCACCAGCTGCTGCTCGCCACTGATATCCATGACGTCCGCGGTGGTTTCCGCGAGACCCGCGAGCAGCTGCTGAACCCGCTCGGCATAGCGCTGCCCGGAGACGGTCAGGTGCAGCCGCTTGTGCTCTCGACGAAACAGCGCGCGACCGAGAAAGGCCTCCAGCTGCGCCACCTGACGGCTGATGGCGCTCTGCGTGAGGTTGAGTTCCAGCGCCGCCCGGGTAAAGCTGCCGAGCCTGACCGTTGCCTCGAAGGCAATCAGATTGGTCAGGGGTGGCAAGGGCTCGATACGCATCCGGAGGCTCTGCAACACTGGGCTGAAACGGCCAGTCTAGCGCCTCTGACGGGCGCGGGGCGTGCTCAACGATGCTCGAACTTCGCCGGCCGCTTCTCGACGAAGGCCGCCATGCCTTCCTTCTGGTCGGCGCTGGCGAACAGCGAATGGAAGACCCGGCGCTCGAAGCGGATGCCCTCGGCCAGGCTGGTCTCGAAGGCGCGATTGACGCTTTCCTTGAGCAGCAGGGTCGCCGGCAGCGAACGACTGGCGATGCCGCGGGCGGCTTCCAGGGTGCGCTCCAGCAGCTCGTCGGCGGGAAACACCTGGGCGACCAGCCCGGCACGCTCGGCTTCGGCGGCGTGCAGCTGCCGCCCGGTCAGGCACAGTTCCATGGCCTTGGCCTTGCCCAGGGCGCGGGTCAGCCGCTGGGTACCGCCGATGCCGGGAATCACGCCCAGGGTAATCTCCGGCAGGCCGAAGCGTGCGGTGTCGGCGGCATAGATGAAGTCGCACAGCAGCGCCAGTTCGCAACCACCGCCCAGGGCATAGCCGGCGACGGCGGCGATCAGCGGTTTGCGCCGCTCGGCGATGCGGTCGGCGACGCGGAAGTAGTCGTCCAGGTAGATCTGCGGATAGCCCTGCCCGGCCATTTCCTTGATGTCGGCGCCCGCGGCGAACGCCTTGGCCGAGCCGGTGAGCACCACGCAACCGACCTCGGGATCGGCGTCCAGGCGCGCCAGCATGGCATCCAGCTCATGGAGCAGCTGGGCATTGAGGGCGTTGAGCGCCTTGGGGCGATTGAGGGTGATGAGGGCGACGCGCGCCTCGATCTCCAGCAGCAGGGTCGATTCGGTAGAGGCTTCGCTCATGGTCTTGTCCTTGTCTAGTCGTTGAGTTCCAGCGCCATGGCCGTGGCCTCGCCGCCGCCGATGCAGATGGCCGCCACGCCCCGGCGCAGACCGCGCTGGCGCAGCGCCTGGATCAGGGTGACCAGGATGCGCGCACCGGACGCGCCGATGGGATGGCCCAGGGCACAGGCGCCACCGTGCACGTTCAGGCGTTCCGGGTCCAGCCCCAAGGCATCCTGAGCGGCCAGGGCCACCACGGCGAAGGCTTCGTTGATCTCGAACAGGTCGACGTCGCTCAGCTGCCAGTCGATGCGCGCGAGCAAGGTACGGATGGCGCCGATGGGCGCGGTGGGAAAGTCGCCCGGCGCGCCGGCATGGGCGGCATGGCCACGGATCGTCGCCAGCGGCCTCAGCCCTTCGCGCGCTGCCGTGCTGGCCCGCATCAGCAGCAGCGCTGCGGCGCCATCCGAGATGGAACTGGCGTTGGCCGCGGTGACGGTACCGCCTTCACGAAAGGCCGGCTTGAGGGTGGGAATGCGTGCCGGATCGGCACGGCGGGGTTGCTCATCGGTGTCGATGCTCAGGGTTTCCCTGCGTCCCGCCACCTCCACCGCCACGATCTCGCTGGCGAAGGCACCGCTGGCCTGCGCCTGGCGCGCCCGGGCGAGGGACTGCTGGGCATAGGCATCCTGGCGTTCGCGGCCGATGCCCAGGCGCGCGGCGCAATCCTCGGCGAAGGTGCCCATCAGGCGCCCGGGTTCATAGGCGTCTTCCAGGCCGTCGAGAAACATGCTGTCGATCAGGGCGCCATGGCCGAGGCGGTAGCCGCTGCGGGCCTTTTCCAGCAGATAGGGCGCGCGACTCATGCTCTCCATGCCGCCCGCCACCACCACCTCGCCACTGCCGGCGCGCAGCAGGTCATGGCCGAGGATGGCCGCCTGCATCCCCGAACCGCACATCTTGTTCAGGGTGGTGCAGCGCGTGCTCTGGGCCAGACCGGCGCCAAGCGCCGCCTGGCGAGCGGGTGCCTGGCCGAGGCCGGCGGGCAGCACGCAGCCCAGCAGCACCTCGTCGACCCGTTCCGGCGCCCAGCCCGCCCGTTCCAGTACGGCGCGGACCACGGCGCTACCAAGCTGCGGCGCCGACAGCGCGGCCAGTTCGCCACCCAGGGCCGCCATGGGCGTACGGGCGGCGGCGACGATGACAATGGGGTCGTTCATGACGATTCTCCTAGCGCGGGGCCATGCGCAGCGCGCCGTCGAGGCGGATCACCTCGCCGTTGAGCATGGGATTCTCGATGATGTGGCGGACCAGGGCGGCGAATTCCTCGCCGCGGCCGAGGCGCGGCGGAAAGGGCACATTGGCGGCCAGGGCGTCGCGTACCTCGGGGGTCATGCCGGCCATCATGGGCGTCTCGAAGACGCCCGGCGCTATGGTCATGACCCGGATGCCCTGCCCGGCCAGTTCGCGCGCCGCCGGCAGGGTAAGCGCGGCGACGCCGCCCTTGGACGCGGCATAGGCGGCCTGGCCGATCTGGCCATCGAAGGCGGCGATGGAGGCGGTGTTGATGATCACGCCGCGCTCACCGCCGGCATTGGCCTCACCCTGGGCCATGGCCGCCGCGGCCAGGCGCAGGACATTGAAGCTGCCCACCAGGTTGACGTTGATGATGCGCGCGAAGGCGGCGAGATCGTGGGGGCCATTGCGCCCGAGGATGCGTGCGCCGCCGACGATGCCGGCGCAGTTGATCGCCCCCTGCAGACTGCCCCAGCGGGCCAGCAGGGTATCCAAGGCGGCGCTCAGGGCCTCGGCATCGGTCACGTCCACGGCCAGCGCCAGGGCCTGGTCGCCGAGCCGTTCGGCCTGGGCCTGCACGGCCTCGGCCTGGAGATCCAGCATTGCCACCCGGGCGCCTGCCGCGATCAGCGCCTCGGCGGTGGCGGCGCCCAGGCCGGAACCGGCGCCGGTTACCAGAAAGGTTTGCTCGTCGATGCGCATGGTGGCACTCCCCAGGATGATGGACTCATCTTCGATCCTCGGCCGGGGTCGGACAAGGGCCGGAGCGCTCAGTCGCAGCGAGCGATCCGGCTCCTCGTTCACCAGGGCAGGACCTGCCCCTGGTAGTCGAGAAAGGCGCAGCCAGGCTGGCCGGTCCGCGCCTCGATCGTCGCCACCAGACCGGCGACGCTATCGGCCACCTCGACCGGCGCGCTGGAGCCGCCCAGTTCGGTGCGCACCCAGCCCGGGTGCAGTGCCAGCACGGCGAACGCCGGCTGCTGCCCGGCGACCCAGCTCTGCAGCAGGCTGTTGAGCGCTGCCTTGCTGGCGCCATAAAGCGGCATTTCGGCGGCTCGTGCCAGGCTGACGCTGCCCATCTGCGAACTCAGGCAGGCCGCCACCCCGGCAGCGGCCATCCGCGGTGCCAGGGCCTCCAGCAGCCGCAGCGGCGCCACTGCATTGGTGAGGAACAGCTCGCCCAGCTCCGCGACGCTCGCCCGCTGCCCGTCCTCTTCCATCGGCCCCATGATGCCGGCATTGACGATCAGCCGCTCCAGCGAGCCGTCACCCAGCTCGTCCAGCAGGCGCGTGCCAAGGTCGGGATCGCGCAGATCCCCGGTCACCACCCGCAACCGCCCCTCGACGGCCGCGACCATCGCATCCAACGCCGCATTCGGCGTTCGCACCACCGCCAACACCCGAGCCCCTTGCGTCAGATAGCGCTCCACCAGCCCCAACCCTATGCCCCGCGAGGCACCTATCACCCAGACATTCATAGCCTTCTCCTCAGTCCGTCAACGTGATGCGCAGATGCCGTTTCTTGCCCAGACTCACCCGCCGACCCGCGTCGCTCAGCGCCAGACGGATAGCGGGATCCATCACCGGTTGCTCGTCCAGGCGCAGGCCGCCGCCTTCCGCCAGTCGACGTACCGCACTGCGCGACGGTTGCACTCCCGCCTCGACCAGCAACTCGACCAGGGTGACGCCCGCGTCCAGTTGCCTGCGGCTCACGGCGACCTCCGGCAACTGCCCGGCGCCGTCGCGATCGGCGAATACCTCGGCGGCGGCTGCCTCAGCATCGCGTTGCGCCCGCTCGCCATGGGCCAGCCGGGTCGCCTGATTGGCCAGCACGCTCTTCGCCAGATTGATTTCCGCACCGCCGAGCGCGCCGAGCCGCCGCACCTCGTCCAGCGGCAACTCGGTGAACAGGGCGAGGAAGCGCTCGACGTCGGCATCGTCGCAATTGCGCCAGAATTGCCAGAAGTCGAAGGCCGACAGCCGCTCCTCGTTGAGCCAGACCGCGCCCTGGGCCGACTTGCCCATCTTGCGGCCGTCGCGGGTGGCCAGCAGCGGCATGGTCAGGCCATGGAGCTGGGGACCGCCCTGCCGGCGTGACAGCTCCACGCCGTTGATGATGTTGGCCCACTGGTCGGCACCGCCCAGTTGCAGGGTGCAGCCGTAGCGCCGCGACAGCTCGACGAAGTCGTAGGCCTGCAGCAGGGTGTAGCCGAATTCCTCGAAGGACAGCGAGTGCTCGCGGTCGAGACGATTCCTGATGGCATCGAAGGTCAGCAGCCGGTTGATGGAAAAGTGCCGGCCGACGGCGCCGAGAAAATCCAGGTAGCCCAGGCCGTCGAGCCACTCGGCGTTGTCCACCACCTGGGCGCGGCCGTGGCCATCGCCCACTTCAAGATAGCGGTGAAAAGCCTTGGCGATGCCGGCCATGTTCAGGGCGATCTGGCCGTCGGTCAGCACCGGGCGGCTACTGTCACGAAAGCTGGGATCACCGATGCGGGTGGTGGCGCCGCCGATCAGCAGGAGGATGGGATGGCCGGCGCGCTGCAGCCAGCGCATCAGCATCAGGCCCTGCAGATGGCCGACGTGGAGGCTGTCGGCGGTGGCGTCGAAGCCGAGATAGCCGGTCACCGGTCCACTGGCAAAGGCGCGGGCGAGGCCGTCACGATCGGTGGTCTGGTGCACGAAGCCGCGGGCTTCGAGGGTGGCGAGCAGGTCTTGCTGGGTGCTGTCCATGGGGTCTCCTGTGGCTGGACGGTGCCAGGGAGACCGGGAGAAGTTGCCTTGACCGAGCCGCCCTAGGCGGTTCGGTCATGCGGCGCAGTACCTACCACCCGATATTGATCAGGTAGTAGTAATAGGCGCTGATGGGGCAGAGGAAGGTTCGCATGGGGCATCACGCTACCGGCTTGCCCAGCGGTTGGCAACTGCGAACCGCTCGCACTGCCGCTTCGACCAGATGTCGCACCTCCCCTGGCAGGCGCTGAACGAACGGCGACAGTGGCGTTCCGACACCTGTCCTTTGCCAGCAGTATCGAGACGCAGAGATGAACCTACCCGCTCCACCCCTAGCGATCCCCCGCGCCAACGTGGCGTTTCCAGGTGTACCTGGACAAGGAAAACCCCTTGCGTGAGAGGATCCCACCGATGAAAAGCATCACCCCGGCCAATCTGCTGCTGCTACTGCTTTGCCTCACGGTACTGGCCTACGCGACCGACCTGATCGGCTAGCCTCGGCCTGGAACAACCTCAATGAGGCGTAGCTGATGGTTGCCGTCCGGCGTCTCTTGGCCTAGCGTTCAGGCCGTGTCCGTCAGAGAACTACAGCGTCATGCCCAGCCAACTCTCCAGCACCGTCGAAAGCATCGAGCTGCTGGCGTCCCTGGATTCCGTCGCGGCGCTCCTGCGCGTCGTCTGTGATGTCAGCGGCCTTGGGGTCGCCACCGTCGCCGAGGTCACCGAGCAGCGCTGGATCGCCTGCGCGGTGGAAGATCGCATCGCCTTCGGCCTGCAACCCGGCGCCGAATTGGACCTCGAATCCACCCTCTGCAACCACGTACGCTCCTCCCACGACGCCGTGATCATCAGCGACGTGACCCAGAACCCCACCTACTGTGATCACCCGGCGCCCGGCCTCTATGGCTGGAAGAGCTACCTGTCGGTCCCGGTGTTTCGACCCAACGGCACCTTCTTCGGCACGCTGTGCGCCTTTGATCCCCAACCCGCACCGCTGCTGGAGCAGCGCCCGGTGATCGCTACGCTGGACGGCTTTGCCAGCCTGCTGGGCGAACTCCTCGCCCGCGAAGAACAGCGTCGCGAAGAAAGTCCCGGCCCGCGTGGCGACCTCGATCTCACACCGTTGCGCGAACAGTTGCTGGTGCTGCTGGAGGAGGATCTGCAGCATCCGCTGCAGGCGCTGGCCAAGGACGCGCCCGTGGATGCCTCCCAGGCGCAGCGCTGGCAGACCGAGGCCCGGCGCCTGGCCGAACGCAGCGCTGCGGCCGCCGACTTCGTGCGCGTCCGCCTGGGCCATGGCCTGCCCCTGAAACCGGCCCTGGTGGCAGGCGCCAATGAACGGCTCCTGGACCTGCTCGTCAGGCTGCAGACGCGTTTCCCCGACCATACCCTGGGCAGCGAGTTGCCGGAGCTACCCGCCGCCCTGCGCCTCGACCTGCCGCGCCTGTTGCAGGCGGTGGAGGCGCTGCTGGAGTGGGTCGCATCCCGCAACCCTGCTGGTGGCACCCTGCTGCTGCGCGGCGTGCTCGACGAACGCTGCTACCGCCTCGCCGTGGAAAGCCGCACCGCCGTGGTGGAGCCTGCAACCCTGAACCAGGTGTTCCAGCCGCTGCTGACCCAGGCCGATTCCGAGCAGCCCGCCCGCCTGGACCTGGGCCTCTATCTCGCCCAGGAAATCGCCCGCGGCCATGGCGGCAGTCTGGTCGCGCGCCTGGAAGCCGGCCACCTGAGATTTCTCCTTACCCTGCCCACTGCTCTGGATTGATACCCTTGCCCTTCCCTTCTCCCCTGCTGGTGATCCGTCACGGCGAAACCGACTGGAACGCCAGTGGTCGCCTCCAGGGTCGCCAGGACATACCCCTCAACGCGCGCGGCCGTGCCCAGGCCGAAGCCGTGGGCCTGGCCCTGCGCGACCGCCTCGACGTCTCTCGCTTCGCCTGCCTGAGCAGTCCGCTGCAACGCGCCAGCGCGACGCTCGATCTGATCCTGGCGCAGCTGTCGGGCACGCCAAGAAGCCTGGCCCGCGATGCGCGCCTGGCGGAAAAGGCCTTTGGTGACTGGGAGGGACTGGACATGCCGACCATCGCCCAGCGCTATCCGGAGCAGCACGCCCGACGCGTCGCCGAGCCCTATACCTTCCGGGTACCCGGTGGCGAAAGCTATGCCGATGCCGCCGAGCGGGTGCGCCCGCTGCTGGAAGAACTCCAGGGTCCCACGCTACTGGTGGCCCATGGCGCCCTGATCCGCAGCCTGCTGGTGGCGACCGGTCTAGCCAGCACTGAGGTGGCGACCCGGATGGTCATCCACCAGGGGCGCTGGCTGGAACTCGATGCGACCGGTTATGCGTGGTACAGCGCGCCTGGCTGGGACGAGCAGTCCTAACTCAGCCGCCGGGCGAACTGGCTGACCGCGCCCACCACCTGGCGGGCGCCCTCCTGGATCTCGGTGATGCGCACCCCGGCGTTGCTCGCCAGGTGCAGCCCCTGCTCCGCCTGCTGGCGGCTGGCGGCCATGTTGCTGACCGCGGTCTGCGCCAGTTGCTGATTCTGCTGCACCACCCCGACGATCTCTTCGGTGGCCTTGCTGGTGCGCCCGGCCAGTTGCCGGACCTCGTCCGCCACCACAGCGAAACCCCGGCCCTGTTCGCCCGCCCGGGCGGCTTCGATGGCGGCGTTGAGCGCCAGCAGATTGGTCTGCTCGGCGATACCGCTGATGGTCTTGACGATGGCGCTGATCACCAGCGACTGCTTGCCGAGGTCCTCGATGCCGTTGGCAGCGACCTGGATCTCGTCGGCGATGCGGGTCATCACCGCCACCGTGTCCCGCACCACCGCCGCACCCTGACGGGCGCTTTCGTCGGTGGTCTGGGAGATGTCGAAGGCGACCCGCGCGGCGTCGGCCACCGCCAGCTCCTGCTCCACCTGCTCGGTGATGACGGTGGCGAACTTGATGACCTTGTACAGCTCGCCGCGGGTGTTGAGCACCGGGTTGTAGGAGGCTTCCAGCCAGACCGTGCGGCCATGGCTGTCGATGCGCTTGAAGCGACTGGCCACGTAGTCACCCCGGTTGAGCCGCTCCCAGAAGGCGCGATAGTCGGCCGATTCGGCCTCTTCACGGCTGCAGAACATCCGATGGTGCTTGCCGACGATCTGCGCCAGCGAATAGCCCATGCCCTGCAGGAAGCGCTCGTTGGCGGTGAGCACCTCACCGGACAGATCGAATTCGATCACCGCGGTGGAGCGCAGCAGTGCATTGATGATGCCCGAGTGCTCGGTGGAGACTTCCACCTGCTCGGTCCGGTCGTAGGCATAGCAGCGGATCTGCTTGACCTGGCCCTGGCTGTCACGCACCGGCGTCCAGATCGCATAGAGCCAGGCAACGCCGCCCGTGCCGCGCAGCAGCCGATAGATGCCACTGGCCTGGTGACCTTCGCTGAAGCTTCGCTTCAGATCCCGATAGCAGTCCATGCATTTGATGTAGTCGGGAATGAGGTCGTCGAGTTTCCATCCGGTCAGGCTGCCAGGCGCGTAGCCCAGGCAGAGCGCGAAGTTCTCGTTGAAATCCTCGATCCGGCCCTGGGCGTCCAGCAGCAGATGCAGCGAATCCTGATGGAAGGCCGCGCTGACCTGGCGGTGTTCGGACAGTTCGGCTTCGAGATCGGCGATGCGGCGTTTGAGTGCGGAGTTGAACATGGGATCACCCAGGAAAGTTGTGTCTTCCTCTGGTTCGACGCGCCGCGGAATTTCTTGACAACTCGCTGATGAACGCCTGCACCCGGTTCCGGCAGAGGAGGCGCGGGTGGCGCGCCCCGTCTGGCGACTCCCGGCAAACACCACTCGCTCTAGCCTGCCGGTACCGCTTTGATGAGGGACGCCTGCGGTGGCCGACAAAGCCACGGGTAATCCGTTACCCGACCGTTCGACGAAGCGACGAGCGGTATCGTCAAACGGTCGCAGCCACGCGCTCCGGAAGGGTCTGCCGGGCCTGACCTTCCAGACGTTTCACCAGCGCCCCGAGATCGATCAGGGTCGCCTGGCGACTGTTGCCCGCGGATCCTACGCCCACCCAGCTCTGCGCCCGCTGCGCCGGTACTGCCCCGCCCTCCCCTGGCAACTGCCAGCTGCGCGCCAGGGCATCGGCGCGCAACTCGGTAAAGGCCTCGATGGCCTCGACCCGCTGCACCACGAAACCCAGGCGCTGGCTTTGCCCTTCCACCACGATCACCTGATCGCCGGGACCGGACTCCACCGCTGTCGCACCGGCCAGGGTCCGCAGGCAGACCAGGGTGATCTGCTGGCCGCGGACCTCCATCAATCCCAGCAACCGCGGATCCCGCTGGCCGAGGCGTAGGTAGTGCGCCGGCAGCGGCAAGACCTCCGCCACCTGCTCCAGCGGGACGGCGAACAGCAATTCGGCGAGAAAGGTCAGGCACGGCTGACGGCGGACCTGACGCCGCTCTTCGCGCAGCAGGTCGCGATCGGTGCGATAGATCCGCGCATAGGCCACCGCCGCCTCCTGGCACCCCAGGGCCAGGTGATCGATCACGATGGCCGCCTCGCCCTCCGCGGCGCTGAACACCCCGCGCAACAGCCCGGGCTGCTCCAGCCCGAAGCCAAGCAGCGGCGCGCACTGCGCCGGATCCCGCCGCCACATGCCGAGCAGCCGCTGGAAGCCGAAGGCGACCCGATACTGACCCCGGTCGCCCGCCGCCAGCACCAGCAGCTGCTCATGGTGAGCCTGGGCGGACGTGGCCAGCCCCAGCAGCTCGGACAGCTCCAGCACCGGCAAGGCCTGGCCTCTCAGCTGCACCTGGTAGCGACAGCTGTCGCTGGCGAATTCGCTGGGCGTCAGCTGCGGTCGATCCACCAGCTCCTGAACCACCGCCGCATCCAGGCACAGGCGCCGCCCGTCGCACTCGAACAGCAGATAGAGCCGCTCCGCTTCCGTGCCAATGGCGGCCTGCCGCTGTAGCGGCGGCGGCCTGTCGGCACTGACCTCGAAGCCCGGCAAGGCGGCCAGGGTGTCCAGATCCAGCAGATGGACCAGCCGGCCGCTTTCCGGGCGCAGATGGACGCGCCCCAGCAGGCGCCCGGGCGTCCCCTGCAATTGCACGATGGCGTCATCCGCCAGCTTGAGGATGTCCACCACCCCATCGATGGCCAGGCCGAAGCGTCCCCCCCCATGACGGATCACGGCGATCCGGCGCTCGTGCTCGACCGCCGGCAGCCCCAGCAGGCAATGGCCGTCCACCAGCGGCAGCGGCTGGCCGCCCAGCTCGAAGAGGCCCAGCAACCAGGGCACCGGACTTGGATGAGGCGCCAGGCGCTCCGGCCAGGGCACCACGCGTTCCAGGGCCTGGGCGGACAGCGCGACTTCCAGTTCGCCGATCCGCACCACACCCTGGGTCACGGCCGTCCTCCCCCAACCACCGGCGAAAGGGTGGTGGCCGCGTCCAGTTCCTGGATCAGCTGATTGACCCGCGCCGCATCGTCGAGCTGGGCCGCGGTGGAGCCGTTGATGGCCTCGATGGACTGCTGGGTCTTGCCCACCCCTTCGGCGATCAGGCCGAAGGCCTCGCCCACGCTGCGCGAGATCTCACTGCCCTGGGCGATGCTCTTGACCGACTCCAGGATCAACTTGTTGATCTCCTTGGTCGCCTGGGACGACTTCTCGGCCAGCTTGCGGACCTCATCGGCCACGACCGAGAAGCCCAGGCCGTGCTCGCCGGCGCGAGCCGCCTCGATGGCGGCGTTGAAGGCGAGCATGTTGGTCTGATTGGCGATGTCGCTGATCACCTGGACGATGTCCTGGATGCCTCCGGCCGTGGTACCGATGGCCTCCATGGCGTCCAGCGAGCGGGTCAGGGTCAGGGAACCACGCTCGGCTTCTTCCAGGGTGCGTCGGGCCATGCGGTTGGCGTCGTCGGTGGTCTCGGCGATCTGGTTGATGGAGCGGGTCAGGGCGTGCAGCGAAAGATTCATCTGCTCGATCTTCTGCCGCACGTGCTGTTCCATCTCCACCTGGCGGGTGATGTCGGTGGCGAACTTCACCACCTTGTGCACCTGCCCATCGGCGTCGAAGATGGGGTTGTAGGTGGCCTGGATCCAGATCCGCTGGCCGAACTTGCTCAGCCGCATGAAGCGCCCGCCAAACACCTCGCCCTGGGCCAGCCGCGCCCAGAACTCGCGGTACTCGCCGGAGGCGACGTGCTCCGCCTCGCAGAAGATGCGGTGATGCTGGCCGCGGATCTCCTCCAGCCGATAGCCCAGGGTCGCCAGGAAGTTGCGGTTGGCTTCGAGGATCTTGCCGGTCAGATCGAATTCGATCACCGCCTGGCCGCGGTCGACGGCCGCCACCTTGCCCGCATAATCGCTGTTGCGAATCTGGCTTTCGGTGATGTCCACGGCGAACTTCACCACCTTGCACGGCTTGCCGTCGGCGTCGAAGATCGGGTTGTAGGTGGCCTGGATCCAGATCTCCTCGCCCCGGCTGTTGCGTCTCTTGTACACCCCGGCGTCGAATTCGCCCCGCGCCAATTTATCCCAGAACAGCCGGTACTCCGCCGAGCGGGCATAGTCGTCGGGACAGAAGATGCGGTGATGCTTGCCCACCACTTCATCGGTCTGGTAACCCAGGGCCAGCAGGAAGTTGCGGTTGGCGGCGAGCACCGTGCCGTCGAGGGAGAATTCGGCGATGGCCTGGGATCGGTCGATGGCCGCCACCTTGCCCTCGTAATCGCTGTTGCGCAGCTGAGTCTCGGTGACGTCGCTGGCGAACTTGACCACCTTGTACGGCTTGCCCTCAGCATCGAGGATGGGGTTGTAGGTGGCCTGGATCCACACCTGGCGGCCGTCGCTGGCGCGTCTCTTGTACAGCCCGGCATCGAAGTCGCCGCGGCCGAGCTTTTCCCAGAACAGCCGATAGCCTGGCGAGCGGGCATGCTCGGGCTCACAGAAGATCCGGTGATGCTTGCCGCGCACCTCGTCCAGGCTGTAACCCAGAGCCGACAGGAAGTTCTCGTTGGCCGTCAGGATGTTGCCGTGCAGATCGAATTCGATCACCGCCTGGGCACGGTCGATGGCGGCCATCTTGCCTGCGAATTCGGCGGCCTGCAGTTGCGCATCGGTCACATCGGTGGCGAACTTCACCACCTTGTAGGGTCGACCGTCGCTGTCGAGGATGGGGTTGTAGGTGGCCTGGATCCAGATCGGCCGGCCATCGCGGCGGATGCGCTTGTAGACCCCGGTATCGAAGACACCCTGCCCCAGGCGATTCCACAGCAGGGCGTACTCCGCCGAACGCGCGTATTCGGCCGGGCACATCAGGCTGTGATGACGCCCGCGCAACTCGTCCAGCGCATAGCCGGTCATGCCGAGGAAGTTGTCATTGGCCCAGAGCACGTTGCCCTGCAGATCGAATTCGATCACCGCCTGGGAGCGATGGATGGCTTCGATCTTGCCTTCGTACTCGACCGCCTGCAGCCGCGTCTCGGTGATGTCGGTGGCGAACTTGATGATGCGCTGCGGGCGCCCCTGCGCATCCAGCAACGGATTGTAGGTGGCGCGAATCCACCTCAGAGTGCCGTCCTTGTGCTTGCGGCGATAGACACCGCTGTGGAACTCGCCGCGCGCCAACGCCGCCCAGAAGTCCTGATAGTCCTCGCTCTCCGCCACCCCGGGCGGGCAGAACAGGCGGTGCTGCCGCCCGCTGATCTCGTCGAGGCGATAGCCGAAGGTCTGCAGGAAGTTGTCGTTGGCGTGAAGGATCGTGCCCTGCAGATCGAATTCGATCACCGCCAGGGAGCGGTCCAGCGCCTGGCGCAGGGCGTGATAGGCAGAGGCATCGTCGACAGCGGCGGATTCGGCAGAGGCGGAAAACATGGGCAGCTCCAGGAGAGAACTCGGCGAACAGGTTATCGGCAATCGCGATAACAAATTGAACACCGTCTATCCTAGAGATGTTTTCTCCTGGCGGATTGCCAGTAGTCGTCCGATGAACGACCTTAAGTTTCCCCCCGACGTTCAGACCACCAGCTTGGCGCCTATGACCAGCAGCATGACCGCCAGACAGGGCCGCAGCACGCCATCCGGTACGCGTCCGGAGAGATGGCTGCCCAGGAAAATCCCCGGCAAGGACCCCAGCAGCAGAAAGCCCAGGACATGCCAGTCCAGATTGCCCAACCCGGCGTGACCGAGTCCCGCCACCAGCGTCAGGGGGACCGCATGGGCGATCTCGGTACCGACCAGGCGCCGGGTCGCCATCAGCGGATAGAGCAGGAACAGCGCCACCGTGCCCAGGGCCCCAGCGCCGATGGAAGTCAGGGTCACCATGAAGCCCAGCACTGCGCCGGTAAGCACCGTCAGGGCATTGAGCCGCCTGGCACTCAGGTGAAATCTGTCGCTGGCATGGCGGCTGGCAAAGGCGAAGATCTGCTTTTTGAAGAGAATGGCCAGGGCCGTCAAAAGCAGCACGATGCCCAGGGCATGCTTGATGAGGGCATTGGTGGCGTGCTGATCACCGGGCAGCAGCGCCAGGGCGAGTAGCGTCAGGGCGGCAGTGGGTACGCTACCGGCGGCCAGCCAGCCGGTCACCGTCCAGTCGATGTTGCGGTTGCGCTGGTGGACGAAGACGCCGCCCGCCTTGGTGATGGCGGCATAGAGCAGATCGGTGCCTACCGCTGCCGCGGGATTGATCCCGAACCAGAGCAGGATGGGGGTCATCAGCGAGCCACCACCCACGCCCGTCATGCCAACGATGAAGCCAACCACCAGCCCCGCGATCACGAAGCCCAACGCCTCTACTTCCATTACAGCCCCAATTGCCGTTGTCGGCTCATTTTGCGGCCGCACAGAATAACCACTCAGGTTAGACCGACCTATATTGAAAGGGTCTTTGCTTATAACCGATAACACTAAACTCTCGGGTTAGCGGCTCTGGTGGGCATTCAGATAGGCCGCGACCTCTTCGTCGCCATAGCCGGCGCGCCGGGCATGCGCCTCGATGGCGGCACGGCAGGCGGGATCGTTAACGGTCGCCGGCATGACGGTGCCGCAGGGCGCCAGGCTCGCCTGCGCCAGGAAGCTCTCGAGACCCTGCTTGTGTTCGTCCGCGACCGAATGGGTACCCGTGGTGGGTGCGTGGGCCGCTACCGGGGGCGTGGTGGTCGCCACCACGGCTGGCACACTGCTGGTCGAATCGCTACGGTGGGTGGTTGCCACTGCAGCCACTACCAGCAGGCCGAAACCTGCGGTCAACACCAGCAACTTGCGAGTTGAAGTCCCGCTCATGATTTCTTCTTCCCTATGAAAAAGCTGACAGCTCGGACCTGAAAACGACATGAGCTGCCGAAAGTCCGACTTTTAACCAATCAAGTCAGACAATATTTTTCCAGTCTGTGTTCAGTCAAAGGCGGCGCATGCCACACTCGGCGGTATCAGGAGACAGGAGCGGCTCATGCAGCACAAGGATTTCATCGGCCCCCGGTTGCGCCAGCTCAGCGCGGACCTTTCGCTCGCCGATCGTCTGGCGGAGAGTGCCCAGGTCGATCTCAATGCCGACCTGAAACGCCGGGTCCGGGAAGACCTCGAACGGGCGTTGCGCGAGGTCGGTCAGCTCAGCGAAGAGCAGACCCTCTGGCTGAACTGGGCGACCAGCTAACCCGGCACGCCCGCCGTCGTCGCGCTGTAACGCGCGGCTGCTATCTGTAGCGGCAGCCATCCTCTGGAGCCGAGCATGAAAGCGGAATACGAAATCAGTGACGACATCGCCCACTTCGTCGGGGGCGCCTTGATCAGCCTGGTGCTGCTCAGTGGCGGAGCCATCGGCGGCGCCCTGTTCCTGCTGGCCGAGACCTTCAACTGACCGTTTGTCGCCAGTCGCGCCGCTCCCGCAGCAGCTGCGAGGCCGTCCTTGACCGGGTCAGTGTTCGACCGCGCAGCCGTCACTCGCCCCGAATCCGCCCGCATCTTGCATTACCCGCCCGCCGCATTAGTCTTGAAAGTGCCAATAACAATTAGTGCAGACGGCAAGAGGTCGGATCATGCGCACCCAACTGACCCGCTCGATCACCCTGTTCGACAGCCCGGATCATCAGCCTGCGACGGCAGAGGTCTCCTCCGCGCCGGGCAATCGCAAGCGCAACCTGCAGAGGTGGACCAAGACCCTGGTGTTCGGCACCTCGTTCGCCGTCGCGCTCTGTGCGCCGCTGCTGCGGCATCTGCACTGAGACCGGGTACCAGCACTGGACGCCCGCTGGCCGCCACCTGAATCCCAGGCACAAAAAAACCGGCGCTGGGCCGGTCTTCTGCTGTGCATCTTGATTGGTGCGGACGGAGAGACTCGAACTCTCACACCTTGCGGCGCCAGAACCTAAATCTGGTGTGTCTACCAATTCCACCACGTCCGCGAGACGCTTGAAAGACGAACGCCAGACACGAGGTCTGGCGTTCGCTGAATATGGGGTGGACGATGGGAATCGAACCCACGACACCAGGAGCCACAATCCTGTGCTCTACCAACTGAGCTACGCCCACCATATCTTACGTGCTTGCCGTCGCCGAACCGCCAATGGCGCGCCCGGCAGGACTCGAACCTGCGACCATCCGCTTAGAAGGCGGATGCTCTATCCAGCTGAGCTACGGGCGCCTGTTACGGCAGCTGCCCTAGCAGAGACTTCCTTGGTGAGAAGCCTCTTGCCTGGCCCTTGTCAGTGACTTGGGCTGTGCTCGGCAAGCGGGGCGAATGTTATAAAGCTCCCGCCGGCCCGTCAACTAATTTTTAAAAAATTTTTAAGCAGAAGAATGAGTTAGCCGCCGCAGAGGCTTCTCTGTTGCCAGCGGGCCCGTCCATGCGAAAATAGCCGACCTCTTTCCGTCACCACCAGAAATCGCCCATGACCGCCCAACTGATCGACGGCAAGTCCATTGCCGCCCGCCTGCGCCAGGATATTGCCCAGCGAGTCTCTCAACGTCGTAGCGCCGGACTGCGCGCCCCTGGCCTCGCCGTCATCCTGGTCGGCACCGATCCCGCCTCGAGCGTCTATGTGGCGCACAAGCGCAAGGATTGCGAAGAGGTCGGTTTCGACTCCTATGCCCATGACCTGCCGGCCAGCACTACCCAGGCAGAACTGGAAGCCCTGATCGACCGGCTCAACGACGACACCAGCGTCGACGGCATCCTGCTGCAGTTGCCGCTGCCCGCGCACCTGGATGCCACCCAGCTGCTGGAACGCATCCGCACCGACAAGGACGTCGACGGCTTCCATCCCTACAACCTGGGTCGTCTGGCACAGCGCAATCCCCAGCTGCGCCCCTGCACGCCCAAGGGCATCATGACCCTGCTGCACAGCACCGGCGTCGACCTCTATGGGCTGGATGCGGTGGTGGTCGGCGCCTCCAACATCGTCGGTCGGCCCATGGCGCTGGAACTGTTGCTGGCCGGGTGCACCGCCACCGTGACCCACAGATTCACCCGCTCCCTCGAACACCACGTCAGCCAGGCCGATCTGGTGGTCGTCGCCGTGGGCAAGCCGGGACTGGTCAAGGGTGAATGGATCAAACCCGGCGCCATCGTCATCGACGTGGGCATCAACCGCCAGGCCGATGGCCGTCTGGTGGGCGACGTGGAATTCGACAGTGCCTGCGAGCGCGCCAGCTGGATCACTCCGGTTCCCGGTGGCGTCGGCCCGATGACGCGCGCCTGCCTGCTGGAAAACACGCTGTACGCGGCCGAGCAGCTGCACAGCTAGCAAAACGGGCCCCGCAGGGCCCGTTTTTCATTCAGCCAACCCTCAGGGCAGCCAGGACTTCACGCGATCCGGATGGGCAGCGATCCAGGCCTTGGCGGCCTCTTCCGGCTTCTTGCCCTCTTCCACGGCCAGCATCACCTCATTCACCTCACCCGGCTGCCAGGCGAACTTCTTCAGGAAGTCCCAGACCGGCTTGGCCTTGGCTTCCAGCGCGGGGTTGGCCACGGTGTCCACGTGCTCGGAGCCGCCGAACACACCCTTGGGATCTTCGAGGAACTTCAGCTTCCATTTGGCGAACATCCAGTGCGGCACCCAGCCCGTCACCACGACCGGTTTCTGGTCCTTCTCGGCCCGGGTCAGCTCGGCGATCATGCCGCTACCGGAACTGGCCACCAGCTTGTAGTCCAGGCCATAGTCCTTGATCGCCTGGTCGGCCTTGAGCATGACCCCGGCACCGGCGTCGATACCGACGATCCGACCACCGAAGTCGGCCTTCTGCGCCTGCAGATCGGCGATGCTGTTGGCCTTGACGTACTCCGGCACGATCAGACCGATCTTGGCATCGGGGGTGTTGACGTTCAGATCGACCACCTGGTCCTTCATCTTCTCGTAGTAGGCGCCATGGGTGACCGGCAACCAGGCGGACAGCATGGCGTCGAGCTTGCCGCGCGCCACGCCCTGCCACATGATGCCGGCGGCCACCGGCATGAGCTTGACCTCGTAGCCCAGATTCTGGCGGATCACTTCAGCTGCGGTATGGGTGGTGGCCACGCTATCGGCCCAGCCATCGACGTAGCCGATGGTGATTTCGGGCTTGGCCGCCTGGGCCAGGCTCATGGCCGAGGTCAGCGCGACACCGAGTCCTATTCCCAACAGTTTCTTCACCATGCTCATGCAGCAGTCCTCTCGCTATGGAAGTCGGGCGGTTGCCCCACCCCCATCATTCGGGCAATGCAAGATGGCCACTACCGTCTGGGCGACGCATAACGACCGGTTAGCGACAGGAGCTGAACTTTTCACGACATGCGATGTCGCTTGACGCAGCCCGGCGACCGCTCTGTAATCGACGCCGCGCAGAAACCTGCACCTGCCGATGCAACCTATTGGCGGGCCGTTGTCTTACCTACGCTCTCAAGCCCTCTGAAAGGACTCTGTCCATGCGTCTTTCGTTGCGCGTCGCCGCCCTGCTGGGCGCGCTGTTTTCCGGTCTCTGGGGTACCGCGCACGCGGCCGCCGAAGTGGATGCCGCCACCTATGGCTATCCACTAGTCAATCCTTTCGAAGCCACCATCGTCACCACGCCGGAAAAATTCCGTCCCGAGCTGCCGCCTGAAAGCACCATCGACCAGGATGACTACAGCCTCAACTTGCGTCCGGAACGGGAATACCAGCTGCCCGGCAACTTCTGGCCGGTGAAGAAATTCCACTACCGTCTTGCCCGCCAGGACCATCCGGCACCGCTGATCTTCCTGATCGCCGGTACCGGGGCCAACTACTCCTCGAGTACCCAGGAATACCTCAAGCGGCTGTATTACGCGGCCGGTTACCACGTGGTGCAGCTGTCCTCGCCCACCAGCTGGGACTTCATGGTGTCGGTGTCGCGCACCGCTACCCCGGGCTACACCCCGCACGATGCCGAGGATCTCTATCGCGCCATGCAGGCGGTACGCGCCCAGCATCCCAAGCTGCCGGTCACCGACTACTACCTGACCGGCTACAGCCTGGGCGGCCTGGACGCCGCCTTCGTCTCCTACCTGGACGAGAGCCAGCGCAGCTTCAACTTCAAGAAGGTGCTGATGGTCAATCCGCCGGTCAATCTGCTGACCTCGGTACGCAACCTGGATCGCCTGGTGCAGACCGAGGTGAGGGGCGTGACCAACAACCGCACCTTCTACGAGCTGATCCTGTCGAAGCTGACCCGCTACTTCCAGGAGAAGGGCTACGTCGACTTCAACGACGCCGTGGTGCGCGATTTCCAGCGCTCGCCGGAGCGACTGAGCAACGAAGAACTGGCCATGCTGATCGGCTCGTCCTTCCGCTTCTCGGCGGCTGACATCGCCTTCACGTCCGACCTGATCAACCGCCGCGGCCTGATCACCCCGCCGACCTACCCCATCAGCGAGGGCACCAGCCTGACGCGCTTCTTCGCCCGTTCGCTGCAGTGCGATTTCGACTGCTACATGACCGAGCAGGTAATGCCGTTCTGGCAGAAGAACTTCAAGGGGCAGAACCTCGACGATCTGGCGCGCAAGTCCAGCCTCGTCGCGCTGGAAGACTACCTGAAGAGCAGCCCGAAGATCGGCGTCATGCACAATGCCGACGACATCATCCTCGGCCCGGGCGACCTTGGTTTCCTGCGCAAGACCTTTGGCGATCGCTTGACCGTCTATCCCCACGGCGGCCATTGCGGCAATCTCAACTACCGCGTCAACGCGAACGCCATGCTGGAGTTCTTCGCCCGTGGTTAAGTCCCTGCTCGCTCTCCTCCTGATGGCCAGTGCCTCGGTCTTCGCCGCCGAATCGAGTCCGCCGCCCTCCTCGACCCTGACCATCGGCTCGGACACCATGCCGGCCGCGCCGGTGGGCGCCGATGGCTTCAGCAATCCGCTGTCGACCCTCAAGTACAACCCGGGTCTGGACCAGCGCGAATTCGAACGGGCGTCCCTGGTCGCCCTGGACGTCTACGATCCCTTCGAATCCTGGAATCGCCACGTCTACCACTTCAACTATCGGCTGGACGAGTGGGTCCTGCTGCCGGTGGTCAACGGCTACCGCTGGATCACCCCGCGCTTCGTACGTTCGGGCGTGAGCAACTTCTTCAGCAACCTGGGCGACGTCAACAACCTGCTCAACAGCGTGCTGCAGTTCAAGGGCCGCCGCGCCCTGGACACCACCGGCCGCCTGCTGCTCAACACCACCATCGGGGTGTTCGGCCTGTGGGACCCGGCGACTCGCGTCGGGCTGATCAAGCAGCCGGAAGACTTCGGCCAGACGCTGGGCTTCTATGGGGTTGGCAATGGCCCCTACCTGATGCTGCCGGTCCTCGGCCCGTCCAACCTGCGCGATACCGGCGGTCTGGCGGTGGATTTTGCCGCTGAAGCCCAGGTGAACTTCCTCAACGTCAGCGACGAAAGCGGTCGTCATCCGGAGATCATGGTGCTGCGCGGCATCAACCTCAGGTACGTGACCGACATGAGATACGGCCAGCTCAACTCGCCCTTCGAGTACGAGAAGATCCGCTATTTCTACACCAAGGCGCGGGAACTGCAGATCGCCGAATAAGGCCTAGGCGCGGGCGAGAAAGGTCTGGAGTTCGGGCAGGCGGGCCAGGGCATCGGTCCGCCCCAGCGCCATGAGTTCCTGGCAGTAGGCCGCCTCGAACAGCAGATAGCTGAGCAGCGCGCTGCCCGAGGGGCGATTCACCCCGACTCCCCGTAGCAACTGCCGCAACGCCGGTGGCAGGCGTTTGCGGTGCCGGGTGGCGATGTCCGCCAGCGGCTGGCTGGGCGAGATCACCAGCATGTCCACGGGACGGCAGAAGCGTCCGCTGACCGGGTCCCCTGCCGGCAGGGCGCTACTCAGCAGATTGAGGCGCCGGAGGGTTTCGGTATCGCTGTCCAGGGCATCGACGAAGGTGCTGTTGAGCAGATGACCGCCGATCTGCGCCACCGTCGGCGGCCGACCCTGCAGTCCGTGCTCGTGACCCCCAGGCGCGCCGAGTCCGATCACCAGGATACGCTCCGCCCCCAGATGCAGCGCCGGACTGATGGGCGCCGTCTGCCGTACCGAACCGTCGCCCAGGAACTCCCGCCCGACCTTCACCGGCGGAAAGAACAGTGGAATGGCCGTGCTGGCCAGCAAATGGTCGACCGCCAGCCGTGCCGGCACCCCGACGCGCCGATGACGAAACCAGGGATCGAGCGCGCCATGACTCTGGTAGAAGGTCATCGCCTGGCCCGAGGCATAGCCGAAGGCCGTGACCGCCACGGCTCGCAGGGCGCGCTGGCGCAAGGCCGCGGTGATCCCGGAGAAATCCAGCTCGCGGCTGAGCAGCGCCCGCAGGGGCGCGTTATCGAGCAGGGCCAGCGGTTCCTGGCGCCAGGCGCCGAACAGCGTCTGCAGGCCGAAACGCGCGGCCTGGCGGCTCGCCCCGGCCCAGTCGCTGCGATAGATCATCGCCGTTTCCAGGCTCGACCAGACCGCCGCCAGGCGATCCACCGCACGGCCGAAATCCAGGGCGCCGCAGCCCAGCACGGCGGCGTTGAGCGCGCCCGCCGAGGTAGCGACGAGGATCGGGAAGGGATTCTCGGAACGGACCGCCAGGGTATCGGCCACCACCTGCAGCACCCCGACCTGATAGGCGGCCCGCGCGCCACCGCCGGCCAGAATCAGCCCGGTGCGCCGCTCGCCGCCCAGACTCATCTAGCGCTTCTTCTTCGGATAGAGCTTTGGCTCGCCGGGCGGACGGGTCTTGAACCGCCGATGGGCCCAGAGGTACTGCTCGGGCAACTCGCTGACGCAGCGCTCGACCCAGTGATTGATGCGCAGGCAGTCGGCTTCCTCGCTCTCGCCAGGGAAGTCGGCCAGCGGCGGATGAACGACCAGGCGATAGCCCGAACCGTCCGCCAGGCGCTCCTGGGTGAAGGGCAGCACCCGTGCGCGCCCCAGGCGGGCGAACTTGGTGGTGGCCGTTACCGTGGCTGCCTGGATGCCGAACAGCGGCACGAACAGACTCTGCTTGGCGCCGTAGTCCTGGTCGGGCGCATACCAGATGGCCCGTCCGGCGCGCAGTACCTTGAGCATGGCGCGGACGTCCTCGCGCTCGATGGCAGTGGCGTCCTGGTTGTGGCGCTCGCGACCGCGGCGCTGGATGAAGTCGAACACCGGATTCTTGTGCTGGCGGTACATGCCATCGATGGTGTGCCGCTGCCCGAGCAGCGCCGCGCCGATTTCCAGGGTGGTGAAATGCAGCGCCATGAGGATCACCCCCTGACCTTCGCGCTGAGCGGCCTGCAGGTGCTCGAGGCCTTCGATATGGGCCAGGCGGGCCAGGCGCTGCCGCGGCCACCACCAGCTCATGGCCATCTCCAGCAGGGCCATGGCGCTGCTGGCGAAGTTGCGCCTCAGCAGGCGATCGCGTGCCCGCTCGTCGAGCCGGGGAAAGCAGAGTTCCAGATTGCGGCGGGCGATGGCGCGGCGCTGACCGGCGACGTGATAGAAGAGCCAGCCGAGTCCCTGGCCGAATCGCAGCAGCACGGCATAGGGCAGTTGCACCAGCAGCCAGAGCAGCCCCAGCCCCAGCCAGAGCGGCCAATAACGTGGATTGAGAAAGGCGAGGCGGAAAGACGGCCGCTCCATCGGAACTCCTGCATGAAAAAGTCGCGCCATTCTACAGGGCTCGCGCAGATTTCCCGTAGCCTTCACAGTCATGGTCCCCCAGACCCGGTGAGGGTTGCGACACGCCGGGCATCCCGCTATAAGTCCCGCCATCCAAGCACAAGTACCCACCATGACCGCAGCCGATCCTTCCGAAAGCGACTCCGTCTTCCAGCTCAAGGGCAACATGCTCGCCGTGACCGTGCTGGAGCTTCTCCGCAACGACCTGGGGCGCCTGGACCGGCAACTGGCCCAGAAGGTCGCCCAGGCCCCCAACTTCTTCCAGGAAACGCCGCTGGTACTGGGCCTCGACAAGCTCGCCGAGGATGCCGGCCCGCTCGACCTGGGCGCCCTCCTCGACCTCTGCCGCCGGCACGGCCTGCGCACCCTGGCCCTGCGCGCCAGTCGCAGCGGGGATCTGGCCGCCGCCAACGACTACGACCTGCCGATCCTGCCAGTCAGTTCCGGCGGGCGTGAACGCCAGGTCGAACCGCGCGATCGCGAGCCGGTCAAGCCGGCGGAACCGCCTAAACCGGCCGCACCGACGATCAATCCGACCAAGATCATCACCGCCCCGGTGCGCGGCGGTGTGCAGCTCTATGCCCCGGCCGGTGACCTAGTGGTGCTGGCGCCGGTCAGCCCGGGCGCCGAATTGCTCGCCGACGGCAACATCCATGTCTACGGCCCCATGCGCGGCCGAGCGCTGGCCGGGGTAAAAGGTGATACTAAAGCGCGGATTTTCTGCCAGCAGCTGACCGCGGAACTGCTCTCCATCGCTGGCCAGTACAAGGTCGCCGAGGACCTGCGACGCCATCCACAATGGGGCAATCCGGTACAGGTCAGTCTGGTGGGAGATGTGTTGAACATCACCCGTCTTTGACGGATACTTCCGCGAATTTTTCGCACTTGGCGCCTAAGCCGCCAACGGCAACACGAAGCGCGACACTGCCTGCAATCTCGTCACCGAGGGCATCGAGTCGCTTCAGTTATTCCTTTCGATCAAGGTGAATCAGTTTGGCCAAAGTACTCGTAGTCACCTCCGGCAAGGGCGGCGTCGGCAAGACCACCAGCAGCGCCGCCATCGGTACCGGTCTCGCCCTGCGCGGCCACAAGACCGTCATCGTCGACTTCGACGTCGGCCTGCGTAACCTCGACCTGATCATGGGCTGCGAGCGCCGCGTGGTGTACGACTTCGTCAACGTGATCAACAACGAAGCCACCCTGAGTCAGGCCCTGATCAAGGACAAGCGTCTCGAGAACCTGTTCGTGCTGGCCGCCAGCCAGACCCGCGACAAGGACGCCCTGACCCAGGACGGCGTGGAGCGCGTGATCAACGAACTCAAGCAGACCTTCGACTTCATCGTCTGCGACTCCCCGGCCGGCATCGAGAAGGGTGCTCACCTGGCGATGTACTTCGCCGACGAGGCCATCGTGGTGACCAACCCCGAAGTCTCCTCGGTCCGCGACTCCGACCGCATGCTCGGCCTGCTGGCCAGCAAGTCGCGCCGCGCGGAAAAGGGCGAGGAAGCCATCAAGGAACACCTGCTGCTGACCCGCTACAACCCCGAGCGCGTCACCAAGGGCGAAATGCTCGGCGTCGAGGACGTGGAAGAGATCCTGTCCATCCGCCTGCTCGGCGTGATCCCCGAATCCCAGGCGGTGCTCAAGGCGTCGAACCAGGGTATCCCGGTAATTCTCGACGAACAGAGCGACGCCGGTCAGGCCTACAGTGATACCGTGGAACGACTGCTCGGCAAGGAAGTGGCCTATCGCTTCCTCGACGTGAAGAAGAAAGGCTTCCTGCAACGTCTGTTCGGGGGTGGTAGCGAATGAACATCTTCGACTTCTTTCGCGATCGGAAGAAGCAGAACAGCGCTTCGATAGCCAAGGAGCGGCTGCAGATCATCGTGGCCCACGAACGCGGTCGCCACGAGCAGCCGGACTATCTGCCGCAATTGCAGAAAGATCTGCTGGAAGTGATCCGCAAGTACGTGCCCATCGAGCAGGACCAGATCCAGGTCGAACTGGAAAATCAGGGCAGTTGCTCGATCCTCGAACTTAACATCACCCTGCCCGACCGCTAAGGCGAGCGCAGCAGGACAGCGGCGGCCCCAGGGCCGCCGCTGGCGTTTAAGCCATGGCGAATCCTCGGTACCTGCCCAGCGCGGTGCCGCGATTCGCCGCCAGGTCCCAGGAAGCCCATGCCCCTCTCCAACATTCGCATCATCCACGAGGACGCCGCCCTGCTGGTGGTCGACAAGCCTACCCTGCTGCTGTCGGTCCCCGGTCGCGCCGAAGACAACCGCGACTGCCTGGTGACCCGCCTGCAGGAAAACGGCTATCCCGAGGCGCGCATCGTCCATCGCCTGGACTGGGAGACCTCCGGCGTCATCGTGCTGGCGCGGGACGCCGACAGCCATCGCGAGCTGTCCAGGCAATTCCATGATCGCGAAACGGAAAAGGCCTACATCGCCCTCTGCTGGGGCGAACCGGAGGCCAACAGCGGCCGCATCGAATTGCCGCTGCGCTACGACCCGCCGACCAAGCCGCGCCATGTGGTGGATCACGAACTGGGACGCCATGCCCTGACCTTCTGGCAGGTGCTGGAGCGCCATGGCCACTACAGCCGGGTGGAGCTCACGCCCATTACCGGCCGCTCCCATCAGCTGCGCGTCCATATGCTGAGCATCGGGCATCCGCTGCTGGGCGATCAGCTCTATGCCGAGGGCGAGGCGCTGGCGGCCCAGCCGCGCCTCTGCCTGCACGCCAGCCTGCTGACGCTGACCCACCCCCTTTCGGGCGAGCGGATGAGCTTTACCAGTCCCGCGCCTTTCTAAGCCTGGGCGCTGGCATACTGAGGCACTCAGCCAGAGGAGTGCCGCTTGTCTCACTGGACGTCCTACTACACCGCCACTGCCGCGGGCGGTCCGCGCGAGACCCTGCTGCAGGCACTCTCATCCCGCTCAGATCCGCCAGGATTGGCGCTGGATCTGGGCTGTGGCACCGGGCGCGACACCCTCGTCCTGCTGGAACGCGGCTGGCAGGTGCTGGCGGTGGATGCCGAGGCCGAGGCGCTGAGCACCCTGCGCGAGCGCACGCCGACCCTGCTGCAGAAACGCCTGGAAACCCGCCAGGCACGCTTTGAAACGCTCGAAATCCCTCCCTGCGACCTCGTCAATTCCAGCTTCGCCCTGCCCTTTTGCGAGCCAGCGCGCTTCCCGCTGCTCTGGACCGGGATCACCGCGGCGGTGCGCCCGGGTGGGCTGTTCTGCGGCCAGTTGCTCGGCGAGCGGGACAGCTGGGCCAGCAAGGGGGTGGCGGTCGTCGACGCCGCGGTCCTGCAACAGCTGCTGCGGGACTGGCAAGTCCTCCTGCAGCGGGAAGAGGAGGAGGACGGCCATACCGCGGTCGGGCGGCCCAAGCACTGGCATATCCATCACCTGGTGCTGCAGCGCCGCTGAGCCCTGAGCTGCCGTCCGCCCTGGGCGCTACGCTCGACTCCCCTGGGTCCAGAACCTAGACTGGACGCCTTGTCGTCCGGAGTCGTCCATGCGTACCGATCAGATCCAAGGCCTCATCGATTTCCTCTCCACCTCGCCCACGCCCTTCCACGCCACCGCAACCCTCGCGCGCCGTCTCGAAGCCGCCGGCTACCAACGCCTGGACGAGCGAGAAAGCTGGTCCGTGCAGCCGGGTGGACGCTACTACGTCACCCGCAACGATTCGTCGCTGATCGCCGTGCGCCTGGGTGCCCAACCGCTGGAACGCGGCCTGCGCCTGGTCGGCGCCCATACCGACAGTCCCTGCCTCAAGGTCAAGCCGCAGCCGGAGCTGCAGCGGCAGGGCTTCTGGCAACTGGGCGTCGAGGTCTACGGCGGCATGCTGATGGCGCCCTGGTTCGACCGCGACCTGTCCCTGGCGGGCCGGGTGACCTATCGCGCCGAGGGCCGGGTGCAGAGTCGCCTGATCGACTTCCGCAAGCCGCTGGCGATCATTCCCAATTTGGCCATCCACCTCAATCGCGAAGCCAACCAGGGCTGGGCCATCAATGCCCAGAACGAGCTGCCACCGATCCTGGCCCAGGTGCCTGCCGGCGAGCGGCGCGACTTCCGCGCCCTGCTGGCGGCGCGCCTGCAGCAGGAACATGGCATAGACCAAGCCGAGGTGCTGGATTTCGAACTGAGCTTCTATGATGTCCAGCCCGCCGCCCTGATCGGGCTGGATGACGACTTCATCGCCGCCGCTCGCCTGGACAACCTGCTGTCCTGCTATGCCGGCCTGGCAGCCCTGCTGGCCGACGAGGGCGACGAGAACGCCGTGCTGGTCTGCACCGATCACGAGGAAGTGGGCTCCACCTCCTGCTGCGGCGCCGACGGTCCCTTCCTCGAACAGGTGCTGCAACGCCTGCTGCCCGCCGGGGATGCCTTTACCCGCACCCTGCAGCGCTCGCTGCTGATCTCGGCCGACAACGCCCATGGCGTGCACCCCAACTATGCCGACAAGCACGATGGCAACCACGGCCCGAAACTGAACGGCGGCCCGGTGATCAAGGTGAATGCCAACCAGCGCTATGCCACCAGCAGCGAAACCGCGGCCTTCTTCCGCGACCTCTGCCAACGCGAAGCGGTGCCGGTACAGAGCTTCGTGGTGCGCAGCGACATGGGGTGCGGTTCCACCATCGGCCCCATCACCGCCGGGCAGCTGGGGGTGCGCACCGTAGACATCGGCCTGCCCACCTTCGCCATGCACTCCATCCGCGAACTGGCCGGCAGCCATGACCTGGGCCATCTGATCAAGGTGCTGACGGCCTTCTATGCGAGCAGCGAACTGCCGCTCTGAAGCCAGCCTAGTCCGGTACTTCGACCCTGACCTGGATGGCGTCATGCCGCCAGAATTCCAGGTCGCAATCGATCAGTCGCCCCTGCTGGTCGTGGTTGATGCGGGTGATGTGCAGCGCCGGACTGCCCTGCGCCACCCGCAGCGCCTGGGCCGCCTCCGGCAGCAGCGCCGTCGGCAGGATCTCGAAGCGCACCTCGCCGTAGCGAATGTCGTAGCGGTCGCGATACAACTCGGTGAGGGAGCGCTGCAGATCGTGCTCCAGCAAGCCCGGGAAATAGGCGGCATTGAGGTAGTGCTCGACATAGAGCACCAGCCGGCCGTCCACCCGACGCACCCGGCGGATCTGATAGACGCTGGACAGCGCCGGCAACTCCAGCAGGCGACAGATCTCCGCGGACGCCAGCATCTGCCGGGCCGCCACGACCTCGGTCGCCGGTACCCGTCCCTGGGCTTCCACCATGGCGTGAAAATGGGTCCGTGCCAGGGGGTTGTAGGCCAGCCGCGGCGGGGCGACGAACCAGCCCCGACGTTCCTCGCGATAGATCAGCCCTAGGGCTTCCAGCTGCAGCAGGGCTTCACGCAGGGTGATACGGGTGGTGGCGAACAGCTCGCTCAGCTGGCGCTCGGAGGGCAGGCGCTCCATGGCCGGCAGCAGGCCATGGGCGATCTGCTCCTGCAATGCCTGGCGGATGGCACCGGCACCCGGCGCACTTCTTTGGACTAGACCAGTTTCGGATTGGTGCACCCGGAGTGCCTCGACTAGGGTTTGTTGGGAGACTAAGACGGCCAGATGACCGCTTGGTGACGATTGCAGCGCCCGTGCCAGCGGTGAAACAGGGCGCATTGCCATCAAATCGTCATACCCCGGTCCTAGATTGGCCTGTGTCTTGCTGACCTAGACCAAGCCCTAACACCTGGAGCACCCGTATGACCCGTCTGCTTGCTTCCTTGTTGGCCACTGCCGTTGCGCTACAGGCCGGTACCGCCTTCGCCGATACCGTCGATCTCAAGTCCCTCGAAGCCGCCGCCCGCAAGGAAGGCGAGGTGAACAGCGTCGGCATGCCCGATACCTGGGCAAACTGGAAAGGTACCTGGCAGGACCTTGAGCAGAAATATGGGCTCAAGCATCAGGATACCGACATGAGCTCCGCCCAGGAGATCGCCAAGTTCGCCGCCGAAGGCGAGAACGCCTCCGCCGACATCGGTGACGTCGGTGCTTCCTTCGGCCCCATCGCCGTGCAGAAGGGCGTTACCCAGCCCTACAAGCCGAGCACCTGGGACCAGGTACCGAGCTGGGCCAAGGACAGCGACGGTCACTGGGCGCTGGCCTACACCGGCACCATCGCCTTCATCGTCAACAAGCAGACCGTCAAGGACGTCCCCCACTCCTGGGCCGATCTCCTCAAGGGCAACTACAAGGTCACCATCGGCGACGTCAGCGCCGCCTCCCAGGCGGTGAGTGGCGTACTGGCAGCGGCCTATGCCAACGGCGGCGACGAAAAGAACATCAAGCCGGCGCTGGACTTCTTCGCCAAGCTGGCCAAGCAGGGTCGCCTGGCCTTCACCAACCCGGTGGTGGCCAACCTCGAGAAGGGTGAAGTGGAAGTCGGGGTGGTGTGGGACTTCAACGCCCTGAGCTATCGCGACCAGATCGATCGCTCGCGCTTCGAGGTGCTGATCCCCTCCGATGGCTCGGTGACCTCCGGCTACACCACCATCATCAACAAGTACGCCAAGCACCCCAACGCCGCCAAGCTGGCCCGCGAGTACATCTTCTCCGACGCCGGCCAGATCAACCTGGCCCAGGGCTATGCCCGGCCGATCCGCGCCGAGCACCTGACCCTGCCGGCCGACGTCCAGGCCAAGCTGCTGCCCCAGGCGCAATACGCCAAGGCCCGGCCCATCGCCGACGCCAAGGCCTGGGAGGAAACCTCCAAGCGCCTGCCGCGGCTCTGGCAGGAACACGTTCTGATCAACATGCAGCAGTGACGTCATGAAGGTCATCCTGGTCGTGCTGGACGGACTCGCCCTGAGGGTCGCCGAACACGGACTCGGCTTTCTCCAGGCGCTCTGCCTGGCTGGCCGGGGTCGCCTCTACCGGTTGGAGTGCGAATTGCCCTCGCTCTCCCGCCCGCTCTACGAATGCCTGCTTACCGGGGTGCCCCCGGTGCGCAGCGGCATCGTCCACAATGGCGTGGACCGGCTGTCCAACCAGACCAGCCTCTTCCATCTGGCCCAGGCCGCCGGCCTCACCACGGCGGCGGCGGCCTACCACTGGGTCAGCGAACTCTACAACCGCAGCCCCTTCGATCGAGCGCGGGACAGGCACGTCAGCGACACCGCCCTGCCGATCCAGCACGGCCACTTCTATTACGCCGACCACTACCCGGACTCCCATCTGTTCGACGACGCCGAGCACCTGCGCCTGACCCAGGCGCCGGACATCCTCCTGGTCCATCCAATGAACATCGACGATGCCGGCCACCGGCACGGCCTCTCCAGCCCCGAATACCGCAATGCCGCGCGCCGCGCCGACGGCCTGCTGTCCCACTACCTGCCCGCCTGGCTGGACGCCGGCTACCAGGTGCTGGTGACCGCCGACCACGGCATGAACGACGACCGCAGTCACGGCGGGACGCTTCCGGAAGAACGCGAGGTGCCCCTGTTCGTCTTTGGCGCGGGCTTCTCCCTGGGCGAGGCCACACCGCGCCAGGTGGAGATCTGCGGCACCGTCTGCACGCTGCTGGGTCTTGCCCACGACAAGCCGCTATGCCGGGAGTTGCTGGCATGAAGCGGCCCTGGCTCGCCCTGCTGCTGATCCTGCCTTTCCTGCTGGTGTTCGGCGCCTTCCAGCTGGCGCCCCTGGCCTGGATCGCCTTCAACAGCTTCAATTCCAGCGAAAGTGGCTGGGGCCTGGGCAACTACGCCGAAATCCTCGGCTCGCCCTTTTACCTGCAGGCCATCCGCTTCTCCCTGGAAATTTCGCTCTGGTCCAGCGTCTGCGGTCTGCTCATCGCCCTGCTCGGCGCCTATTCGCTGACCCGGGTCGACTCGCGGCTGCGCGGCTTCGTGGTGGCCTTCACCAACATGACCAGCAACTTCGCCGGGGTGCCGCTGGCCTTCGCCTTCATCATCCTGCTGGGCATCAACGGTTGCCTGACCCTGGCGCTCAAGCAATTCGGACTGATCGAAGGCTTCAACCTCTACACCAAGGGCGGACTGATCCTCATCTACACCTACTTCCAGATTCCCCTGGGGGTGTTGCTGCTGTTCCCGGCCTTCGAAGCCCTCAAGCAGGACTGGCGCGACGCGGCGGCGCTGCTCGGCGCCGGCACCTGGCAATACTGGCGGCACATCGGCCTGCCGGTGCTCAGCCCGGCGCTGGTCGGCACCTTCATCATCCTGCTGGCCAACGCCCTGGGCGCCTACGCCACGGTCTATGCGCTCACAACCGGCAACTTCAACGTGGTACCGGTGCGCATCGCCGCCCTGGTTTCCGGCGATATCTATCTGGAGCCCAACCTGGCCGCGGCGCTGGCCATGCTGCTGGTGGCCTTCATGACCCTGATCACCCTCGTCCACCAGTGGCTGCTACGGCGGAGTCGGCATGTCCAGAACTGAGCGCCTCTATCATCGGACAGTGGTCTGGGTCCTGTTCCTGATCCTGTTCACGCCCCTGGCCGCGACCCTCCTCTATTCCCTGGCCACCCAGTGGTCGGCGACCCTGCTGCCGGCGGGCTTCACCTTCAAGTGGTACCTGCAGCTGTGGAGCGAGCCGCGCTTTCTCGCCGCCTTCGGTCGTTCCCTGGCGATCTGCTTTGGCGCCCTGGCGCTGTCCTGCGTGCTGATCCTGCCGGCCATGTTCGCCGTCGCCTATCACTTTCCACGGCTGGATGCGCTGATGAACGTGCTGATCCTGCTGCCCTTCGCCGTACCGCCGGTGGTCTCGGCGGTTGGTCTGTTGCAGCTCTACGCAAGTGGTCCGCTGCCGCTGACCGGCACGCCCTGGATCCTGGTGTTCTGCTACTTCACCATCGCCCTGCCCTTCATGTACCGCGCCATCAGCAACAACCTCCAGGCGCTGAATCTGCGCGACCTGATGGACGCCGCCCACCTGCTCGGCGCCAGCTCCTGGCGCGCCGCCCTGCTGGTGGTGCTGCCCAATTTGCGGACCGGGCTGATGGTGGCGCTGTTCCTGTCCTTTTCCTTTCTCATCGGCGAATTCGTCTTTGCCAACCTGCTGGTGGGAACGCGCTACGAGACGCTGCAGATCTACCTCTACAACCTGCGCAACGGCAGTGGCCACCTGACCAGCGCCCTGGTGATCTCCTACTTCCTCGCGGTCCTGCTGCTGACCTGGATCGCCAATCGCCTCAATCGGGAGCGGACATGAGCTATCTCGCGGTCAAGGGACTGCACAAGCGCTACGGCGCCAACACCCTGTTCACCGACATCGAATTCCATGCCGAACAGGGCGAACTGGTGACCCTGCTCGGTCCCTCGGGCTGCGGCAAGTCCACCCTGCTGCGCTGCCTGGCCGGGCTCACCGAGGTCGACCGCGGCGCCATCGTGCTGGCCGACCAGGACATCACCCAGCTACCACCGCAGCGCCGCGGCATCGCCATGGTGTTCCAGAGCTATGCGCTGTTTCCCAACATGACGGTGGAGCAGAACGTCGCCTTCGGCCTGCGCATGCAGCGCCTGGCACGGGACGAGGTGCAGCAGCGCGTGCAGGAGGTCCTGACCCTGGTGGAACTGCAAGGCTTCGCCACGCGCTATCCGCACCAGCTCTCCGGTGGCCAGTGCCAGCGGGTGGCCCTGGCGCGCTCGCTGATCGTGCGGCCACGGCTGCTGCTCCTGGACGAACCCCTCTCGGCGCTGGATGCCCGCATCCGTCGCCACCTGCGCGAACAGATTCGCGCCATCCAGCAGGAGCTGGGCCTGACCACGGTGTTCGTCACCCATGACCAGGAAGAGGCTCTCACCCTGTCCGATCGCATCGTGCTGATGCGCGAGGGCCGCATCGTCCAGAGCGGCGATGCCGAGACCCTCTACACCGCGCCGGTGGATGCCTTCGCCGCCGGCTTCATCGGCAACTACAACCTGCTCAGCGCCGACCAGGCCAGCCGGCTGTTCGGCCAGACCTTCCAGGGGCAGGTGGCGATTCGTCCCGAGGCCATAAGGCTCGGCGCCGCCGGTGGTTTCAGCGGCCGCATCGTTGGCCACAGCCTGCTGGGCAACGTGATCCGCTACCGGATCGCCACCGAAGCCTGCGAACTCAATGTCGACGTTCTCAACCATGGCCCGTCGGCCTTGCAGGCGAACGGCACAGCCGTCACCCTGGCCGTCGATTCCGACAGCCTGAGAGAAGTGGCATGACCCTGGCGATTTTCGATCTCGACGAAACCCTTATCGATGGTGACTGCTCCAGTCTCTGGAGCCAGCAGATGGGCGTGCTCGGCTGGGTCGACCGCGAGTCCTTCGTGCGGCGCGACAGCGAGCTGATGGCGGCCTACGCCCAGGGCGAACTGGCCATGGAAGACTACATGGCCTTCCACCTCGAACCCCTGGTGGGCCGCACGCCCGAAGAAGTGGATTTCGAGGTCGGTCCCTGGGTCGAGGACGTCATCGAACCGCTGATCTTCAGCGACGCCATGAAGTGCATCGCTGCCCACCGCGCCGCCGGCGACCGCGTGATCATCGTCTCGGCTTCCGGGGTGCATCTGGTGGAGCCCATTGCCGAGCGGCTGGGCGTGGAAGAGGTGCTGGCCATTGATCTGCAGGTCAGCCACGGCGTCTACAGCGGCCAGGTGGAAGGGGTCATGACCTTTCGCGAAGGCAAGCTGACCCGGCTGCTGGAATTGCTCGGCGGCGACCGCAGCCTGCTGGCTAACGCCAGCTTCTACTCCGACTCCCGCAACGACCTGCCGCTGCTCGAAGCGGTGGGCAAGCCGCACGTGGTCAACCCGGATCCGGTATTGCGCGAGCGCGCGGCACAGGCCGGCTGGCCGATCCTCAGCTGGCGGTAGAGTCAGTAAGACACTTATGTTATCGCGGCCATGGGCCGCTCCTACAGAAGCATCGCCCCTCGTAGGAGCGGCCCATGGCCGCGATGAAGACAGTTGCGCCTACAGCGGACTCGATCTGTAGGAGCGACCGTAGCGGCGGACCGCCATGGCCGCGATAACCCTGGCCGTGGGTGCTACTCCAACCCCTCGTCCAGCACCAGCACCACCTTGCCGTTCACCTCGTTGCTTTCCAGGGCGGCAAAGGCGGCTTCGGCGTTCTGGGCGGCGAAGCGGCGTTCCAGGTTGACGTTCAGCTTGCCTTCGGCGAACAGCGGCCAGACCCTGGCTTCCAGGGATCTCATGGTCTTGGCCTTGAACTCCACGGATCGATTGCGCAGGGTCGAACCGATGATGCGGATGCGCTTGCCCAGTACCTTGCCCAGATCCATCTCGGCCTGACGACCGCCCATGAGGCCGATCAGCACCCAGCGTCCATCCTGGCCCAGTAGGTCCAGGTTGAGCGGCGCATAGTTCGCCCCCACCGGATCGAGGATGACGTGGAAGGGCGCGAAATCGCGCAGGCCTTCCAAATCGGTCTTGCGCAGCACCCCGCCCTCGGCGCCGAGGCGCTCGCAGTGCGCCAGACGATCCTGGGAACCAACGCTGACCCAGCAGGGATTGCCAAAGGCCTTGCACAGCTGGATGGCGGCCGAGCCAACGCCGCTGGCACCGGCATGCAGCAGCACCTTTTCACCCGGCTGCAGGGCGGCCAAGTCGAACAGGTTGCTCCAGGCGGTCGCCCAGACCTCGGGCAGCGCCGCGGCCTCGACCAACGACAGGCCTTCCGGCACGGAAGCGGCCTGGCGCCCATCCACAACCACCTCGCTGGCCATGCCGCCGCCGGCCAGGAGTGCGCAGACGCGATCACCCACCTGCCAGCGCGAATCCGCGGTGGTCTCGCTGACCACCCCGGCGCATTCGAGGCCCAGGGTCGCCGGCGCGCCGGGTGGCGGCGGATAGTTGCCGGCCAGTTGCAGCAGGTCGGCACGGTTGAGGCCGGCGGCCGCCACCTTGATGCGAATTTCCCCTGGCGCCAGAGCGCGAGCGCTCAGTGACTGCCATTCCAGTTGCCCTTCGATACCTTGCAATGCGTTCACGGTGCCTCCA
Organism: Pseudomonas flavocrustae; assembly: GCF_029872515.1. Taxonomy (NCBI): domain Bacteria; kingdom Pseudomonadati; phylum Pseudomonadota; class Gammaproteobacteria; order Pseudomonadales; family Pseudomonadaceae; genus Pseudomonas; species Pseudomonas flavocrustae. Next base: position 456,806 of record NZ_JAPDIQ010000002.1, on the reverse strand, counting down.
TAGTGGCTCAGGCTTTGACGAAAAGCGCCTGCGCCGGCGGGTTCTGCGGGAGTCGAGCGGACCGGAAGACGCGGGGCTGTCACAGCCTTCCCCTCCGATCGCCGCTACCCTTCAGACCGCCGTCAGACGACTTTCGTCAGCGCCCGTCATACTTCCCCTGGCCGCGGAACCGCCCGGGCCGGGAAGGGCCTATAGCCTATTCCTTTCCGTGCATTAGTCGAATACACATGAAGCAGCTCTTGTCCCGTACCGCCCTCGTTGTCCTGCTTGGCGTCAGCGCAACGCCCCTCTTCGCCAAGCCCAACGCGCCGGTAGGCGCCGAGAAACTGCAACCCGACCGCGACCAGGTTATCGCCAGCCTCAACATCGTCGAACTGCTCAAGCGGCACCACTACAGCAAGCCGCCGCTCAACGATGCCCAGTCGATCAAGATCTACGACAGCTATCTGAAGATGCTTGATCCCGGCCGGCTATATTTCAATGCCGCCGACATCCGCGAATTCGATGCCTCGCGCACCCGTTTCGACGACTACCTCAAGCAGGGCAATCTCGAACCGGGCTTCGCCATCTACCGCCGTTATGCCCAGCGCATGACCGAGCGGCTGAACTATGGGCTGGGCCTGCTCAACGCCGGCATCGGCAAGCTCGACTTCAGTGTCGACGAGTCCTTCAACACCAATCGCGAGAAGGCGGCCTGGCCGGCGGACACCGCCGCGCTGGACGATCTCTGGCATCGCAAGCTCAAGGACGAGGTGCTGCGCCTGCGGCTGTCCGGCAAGACCGACCAGCAGATCCAGCAGCAGCTGACCAAGAGGTACAAGAATCAGCTGGCGCGCCTCAACCAGACCCGTGGCGAAGATGTCTTCCAGACCTACATCAATGCCTTCGCCGAGTCCTACGACCCGCACACCCAGTATCTCTCGCCGGAAAGCGCGGAGAACTTCGACATCAACATGAGCCTGTCGCTGGAAGGCATCGGCGCAGTGCTGCAGAACGACAACGACTACGTGCAGATCCTGCGCCTGGTCCCGGCCGGCCCTGCCGACAAGTCCAAGCAGATCGCTCCGGCCGACAAGATCGTCGGCGTCGCCCAGGGTGACGGCGAAATGGTCGATGTCATCGGCTGGCGCCTCGACGAGGTGGTCAAGCTGATCCGCGGGCCCAAGAACTCCAAGGTGCGCCTGGAGATCATCCCGGCGAGCAATGCGCCGAACGACCAGAAGACCAAGATCGTCACCATCACCCGCGAAGCGGTCAAGCTCGAAGAGCAGGCGGCGCAGAAGCACGTGATCGACGTGCCCCACGAGGGCAAGCACTACAAGCTCGGCGTGATCGACGTGCCGGCGTTCTACCTGGACTTCAAGGCCTATCGCGCGGGCGATCCGAACTACAAAAGCACCACGCGTGACGTGAAGAAGCTCATCGGTGAGCTGCAGAAGGAAAAGGTCGACGGCATCGTCCTCGACCTGCGCAACAACGGTGGTGGCTCGCTGCAGGAAGCCACCGAGCTGACCGGGCTGTTCATCGACCAGGGTCCCACCGTGCTGGTGCGCAATGGCGACGGCAAGGTCGAGGTGCTGGCCGACGACGAAGGCGGCGCCTTCTACAAGGGCCCCCTGACCGTGCTGGTCAATCGCCTGTCCGCTTCGGCCTCGGAGATCTTCGCCGGCGCCATGCAGGACTATCACCGCGCGCTGATCGTCGGTGGCCAGACCTTCGGCAAGGGCACCGTGCAGACCATCCAGCCGCTGAACCATGGCGAGCTGAAGCTGACCATCGCCAAGTTCTATCGCGTCTCCGGCCAGAGCACCCAGCATCAGGGCGTCCTGCCGGACATCGATTACCCGGCGGTGGTGGACACCAAGCAGATCGGCGAGAGCGCCCTGCCCGATTCCATGCCCTGGGATACCATCGCCCCGGCGGTGACCGGCCTGAGCAATCCCTTCGCCAACTACCTGCCGGAACTGGTCAAGCGCCATGACGTGCGGGTGCAGAAGGATCCCGACTTCATCTTCGCTGGCGAGCGCCTGAAGCTGGCCCAGGAGCTGGCGGCGGACACCACCGTCAGCCTCAACGAGCAGAAGCGCCGGGCCGAGCAGACCGCCCTGGACAATCGCCAGCTGGCCATGGAAAACCAGCGGCGCCAGGGCAAGGGTGAAGCCCCGCTCAAGGAGCTGAAGAAGATCGACGAGGACAACCCGGCGATCGACGACGACAAGACCAAGCCGCAGGACGACGCCTACCTGATGGAGTCGGGTCATGTACTGCTGGACTATCTCGACCTGAGTCAGACACCACCCAAGCGCTGACATCAAAGCGTCATATCTCTGTCGTGAAATGCCCGGGGGTCGCCAAGTGCGACCCCCGGGCATTTTCGTTTCTGGGTTTCTACAGGCTAACCATGACGCTTAACGACCAGGCTGGGGTGTTGGATCGCATTCTCGCCAACCGCGAGCTGCATTCGCTCTTTCAACCCATAGTGTCCTTGAGCGAGCGACGCATCCTCGGCTACGAGGCGCTCATCCGCGGCGCCTCCAATACTCCGCTGCAATCCCCCCTGCCCCTCTACGCCACCGCGCGCCAGGCCGGTCGCCTGTCCGAACTGGAAATCGCCGCCCGCCAGCAGTCCTGCCAGACCTTTCGCGAACTGGCCCTGGATGGCCTGCTGTTTCTCAATGTCTGCCCGGAAACCCTGCTGGAGCCGGCGCATCAGTCGGGGCAGACCCTCAAGCTGCTGCAGCGCCTGGGGCTCTCACCGGCCCAGGTGGTGATCGAGCTGACCGAACAGGCGCCCATCGATGACTTCGCGCTGCTGGCCACCGCCCTGCACCACTACCGCGCCATGGGCTTCTCCATCGCCCTCGATGATCTGGGCGCGGGCTATTCCAGCCTCCGGCGCTGGTCGGAGTTGCGCCCGGACTTCGTCAAGATCGATCGGCATTTCATCGAATCCATCCACCGCGATGCGGTGAAACGCGAATTCGTCGGCTCCATCCTGAAGATGGCCGAAGCCTCCCGGGCCCAGGTGATCGCCGAGGGCATCGAGACCCACGAAGAGCTGTCGACCCTGGCTAGCATGGGCATCGACCTGGTGCAGGGCTATCTGCTGGGCCGCCCGACGGCGGCCCCGCCGCGCGAGATCCAGACCCTGCTGCCGGTGATCACCACCCGCAGTTCCGATTTCGCCGAGGAAGCGACCACCGTCGCCAGCCTCAGGGTCGAGCAGGTCGCGGTCGGCCAGGACATGCTGATCCCCGAGGTACTGGAGCGCTTCCGCCTGCAACCCAGCCTCAATACCCTGGCGGTGGTGGACGAGGACGATCGCCCGGTGGGCATCGTCCATCACCACGAGCTGAGTTCGGCGCTGCTCAAGCCCTTCGCCCACGAAGTGTTCGCGCGCAAGCCCATCGCCCGGCTGATGAGCCAGGATTTCCTGGCCACCGAAACCAACCAGTCGCTGCAGCAGGTCAGCCGGCTGCTCACCGCGCGGGCACGCCAGCGCATCGAAGAGGATTTCATCATTACCGAGGGCGGTCGCTATGTCGGGGTCGGTCGGGTGATGGATGTCCTGCGGCTGATTACCGAGCAGCGCATCCAGCAGGCCAAGCACGCCAACCCCCTCACCCAGCTGCCCGGCAACGTGCCCATCCAGCAGTGCCTCACGCGCTTGCTGGATCAGCAGCGCGAAGCCGTGGTGTGCTACGTCGACATCGATGGCTTCAAGCCCTTCAACGATCTCTATGGCTACGCCAAGGGCGACGAGGTGCTGCTCTCGCTGGCGCAGACCCTCTCCGAACGCCTGGATCCGCAGCAGGACTTCGTCGGCCATATCGGTGGCGACGACTTTCTGGTGGTGCTGGGTTCCTCGGACTGGCGACAGCGACTCAACGGCCTGATGGCGGGCTTCCAGGAGCGCTGCCGGCATTTCTATCGCAGCGAGCACCTGGAAGCCGGCTGCTTTCTCGCCTACGACAGAGACGGCCGCCGCCGCGAGTATCCGCTGCTGTCGCTGTCACTGGGGGTCGTGGAGCTGGACAAGGAGGCCGGCAAGCGGGTGGATGCCAGCGGCCTGGCCGGCCTTGCCTCGGAAGCCAAGCGCAACGCCAAGAGGGTGCCCGGCTACAGCCTGCACCTGATGCGGGCTTGAACCCTATTTAAGGCGATGGTCGGGATAGCGGTGGTCGAATACCCGGGTCACCTCGGCCGCGTGCCAGCTGACTGCATCGCTCACCGGCGGCGAGCCGTCCAGGGCACCCAGGCGCAGGGCGCAGTCGAAGAAACCTTCACGAGGGATGCGCGTCCCGCTCTGGCTCACCACCAGCGCACTGCGCAGGGGCCGGCCCTCGCGACGGTCGAGGGCCGCCAAATACTCCAGAGCGGTGGTCAGAGTCACCATCGCCGGCTGGGGCAGCCCCAGCCGTTCGATCACCGAGCGATAGGTCAGCAGGCTGCGGCTGCGCCGCGCACTTTCCAGTTCATCCAGCAAGGCCAGCCAGTGCTGGCGACTGATGCGTACGCTCAAGCCATTCAGTCCCGCAGCTGATCGAGGGCGACACCCGCCGCCGGCCGTTCGTGTCGGTCGGGCAGCGCGGCCAGAGCCGCCTGCTGACTTGCGGTACGGTTGGCGCGCCAGGCTAGGAAGCCATCCAGCTCGTCGCTGCAGGCCTTGCCGACCCAGGCCAGCACGGCGAGGTCGTCGAGCAGACCGAACATGGGCACCCAGTCGGGAATGAGGTCAATAGGCAGCAGGAAATAGACCAGGCCGCCGGCTACGGTCAGCAGCGTCTTGCGGCTGACCCCGCGATACTCGCCGCGCCACCAGGCCAGCAGCAACTGATGGAACAGCCCCAGGGTCTCACGGGCTTCGCCCAGCTTGAGTCCACGCTTGCTGGTCTTGCGCGCGACGCCGAGCAGCAGCGCCGGCAGGCGGCCACGGATCAGCAGGCGCTGGGCGATACCCAGATAGCGATCAAAATTCTTCGGCGGCTTCATGGACACCTCGAGCAATGGAGAACGGAGGGCAGCAACCCCTTTGGCGCAGGGCTTTTCACCCCAGCTTTGATCGCACCGCTGCGTCAGGGTTTCCCGCCGCCCAACGTAAAACGCCCTGCAAGGCAGGGCGTCTGATACAGCAGGAGCGGCTTACTTCTTGGCCGGGGCCTTTTCGGCAGCGGCCGGCGCATCGGCAGCCGGAGCGACCGGGGCGTCTTCGGCGTCGGCAGCAGCGGCGTCCTTGATGCCGAGCAGTTCCAGGTCGAACACCAGCACCGAGTTGGCCGGGATCGCCGGGCTCGGGCTCTGGGCGCCGTAGGCCAGCTCGGAGGGGATGTACAGCTTGATCTTCTCGCCGACATGCATCAGTTGTAGCGCCTCGACCCAACCCGGAATCACGCCGTTGACCGGCAGGTCGATCGGGGTGCCACGCTTGATGGAGCTGTCGAACACGGTACCGTCGACCAGCTTGCCCTCGTAGTGCACGGTGACCACGTCGGTGGGCTTGGGCTGCGGGCCGTCGGCCTTCTTGACCACTTCGTACTGCAGGCCGGAGGCGGTGGTGATCACACCAGGCTTCTTGCCGTTCTCTTCAAGAAACTTCTTGCCGGCCTTGGCGTTGTCTTCGCTGACCTTGGTCATCTTCTCTTCGGCACGCTTCTGCAGGGCGGCGAAGGCTTCGGTCAGCTGCTGATCGGTCAGCTTCTGGTCCTTCTTGCCAACGGCGTCCTCGATACCCAGGGCGACGGCCTTGGGATCCAGGTCATCGATACCTTCCTGGGCCAGGCTCTTGCCCATGTTCAGGCCGATGCCGTAGGACGCCTTCTGGGCCGGGCTTTCCAGCTCGACCTTGGGCTTGGAGTCGCAGCCGCCCAGAACCAGACCCACCAGGGCCACCGCTGCTGCCAACCGATACTGTTTCATGTTGATTCCTTATCCGTGCGCATTGTGCGCGTTCAAATAACTGATCGAGCTTACAAGGAGACCTGCTCGCTTGCCATCGTCAGGCCTCTAAATGGCTGCAAAGGATAAGATTTCAAGCTTAGGTCTGCCTGAACATCGCGTGAACGAGGGGCGGGCAATCCCTGCGACGTCTTGTCCGGGGTGCCCGAGCAGTGGCGACCGGCGCGAGTCCAGGCGCTAGACTAGCGCCTTCTTCAGTGCCTGCCAGAGACCTCCATGTTCGAGCCCAACGATCTGAATCGCCCGCCCCTCGACCTCGCCCGCGAATCGCGCAAGGCCGGCGGCTACGGCCTGCTGTACTCGGTGCTGCTGGCGATCGGCATCCTGCTCTATCACCACTGGGTGCCCAGCGCCTTCCCCGGCAGCCTGCTGGAAATGTCCCTGGCGCTGCCCATCATCCTGTTCGCCGGCAGCGCCGTGTACTACCTGAACATGGTGCGCAAGTGCGAACGCCTGCAGCGCGAGGAAGACGAAAAAGCTGGCAAGGGCAAGGCCAAGCGCCGCTGACCGCGCTGAACGTCACCGCCCGCGCCCGGTCGATTGCAGACCACGACCGGCGCTGGAGGCGCGATGCTGACCATCACCGATCTGCACAAGAGTTATCCCACGCCCCAGGGGCCGCTGCCGGTCCTGCGCGGCGTGGACCTGAGCCTGGCGCGGGGCGCGAGTCTGGCGCTCATGGGCGAATCCGGCAGTGGCAAGAGCACCCTGCTGCATCTGGTCGCCGGTCTCGACCGGCCTGACCGAGGCGATATCCAGGCCGCGGGCCAGGCACTCGCCAGCCTCAACGAGCGTGACCTCGCCACCTGGCGCCGCGAGGGCATCGGGCTGATCTTCCAGCAATTCAATCTGATCGCCAGTCTGACCGTGGCCGACAATCTCGCCTTCCAGGCCCGGCTGGCCGGCCGCCATGATCCGCGCTGGCAAGCCGAGCTGGCCGAACGCCTGGGCCTGGCCACCCTGCTGGAACGCTATCCGGAACAGCTCTCCGGCGGCCAGCAGCAGCGCGTGGCCCTGGGGCGGGCGCTCGCCTCCTGGCCACCCCTGCTGCTCGCCGATGAACCCACCGGCAATCTCGACGAAGCCAGTGGCGACCAGGCCCTCGCCCTGTTGCTGGAACTGGTGGCCGAGACCGGCAGCAGCCTGCTGATGGTGACCCACAGCGCGCGTATCGCCAGTCATCTCGATCGCACCCTGCAACTGGAACGCGGACGTCTCGGCGGCGCAGCCGTGGGCCCATCATGAGGCTGCTCTACTGGAGTCTGCACAGCCTGGTCAGTCACTGGCGGCGGCATCCCCTGCAACTCGCCGGCCTGGTCGCCGGCCTGTGGCTGGCGACCGCACTGCTGACCGGAGTGCTGGCGCTCAACGCCCAGGCCCGCCAGAGCTATGCCCAGGCCAGCGCCCTCTTCGGCGCCGACCAGTCGAGTCTTGAAGCCCCCGACGGCAAGCGCTTGCCCCAGGCGCTGTTCGTTGAACTGCGCCGCCAGGGCTGGCCGGTGTCGCCCGTCCTACAGGGGCGCCTGACCCTGGCCGAGCGCGAGGGCGCCCTGCCACTGCTGGGCATCGAACCGGTCAGTCTGCCCAGCGATCGCGGCGTGACGGCCAGCGCACCGCCAGAGGCCCTGTTCGACTTCCTCGGTCCGACCGGGACCACCTGGATCGCGCCAGAGACGCTGCGTGAATGGCGGCTGCAGGCCGGCGCGGTGCTGCATCGCGCCGATGGCCTGGTGCTGCCACCGTTGCAGCCGCGCCCCGGCCTGGCGCCCGGTACCCTGGTAATGGACATCGGCCAGGCTCAGCGCCTGCTGGACGCGCCAGACCAGCTTTCCCGGCTGATCCTGCCAAAGACCTTCCAACGTGCCCTGCCCACCCTGGACGGGGTCAGCCTGCAACGGGTGGAGAATGACCAGGGCGCCGAACTGGACCGCCTGACCGACAGCTTCCACCTTAACCTGCTGGCACTCGGCCTGCTGGCCTTTGCCGTCGGCCTGTTCATTGTCCATGCCGCGACCGGTCTGGCGCTGGAACAGCGCCGGGCCCTACTGCGTACCCTGCGCGCCTGTGGCCTGTCGGCCGCGACCCTGGTACTGGCGCTGACCCTGGAGCTGGCGCTGATCGCCCTGGGGGCGGGCGCCCTGGGGGTTGCCAGCGGGTACCTTCTGGCGGCGCTGTTGCTACCCGATGTGGCGGCCAGCCTGCGCGGCCTCTACGGCGCCGAAATCGCCGGCAGCCTGACCCTGAGTCCGGCCTGGTGGCTGGCCGGCCTCGGCCTCAGCCTGGGTGGAGCCCTGCTGGCCGGTGCCGATGGTCTGTGGCGCGCGGCGCGGCTACCGCTGCTGGCCCTGGCCCAGGGCGAGGCCTGGCGCGCTGCCCATGGCCGCTGGCTGCGTCGCCAGGCGCTGGGTGCCCTGCTGGTGGGCCTGGCGGCGCTGGTCCTCTGGCTGGGCGGCAACAGCCTGGCCAGCGGCCTGGCCCTGCTGGGTTGCCTCCTGCTGGCTGCCGCGCTGGCGTTGCCCCCGCTGCTGAGCGCCCTGCTGGATCTCCTGCTGAAGCGGGCACGGAGGCCACTTTCGCGCTGGTTCCTGGCCGACGCCCGACAACAGTTGCCCGGACTGTCCCAGGCGCTGATGGCGTTGTTGCTGGCCCTGGCGGCCAATGTCGGCGCCGGCAGCATGACCGAGGGTTTTCGCCGCACCTTCGATGGCTGGCTCGACCAGCGCCTGGCCGCCGAACTCTATCTGCGCCCGCAGGACGCTGCCCAGGCGGCGACCCTGCTCGACTGGCTGCCCCGCCAATCCAGCGTGCGCGCGGTACTGCCGGTGTACGAACGGGAGACGGGTATTCAAGGCCAGCCATCTACCCTGAGCGGTATCCTCGACGCCGATCTCTATCGGCGACACTGGCCGCTGCTCGATGCCGGCGACGAGGCCTGGACGCCGTTCTTCGCCGGTGATGGCCTGATGCTCAGCGAGCAACTGGCCCGCCGCCTGGGGGTGGTCAAGGGGCAACGGCTGGAGCTGCAGGGCAGCCAGGGTCGCTGGTCCGCCCCGGTGCTCGCCACCTATGCCGACTATGGCAATCCGCGCGGCCACCTGCTGCTGCCTCAGGCTCGCCTGCGGGCGCTGTGGCCGGATGCCGCCCTAGTGCGCATCGTCGTCCGCATGGCGCCGGCGCAGGTGGAGGCCCTGCGCAGCGAGCTGCAGCAGCGCTTCGGGCTGGACGCCAGTCACTCCATCGATCAGGGTCAGCTGCGGCGTTATGCCGACCAGGTCTTCGAGCGCACCTTCAGCGCCACCGCGGCGCTCAATGCCCTGACCCTGGCGGTGGCCGGTCTTGCCCTGTTCATCGCCCTGCTCGGCCAGGCGCAACGCCGTCTCGGCCAGCTCGCGCCACTCTGGGCGCTGGGCATCGAGCGTCCGCGGCTGATCCTGCTCAGTCTGGGCCAGTTGCTGGGGCTCGCCCTGCTGACCCTGGCACTGGCCATCCCGTTGGGCATCCTGCTCGCCTGGTGCCTGGTGGCGGTGGTGAACGTCCAGGCCTTTGGCTGGCGATTGCCGCTGCAGGTCTTTCCGGGCCAGCTGTTGGCGCTCTCCGCCATTGCCCTGCTGGCAACCCTGCTGGCGGCCGCCTGGCCCCTGCTTCGGCTGCAGCGCAGTCAACCGCTGGATCTGCTGCGAGAACTCGGTAATGAACGCTAGGGTCCTGCTGGTCGCATTCCTGCTGCTCACCGGTTGCGACGAGCAGCCGCCGTCCGCAGGCTTCGCCGGCCTCGGCCAGGGCAGCGAGAACTTCGCCGCGGTGGTGCCCGGCAAGGTCTTCAGCTTTCCGGCCGATCACGGCGCCCACCCGGATTTCCGCATCGAATGGTGGTACGTCACGGCCAACCTCAGCGATGCCGAGGGCCATCAATACGGCGTGCAATGGACGCTGTTCCGCAGCGCCCTGCGCCCCGGCGCCGACCAGCCCGGCTGGAGCAACGGCAACCTCTGGCTGGGCCATGCCGGCCTTACCAGCGAGACCCGCCAGTTTTCCGCCCAGACCCAGGGTCGCGGCGGCATCGGCCAGGCCGGGGTGACCGCCGCGCCCTTTTCCGCCTGGATCGACGACTGGCGGCTGAGCGGAGACCTGAACGGACGCGCCGAGGTTCGGGCCCAGGGTCCGGGCTTCGCCTACCGGCTGAATCTCGCCGCCAGCGGCCCGCTGGTGCTCCAGGGCGAAGGCGGGGTGAGTCGCAAATCCGCCAGTGGCCAGGCGTCCTACTACTACAGCCAGCCGTTCTTCCAGGCCCAGGGCGAATTGGAGATCGAAGGCCGGCGTGTGCCGGTCAAGGGCCTGGCCTGGCTGGATCGCGAATGGAGCAGCCAGCACCTGGCCGCGGACCAGCTCGGCTGGGACTGGTTTTCCCTGCACCTGGACGACGGTCGCCAACTGATGCTCTATCGCCTGCGCCAGGCCGACGGCCAGCACTATCTATTCGGCAACCTGATCGGTGCCGACGGCCACAACCAGCCCCTACATCCCGGCGATATCCGCCTGGCGCCGGAGTCCACCCACAGGGTCGCCGGACGCGAGGTGCCGGTACGCTGGTCCATCACCCTGCCGGGGCAGCAGCTCGATCTGCATATCGCGGCGGTCAACCCCGATGCCTGGATGGCCCTGGGCACGCCCTACTGGGAAGGTCCGGTAAGGGTGGAGGGCAGCGCCAAGGGGGTGGGCTATCTGGAAATGACGGGGTACTGAAAAAAGCCGCAAAACGCGCCCTGGCCGCCTCTCGCATCGGAACTCCCAGCCCTGCCCTCGCCTCGAATCCCTAACTCCCCCTGCCGCCGCGCAGGGCTCGTTAGCGTGATAACCGAGGTGTGTCGATGAATGTCAAAGAGCTGAATCAGCAGGTCAAAGCCGGCGCGGTCAAGGAAGTCAACCTGGTGTCCATGGAAGGCGGCTCCTACGTCATCCATGCCTTGGTGGAAGGCACCTCGGTACCGGTCGCCGATGACAAGGGCGCGACCCTGCACGTGGCCTCGGTGGAAGAAGCCCGGCGTATCCTCGACGACGTCAAGGAGGTGCGCCTGTTCATCGCCCAGCCAGCGGTCTATGAAGAGATGGTCGGCCAGCCGGTGAGCGAGACCGATTCCCGCGAAGAGATCCCGCTGCGCTCGAAGATCGAGAATCGCTGAGCCGCACTCCTCCGCCGTCGCCGGCTACCGACGGCGACGCCGCCCCGTCATGACCCGGATCTCCCCGACCGGTGTCATCTTCCAACGATCTGGCCATGGCACGTACTCGCTCAGTACCAATTGTTATATTATAACAATTTCAAGTTCACCTGAGGATAACGCCGTGTCTGTTGCCAGTCCTGCCCACGCGCCTGCTCGCTCCAACGAAGAGATCGCCTGCCTCGCCGGCGCCAAGGCTGCCCTGCACACCTGGGCGGCGACCGTCGCCACCCGCGATGTGGAAGCCATTCTTGCGCTCTATGCGCCCGACGCCATCCTGGTGCCGACGCTTTCCAACGAGGTGCGGGACTGCGAGGACAGCCGACGGGAATATTTCCGCAATTTCCTCGCCAATGAGGGGCTGGTGTGCGACGTGGAGATCTTCAAGAAGAGGGTCAGCAGCAAACTCAGCACCGTGGTGGTCGGCGGCCTCTATGTCTTCCACTATCGCGATGGCGAGCAGGTCATCAGTGTGCCCGCACGCTTTCTCTTCACCTTCGAGCAGATCGACGGCCGCTGGCTGATCACCGGCCACCATTCCTCCCGAGAGGCCTGATCCAGAGCGGTTGCATTTTGTAAAACTGCAAGCCTTGCCGAATGTGCGCGAGTTCGAAATCCTGTCCTGGTGACCCGGGCCCCTCTGACGGTATGTGCCGCCATGTCGAGTCATAGTCTTGAAACTTGACTAAGGAGGGGCTCATGAACGCCCTGCATGCATTCTTCTTCGCCGACTTCCTCGGCACCGCCACCTGGATGTGGCTGACCTTCTTCGCCGTCGTCATCGCCCTGCTGGCCTTCGACCTGGGTGTCCTCCACAAGGAGAACAAGCCCATCGAGGTCAAGGAAAGCCTGCTGCTGTCCGCGGGCTACATCACCGCGGGCCTGCTGTTCGCCCTCTTCGTCTGGCAGCTCAAGGGCGTTGATGCCAGCCTCGACTACGTCACCGGGTTCCTGATCGAGAAGTCGTTGTCCATGGACAACGTCTTCCTCATGGCGGTGATCTTCGGCTTCTTCGCCATCCCGCGGGAATACCAGCACCGGGTGCTGTTCTGGGGCATTCTCGGGGTGATCGTGCTGCGCGCCATCATGATCGGCCTGGGCGCCGCCCTGATCCATCAGTTCGACTGGATCCTCTATGTCTTTGGCGCCTTCCTGGTAATCACCGGGGTCAAGATGCTGTTCGCCAAGGTGGACGAAGAGCCCAAGCTCGACGACAACTTCTTCATCAAATTCCTGCGCAAGAAGCTGCGCGTGACCGACGAGCTGCACGGCCAGCATTTCTTCGTGCGCCAGCCTGATGCCAGCGGCAAGACGGTGCTCTGGGTGACGCCGATGTTCCTGGCGCTGATCGTGATCGAGTGCGCCGACCTGGTGTTCGCGGTGGACAGCGTGCCGGCGATCTTCGCCATCACCCAGGATCCCTTCATCGTCTACACCTCCAACGTCTTCGCCATCCTCGGCCTGCGCGCCCTGTACTTCGCCCTGGCGGCGATGATCCATCGCTTCGCCTATCTCAAGTACGCCCTGGCGCTGGTGCTGGTGTTCATCGGCTGCAAGATCTTCCTGGTGGGTATCATCGGCAAGATCCCCCCGGCGATCTCCCTGAGCGTGACCCTGGGCCTGCTGGCCGGTGGCGTGCTGGTGTCGCTGTACAAGACCCGCAGCGAGGCCAAGCCCACCGCTGCCGGTCATGAGCCGCGCGACTCCCTGAACAGGCCTTCGTGAAAGAGCGGACGACCATGACTACCAGAGCCATCCTCGGACTCGCCGGCATTCTCCTGCTACTTGGTCTCGGCGGTTGCGACAGTGCCGAGAAGGCCGCGGACAGCTTCGCCACCAAGGTGGAGGAAGCCGCTCGCGAACAGGCGCGGGAAACCCTCGGTGGGACGCTCGACGAGCTGAACAAGAAGGTCGACGAGGCCCAGAATCAGGGCCGCGCCTGGCTGGATCAGCATCGGCCGAAGTCGGAAAAGGAAGAGGCGGCACCGCCCAGGTCCAACCGGCCGGTGGAGGGGGTGGAGACCTGAGAGAGGGATCACCCTGGCGGCAATCCTGGAATCACGGCGGACCTCAACGTCTCTCAATCGCGGCCATGGCGATCCGCCGATGCGGCCGCTCCTACGGCCAACAGCACTGCCCTAATCGCACAACATGGTCGACGCCCCTAAGCGAGGTCTGTAGGAGCGGCCCATGGCCGCTATTACCATCAACGGCACCACATGGGATCGTAGCGTGGAAAACGGCGTAGCCTTTTCCACCGGGGCTTCGTGGCGAAGGCACCCTCACCCCAACACTCTCCCGAGGGGAGAGGGAGCTATCCGGGCGGGCATTCATCTCCATCGGCACCGGCACGCTCGCGATCCGCCGCCATTGCCCAGTCCACAGGCGCGGGCCAAGGCCACGATGGAGACAGGACGTTACCTCTGTCCTACGTTAATACACCGCCAGGATCTCCTGCCGGTGCACCTTGCCTTCCACCGTCACCGCCACCTCATCGCCCTCCTCCCGCCCCAGCAATGCCTGACCCAAGGGTGCGCGGGGCGAGATCACCAGGACATCGTGGCCATCCAGCCTGACCTTGAGTCCCGCTGCATCCGGGCCGAGGAACAGCCAGCGGCTGGCCGTCGCAGTGGTCAATTCGACCAGGGCACCGACGCGAATGCCATCGTTCATGGCGACGGGTGTCAGCGCCCGGTAGGCCGCCAGGGCCAGCTCGATCTCGTGCAGGCGACGGCGTTGGCCATCCGCCAGATAGGCCGCTTCCAGACCGCGGGTGTCGTACTTGTTCTCGGCCTTGCTTTCGCTGTGGGTGGCCGCCTCGTGGCTGGCCGCCAACTGCTGGCTGATGACCTCGCGGTCGGCTTCCAGGGCCTGAAGAATGAGGGGAAGCAGTCGCGCTTTGTCCATGAACCGGTCGCCGGAGCAAAGAGTGCGAGCCTAAGGCCAAAACCCGCTCGCTGCCAGTCCTCGGAGAACGTCCGTCCGGCCATTAGAACCCGCACGCGGGCCACCGGTCAGTACAAGGCAGAATGTAACAGGGCATAACAGATGCACACTCGTACCGGACTTACCTTGCTGGCTCGCGGCGGCTACGCCGCTCGTGGCCTCGTCTATCTCATCATCGGCGTTCTGGCGCTGCTCGCCGCACGCGGCTCCGGCCAGCCGGCGGACAGCCACGACAGCCTGGAAGCCCTGCTCGCCCAGCCCTTCGGGCACTTTCTGGTCGGCCTGGTGGTGGTCGGTCTGATCGCCTTCGCGGCCTGGCGTATTCTCCAGGCCATCCGCGATGTCGATGACCATGGCAGCAAGCCCAAGGGCCTGGTGATCCGCGCCGGCCTGCTGGTGGGCGGCATCACCTATGGCGCCCTGGCCTTCTTCGCCCTGGGGCTGCTGATCAGCGGTCTGCGCCAGAGCGGTGGTTCGGGTGGGGAAACCAACGACCTGCTGCAGATGATCCTCGGCTGGCGCTATTCCAATCTGCTGGTTTACGTCGCCGCACTGATCCCCCTGGGGGTGGGCCTCGCCCATTTCGTGAAGGGCTGGAAGGCCAGCTTCGAGCGGTATCTCGAAGCCAGTCCCGAACAGCTGCGCATGATTCGGCCCATCGGTCGCTTCGGCCTCATCGCTCGGGGCGTGGCCTTCGTCGAGATCGCCGTCCTGCTGGTGGTCAGCGGCTCGCGCTACCAGGCCTTGCATCCGCCGGGCATGAAGGACGCCCTGAACGGCCTGCAGAATCTGCCCTTCGGTGGACTGGTGCTGTCGGTGGTAGGCCTGGGCCTGATTGCCTTTGCCTTCTACAGCTTCGCGGAAGCCTGGTGGCGGCGTATCGAGATGAACCTGCCGGATGTGGGCGGCTCGCTGCGCCAGGTGCTGCCGCGCTAGGCCCGCGCCAGACGTTCATACATCGCGCGCCAGTGGCTGGGTGGCTCCCCGTCCGGAACACCTAGTAGCCGTCCGGACAGTGAACGAAAGACAGGCGGCGGGCGCCAACCCATGCCGGGAGACGCTCCGCCGCGCGGCCAGCCGTACCACCAGGTTGCCGACCAGACAGCGCGGCTCAGAGATCTACGGATGATCGCTCGAACATCTTCCGAGCGGCGCCGCCGATGGAGGACCGCTAGGCCTCCACCTGGCTCCACTGCTTGTTCAGCCGCTTGTCCGACACCGGCATCCGCGTGCCCAGCTGCTGGGCCCAAAGCGACACCCGATACTCTTCCAGCATCCAGCGATAGAGCTCCAAATTGGCGTCGCGCTTGCCCTCCTGACCATGCTTGGCGGCGCGGGCGCGATACTGCTCCCAGAGTCCGGCCAGCTCGCCGCTCCAGACGCGATCGCGCTGCACCTGGCCGCCGAGCTTGTCGAAGCGCTGCTCGATGGCCTTCAGGTAGCGTGGATACTCCTTGAGCCATTCCAGCGGCGTATCGCGGACGAACCCGGGATAGACCAGGCTACCCCGCTGCGCCTTGATGTCGTTGAGAGCCACCGCCTGGGCCAGGTCGATGCGGCCCTTGAATTTCTTCTGCAGGCCATGCCAGAGCTTGAGGATCTCCAGGGTCAAGCGCGCGATGCGTTCCGCCTGCTCGGTCCAGCCCGCCTTGCGCCGTTCGGCCAGCGAGGCCAGGCCGGCGCCATCGCGGGGCAGCTCGGCGTCGTCAGCGAGGATGGTGGCGTCCAGGCTGGCCAGCAGGATGTCTTCCACCAGGGCCTCCGGCCGGCCCAGCTCGCGGTGCAGCAGGCCCAGCTCGGTGAGCCCGGGCAACTTGCCGCGCAGGAACTTGGCCTGTTCCGCCAGTTGCTGCAGCAGCAGTCGCTGCAGGGCGCGGCGGTGCTGGTAGCGGGCTTCGGCCTGGGTGGCGAAGCGGCCTTCGCGCACCGTGCCCTGCTCGTCCACCAGCGCCGGATAGACCGTCATGGAAAGGCCGGCCACCTGCTGCTGGGTCTTGGCCGCCACCTCGGCGAAGGCCTTGGCCTCCACCGGGCGCTGCTCCTGGCGCTTCTGCGTCGGCAGCGCCAGGGCCGCCTGGCTTTCCTGAGCGAAGCGCGCCGTCACCTCGGCCAGGTCGCGGCCTTCCCCCAGCGGCTTGCCCTGGGCATCGACCACCTCGAGATTCATGCGCAGGTGCGGATCCAGGCCGGCTTCGGCCTCCGGCCAGGCGTCGTCGGGGATGCGGGCACCGGTCATGCGCTGCAATTCGCGCCCCAGGGCCTCGTGCAGCGAGCCCTCGCCGAAGGGGATCTTGTCCAGCGCCGCGCGAACGAAATCCGGCACCGGGACGAAGTTCTTGCGCAGGGCCTTGGGCAGGTTGCGCACCAGGGCCACGCAGCGGTCATAGAGCACCCCCGGCACCAGCCAGTCGAGGCGCTGGGGCGGCAGCTGTGGCAACAGTGGCGCCGGCACCCGCAGGGTGACGCCGTCACGCGGATGGGTCGGGTCGAATTCGTAGGACAGCGGCAGGGTCAACTCGCCCAGGCGCAGGGTGTCCGGATACTGGGCGGCGGTGACCTCGCTGGCTTCGCGGGCAAGGACGTCTTCCTCGCGCATGATCAGCAGATCGGGCTGCTTGGCGCTTTCGCGGCGATACCAGCTGTCGAAGGTGGCAGTCTGGTAGACGTCCGCCGGCAGACGCGCGGCATAGTAGTCAAACAGGGTTTCCTCGTCGGCGAGGATGTCGCGGCGGCGGGCCTTGGCTTCCAGTTCGTCCAGCCGCTCCAGCAGCGCCCGGTTGGCGGCCAGGCACTTGGCGCGACTGTTGATCTCGCCGCGCACCAGGCCCTCGCGGATGAACAACTCGCGGGCAGCGGGCGGATCTACGGGGCCGAAGTGCACCGGGCGACGACCGACCACGATCAGGCCATAGAGGGTGACCTGCTCATAGGCCACCACCTGGCCCCGCTTCTTCTCCCAGTGGGGTTCGAGGTGGGTCTTCTTGACCAGGTGCCCCGCCACCGGCTCGATCCAGTCCGGTTCGATCTTGGCCACCATGCGGGCGAACAGCTTGGTGGTCTCCACCAGCTCCGCGGCCATGATCCAGGTGGGTTTCTTGCGGCCGATGACGCTGCTGGGATGGATCCAGAAGCGCCGCTGGCGCGCGCCCAGGTAGTCGCCATCCTCGCTCTTCTGGCCAATCTGGCTGAGCAGACCGGCGAGAATGGCCTTGTGCAGCGCCGCGTAACCACGGGCGCGTACCGCCGCCTCGCTGGCTTCGGCCTGTTGCTGGGCCTTGGCGTTGACGTGCTTGTCGGTGGTCGGCGCGGGTTTGTGGGTGCCCTCCGCGGCTGCTGGCGCTGGACTTTCGGCCTTGCGCACCTGGAGCCCCAGTTCGCGGCACAGCAGGGTCAGCTGGCGATGGGCATCGCGCCACTCGCGCAGCCGCAGGTAGTTGAGGAAGTGCTTGCGGCACCAGCTGCGCAGGGCGTTGGAACCCAGCGCCTGGCGTTGCTCTTCGAAGCCGTGCCAGAGATTGACCAGGGCGGCGAAATCCGAATCCGGGTCCTTCCACTGGGCGTGGGCCTGATCGGCCTGGGTCTGGCGGTCCGCCGGGCGCTCGCGCGGGTCCTGCACGGACAGCGCGCTGGTGACGATCAGCACCTCGGCGAGACTGCCCTGCTCGGTCGCCTCCAGCAGCATGCGCCCCAGCCGCGGATCGACGGGCAGGCGCGCCAGTTGCCGACCCAGGGGCAGCAGGCGGCCTTCGACATCGACCGCCGAAAGTTCCTGCAACAGGGTGAAGCCGTCCTTGATCGCCTTGCCATCCGGCGGCTCGATGAAGGGGAAATCTTCGATGCGACCCAGGCGCAGATGCAGCATCTGCAGGATCACCGCCGCCAGGTTGGTGCGCAGGATTTCCGGATCGGTGAAGGTCGGGCGACCGAGGAAGTCCTCTTCGCTGAAGAGGCGGATGCAGATGCCTGGCTCGACCCGGCCGCAACGACCCTTGCGCTGGTTGGCGCTGGCCTGGGAGATGGCTTCGATGGGCAGTCGCTGGACCTTGGCTCTATAGCTGTAGCGACTGATGCGCGCGGTCCCGCTGTCGATCACGTAGCGGATGCCCGGCACGGTCAGCGAGGTCTCGGCGACGTTGGTGGCCAGCACAATCTTGCGCCCGGGACGCGGCTGGAAGATCTTCTGCTGCTCGGCCGGCGTCAGTCGGGCATAGAGCGGCAGCACCTCGGTGAATTTCAGCTGGGCCTTGCGCAGGACCTCGGCGCAGTCGCGGATCTCGCGCTCGCCGGGCAGGAACACCAGTACATCGCCCGGGCGCTGACCGACGCTGCGCTCGTGAGCCTCGATCTCGTCCAGCGCCTGGAGGATGCCCTGGTCCACCGAGAGATCGTCCACCAGCCGTTCGCCGTCTTCATCCACCTCGGCGCTGAGCGGGCGGTACCAGGTCTCCACGGGATAGGTCCGCCCGGACACCTCGACGATGGGTGCGCCGTCGAAGTGCCTGGAGAAGCGCTCCAGATCGATGGTGGCCGAGGTGATGATCAGCTTGAGATCGGGACGACGCGGCAGCAGGGTCTTGAGAAAGCCCAGCAGGAAGTCGATGTTGAGACTGCGCTCGTGGGCCTCGTCGACGATGATCGTGTCGTAGCGCTCGAGAAAGCGGTCGTGCTGGGTTTCGGCCAGCAGGATGCCATCGGTCATCAGCTTGATCAGGGTGGCATCGGTGCTCTGATCCTCGAACCGCACCTGATAGCCGACCAGTTCGCCCAGCGGCGAACCCAGTTCCTCCGCCACCCGGGCGCCCACGCTGCGCGCCGCCAGGCGGCGCGGCTGAGTGTGGCCGATCAGTCCCTGCACACCCCTGCCCAGTTCCAGACAGATCTTGGGCAGCTGGGTGGTCTTGCCCGAACCGGTCTCGCCGGCGATCACCACCACCTGATGGGCGGCGATGGCGCGCTTGATCTCCTCGCGCTTGGCGGCGATTGGCAGGGCGTCGTCGTAGCGGATGCGCGGCACGCTGGCACGCCGCGCCTCGACCTTGGCACAGGACGCCTGGAAACGCTCCAGCCACTGGGCTTCGCGGGTCGGATCAGGTTGTTTCTGCAGGGCCTGGAGCTGGCGCCGCAGGCGATGGCGATCGGCGTTGAAGGCCTGATCCAGGTTGGCGGCGAGACGGGCAACGGAGGGGGTATCGGTCATGAAACTCTTTCGACGGCGGTCGCTTGGACCGGTAAGTGTAAAAGAGTTGGGGGGTGCGGCGGGGCTTTACAAGAACGGCGGGTGGAAAACCGCCGGGTTGCCGGCCCCTGCGCGACGCCTGGTCGCGCAGGGGCGGTAGCGCATTAGCGCTTGGCCTGGACGCTGGCCACGTTCAGTTTGGCCGGCGGCGTGCGCAGGGCCATGTCCAGGGACTGCAGGGCCTTCCAGGCGTCCTGTTGCAGATCGGCGGGATCGGCGTGATCGAACTTGATCTTTTCGCCGGCGGCCGGCAGCGGCGGACGGGTGCCGTAGATCAGCGCATAGAAGACCGAGGCGGTCAGGTAGGTGCCGGTAAAGGACGGATGGCTGCCGTCGGGCAGGAACAGCCCGGGCTGCGGCTGATCGGCCAGGGCCTTCTGCCAGGCCTGGCCTACCGGGGCCAGCAGCGCGCCGGTCTCCTTGGCCAGGGGGGTGTAGACGCTGTCCAACTGCGCCTGCATGGTCGGGTTGTTCTGCCGGGCCCAGGTCAGGTAGAGGATCGGCTGGGCGCCGTCCTTGCGCGCCAGATCGGCGATCAGGCGTACGTACTGACGGGTGAGGTCCGGATTCTTCACCGGCATCATGCTGTGATCCTGGATCACCACGTAGTCGTAGTTGGCCTTGGCCAGCTCGTCCTGCACGTCGTGGCGCTTCCAGTGTTCCTCGAGGCTGGCGCCGCTGAAGGTCACATGCTTGACGTCCAGCGGACGCGACTGACCGGCCTCGACGGACATCTGACGGACCATTGCCGGCAGATCGTTGACGAAGGTGTAGCTGTTGCCCACGAACAGGACGCGGATGGGTTCACCGGCCTGGACCTGACCGAGCACGCTGGAGCCCAGCAGGAAGAGGCCCAGCACGGCCTGGCGTACGCTAATTCGCATGGTGTGTCCTCAAGGAAAGAGGTCGGAGAGATGACGGCAAAATGCCGCCTGCGGTTTATACCCGAACCTCTTGCGAAAACCATGCTTGGAAACCAGCGGCACCGCTACCAGTCGACGAGAGGTAGCGGCGCAGGGGACGTAGCGACGTCCTGTTACGCCTTCTTGAGTTCGGCGTCACGCAGTTCACGACGCAGGATCTTGCCGACGTTGGTGGTCGGCAGGCTATCGCGGAATTCCACCAGTTTGGGTCGCTTATAGCCGGTGACGTTGTCGTGCATGTGCTTGAGCACCTGCTCGGTGGTCAGGGACGCACCGGGCTTGGGCACCACGAATACCTTGATCTTCTCCCCCGCCACCTCGTCGGGAATGCCGATAGCCGCGCACTGCATCACCCCGGGCAGCTGGGAGAGCACCTCTTCCAGCTCGTTGGGATAGACGTTGAAGCCGGACACCAGAATCATGTCCTTCTTGCGATCGACAATGCGCAGGTAACCATCCGGCTCGATCACGGCGATGTCGCCGGTACGCAGCCAGCCCTCGGCATCCAGCACCTCGGCGGTGGCCTCGGGTCTCAGCCAGTAGCCTTTCATGACCTGGGGGCCCTTGACGCACAACTCGCCGGGGGTGTCGAAGCCCTGGGCCACGCCATCGGCATCCACCACCTTGCAGTCGGTGCCCGGCACCGGCATGCCGATGGTGCCCAGCCGGCGACGCTCCAGCGGATTGAAGCTCACCACCGGACTGGTCTCGGTCATGCCGTAGCCTTCGCAGATGCCGCAGCCGGTGACCTCTTCCCAGCGCAGGGCCACGGATTGCTGCAGCGCCATGCCGCCGGAAAAGGTCACCTTGAGCTGGGAGAAATCCAGCTGGCGGAAATCCTCGCTGTTGCACAGGGCGGCGAACAGGGTGTTGAGACCGACGAAGCCGTTGAAGCGCCACTGCCTGAGTTCCTTGACCAGCGCCGGCAGGTCGCGCGGATTGGTGATCAGGACATTGTGGTTGCCCTGGATCAGCATGGCCATGCAGTGAATGGTGAAGGCATAGATGTGGTAGAGCGGCAGCGGCGCGATCATGACCTGGGCACCGCCGCCCAGGTACTTGGTCATCAGCACCTGGCACTGCAGCATGTTGGCCACCAGATTGCGGTGCGTCAGCATGGCGCCCTTGGCGATGCCGGTGGTGCCGCCGGTGTACTGCAGCACGGCGACGTCCTCCGCCGCAGGGTCGGCGTCGACGAAATCGACGTGCTCGCCCTTGGTCATGGCATCGACGAAGCGGATGGAATGGGGAATGCGATAGGCCGGCACCATCTTCTTGACATGGCGGACCACGGCGTTGACCAGCAGGCGCTTGAAGGTCGGCAGCAGGTCACCAACCTCGGTGATGATGACGTGGCGGATATCGGTCTGCGGCAGCACCTGTTCGGCCAGGTGCGCCATGTTGGCCAGGCAGACCAGCGCCCGGGCGCCGGAATCCTTGAACTGGTGCTGCATCTCGCGGGCGGTATAGAGGGGGTTGGTGTTGACCACCACCAGGCCGGCGCGCATGGCGCCAAAGACCACCACCGGGTATTGCAGCACGTTGGGCATCTGCACGGCGATGCGATCGCCGGGTTGCAGGTCGGTGTGCTTTTGCAGATAGGCGGCGAACTGGCCGGACAATTCATAGAGTTCGCGGTAGCTCAGCGTCCGCCCCAGATTGCTGAACGCCGGGCGCTCGGCGTAGGTCTGGCAGGCCTCGCGAAATACCGCCAGGACGTTGCGATAACGGTCCAGGTCTATGTCTGTCTGGATGCCCTCGGGATATTTGTCACTCCAGAAATTCGGCATCATGCAGCCCGCTCCCGCTCTATGGTTATTGTTCGTTGGCGTGCCGTGATCAGCGCTGAACCGGCCCTGCGAGCCTAGCAGCTTTGCCTAGCCCGCAACAGCATCAATATCCGCCCTTGACGTCACTTAATGACCATATGATCAATTACGGTCACGCTCTCTGCCGGCTTTTCCGGGAGGTGATTAGCCTCTGGCGGCGAGGCTGGGTAGAATGCCCGGCTTCGCGGCGTCCGCCGCCTTGTCACAGCTGCCGGAGCGCTTCATGAGCCTGACCGAAAACATCCCTTATGAAGCCCTCGAAATCGGCCAGAAGGTGACCGTGACCCGTACTATCGAGGAGCGCGACGTGCTGCTGTTCGCCGCCGTCTCCGGCGACTGCAACCCGCTGCACTTGGACCCTGAATTCGCCGCCAAGACGCTGTTTCGCGAGCCCATCGCCCACGGCATGCTCAGTGGCGCCCTGATCAGCGCCGCAGTGGCCTGCAACCTGCCGGGACCGGGCACCCTCTATGTCGACCAGACCATGACCTTCGAAAAGCCGGTCAAGCTGGGCGATACCCTGACGGTGGAAATCGAGGTGCTGGAAAAGCTGCCGAAGTTTCGCGTGAACCTGGCTACCCGGGTGTTCAACCAGCATGGGGACAAGGTCGTCGACGGCGTCGCCAAGGTGGTCGCGCCGCGTAAGCCGGTGCAGGTGCAACAGGTGGAACTGCCCCCCGTCACCGTCGGCTGAACCACCCTTCCCCGCGTCAACTCAGATCGGCCAGGCCTCGTTGCAGCGGGGCTTGCAGACTGAACTCGCTGAACGCCACTTCCATGCCGCCGCGCTCCGGGGTGCCACAGACCGGGCCGACCCGGTATTCCGCGGCGGCTGGCAGGCTGGCCAGGCGCAGCAGCGGCCAGCGCTGACCGTCGAACGAGGTCTGGACCCGCAGGGTACCCTGGGTCAGGGTGACCCTCAGCCACACCTCCTCTCGCTCACCCAGCGGTGCGCCCACGGCCAGATCCGAGCGTCCCAGGGTCAGGACGCTGAGCAGCTGGGGGGTATCGTCGAAGTAGCCGATGCCGACGCGCAGCCACTGCTGCTCATCGATCCGCACCATCAGCCCGGCGTGGTCGCCCTGGTTCTTGCAGCGCGCCGCCACCCGCAGCTGGGCGGTGAAGCCACTGGTGACCCGGGCGCCGAAGAAGTGGCCGCTGTGGCGCTCGGCGCCGTCGTGGGTCTGATGCCAGAAGTCACTGTGGCGATCGGTGATGACCCGCAGCCGCTCGGGCTCGGCCAGCCAGGTCTCGGGTTCATTGATCCATTGGCAGATGTCGAACATGGGGCTCTCCTCGCGTGCTCGCGCTTGGAGTCCCGCCTGCCCCGCAAGTTCGTCTAGACCCCACCTTTGAGAATGGCGGCGGCGATCTGGCCGAGGCCGATTTCCTGCTCCACCGCGCCGAGCTTCATGGCTTCCTTGGGCATGCCGTAGACCACGCAACTGTCTTCGTCCTG
Source organism: Pseudomonas flavocrustae (assembly GCF_029872515.1). NCBI lineage: Bacteria > Pseudomonadati > Pseudomonadota > Gammaproteobacteria > Pseudomonadales > Pseudomonadaceae > Pseudomonas > Pseudomonas flavocrustae. Next base: position 433,239 of record NZ_JAPDIQ010000002.1, on the reverse strand, counting down.
GCCGAGGGTCCGGCCGCCGACGTCACGCAGCTCCTTGAGGCCGCGGGCGCCGTCATCGCCCATGCCGGTCATGATGATACCCAGGGCATTGCTGCCGGCGGCCCGCGCCACCGAGCGGAACAGCACATCCACCGAGGGGCGATGGCGACTCACCGGCGGACCGTCGACCACGTCCACCTGATACTGGGCACCACTGCGCTTGAGCAGCATGTGGCGACCGCCCGGGGCGATCAGCACCCGCCCCGGCAGGACCCGATCGCCATGCCGGGCTTCGCGCACCTCCAGCTCGCAGAGGCGATCCAGGCGCTCGGCGAAGGCGGCGGTGAAGCGCTCGGGCATGTGCTGGACCACGACGATGCCCGGGCAGACCCGTGGCAGTGAGGTCAGCACCGCTTCCAGGGCCTGGGTCCCGCCGGTGGAGGTACCCAGGGCGACGATGCGCTCGGTGGTGCGCGCCATGGCCGGGCTGCCGCCGGCCGGCAGGATGGCGTCGGCGCTGAGCTTGGGCGTCGGCACCACCGGCACGCCACGGGGCGCCAGGCGCTTGAGATTGGCCCGGGCGGCGGCCTTGACCGCGCTGGTGAGGTCGTCCGAGGCGTCCTTGAGGAACTGCTTGAGATTGGCCTGGGGCTTGGTGACGATGCTGACCGCCCCGGCGGCCATGGCCTGCAGGGTGGTGGCGGCGCCCTTCTCGGTCAGGGTCGAGCAGATCACCACCGGGGTCGGACGCTCGGCCATGATCTTCTTGAGAAAGGTGATGCCGTCCATGCGTGGCATCTCCACGTCCAGCACGATGACGTCGGGCCACTGCTTGCGCATCTTGTCCTGGGCGAACACCGGGTCGGCGGCGCCCCCCAGCACCTCGATGGCCGGATCCTCCGCGAGACTCTGGGCGAGCACCTGCCGCACCACGGCGGAGTCGTCGACGATAAGGACCTTGATCTTGTTCATGGAGTAATTCTCGTAAGCGGCGGAACATAGGGTAGCTCCACCTGTTGCATGAGCACCCGGCCGTCGACGAGGTCCAGGGACAGTTTGCGATGGCCGGCGCCGCGGACATGGGTCCGCACCGAATGGATACCGGCCTGGGCCAGCTGCGCCAGCGCCGCCTCGACGTTGACGTCGCCGATGCTGCGGACGCGATCGCGCAGGAGCTGGGGAAACATGTTGCCGCCGCCGTAGAGGTGCACCTGGTAACCGGGCAGATCACCGCCGTGGCGGGCGATCGCCCCCAGCAGCAGCTGCAGGGATTCGTCGACATAGTGACCGTCGGCGGGCGCGCCGGGCACGGCGCGCTGGCGCGTGGGCAACAGCGCATGGGTCATGCCGCCGAGACGGCGCCGCGGGTGCCAGAAGACGAAGGACACGCAGGAGCCCAGGATGGTCCGGATCCGCACCTCGCCCTGGCCGAAATACCATTCGCCTGGACGCAGAAACAGCTCCGGCGCGGCTGCCATGGCTAGAGCGGACGTTGATAGATGGAAGGACTGACCATTTTCAGGGCGTCGGTCACCCCATTGAGGCTCTCGGAATGACTGACGAAGAAGTAGCCACCGGGTCGCAGGTGGCGGACCAGGCGGGCCACCACCTGGCGCTTGGTGGGCACGTCGAAGTAGATCATCACGTTGCGCAGGAAGATGATGTCGAAGGTGCCCAGCTCCGGCAGCGAATTGTTCAGATTGATCTGGCGAAAGGCGATCCGCGCGGTCAGGCGCGGATCCACCAGAAAGGTGCCGTCGTTGTCGCCCACGCCCTTGAAGCAGTAGCGCCGCAACAGCGCCGGCGGGATGTTCTCGGCTTCGGCGAGCGGATACTGGGCATTGCGCGCCTTGGCCAGCACCCGGGTGCTGAGGTCGGAGGCGACGATTTCCCAGGGCCGCTCGCCCAGTCCTTCGGCCAGAGTCATGGCCAGCGTATAGGGCTCCTCGCCCGAGGAGCAGGCGCCGCTCCACAGCCGCAGCGGCTGGCGCCTTTCCCAGTTCGGCAGCACCTGCTCGCGCAGGAAGTCGAAGTGCTTGGGCTCCCGAAAGAAATAGGTTTCGTTGGTGGTCAGCAGATCGACCGCCATCTGGCATTCCGCCTGGTCGCGCTGGATCAGCTGGAAATAGGCGTCGTAGCTGGGCGTGCCGCGCTGGCGCACGCGCTTGGCCAGGCGACCGCTCACCAGCGGGCGCTTGGCATCGGACATGCTGATGCCGGCGACCCGGAAGATGAAGCTGCGAAACTGGCGGAATTCGCTGTCGGTCAGCGCGGGGAGTTCCATGGTTCGCGACTCAGGCAGCCGTCATGGCGGCGAGCTGGGCGAGATCGTCTGCGCCCAGCACCCGATCCATGTCGAGCAGGATGACGAAACCGGCACCCTGCTTGGCCATGCCGAGGATGAAATCGGTGCGGATCGAAGCGCCGAAGCGCGGCGCCGGCTCGATGCCGTCGGCGCCGATCTCCAGCACCTCGCAGACCGCGTCCACCACGATGCCGAACACCTGGGGGCCACCGTCGACCTGGATCTCCAGCACCACGATGCAGCTGCGGCGGGAGGTCTCGGTCACCTCGTTGCGAAAGCGCACGCCGAGGTCCATGACCGGCACGGCGGCGCCGCGCAGGTTGATGACGCCACGGATGGCCGGCGGCAGCATGGGCACCGTGGTGACCGCGCCGTACTCGATGATCTCCCGCACGCAGCCGGTGTTCACGCCGTAGAGGTCACCGGCGAGCTGAAAGGTCAGAAACTGGCGCAATAGCATCAGGCTTGCTCCTCGAAACGGGCGAAACCGGCCGGCACGCTGCCACGGGGCGCGCGACGGGGCGAGTCGATCAGCGCCGAGGCGCGCTCGGCCAGGCTCGACCCCGAGCGCTTGGCGCCGGGACGGGCGACCTGCTGGGCCACCGGCGAACCGCTCAGGGTGAAGTATTCCATCATCTGCTGGAGCTGCTCGGCCTGGCCGCTCATCTCCTCCGCGGTGGCGGCCAGCTCTTCGGACGCCGAGGCGTTCTGCTGGGTGATCTGGCTCAGTTGCAGCATGGCGCCATTGATCTGCTCGACCCCGGCGCTCTGCTCTTCGGAGGCCGCGGTGATTTCCTGCACCAGGTCGGAGGTCTTGTTGATGGAGGGCACCATCTCGGCCAGCAGCGATCCGGCGCGCTCGGCCAGGGCCACACTGCTCTTGGCCACGGTGCCGATTTCCTGGGCGGCGACCTGGCTGCGTTCGGCCAGCTTGCGCACCTCGGCGGCCACCACGGCGAAGCCTTTGCCGTGCTCGCCGGCGCGGGCGGCTTCGATGGCGGCGTTGAGCGCCAGCAGGTTGGTCTGGTAGGCGATGTCGTCGACGATGCCGATCTTCTCGGCGATGGTCTTCATGGCCACCAGCGTCTCGCGCACGGCCTGGCCGCCCTCGTCCGCTTCACGCGCGGCCTTGCCGGCCATGCCGTCGGTGACCTTGGCGTTCTCGGTGTTCTGGGCGATGGAAGCCGACATCTCCTCGATGCTGGCGCTGGTCTCCTCGACGGAGGCGGCCTGCTCGGTGCTGGCCTGGCTCATGCTCTGGGCAGTGGCCGAGACCTCTTCCGAGGCGCTGGCCAGGCCATCGGCCGAGCTGCGCACGTCGCTGATGATCTGCGCCAGGGTGGTGGTCATGGTACGCACGGAGGCCAGCATGCTGGTGGTGTCGCCTTCGCGGGTCGCCACCTCGACGCTCAGATCGCCGCGGGCGACGCGCTGCACCACCTCGGCGGCATAGGCCGGTTCGCCACCCAGCTGCCGGATCAGGCTGCGGGTGATCAGATAGCCGAGCAGGACGGCGATCAGGGTCGCCACCGCGCCAATCACCAGCATCAGGTTGCGGGCATCGACGTAGGCGTCGGTCGCCGCTTCACCGGCTTCCTGCATGCGCTGGGCCTGCAGATCGTTCAGGGCGCCGAGGGCGGCGACCAGCTCGTTGTTGTTGGGCGCGAAGACATTCAGCAGATAGTCCCGGGCCTGGCCACGGTCGGTGTCGAGCAGGCGAAAGAATTCGCCGTACTTGTCCTGCAGGCGCTGACGCGCGTCCGTGGCAGCGGCCAGCTTCTGCTTGCCATCCTCACTGACGATCTTCTTTTGCAGATCGGCGAGTATCTCTGCGTTGCCGGAGCGGACCTTGGCGATGTCTTCCTTGGTCTTGGCCAGGGCGCGCTCATCGTCCAGCAGCAGCAGGTTGCGCATCAGGCGGCCGCTGTCCAGGGTGTTACGCACCAGGGTGTTGGCCTGGACGGTCATGGGGAAACGGAATTTCGACATGTTGTCGGCCGAGTCCTTCATGGTGCCCATGTTCAGCAGGGCGACACCCATGACCAGCAGCAGCATCAGGATGGCAGCCCCGAAGCCGATCGCCAGCTTGGTCGAGACGCGAAGTGTGTTCAGCATGGTGGAAGCGCCTCCGGCGCCGATTGAAACTGCTTCGTTTAAGAGGCGCCGGTTACCGTCGCCCATGGCAATGCGGGGTCTTTCAGCTGGCGGCCTGGGCCAGGTTCGCCAGTTCCTGTACGTCGAGGACCTGGGCCACGTCGAGCAGGGTCAGGAAGCCGTCTTCGGACTTGACCATGCCGGCGATGAAGTGCGGCGCCAGGCGACTGCCAAAGGCCGGCGCCGGACGGATGTCCGCCGCGGCGATTTCCAGCACCTCGCTCACCGCATCCACCACCACGCCCAGCACCTGGGTGTCTTCGTCGGCGCACACTTCCAAGATCACGATGCAGGTCCGCGGGCCGACCCGGGTCGGTCGGCCGCCGAAGCGGGCCTCCAGATCCACCACCGGGACCACCGCGCCGCGCAGATTGATCACCCCACGAATGCAGGCCGGCATCAGCGGGACCTGGGTCAGTTGGCCGAACTCGATGATCTCGCGCACCGCGAGGGTATCCACCGCATAGGTCTCACCGTCGACCACGAAGGTCAGGTGCTGATGGCCAAGGTGTTCGTGGGCGATGTCGCCAAGGGTCAGGGCAGTCATGAAGCCATTACTCCGGGAAGCGGACGTAACCGTCCGGCAGGCCGCCCGCGGCCATCTGGGGACGACGCAGGGTCGGCTGGGCCGTACGGCTCGCGGCCGGGCGCGTCTGCTCGATGGCACGCTCCAGGTCCTGGACCGCACGACCATCGCCGGTGTGGAAGAAGCCCATCAGGCGCTGCAGCTGCTCGGCCTGACCGCTCATTTCTTCGGCGGTCGCGGCCAGCTCTTCCGAGGCCGAGGCGTTCTGTTGGGTGATCTGGTTGAGTTGCAGCATGGCGCTATTGATCTGAGTGACTCCGCTACTCTGTTCTTCGGACGCCGCGGCGATTTCCTGTACCAGATCGGAGGTCTTGCTGATGGACGGTACCATTTCGTCGAGCAGTGACCCGGCGCGCTCGGCCAGGGCCACACTGCTCTTGGCCACGGTGCCGATTTCCTGGGCGGCGACCTGGCTGCGTTCGGCCAGCTTGCGCACCTCGGCGGCCACCACGGCGAAGCCTTTGCCGTGCTCGCCGGCGCGGGCGGCTTCGATGGCGGCGTTGAGCGCCAGCAGGTTGGTCTGGTAGGCGATGTCGTCGACGATGCCGATCTTCTCGGCGATGGTCTTCATGGCCACCAGCGTCTCACCCACCGCTTCGCCACCTTCGTTGGCCTCGCGCGCGGCCTTGCCGGCCATGCCGTCGGTGACCTTGGCGTTCTCGGTGTTCTGGGCGATGGAGGCCGACATCTGCTCTACGCTGGCGCTGGTCTCCTCGACCGAGGCGGCCTGTTCGGTGCTGGCCTGGCTCATGCTCTGGGCGGTGGCGGAGATCTCTTCCGAGGCGCTGGCCAGGGCATCGGCCGACAGGCGCACGTCGCCGATGATCTGGTTCAGCTTGCCGACGGTGCCGTTGATCGATTCCTTGAGTTCCAGCAGCTGACCCTGGTAGTCACCGCGCACGGTACGGCTCAGGTCGCCCTGGGAGAGCCCGGCCATGACGCCCATGGCTTCGTTGACCGGCGCCACGATGGCATCGAGTGTACCGTTGATCCCGGCGACGATGCGGCGGAAGTCACCCTGGTGGGCAGCGGCATCGGCACGGGTGTCCAGGCGACCGGCCATGGCCGCCTGGCTCAGCTGGTTGGCGTCCTCGACCAGGCGCTGGATGTTGCCGCGGACCTGCTCGAGGTTGTCGTTGATGACCGCCTTCTGCCCGGGGAAGCGCTCCAGCGCCACCGACAGATCGCCTTCGCCGAAGCTCTTGACGCAGGCCATGGCCTTTGCCGAATCGCTCAGGTGGCCGGCGACCATGCCGTTGACCCCTTCGGCCATGTTGCGATAGGCGCCCTGGAAGCGCTCGGCCGGAATGCGCACCACGGTTTCGCCGCGGTCATGGGCAGCCGACATACTGCTCATTTCGCTGATCAGGCTGCGCAGGGTGGTGACCATGTTCTGCATGGCCGCCATCAGGCTGGTCTTGTCGTCGTCGCGCAGCTTGATGTCGTCCGGCAGATCGCCGGCGGCCACGCAGCCGGCCAGGGTCGCCACCGCCGCGGGCTCACCGCCCAGCTGACGCAGCAGATTGCGGGTGATGAAGAAGCCCAGCAGGGCCACCGCCAGCAGGGTCGCCAGGGCAATGCCCAGGGCCAGCCAGGTGGCCTCGACCTTGGTCTTCTGGGCGACCTGCACACCTTGCAGCGCCAGGGTCTGGTTGTAGCCTACGTGCTCGTCGAGGGCCTTGTTGATCGCCAGCATCACGTCGGTGCGGCTGCGCATCAGGGCCTGGGCGTCTTCGTTGCGATTTTGCCGCGACAGGGCGATGACCTGGTCGCCGAGGCTGAACAGCGCCGTAAAGGCGGCGCGATCGGCGACCAGCAGGCCACGGTCGCGGTCGTCCGAGACCAGCGTCTCGTACTTGCCGAGATTCTGGCCGATGCGCTCCTTGGCCGCGGCCAGGTCCTGCTCGACGGTGGTCATGGTTTCGGCGCTGGTCGACAGCACGTGGCGATAGATGCCCACCACGTAGTCGGAGCGGCTGTCGTTGACCTCGCCGAGCGCCTTGAGGCTGGGAACGGTGTTGTCGTTGCCGTAGTTGGCTGCCTGGAACACCTGGTCGATTTCGTATTGCCCGGTGCCGGCCAGCACCAGGATGCCCAATAATGCGGACAGCACCAGCAGCAGCATTTTCTTGATGACGGTCATGTCGATGGTCTCAAAAAGGCCACCTGCAGGTGGCCGTTGGATAGGGGTCAGGATTCGAAGGAGACGTAGCCGTCAGGCACGCCCGAGGTACCCGTACGCAGGGCCTTGCCCGGGACCTGCATGGCCTTGGGCCGCGAGGCCTCCAGCGCGCGTTCCAGGTCCTGTACCACCCGGCCTTCGCCGGTATTGAAGAAGCCCATCAGGCGTTGCAGCTGCTCGGCCTGGGTACTCATTTCCTCGGCGGTGGCAGCCAGTTCTTCGGACGCCGAGGCGTTCTGCTGGGTGATCTGGCTCAGTTGCAGCATGGCGCCGTTGATCTGGCTCACCCCGCTGCTCTGTTCTTCGCTGGCCGAGGCGATTTCCTGCACCAGGTCGGAGGTCTTGCTGATGGACGGCACCATCTGCTCCAGCAGGGTGCCGGCGCGTTCGGCCAGGGCCACGCTGCTCTTGGCCACGGTGCCGATTTCCTGGGCGGCGACCTGGCTGCGTTCGGCCAGCTTGCGGACCTCTGCAGCCACCACGGCGAAGCCCTTGCCGTGCTCGCCGGCACGGGCCGCTTCGATGGCGGCGTTGAGCGCCAGCAGGTTGGTCTGGTAGGCGATGTCGTCGACGATGCCGATCTTGTCGGCGATGGTCTTCATGGCCACCAGGGTCTCGCCAACCGCCTGACCGCCCTCCCCGGCTTCCCGCGCGGCCTTGCCGGCCATGCCGTCAGTGACCTTGGCGTTCTCGGTGTTCTGGGTGATGGAGGCCGACATCTGCTCGACGCTGGCGCTGGTCTCCTCGACCGAGGCCGCCTGTTCGGTGCTGGCCTGGCTCATGCTCTGGGCGGTGGCGGAGATCTCTTCCGAGGCGCTGGCCAGGGAGTCGGCCGACAGGCGCACGTCGCCGATGATCTGGTTCAGCTTGCCCACGGTGCCGTTGATCGACTCCTTGAGCTCCAGCAACTGCCCCTGGTAGTCACCGCGTACGGTGCGGCTCAGGTCGCCCTGGGAGAGCCCGGCCATCACGCCCATGGCTTCGTTGACCGGCGCCACGATGGCGTCGAGGGTGCCATTGATGCCGGCGACGATGCGGCGGAAATCGCCCTGGTGGGCACTGGCATCGGCGCGGGTGTCGAGACGACCGGCCATGGCCGCCTGGCTCAGCAGATTGGCGTCTTCGACCAGGCGCTGGATGTTGCCGCGGACCTGTTCGAGGTTGTCGTTGATCACCGCCTTCTGGCCGGGGAAGCGTTCCAGCGCCACCGACAGATCGCCTTCGCCGAAGCGCTTGACGCAGGCCATGGCCTTTGCCGAATCGCTCAGGTGGCCGGCGACCATGGCGTTGACGCCTTCGGCCATGCCGCGGAAGGTGCCCTGGAAGCGCTCGACGGGAATGCGGGCATCGGTCTCGCCGCGATCATGGGCGGCGGACAGCTGCACCATCTCCGCGACCAGAAGCTGGATGTTGTCGCGCACCTGCTCAAGGTTGTCGTTGATCACCGCCTTCCTGCCGGGGAAACGCTCCAGCGGCGCGGCCAGATCGCCTTCGCCGAAGCTTTTGACGCAGGCCATGGCCTTGGCCGAATCGCTCAGGTGACCGGCGACCATGGCGTTGACGCCTTCGGCGACGTTGCGGAAGGTGCCCTGGAAGCGCTCCAGCGGGATGCGTTTGTCGGTCTCGCCGCGATCATGCTCGCTGGCCATGGTGCTCATCTCCTGCACCAGACCGCGCAGGGTCACCACCATGCGCTGCATGGCGGCCATCAGGCTGGAATCGTCGCCGGCGCGCAGCTGCAGATCGTCGGGCAGGTCGCCCGCGGCGGTGCGGTTGGCGACCTTGGCCACCTCGGCCGGCTCGCCGCCGAGCTGACGCAGCAGGTTGCGGGTGATGAAGAAGCCGAGCAGGCCGATCAGTAGCAGGGTGGCCACGGAGATGCCGACCGACAGCAGCGTGGCCTGATTGAGCGTGCCCTCCGCCAGGTTGGACTGCTCGGTTCCCAGCTTCTGGTTATAGAGGCGATGGGCGTCGAGAACATCACCCACGTGGGTGATGATCTCCTGGTTTTCGCCCAGCAGCCGCTTGACCTCGTCATCCTGGCTGGCGCGCGACAGCGGGATCACCTTGGCCGCGAGCTGGTTGAGCGCGGCGATCGCCTGCCTGTCGTCTTCCCATAGACGCTTGTCGGTGTCGTCGGAGATCTGCCCCTCGTAAGCCTTGAGCGCCTCATCGGTCAGCCGCTGCGATTCGCTGAGTTCCTTTTCGGCCTTCTGGGTGGCGGCATCACCGTCGGCGGCGAGATGGCGATAGATGTTGGTGATGACATCGGCGGAATGGGCGTCGACGGCGTCGATGCCCAGAATGGCCGGCACGGTATCGTTGTTGCCGAAATTGGCCCGTTCGAAGACCTGGTGCAATTGGTAGTAGGCCAGCCCTGCCAGGAGAATGATCCCCAGCAGCGCAGAGAGGACCAGCAGGGACATGCGTTTGGTAACGGTCATGGACTCTAAATCCTTGTCGGTCAGGTCAAGTCGGGTCGGTTCAGTTAGGCCAGCACGGGTGCGAGGACTGGAGCAGCGGTGCCGGTGGACGCGGCTTCGCCAATCAGGCCGGGCACGTTGAGGATCAGCGCCACGGCACCGGTACCCAGGATGGTGAAACCACCGAGGCTGCGGTTGTGGCCGAACAGCGGACCGAGCGGCTTGATCACGGTCTGGAATTCGCCGAGCAGCTGATCGACCACCAGGCCGGCGCGCTGGCCGGCATAGCGCACCACCACCACGTTCTGCCGCCGCGGCGGGGCTTCCTCGATGGTAAACAGCTGACGCAGGCGCAGCACCGGCAGCACCTCGCCGCGCAGGTCGAGGTAGTCGTTGCCGTTGGCCTGGACACTGGCCGCCTCGGTCAGCTCGATGCACTCCTCCACCGCTTCCAGGGGCACCACGTAGGTGGCCTTGCCGACGCCGATGAGGAAGCCGTCGATGATCGCCAGGGTCAGCGGCAGGCGGATGGTCACCGTGGTGCCGCGGCCCTCCTCGCTGGTGAGGTCGACGCTGCCGCGCAGGGCGGTGATGTTCTTTTTCACCACGTCCATGCCGACGCCGCGACCGGACAGGTTGCTGATCTGCTCGGCGGTGGAGAAACCCGGTTCGAAGATCAGGTTGAACACGTCCTTGTCGGCCAGCACCTGGCCTTCGGCGATCAGGCCGCGCTCGGTCGCCTTGCGCAGGATGCGCTCGCGCGACAGACCGCCACCGTCGTCGGTGACCTGGATGACGATGCTGCTGGCCTCGTGATAGGCGTTCAGCCCCACGGTGCCCTGGGCCGGCTTGCCACGCGCCAGGCGCAGCTCGGCGGATTCGATGCCGTGGTCCATGGCGTTGCGGATCAGGTGGGTCAGCGGATCACCGATCTTTTCCACCACGGTCTTGTCCAGTTCGGTCTCGCCACCGCTGATGCGCAGGGCAATGTCCTTGCCGATTTCCTTGGAGACGTCGCGGACCACCCGCTGGAAGCGGTTGAAGGTGGTACCGATCTGCACCATGCGCAGGGTCAGGGCGGTATCCCGCACCTCTTCCACCAGGCGCGACAGCACCCCGGTGGATTCCACCAGGGCCGCCAGGCCGCTCTGCTGGGCGATCAGCTGGGTCCCGGCACCGGCGATGATCAGCTCACCGATGAGGTCGATCAGTTGGTCGAGTTTGGTGGCGTCGATGCGGATCAACTGGCCTTCGCCCGCCGGCGCGCGCTGCTCCTTGATCTTGCGCTGCTTGTTCAGGGCCGCATCCACCACCGGCGGATTGACCAGCTGGGCTTCCACCAGGGCTTCGCCAATAGGCTGGCGCGGGGTGGCCGGATCGGCCTGGCGGCGCAGCACCTCGTCCAGCTCGGTGGCGGTCAGGGTGCCGCAGCGCACCAGGATCTCGCCCAGGCGCAGGTCTTCCTCGGCCAGGTCGTCGATCAGCTGGCAGTAGTCGCTGCTGCGGCTGTGCGGCGGCAGGATGCGGATCTGGCTGTCTTCGCGGACGAATTCGAAGGCCGCCTCGATGGTCGCCTTGTCGGCGTCGCTGTCGAAGGCGACCTCGAAGCCCAGGTAGCAGGTCTCCGGATCCATGTCCGCTGCGGCCGGGATGGCATCGGTCAGGGTGACGATGTTGACGATGCGGCCAAAGCTGTTGAGGTAGCGGACGAAGGCCAGCGGATCCATGCCGTTGCGCAGCATGTCCGGACCGAAGCGCAGCGACAGGTGCCAGTGGCCGGCGGCCACGCCATCGACCGGTGCCGCCAGGGTACGGGCGGCAGCGACCGGCTGGGCCGCCTTGGCGCTCGGCTGCAGATAGTGCTCCAGGCGCTGCACCAGCACGGCGCCGGCGGCCTGGAAGTCGGGCTCCGGCTCGCTGCCGGACGACACCCGGGCGATCAGGCCGTTGAGGTGGTCGCAGACCTCAAGGAACAGCGCCGACAGGGTCTCGTCGAAGGCCAGCTCGTTGCTGCGGATCCGGTCGAGCACGCTTTCGGCGACATGGGTGAAGGCCACCACATGGTCCAGACCGAACAGACCGGCCGAACCCTTGATGGTGTGGGCGGCGCGGAAGATGGCATTGATCAGCTCGACATCATCCGGTGCCTGCTCGATCTGCAGCAGCGCGGCTTCCATCTGCTGCAGCAATTCCTCGCTCTCGGCGATGAAGGTCTTGAGAATCTCGTCCATGTTCATGCGGCAACACCTTCCGCGGCGGCCGCGGTAAAGAAGTCGGCAAGACCTGCCAGCTCCAGCAGTTCGGTGACGGCGGGGCTGGGATCGACCAGCTCCAGGCTGCCGCCCAAACGCTGCGCCTCCCGGTGGGCCAGCAGCAGCAACTGCAGCCCGGCCGAATCGAATTCATCGACCTCGGCCAGTTCCAGCGCCACGGTGACCCCGGCGGTCAGGGGCTCCATCAGCAGCGGCTTGCTGTCGGCCGCGGTGTAGATGGTCAGCGGCCCGGTAATGGGCAAGCGGGTACGAACGGCATCGTTCATGGGGGCAGCCTCCAGGGCCATCAGGGCATGATCAGCTTGGAAACCGCCGCCAGCATCTGCGCCGGCTGGAACGGCTTGACCATCCAGGCCTTGGCACCGGCGGCCTGGCCGGCGGCCTTCTTGGCGGCATCGGATTCGGTGGTGAGCATGATCACCGGGGTGAACCGGTAGGCCGGCAGCTTCTTGGCCGCGGTGACGAAGGTGATGCCGTCCATGTTGGGCATGTTCACGTCGCTGATGATCAGGTGCACCTTGCGACCGTCCAGCTTGGTCAGGGCATCGCGGCCGTCGCAGCCTTCGATGACGTCATAGCCCGCGCTTTTCAGGGTCATGGACACCACCTGGCGGATGGAGATGGAGTCGTCGACGATCAGAATGGTCTTGTTGCTCATGACAGCTTTCCTTAAAAGAACGTGATATCGGATTCGGCAGCGGCGGCGGCCGGTCGCTTGCCGTGGTGCACGGCGACCTGCTCGGCCATGGTGTAGGTGCGGGCCAGCTCGGCGAGCCAGCCACGGGTGTCGAGGGTCGGCAGCGGCTGACCGCTGGCAGCCAGGGTGCGACGGTCGATCACCAGGCGCTCGAGGCGCGCCTGGTCGTCACGGATGTGGCCGAGCATCTGGCTGACGCGATCCTGGAATTGCAGGGCGACCAGCACCTCGGCAATGGCGCCGCCCACGGCCGCGGCGTTGTCGGCCAGGGCATCGCTGCGCTCGACCACGTCACGGGTGGTGCCGCCAAAGGCGCCGATGACCTGCTCGATGGTCTCGCCGGACTGGTTCAGGGTGCCGGTGTCGCGTTCGGCGTGGAGCTGCGACAGTTCCAGGGTGCGGGCAATGGCGCCGTTCACCGTTTCCACGGTTTCGCCGATCTTCTGTCCGGTATCGCCGGACAGGGTGGAGAGCTTGCGCACCTCGTCGGCGACCACCGCGAAACCGCGCCCGGCTTCACCGGCCCGGGCGGCTTCGATGGCGGCATTGAGGGCCAGCAGGTTGGTCTGGCGCGCCACGTCGCCGACGTCCTTGGCCATGCTCTTGAGTTGTTCGGTCAGACCGGCCAGGCCGTTGACCTCGTCCAGCAGCGCGCCCTTGCTCGACAGCGCCTCGCGCAGCGAGTGCAGGATGCCGTCGAGCTGGTTCTGGCTGCTGGCCATGAGATTGACCAGGCGATCGCCACCGCCATGATCGGCGCCGGCGACGCTGTGGATGCGGTCGGCCAGTTCGGCGAAGCGACTGGTCAGGCTGACGATTTCCTGCTCGGTGTGGGCCCGCGCCGCTTCGATCTGCTCGGACCATACCGGCAGTACCGCCACGCAGAGGGCTTCGAGTGCCTCGTCCCGACCGCTGGCCGGGCTCTGGCTCACGGCCTGGTCGGCGGCGCGCTCGGCGTGGCGCGCCTGGGCGCGACGCAGCTGCCAGAAGCCCAGACCGGCGGCAAGCACCACCTGGGTGGCACTCAGCGCCAGGGTGGTCGGCGTCACGCCGCCCACGAACAGGATCGCGCCGGTACCGCAGGCACCGAGCAATGCAGGGGTGAAGGTAAAGTCGACGAGCGAGGGCGAAGAAGAGGCGTGTTCCACAGGAGGGTACCGGTCTAGACGCCAGCGAAGGCGGGAAGGTGTGACCGGGTTATCAGCTCTGGAACGCTAAACTTTAGCCGCGGACGCTCAACTTATGCTACTAGCATAATGACATCATGATGTTTTCCGCCAGATTTTTCTAGAGCTCATCTCGCCGTTTGGCCCGTGCTAGACGGCCTGCCATGGCGCCGGCCTCCTCCAGAACCTCCCGCACATAGCCCAGATGACGACTCGCGGCCTCGCGCGCCGTTTCCGCTTCACCCGCGACAATCGCCTGGTAGAGCGACCGGTGCTGTTCCAGCAGGCGCTCGCGGGTTTCGCCCCGCTGCGCCTGCATGCCGCCGATATTGGTCACCATGTGATGGCGCAGCAATTCGAACAGGCTGCGGATGCTGTGCAGGTAGACGGCGTTGTGACTGGCCTCGGCGATGGCCAGGTGAAAGGCCGCATCGGCCTCGCCCTCCTCTTCCCGGGTCAGGGTCTCGCGCCGCCGGTAGCAGTCTTCCAGGCGTTCCCAGGCCAGGGTCAGCCGCGCCAGGTCCGGCTCGGTGGCGCGCTGGGCGGCGTAATAGGCACAGGCGCTTTCCAGGGTGTGGCGAAACTCCAGCAGATCGCGGCGGGTTTCCTCGCGGCTTTCCAGCAACGGTAGCAGGGGATCGGTGAAGGCACTGTTGAGCGCCTCGGTGACATAGGTGCCACCGCCCTGCCGGCTGAGCAGCAGGCCGCGCGCGATCAGCTTCTGGATGGCTTCGCGCAGCGAGGGTCGCGATACCCCGAAGCGCTCGGCCAGCACCCGCTCGGCCGGCAGGCGCTCGCCAGGTCGCAGAGAGCCTTCGGCGATCAGCGCCTCCAGGTGCTTGACGATGTCGTCCGACAGACGACGTTGCTTGACCGGTTCGAACCCCATGAAAAACCTCGAAAAATGCCGCGGACGATGGCGGACGTCCGCCAGCCGGGCGGTACTGGCCGACGAAAGTCGCACATCAAGGGGTTTGACAGAGGCAAAGACCCCGCTTAACGTGCGTGAAGTCGCTCTTGTAAATTGGTATTACCAATTTTTGCCACAGGTCGCGATCTTGTGCAACCCCGTCCTGCCGCCTCCCTACAAAAACAATCAAGGAGCACCCGATGGATACCTGGCAACAGATCTATCTCCCCCTGGGCAGCCTGGGCCTTTCGGCCTTCGTCGCCGCCCTGCCCATTCTGTTCTTCTTCGTCGCGCTCGCCGGTCTGAGGCTCAAGGGCCATGTGGCGGGCGCCATCACCCTGGCGATCGCCCTGCTCATCGCGCTGTTCGTCTATCGCATGCCGGTGGACAAGGCGCTGGCCTCGGCCGGCTACGGTTTCCTCTATGGCCTCTGGCCCATCGCCTGGATCATCGTCACGGCGGTGTTCCTCTACAAGCTGACGGTCAAGTGCGGGCAGTTCGACATCATCCGCAGCTCGGTGCTGTCCATCACCGACGACCAGCGCCTGCAGGTGCTGCTGATCGGCTTCTGCTTTGGCGCCTTCCTGGAGGGTGCGGCCGGCTTCGGCGCACCGGTGGCCATCACCGCCGCCCTGCTGGTGGGCCTCGGCCACAATCCGCTGAAGGCGGCCGGGCTCTGCCTGATCGCCAACACTGCGCCGGTGGCCTTTGGCGCCCTGGGCATCCCGACCATCGTCGCCGGGCAGGTGACCGGTATCGACGCCTTCAAGATCGGCGCCATGACCGGTCGCCAGCTGCCGCTGCTGTCGCTGCTGGTGCCGCTGTGGCTGATGTTCATGATGGACGGCATGCGCGGGCTGCGGGAAACCTGGAAGCCGGCGCTGATCTGCGGCGGCACCTTCGCCGTGTTCCAGTACCTGACCTCCAACTTCATCGGTCCGGAGCTGCCCGACATCACTTCGTCCCTGGCCGCCATGATCGCCCTCACCGCCTACCTCAAGCTGCGCCAGCCGCAGCACGCCACCGCCGGTGCCACGACCGTGACGGGCGGCGGTGCGGCCATGCTGGGGGGCGGTGGTGCCGGCTTCGGCCAGGGCGGTCGCCTGCCGCCGGAGCATCCCCTGGGTACCGTGATCAAGGCCTGGTCGCCGTTCCTGATCCTGACCGTGGTCGTCACGATCTGGACCACCAAGGCCTTCAAGGCGCTGTTCGCCACCGGCGGCGCCCTCTATGCCCTCGTGATCAACGTACCGGTGCCCTACCTGGACAAGCTGGTGCTCAAGACGCTGCCGATCGTAGCCACGCCGACGCCAATGCCGGCGGTCTACAAGCTCGACCTGCTGTCGGCGTCGGGCACCGCCATCCTGATCTCGGCGCTGATCTCCATGGCCATCTTCCGCATCAAGCCCTCGACCGCCCTGGGCGTGTTCAGGGAAACCCTGGTGGAGTTGCGCAAGCCGATCCTGTCGATCGGCCTGGTGCTGGCCTTCGCCTTCGTCGTCAACTACTCGGGCATGTCCACCACCCTGGCCCTGCTGCTGGCCGGTACCGGCGCGCTGTTCCCCTTCTTCTCGCCGCTGCTGGGCTGGCTAGGGGTATTCCTGACCGGTTCGGATACCTCGTCCAATGCCCTGTTCGGCTCGCTGCAGGCGACCACCGCGCACCAGATCGGCGTTTCCGACACCCTGCTGGTGGCGGCCAACAGCTCCGGCGGCGTGACCGGCAAGATGATCTCGCCGCAATCCATCGCCGTGGCCTGCGCCGCCACCGGCATGGTGGGCAAGGAGTCCGACCTGTTCCGTTTCACCGTACGGCACAGCATCGGCTTCGCCGTGCTGGTCGGCTTGATCACCCTGGCGCAGGCCTATGTGTTCACCGGCATGCTGGTGCACTGATCGTGCGTTTCCCGGCGGCGACCCAGGTCGCCGCCGGTCTTCTGGAGCCTTTTCATGATCTCGCGAGCTAGAGACAAACAAGGCGAAAAGGCCTGAGGAAGCGGAGTTTACGAGTGGTAAATGAGCATTCCGAAGGCCTTTTCAACGCGGTTTGGCCGACGCGCAGCAGATCATGAAAAGGCTCTCTTTTAACCGGGCCAACCCGGAGTAGCCTAATGAACGACCTCTTCCACAACGCCGCCCCCAACGCCACCCGCACCGCGCCACCGCTGGCGCCGCCGCGGACCTATCCGCCGCAGAAACCGACCCAGGTCTATCTGTTCGGCACCTGCGTGGTGGACCTCTTCTATCCCGAAGCCGGCATGGACAGCATCCGCCTGCTGGAGCGCGAAGGCATCCGCGTGCATTTCCCCCAGGAGCAGAGCTGCTGTGGTCAGCCCGCCTACACCTCGGGCTACACCGAGGAAGCCCGTGCCGTGGCCCGCACCCAGCTGGCGCTGTTCGCCGAGCCCTGGCCGGTGGTGGTGCCCTCCGGCTCCTGCGCCGGGATGCTGCGCCATCACTACGCCGAGCTGTTCGCCGACGAGCCTGACACCCTGCGGCAGGTAAGGGATCTGGCCGAGCGCACCTACGAACTGGCGGAATTCCTGCTGCACGTCTGCCAGGTCGACTACCAGGATCGCGGCGCCCCGACCAAGGTGGCGCTGCACACCTCCTGCAGCGCCCGCCGGGAGATGCAGACCCACCTGCACGGCCGCGCCCTGCTCGGCCAGCTGCAGGCCGTGGAGCGCGTCGACCATGACCACGAGAGCGAATGCTGCGGTTTTGGCGGCACCTTCTCGGTACGCATGCCGGACATCTCCGGCGCCATGGTGGCGGACAAGACCCGTGCCCTGCAGGACAGCGGTGCGGCCCAGGTGCTCACCGCCGACTGCGGTTGCCTGATGAATATCAACGGCGCCCTGGAAAAGCAGCGCGCTGCCCTGCGTGGCGAACACCTGGCGAGCTTTCTCTGGCGCCGTATCGGAGGTGCCGTATGAACGAGATGCTGAAGATCCCCCTCACCGACATCAGCGCGGCGCCCCCCTTCAAGACGCGCGCCCGCCAGGCCCTGGGCGACGACCAGCTCAGACGCAACTTCCGCACGGCCATGGATTCGCTGATGACCAAGCGCCTGGCCAGCATGAGCGATGCCGACGAGCGCGAGCGCCTGCGCGAACTGGGCAATCGCACCCGCGCCCGGGCGCTGTCCAAGCTGCCGGAGCTGCTGGAGCGCCTGGAAGCCAACCTCAAGCGCAATGGCGTCCAGGTGCACTGGGCCGAGACCACGGCCGAGGCCAACGCCATCGTCCAGCAGATCGCCGAGCGCCATGCGGCCAAACTGCTGATCAAGGGCAAGTCCATGGTCAGCGAAGAAATGGACATGAACCACGTGCTCGGCGCCCAGGGCATCGACTGCCTGGAATCGGACATGGGCGAGTACATCATCCAGCTCGCCGGCGAGAAGCCCTCGCACATCATCATGCCGGCCATCCACCTCAACCGGCAGCAGGTGGGCACCCTCTTCCACGAGCACCTCGCCGAGCCCTACACCACCGACGTCGACGAACTCATCCAGACCGGTCGGCGGGTGCTGCGGCAGAAATTCTTCGAGGCCGACATCGGCATCTCCGGGGTCAACTTCGCCGTGGCCGAGACCGGTACCCTGCTGCTGGTGGAAAACGAGGGCAACGGGCGGATGTCCACCACGGTACCGCCGGTGCACATCGCCGTGACCGGTATCGAAAAGGTGGTGGAGAACCTGCGCGACGTGGTACCGCTGCTATCGCTGCTGACCCGTTCGGCCCTGGGCCAGCCGATCACCACCTACGTCAACATGATCTCCGGGCCGCGCAAGGCCGAGGAGCTGGACGGACCGCGCGAGGTGCACCTGGTGCTGCTGGACAACGGCCGCAGCCAGGCCTTCGCCGACAGCGAATTGCGCCAGACCCTCAACTGCATCCGCTGCGGCGCCTGCATGAATCACTGCCCGGTCTATACCCGCATCGGCGGCCATGCCTATGGTGAGGTCTATCCCGGCCCCATCGGCGCCATCATCACCCCCCACCTGGTCGGCCTGGAGCAGGCGCCCGACCACCCCAGCGCCTCCTCGCTGTGTGGCGCCTGTGGTGAAGTCTGCCCGGTCAAGATCCCGATTCCGGCGCTCTTGCGGCGCCTGCGCGAAGAGAACGTCAAGGCGCCCAATGCCGAGCCGCACCTGCTGCGCGGCCAGGGCAGCAAGTTCTCCGCCCGGGAGCGCTGGACCTGGCATGCCTGGCAGAATCTCTACACCTCGCCGCTGCTCTATCGCGGCTTCAGCTACCTGGCCACCCGCTTCGGCCGCTTCGCCCCCGGCCAGCTCGGCCCCTGGACGGAGCACCACAGCGCGCCCAGGCCGGCATCGCGCTCGCTGCACGAACTGGCCCGCGACCACCTGGAGAAACGCCCATGAGCGCCCGCGACAACATCCTCGCCAAGCTGCGCGGCAGTCTGCAGGGCACTCAGCCGCTGGCGGACACCTTCGATGAAGCCCTGGTGACCGAACCCTGGCGCTATCCACCTGCGGAGCGCGTCGCCCGCCTGCGCACCCTGATGGAGACGGTGCATACCGAAACCCACCTGACCACCGCGGCGGACTGGCCGGCGCTGGTCGAGCGCGTCCTCGCCGAACGGGGTCTGGATCAGCTATTGATCGCTCCCGGCACGCCCCACGGTGCGCGCCTGGTGGAGCGCTGGCAGGGCGACGGCTCACCGCGCTGGAAGGCCTACGATCGCCCCGTGGAAGAGTGGAAGGCCGAACTGTTCAACGACACCCCGGCCAGCCTCACCGGCACCCTTGGCGCCCTGGCCTCCACTGGCAGCCTGGTGCTCTGGCCGGATCGTCAGGAACCGCGCCTGATGAGCCTGGTGCCCCCGCTGCATATCGCCCTGCTCAGGGCCAGCACCGTGGTGGACAACTTCTACGAGTTGCAGCAACAGCACCGCTGGCAGGACGGCATGCCGACCAATGCCCTGCTGATCTCCGGGCCGTCCAAGACCGCCGACATCGAGCAGGTACTGGCCTATGGCGCCCACGGGCCCAAGGATCTGGTGGTGCTGATCGTCGAGGACAAGTGAAGCATCCGACCGGGATGAGTCGGGATAGCCTGGCATTACCCTCGCGTGGAAAACGCTGCGCGGTTTTCCACCCTACGACGTCAGACTAGGCGTAGGGTGGACAACGGCGCAGCCTTGTCCCCGAATTCGCCGATCTTCCGAGCGCAGCCGAGCCCAACGATCTTTGCCTCACTCCAGTTGCCCAATCCGCTGCGGGTCCGGCCAGAACAACGCCGCCTGCCCCAATCGCTGTCCGTCGACATCAAGCAGATTCCACACCACGCCGGCATGGATCTGGAAGGCCTCACCGTCTCGATCGATCCGCCAGCCCTCATAGCCACAGGCATAACCCTGGCGCCCCACCGCTTCCATCAGGCGCTGGCGCTCGTCCCTGTCCTTGGGTGAGGCGCTGAACCTGGAGGGCATGCCGATGAATTCGGCGCGGGGATAGCCGAAGCAGCTTAAGGCCTGCCGGTTGGCATAGCAGAACAGCGGATCGGCTTCGGTACCGTGCGCCAGCAGGGCATAGGGTGCCCGCTCATGCAGCCAGGCAGGAACGTCGGCCGCAAGTAATCCCGCAGGACGCGGCAGCGGCTGGCCGAGCCAGTGACGATAAGAGGCTTCCAGCAGCGGAAGCAGGCTGAGATCGGTCGCGGACAAGGTGGCGGCTCCTGGGTGGTGGGACCCACGCATTCAAGAGCAAGCCGGCGGGCTTGGGAAGCCCGGGGCCACCGCAGCAGGACGCTGCAGCAGCCAGGGCGGCGTGGTTTACTTCACCGCGGAGAGGTCGATGCGCACCACGCTTTCCGGTGCGGTGTTCATGTATTCCTTGTCGAAGGGCGTCTTCACCGTCGCATACAGCGTCTGGCCATCCGGGCTGACCAGCAGGCTGTTGGGATTGGGCTTGAGGTCGTAGGCCTTTTTCTCGGCGTAGGTGGTGGCGTCGAGGATCAGCAGCCGACCGGTCTCGCGCTGGGTGATGTACAGCTCATTGCGTTTGGTATTGAGCTTGATGGCCAGGGCGTCACCCACCGGCAGGCGCTTGATTACCTTGCCGCTGCGGATATCGAAGACCAGCACGGTCTTGGCCTCGGAATTGTCGGTGACGAACAGCTGGTGGTTCGCGCGATCCTCGGCCAGGTTCAGCAGCAGGTACTTGCCACCGTCACCCGGGGTCCAGCGGTGTTCGATCTTGCGGGTGCGCGGATTGATCACCAGCACTTCCCCACTGCCGTTGGCCGCATAGAGGCGCCCGGTGTCCTCGGAATACAGCAGGCCGGTCACCCACTTGCCGGCATTGGGAATGCGCGCCTTGAGGGTCAGCGTCTTGGCGTCCACCACCCAGATCACCCCCGGATCGCCGACACCGCCGACATACAGCAGGCCGTCATGCAGGATGACCTGGCGCGGATTGACCGGATGGCCGTCACGACCCATCTCGTTGAATTTCAGCCGTTTCTCCACCTTGCCGGTACGCAGGTCGATGCGGCTGAGGCCGCCGTCCAGGGAGTTGGTGACGAATAGTGTCTCGCCGCTGGCATCGGTGGTCAGGGCGAAGTTCTTCAGGTCGGTGTGGATCTGGCCAGTGATGGCCAGGGTGGCCGGATCCAGCTGGTAGATCACCCCGCCGGTGACGCCCTTGGTCAACTGGGCAGTCGCCGCATAGACCGACTGCTTGGCCGGGCTGTAGGCCAGCTCGTAGACGCCGTAGCCCAGCTCGATGCGCTTGAGTTCGGCCGGCGCCTGGGGCGCGGCGGGCTGCGCGGCGACAGGCGTCGGCGCGGGCGGCGGTGGCATCGGTGCCTCCGGGCGGCTGGAACAGGCTGCCACTGCCAGGGACAGTAGCGCCATGGCGCCCAGCGTCGAGACCTTGTTGAAAGACACCGCCATTTGCTTCTCCTAGGACGAGGTGCGAGGGATCGAAAGGATCCTGAAATGATAAACGTTCGCACTATGCCCAAGGAGAACAGGTCAGACAAGACCGAAGCGTTTCAGCCTCTTTCCTGCTGCGGTTCGCCATCCCCTGCCCCGCCGCTCTGGTCCAGGGCTTTCAGCCGGCCGTGACGATCCAGGCGAAAGCGCGCGAAATCCTCGGCCAGCTGCAGATGGCCGCCATAGCAGGCCGCGGCTTCCCGACGCAGCTCGTCGATGGACGGCGAACGCACCGCCTCGGCCTGATAGCGCGGACTGAAATGAGTGAGCAGCAGGGCCGGCAGCGCCTGCGCCTCGGCGAAACGAGCGATGCCGGCCGCGCTGCTGTGGCCCCAGCTCTGCCCGGTCTTGTCGATCTGCGCCTGGGCGTAGGTGGCTTCATGGACCAGCAGCTGAGCGCCCCGGCAGGCCTCCGTCAGCAAGGCGGGATCGTCGTTGTCTCCCGCCACCACCAGCCGCCGCTCGCCATGGGCCGCCTGCAGGAAGTCGGCGCTGCGCAGCAGGCGGCCTTCGTGCAGCACGTCCTCGCCGCCATGCAGCCGGCCCCACAGCGGCCCGCGCGGCACCTGGGCCGCCGCCAGGGCCGCGGGATCGAGGCGCTGCGGCCGACGGGTCTCGCGGAAGCGAAAGGCATGGCTGGGCACCCGGTGGGAGAGCGCGAAGGCGTCGATATCCCAGGCGCCCACGGCAACGCCGGTAAAACCCTCCAGGGCATGGAAGCGCAGCTCGAAAGGCAGGTGCAGCGCGGTCAGCATCCGGGTGGCGGCGAGCCAGTCATGGACCGCCTGGGGTGCGATCAGCAGCAGTGGCTGGCGGCGTCCGGTCATGGCGGCACTGGCCAGCAGCCCTGGCAAACCATAGCAGTGGTCGCCGTGGACATGGGTGATGCAGATGGCGCGCAGATCCGCCGCCGACAGCGGGGTGCGCAGCAGCTGGTGCTGGGTGGCCTCGCCGCAATCGACGAGAAACCAGCCCTTGCCCTGGTCCTCGATCAGGGCAAGGGCCGAGACGTTGCGCCGCCGGGTCGGCACCCCGGCCGAGGTGCCGAGAAACAAGAGGTCCATGGGGACTCCAGACAAAACGCCAGTCTAGCGTGGCCGACTCGCTGTCGCCCGGGCAACAGCGGCCAGGCACTCCTGCTGCCGGCCAGGCAGTCCATGCCCGGCAAACCCCGAAAAAGCGGCCTTTCAGGTCCTGGCAACGCTCTTGCAAAGCCTCTGGCGTCGACCTTCCAAACGCTGAGGATCACCATGAACCTGCCCGCTCGCCACCTGCCGCCCACCCCTGCGCCCAGCCCCGACTACGAACAGCTGGCCGCGCGCTTTCGGCCGCTTTTTGCCCGGATCGCCGAAGGCGCCCTGGAACGCGAACGCCAGCGCACCCTGCCCTATGCGCCCGTCGCCTGGCTCAAGGACGCCGGCTTCGGCGCCGTGCGGGTGCCCGTGGAGTTCGGCGGCAGCGGTGCCAGCCTGCCGCAACTGGTACGGCTGCTGATCGAACTGGCAGCCGCCGACAGCAATCTGCCCCAGGCGCTGCGCGGCCACTTCGCCTTTGTCGAGGATCGCCTCAACGCCCATGCCAGCGCTTCCCAACAGGTCTGGTTCGAGCGCTTCGTCGCCGGTGACCTGGTGGGCAACGCCTGGACCGAGATCGGTACCGTCAGGCTAGGCGAGGTCATCACCCGGGTCAGCCAGCAGGACGGTGAGTGGCGTCTCAACGGCACCAAGTACTACAGCACCGGCAGCCTGTTTGCCGACTGGATCGACGTCTACGCCCAGCGCGACGACACCGGCGACGACGTCATCGCCGCCATCCGCACCGACCAGCCGGGTGTGCGCCAGTCCGACGACTGGGACGGCTTCGGCCAGCGCACCACCGCCAGTGGCACCTCGATGTTCGAAAACGTGCGCGTGGCGCCGGAAAATGTCATCGACTTCGCCACCCGCTTCAAATACCAGACCGCCTTCTACCAGCTGGTGCTACTGGCCGTGATCACCGGCAGCGGCCAGGCGGCCGTGCGCGAATTCGCTGCCGAAGTACGGGGGCGCACCCGGGTCTACAGCCATGGCAACGCCAATGCGGCCAGTGCCGATCCCCAGGTGCAGCAGGTGGTGGGCAGGGCCTCGGCCTTCGTCTATGCCGCCGAAGCCGCGACCCTGGCAGCCGCCGCCGCGGCCCAGGTCGCTTTCGAGGCCCGCTATGCTGGGGATGCCGCCGCCGAGCACGCCGCCAACGTGGCGGCGGAACTGGAATCGGCCCAGGCGCAATCGGCGGTCGCCGAGCTGGTGCTGCGGGCCACCAGTGACCTCTTCAATGCCTTGGGCGCGTCGGCCACTAGCAGCCGCAAGGGCCTGGATCGCCACTGGCGCAATGCCCGCACCGCGGCCTCGCACAATCCGCTGATCTACAAGGAACGCATCGTCGGCACCTGGGAGATCGACGGCAGCGAACCGCCCTTCGTCTGGCAGATCGGCGGCGGCAGCAAGCAGGGCTGACCACCTGAATGCACAACGGCAACCCTGGGGTTGCCGTTGTGCATTCAGCGTGCGGGATCAGTTCGACAGCTGGCGGGCGAAGCGCCCCACGGCGCCGACCACCCGCTGGGCGCCATCCTGGATCTCCACGATCACCTGCCCGGCCTGCCCCGCCAGCTCCAGGCCCTGCTCGGCCTGACGCCGGCCGTTCTCGATCACCGTCACGGCTTCGCCGGCCAGTTGCTGGTTCTGCTGCACCACCCCGACGATCTCCTCGGTCGCCTTGCTGGTGCGCGAGGCCAGTTGCCTGACCTCGTCGGCCACCACGGCGAAGCCGCGGCCCTGCTCGCCGGCCCGAGCCGCCTCGATGGCGGCATTGAGCGCCAGCAGGTTGGTCTGTTCGGCGATGCCGCTGATGGTCTTGATGATGGTGCCGATCACCTGGGACTGGTTGTCCAGCGCCTCGATGCCCTTCACCGCCTCCTGCATCTGGGTGGCCAGGGCGCGCATCACCTCCACCGTCTGCTGCGCCACCGCCGCACCCTTGCGGGCGGTGTCGTCGGTATGCCGGGAGGTCTCGAAGGCTACGCTGGCGGCCTCGGACACCGCCTGTTCCTGCTGGACCTGATCGGTGATCACGGTGGCGAACTTGACCACCTTGTACAGGCGATCATGGGCGTCGATCACCGGGTTGTAGGAGGCTTCCAGCCAGACATCGCGGCCATGGGCATCCAGGCGCTTGAAGCGATCCACGACGAATTCGCCGCGACGCAGACGCGCCCAGAATTGCTGATAGGCCTCGGAGTTGGCCTCGGCCGGCTCGCAGAACAGCCGGTGGTGCTTGCCCTTGATCTGCGCCAGGGAATAGCCCATGGCCTGCAGGAATCTGTCGTTGGCGTCGAGCACCTCGCCGTCGAGGTTGAATTCGATGACCGCCGTGGAACGGCGCAGCGCCTTGAGCAGGCTTTCGTGCTCGCGCGAGGTCTCGATGGTTCTCGTCAGGTTGTTGCAGAACAGTCGGAAGCGCGTCACCTGGCCCTGGCTGTCGTGGAACGGGTGCAGGATGCCTCTCAGCCAGGCTTCCCGGCCATCGCCACGCAAGAGATGCAGCGCCCCGCTATAGGGCTCGCCGCGGCTCAGGCACTGCTGCAGGCGACGGTTGTACTCCTGGTTTCTGACATGCGCCGGCACCAGATCCAGGAGCGGACGACCCAGCAAATCCGCGGCGCGCAGGCCCATTTCCTGTTCGAAATTGGCGTTCACCGCGGTCACGCGGCCCTGGCCGTCCAGCTCCAGGCCAATCATCTCGACGTCGAGCTCGGCCTTCAGTCGCTTGAAGGAATCCACCTGCTCGCGGAGACGCTGCAGTTCTTGTTTTAATCCTTTGTTGAACATGACACGCCCCTGGTCGGGAGATTGAGTTAATTCAGTGTCGGCAGCCAACAGTCAGGGCTTAAATGAGATAGCAAAAAAAGATGACCAGGCGGTCGGAATGCAAGATGGGTGGCGCCACGCCATTAACTAATAACAAAAAAATATTTCAACTAAGGGTTTGGCTCGCATTACGTTCTAACACCTGCGACCCCCTCCACCGCACGAGTCCCTCATGTCCGATGCCCTGCTGGATCCCCTCACGCCCCTGCTGGAACGCTTCGCCGCCACCGCGGCCGAACGCGATCGTCAGGGCGGAACGCCCAAGACCGAGCGTGACGCCCTGCGCCAGAGCGGTCTCCTGGCCCTGAGCATTCCCCCGGAACTGGGCGGCCTCGGCGCCACCTGGGACCAGACGCTGGAGGCAGTGCGGCGGCTGGCCCGGGTCGACAGCTCCCTGGCCCACGTCTTCGGCTTCCATCATCTGTTGCTCGCCACCACCCAGCTGTTCGGCCAGCCTGCGCAATGGCGACCCTGGCTGGAGAGCACCGCGCGCGATGCCCTGTTCTGGGGGAACGCGCTCAACCCCCTGGATCGCCGTACCCTCGCCCGCCGCCACGGCGATGCCTGGCAGGTGGATGGCCAGAAGAGCTTTTGCAGCGGTGCCCTGGACTCCGATCTGTTGCTGCTCTCGGCGCTGGAGAACGATGACAGCGGACGCCTGCTGATTGCCGTGGTGCCTACCGGGCGCGCCGGCATCCAGTTGTTCGACGACTGGGACAACAACGGCCAGCGCCAGACCGACAGCGGCAGCGCGCGCTTCGACGGCGTACGCGTCGAACAGCAGGAATGGCTGCTCGACCCCGGCCCGCTAAGCACGCCTTTCGCCTGCCTGCGGCCGCTGCTGGCCCAGCTGATCTTCGCCAACATCTTTCTCGGCCTGGCCGAAGGCGCCTTCGCCGAGGCGCGCCGCTACACCACCACCCAGGCGCGCCCCTGGTTCAAGTCAACGGCCGCCAGCGCCAGCGAAGACCCCTACATCCTACGCCACTACGGCGAGTTCTGGGTCGCCCTGGAGAGCAGTCGGCTGCTGGTGGAGCGCGCCAACGGCGCCTTCGCCCAGGCGTGGCAACAGGGTACGGCCCTCACCCCAGCGGCACGCGGCGAACTGGCCGTCGCCATCGCCACGGCCAAGGTCGCCGCCAGCCGGCACGGCCTCGATCTCGCCAGCCGCCTGTTCGAGGTCGGCGGCGCCCGGGCCACCGCCGGTGCGCTGCGCCTGGATCGCTACTGGCGCAACCTGCGCACCCAGACCCTGCACGATCCGGTCGACTACAAGTTGCACGAGCTGGGCGAGTGGGCCCTCAACGACACCCTTCCCACCCCCAGCTTCTACTCCTGAGGAATCCGCGATGACCCTGCTGACCCTGACGCGCACGCCCGAGGTGCCCCGCTACCGCGCGACCGCCCAGGTGTTCGCCGATCCCAAATCGCGCGACCTGCTCGCCCACCTGGAAAAGATCGCCCCGAGCGACGCCAGTGTGCTGGTGATCGGCGAGACCGGTACCGGCAAGGAACTGATCGCCCGGCATATCCATGCGCTGAGCCACCGCTATGCCGGCCCCTTCGTCGCCGTCAATTGCGGCGCCTTTGCCGAGAGCCTGGTCGAGGCTGAGTTGTTCGGCCATGAGAAAGGCGCCTTCACCGGCGCCCTCACCGCGCGCGCCGGCTGGTTCGAGGAGGCCAACGGCGGCACCCTGTTTCTCGACGAGATCGGCGACCTGCCGTTGTCGGTGCAGGTCAAGCTGCTGCGCGTCCTGCAGGAGCGCGAGGTGGTGCGGCTCGGCTCTCGCCGCAGCCTGCCGCTGAACGTAAGGATCGTCGCCGCCACCAACGTCCCGCTGGAGCGGGCGGTGGCCGAAGGCTCCTTTCGCGAAGACCTCTGGTACCGCCTCAATGTGGTCAGCCTGCCGCTGTTGCCGCTGCGCCAGCGCCAGGGCGATATCCTGCCGCTGGCCCGGCACTTCCTTCACGCCTATGCCCAGGCGCCGGTCGCCCTGACACCGGCGGCGGAGCGACGCCTGCTGGAACACCCCTGGCCGGGCAATATCCGCGAACTGGAAAACACCCTGCAGCACGCCCTGCTGGTCAAGCCTCAGGGCCAGCTGGAAGCCAGCGACCTGTCCTTCGTCCAGCGGCCCAGCCTCGTTTCGCCAGCGCCACGCCCGGTCGAGACGGCGCCAGTGGACAGCCTGCTGGCCAAGGCATTCGCCCAGTTGTTCGAAGAGCAACCGGAGGCCCTGCACGAGCGCGTCGAAGAGGCCCTGGTACGCGCGGCCTATCGCTTCTGCCATCGCAACCAGGTCCACACCGCGCGCCTGCTGGGGCTGAGTCGCAACGTCACCCGCGCCCACCTGATCCGCATCGGCGAACTGGTGGTCAATCACCGTCGCCCGCTCGCGGTCCGGCCGGAACGCGAGGTGCGCTTCTCCATCTGAAGGGCGCTCTTCACGCCTGGGGTACCCGCCTGCCGAGGTGCCCCTTACACTGGGGTTTTGCCCCGCGAGGCCCCGCATGACCGCCCGTACCCTGCAGCACCGCCATCCCGCCCGGCGTGACGACATCGGTGACCTCCAGACCCGCCGCCCGCTGCCGGGCCCCGGCCTGCCGCATCTGGATCCCTTCCTGTTCCTCAACCACCACGGTCCCCAGGTCTATCCGCCGCACAATGCCGGCCTGCCCTTTGGTCCTCATCCCCATCGCGGCTTCGAGACGGTGACCTTCATCCTCGCCGGTGCGCTGGCCCACCGCGACAGCGGCGGCCACGAAAGCGTCATCGAAGCCGGGGGCATCCAGTGGATGACCGCGGGCAGCGGGCTGGTGCATGCCGAACTCTCTCCCGCCGCCTTCAAGCGCGATGGCGGTGACCTGGAGATCCTGCAGCTGTGGGTCAATCTGCCCGCCCGTCTCAAGTTCACGCCTCCGGCCTACCAGGGCGTCACTGCCGAGGCCATGCCGCTGATCGAAGAGGATGAAGGCCGGGTGCGTATCCGACTCACCTCCGGCACTCACCAGGGTGTCCAGGGCGCCGTGCAGACGCCGACGCCCATCACCCTGATGACCGTCGAGATCGCCCCCGGCGGCCGCGCCACCCTGCCCGCTCCCGCGGGTGCCATGGTGTTCTGCTACAGCGTCCGCGGCACCCTGCAGATCGCTGGTCATGACGAAGCCCCCTGGCAGCTGTTCGAATTCGCCGATGACGGCGACCACCTCGAAGTCGCCAGTCGCGACGGCGCGGTACTGCTCTATGGGCATGCGGCGCCCTTTGCCGAACCCATCGTCGCCCATGGCCCCTTCGTCATGAACAGCGCCGAGGAGATCCGCCAGGCGATCCGCGACTACCAGGCGGGCCTGTTCGGCGACGTGCCGGAGTGAGCCCGCCACAGGATCGCACTCAGGCTAGAATCCGGCTTTTGCCGGGAGCATAGCCATGAGTGACGAATTGCGGATCGAGGATCTGGTAGTGGGTGACGGCAAGGCGGTGGTCAAGGGCGCCCTGATCACCACCCACTACGAGGGCTGGCTGGACGACGGCACCCTGTTCGATTCATCCCGCGCCAAGGGCCGGCCCTTCCAGTGCGTGATCGGCACCGGCCGAGTGATCAAGGGCTGGGACCAGGGGTTGATGGGCATGCGGGTGGGCGGCAAGCGGCGCCTGGAGGTACCGGCGGCGCTCGCCTATGGCGAACGTCAGGTCGGTGCGCTGATCAAGCCGCACTCCAGCCTGACTTTTGAAATCGAATTGCTGGAAGTCTTGACGCGGGACGATTGAGGCCTGGCCGACTTCAGTTCGGTGCCTTGGTATTCCGGCGTACCAGCTCGAGCTGGGCTTCGAGCACGCTCAGCCGGGCAAACTCACGGGTGTAGATGACGAATTGCTCCTGAAAGCTCTGCCGGCTCCGGGCGAGATCCTGTCGATGACTGCGAATCTGCTCTTCGAGCGTCTGCAGCCGCTGCTGGGTGGTTTGCGTCATGGCACCTACTCCTTGTGCTTGGGGTGTCAATCGGACTCTAACCGTGCCCTGACAAATCGAGCTAGAGCCGTTCGTCGTCGCTAAACTAGCGCCACAGAGCCGTTTCGTATCGTTGATGCGCTTCCGTGCTGCGTGAAAGGCGCGTTTTTCCTTACCGATCGGTCAAGAAAAAAGCAACGAACCTCGAGAGGTTCGTCGCCTTCAGGACAGGCTCAGCGAAAAGCTAGCGCGGGCCTACCGCCGTGCAGGCGTTGCTGGCATCGACATACTTCTTCAGGGTCGGCCACTGCGGCCGCTCCACGCCATTGACCGGCTCCACCGCCAGCGGGGCAGCTCCCCAACCCGGACCCGCCGCCCAGTAGGTCAGCGGCATGCAGTTCTGTTGCAGATAGGCCAGCAGATTGTCGGTGGCGGTCAGCCAGCGGCTGTCGCCAGCCGGTACGCCGAACTCGGCGATCATGCCTCGCTTGCCGTTGCGCTTGAGCCATTCGACGAAGGGCTTGACGCGATTGACCCCTACCTGCGGATCGAAGTTGTTCATGTTTTGCGCGGCGTAGCTGCCACTGCCATCCTCATCGAGGTAGACGTTGGCTGCGTAGATGATGTTGTTGGCCGGATCCTTCAGATTGAGCAAGGCATTGCTCGCGCTCGGCCAGTTGGCCGCGCTACCCCAGGCATTGCCCTGGACGATCACCGGGTGGGTGCGGTCCATGGTGCGCACCCCGTCGATGCCGGACTGCGCCGTCACCGGCCAGCTGCTGTCGGCGCCATTGGGCTTGCCCATGATGTCATAGCCATAGAGCGCGGCATGGTTGCCCCACTGGTAGGCCAGACGGTACATCAGATCCCAGTAGTTGAAGTTGGTGACGGTACCGGTGCCGATCAGGGTGCCCTTGTAGCGCCCGCCGTTATCCAGCGCCAGGATCACCTTCATGTTGTACTTCTTGGCCAGCTCCAGTACCTGGGTGACCTGCTGGGTGTACGCCCCTTCCAGGCTCCCGAAGAAACGTGTCTGCAGACGTTCCCAGATCACCGGAAAGCGGATCAGCCGCACGCCCTTGGCGCTCCACTGCTGAAAGTTGGCCTCGCCCGGCATGATGTAGTTGACGTTGAGGACCCCGGGCAGCGTCTGAGGCGCAAAGGCGGCACCCGAGAAGTTCAGCCCCAGCAGATTGAGCTTGGCGCTGTTGGCAGGCGTACCGCTCGATCCCGTCGGCGCGGCCGCGGAACCGGCTGCCGGCGTGGTAGAGCCCGTGGATCCCGAGCTGCCGGTTCCGGTGGCAGGCTTCACCTCGACCACCGGCGCCGTCGCGGCCGGCGTCGCGCTGCCGGAGTTATTGCTGGAGTTGCTGCCCGAGCTGGAGCTGCCCGTACTGCCCGTCGTGGTCCCGGGCACCGTCGCCGGCGTGCCGGAGGTGGTGGTGCCAGTCTTCAGGGTCTTGGGATAGCCATAGGCATTGCCGTCGAGCTGCGGGCTCTCGATGAAGACGCTCATGTTGCTGCCGACGACCTGGGCATAGGTCACCTTGTAGCTCTTGCCATCGGCTGGCGTGAGCTGTGCGCCCACCTTGAAGGCGCCCACGTTGGCGGCCGACGCCGGAATGGAGAAGCCGGCCGACTTGCGATAGACGCCATGCAGCCAGTCTTCGTTGGTGAAATCGTTGATCGAAGTAGTCACCCCGGTCGTGGTCGAGTCGCCAGTATTGCCGGTGCCCGCAGGGGTACCGGTGCCCGTGCTGCCACCGCTGCTCGAACCGCTGCTGCCGCTGCTGGAGCCACCGCTGCTGCCCGTGGAGCCGCTGGAGCCGCCCGTGGCTCCGGTGCCACTGGCCGGCGTACTGCCGGCGCCACTGGCAAGCGGGCCGATGGCGGTGCAGCTGCTGTCATCGATGTATTTCTTCAGGGTCGGCCACTGCGGTCGGTCGGCACCGTTGACGGGCTCCACCGACAGGAAGTAGTTGCCCCAGCCCGGACCCGCCGCCCAGTAGGTCGAAGGAATGCAGTTCTGTTTGAGATAGGCCAGCATTCGGTCCATCAGCGGCAGCCAGCGGGGGTCGTTATCCGGCACGCCGAATTCGCCGATCATGCCCTTCTTCTTGTTCTTCTTCAGCCATTCGACGAAGGGGCGCACACGCTCCACGCCGTAGTCCTGGCTCAGCTTGCCGACATCGATACCGGTGTAGTTGCCGCCGGCGCTCTCGTCGAAATAGGAATGCGCCTGGAAGATCAGGTTATCGGACGGATCCTTGAGCGCCAGCAGGGAGTCGTTCCACAGTGGCCAGCGGGTTGCCTCCGACCAGCCATTGCCCTCGATCATGATGGGCTTGGTCTTGTCCACCGCGCGGACCCCGTTGATGCCGTACTGGGCGGCGATCGGCCACTGGGCCATGGAGTCGTGGGGCTCGTTCATGATGTCGTAGGCGTACAGCGACGGCTGACTGCTCCAGCGCTGCGCGATCCGGGTCATGATCTCCTGGTAGCGGTCATAGGGCACCGCCGCGCTGCCGATCACCGACCCGCGATAGAAGGTGTAGTTGTGCAGGTCGAGGATGATGCGCATGCCGTACTTCTGCGCATTGGCGAAGGTCTGGTCCACCAGCGCCGCATAGGTCGGGTCCAGCGGACCGCCCAGCACCGGTTGCAGGCGCTCCCAGATGATCGGGAAGCGGATCAGCTTGATGCCCTTGCCACTCCACTGCTTGAAGTAGGCCTCGACGGGAAAGATGTAGTGGGTGCCATTGACGCCCGGCAGTACCTGACCCGCGAACCCGGCCCCGGACAGATTGAGGCCGACCAGATTGACCTGCTCGGCCTTGGCACCGGTAGCCAGGGTCAGGGCGGCAACGAAGGGCAGCACCTGGGCGGCCCTGAGGGAAAACTTCAGGAAGGATGGATTCATCATCACCAACTGCGCTAAATCGACAGCGCGCTCCCTGAACACTGGCCGATATGAAGTGAGAGAAGAGTCGCGCAGTTATGCCTGACGCGACGTTGCCTCCAGGCACCCTGACCTATACAAGCCACATGCCAACTTCATAGTCAATGACTATGGCCACTATTTAGACATCATCAAGAACAAATACAAGCAATTGATTATTAATGATTTTTTCAAATAACCGCTCATCGCCGCCGACAGATGAATCCTTTCACCTAGAGTTGTCAGCGCTTCAACTCCAGTCCGCCGTCAAATTTATTCCTCCAACTATCAGACAACCGCCCAAAAGTTCCCGAAGGTGCCAAAAAAAGTAAGTCGCATATTAACGTGAAACAGATCACATAATCATTACTGAGGAACTGCCCATCTCTTGCCCGGGTCATGGCTATAACCTCTTCCGGAGCACTCCATGACCTCCCTTACCCTTGCGACCTACAACGTCAACGGCATTCGTGCCCGGCTGCCCGTCCTCCTGCAATGGCTGGAGCGGGAGCAGCCCGACATCGTCTGCCTGCAGGAACTGAAGGCGAAGTGTGCCGACTTTCCGCGGGCGGAACTGGAAGCTGCGGGGTATGGTGCGCTGTGGGATGGTCAGCCTTCCTGGAATGGGGTCGCCATCCTGGCGCGCGACGACCAGCCACTGGAGATTCGCCGGGGCCTGCCGGGAATGGCCGACGACCCGCAACGCCGCTATCTGGAGGCGGCGGTGAAAGGCGTGGTGGTCGCCAGCCTCTATCTACCCAACGGCAATCCCTGGCCGGGCCCCAAATTCGACTACAAGCTGACCTGGTTCGAGCGCTTCATCCAGCATGCCCAGGGGCTGAGCGAAAGTGGCCATCCCGTAGTGCTGGCGGGTGACTACAACGTGGTGCCGACCGATAGGGACATCTACGATCCCACGTCCTGGCGCAAGGACGCCCTGCTGCAACCCGAGAGTCGTGCCTGTTTCGAACGCCTGCTGGGTCAGGGATGGTTGGATGCCCTGCGTGCCTGCCATCCGGACGAGGCGATCTACACCTACTGGGACTACTTCCGCCAACGCTGGCAGCGCAATTCGGGTCTGCGCATCGACCATCTGTTGTTGAGTCCGACGCTGCAGGACGCCTTGCAGGAAGCCGGGGTACATCGCTGGGTACGCGACCTGGAAAAGACCAGCGACCATGCCCCCACCTGGATCCGC
Organism: Pseudomonas flavocrustae; assembly: GCF_029872515.1. Lineage (NCBI taxonomy): Bacteria > Pseudomonadati > Pseudomonadota > Gammaproteobacteria > Pseudomonadales > Pseudomonadaceae > Pseudomonas > Pseudomonas flavocrustae. The sequence goes on along the minus strand of NZ_JAPDIQ010000002.1, from coordinate 399,608 downwards.
TTCAAGGCACCTCGCTAAGCGTTCAGGCGTCACGCAGCAGGTCGTTGGCATTGAGCAGCGCGAAGAGCACTTCCGGACGCTGGTTGAGGCCGCGGCGCACGGCCGCCGGTATCGACTGCTGGAGCTTGCGACACAGTCCCGGTCGTGACTGCAGCTCAATGAGCATGCCACGCGCGCTGCGCACCTCTCCGGGTCCCGGCTCGATGTTCAGGCGGATGCCGAGCTGCTCCTGCAGGCGCTGCTGCAGCCGCTGCAGATCGGCAACGCTGGCGACGTTTTCCAGTCGCTCCAGCAGCCGCTGCTCTTCCTGGCGATTGAGCAGGAGCGCCCGCGCATCAGCGGCGGGATCCGCCAGCACGGCTTCACGCTCGCAGGTGCAGACGCCAGCGGGACAAGGCGCACGCAGGGAAGGCATTTGAATTCGATTCCTCTTCTTCAGGGCGACCGAGACGTTCCGGCCGCTTCATTCCGGCGATAGTGGCAGCTGTACCCAGTCTTTTGGCAGACCCTCGGACCAACGCCCTGATTCCTCGGCTTACCACCGACAACCAAATCAATCGACTCAAAATAACCAAAAACTCTAGATGCATAGCGAAAGCTTATTTTTTGGCATAACTTGTCAGAGGATAGGATAGCGCTTTGACTGACTATGACTTCGCCATGCCCACGCTCTCACCCGACCTTCTTATAGTTCCTGCAGATCAGCAAAGCGCCCTGACCATCCGCGCCAAGGCACTGGCCTTCGCCGATCCGCGCTCCCGAGAGCTGCTCGAATACCTGGATGAGCGGGCGCCGCAACCCCATCCCGTAGTGCTGGTGGGCGAATGGGGAACTGGTCGTGAGCTGCTGGCACGTCGGCTACACGAGCGCAGCGGCAGGACCGGGCTGTTCAGCAGCCTGAATTGCGCCGCACTCAGTCGTCGCCATGGGGCTGCCGAACTGTTCGGCTATGTTCCCCGAGCCTATGCCGGCACCTCTGGCAGCCGCGTGGGCTGGTTCGGTACCGCCCATGGAGGCAGCCTCTATCTCGACGAGATCGCCGACCTGCCTGGCGAATTGCAGGAAGAGCTGCTGGACGTACTACTGGATGGCAGCATCCTGCGTCTGGGCAGTAGCGTACGCACGCCCGTGGATGTCCGCCTGATTGCCGGTTCCAGCGTGGACCTGGCACGGGCGGTCGAGGCTGGCAATTTCTCTGCGCGTCTCTGGGCGCTCCTTGCGCCGGGTCTGGTGCCCGTGCCGCCGCTGCGCGAGCGCCCGGCCGACCTACTGCCCCTGGCCCGGCATTTCCTCCAGCAGCATGCCGACCGCCTCGATCGCAGGGCGCCTGAGCTGACCACCGAGGACGAAACGGCGCTACTCGCCTATCCCTGGCCAGGAAACGTCCGCGAACTTGAACAGGTTCTCCATACCGCCCTGCTGACTGCCTCGACGTCAGGGCTCCAGCTTGGCAAGCTGCTGCCCTGGTCTTCCAAGACGCGCTGAACTCCGCCGACAGACGGCAGTCCTAGCCGCGTATACCACTTTGCTCGAGTCCTACCATGACCGCCCTGTCCAATCAGTCGATGCCCACTCCGCCATAGCCAGCGGCTGCCACCTTTCTTCGTAAAGGTGACCAGAAACCTCGATTTGTCGCCTCGTGCGGCAGGTTTCGGTTCGCGCAGGAAAAGCCCGCGGCTTTTCAGCAATCGACTACTTTGGATTACGCCTTCAGCAGAAGGCGTTCAGGCATGGTTTCATGAATATTGTGATCACTGGCCGCTCCGGCCAGGTTTCGCGCGCCTTGCAGCGCGAGTTCGGTAGCACCCATCAATTGACCGTGCTCGGTCAAGCGGATCTGGACCTCGCCCAGACCGGACGACTGCGGGCAGCTTTCGACCGCCTGGAACCCGACCTCATCCTCAACGCCGCCGCCTATACCGCCGTGGATCAGGCTGAAGAGGACAGCGAGCGCGCCGAGGCCATCAACGCCCGCGCGCCGCAGATCCTGGCCGAGCTGGCACGCGAACGGGATATTCCCTTCGTGCACTACTCGTCCGATTACGTCTTCGACGGCAGCCGTCGCCACCCCTATACCGAGACCTGCAATCCGGCGCCCCTGAGCGTCTATGGTCGCTCCAAGCTGGCGGGTGAAGAGGCGGTGCTGGCAGCTGGAGGTCGCGCACTGGTGCTGCGCACCTCCTGGGTCTACTCCCATGACGGCCAGTGCTTCTTCAATACCATGCGCCAGCTGCTGGCCGAGCGCGACGAACTCCACGTAGTCGAGGATCAGCTCGGCGCCCCCACCTGGGCACCCACCATCGCCACCACCACGCGCCAGCTGGTCGAACGCCTGCTGGAGCAGGGCGATGTCGGCGGCCTCTATCACCTGACCAATGCCGGCCAGACCTCCTGGTACGGCTTCGCTGCCGCCATCGCCGAGCGCCTGGCGCAACGCGGCGAGCTGCGTGCCCGCCTCTACCCGACAACAACCGAACACTACCCAACGCCGGCCACGAGACCGCTCTATTCCTGCCTGGACTGCCGCAAGATCGAGGCGGTCCTGCCGGCCGCCTTGCCGCACTGGCAGGCCGACTTCGACCGCTGCTGGGCGTTGTTCGAGCGCGACAGACAGCTGAACTGAGCGTGCAGGACCCCGGCGGATCTGTCCGCCGGGTCGCCCCAGATCGAAGGTCAGAAGAGGTGTCTTCCCTCACTGTAGCTCCCGCTCGTCACTCTCGCGGGTGGGCTCAGCCATGTCGTCGCCTGTCCCTTCCCGGATGATCCTGGCAGATCGTGAGGGTGATCCCGTCGTCGTTCGTGATGGTCTCCAGGCTGGTCACGTCGGATACGAGGGCGACCGAGCCTGGCCGCGACAGTTGTCGGCCGTCGGACGATCCGGCCCGAGATCAAAAGGCGCCCCTACCGCGCCCGCCGACCACCCAGGGCTTCAGCCAATACCTCTTGTCCGTTCAGCGGAAAAAAAAGCTGATCGCGCTATCGATCCCATCCAGACTGTTCATCAGCAGTCGATAAGATTCATGGCGATACTCTCCAACAAGAACAGCAGCCGGAGCCTCCCATGCCAGAAGAATACGAAAGCGATATCCGTCCCTATGCGAGATCGGCGCGGAAATCCGATTTCAATGAAATGGCCGCCGCCGTGGCCGCCGCCATCTCCGTCTGGGCCCTGGCCACCCTGATCGCCGTCATCGCGGGCTATCACGGCAGTGGGGCGACCAACACCATCAACCTGCTGGTCATGGTCTCGGGAGGTCTGGGATTCGTTGGACGCCGCTGGCAACTGGGACGTCGATAGCGGCCTAGGACCTGCGCCAAGCCCCTGGAGCAGCACCAACAATCTGCCTACTGATTCTCACAAAGGGCGGAACTGTTTATCATCGGCGCCCTGAAATCATGGCAGGGATGCTCATGTCTTATCTGGTCTTGACCCGTCGCACCGACGAAATCATCAATCTATCCCTCAAGCCGGGAGCTGATGAAGAACAGCTGCTGGATCTGCTGTTCAATGGCGGCATCAACATCCGCATCCTCAAGGTGCAGGGCGACCGCGTGCAGATAGGCGTCCAGGCGCCTGCCGACATCAGCGTCATGCGTCAGGAGTTGCTGCCCTTCTAGGTCGGCCGGTAACCGCCAGGCGCTACCTAGACCAGGGCGAGTGGCGATTGCGTACGTACTCGAAGCGCCCCTCCAGTCCCCGCCACTCCACACCCTGCCAGAGTTCGGGAGCCAGCGTCCCTTCTGCCTGCAGATCCGCACGATAGTGGGGGAAGAACGGCTGGCCATTGCGCAGCACGATCACGTTGTGGCGCTCCTCGATCTGGGCGATGAGGTCCAGAACGGCTTCGGACGAGCGTCCGCCGCTCAGGCAATAGCAGCTGCCATATTGGTGCAGCATGCTTTCGAAGCGGTAACGATAGAGGGTGCAGCGATCGGTTTCGAGGTGAACGCTCTGCCCCTTGGCATCCTGCAAGGCGTGATGAACGCAGTGGTCGCAATCCTCGAATTCCTGCCGCGACTCCACCCACTCACCCAGAAACTGCTTCTTCCACCGCCACACCAGCAGCCCACGATCTTCAGGCCGTGAGTACACGCTGACCTTGTAGAACATCGCTCGACTCCTCTTATTGTTATGCGCCGAAGCCATCGTCCAACGGCTGCCGCCTGCTGCTCGGCCATCGGAGATCGCACGCTCTATGGCGTACATTTCCAGCATCGCTCCATTTGCCCGAAGCGTCCAGCCATTCCCAGACGCCGATCACTACCGCCCGACGGCATGCAGCGACCATGGACAGCGGTGCGTTGGCTGCCGAACCAGCCGCAGCTTCGTCCAGCGTCGATACCAGATGCCGGCGGTCCCACTTCGTAAATAATCCGCATTAGACCGGGACAAACTTCCGATCCAGAGCCGAAATCCGGCCAATAAAAAACCCCGAGGTGCCTGGCACACTCGGGGTTTTTCGTAATTGGCGGAGAGATAGGGATTTGAACCCTAGGAGCCATTGCTGACTCAACGGATTTCGAATCCGTCCCGTTCGACCACTCCGGCATCTCTCCAACGCGGCGCATGATACCAGCGATGCGCGCAAAAGCGAACAAGCAATTGCAAAAAAAGCTCTGGTATCAGCGGCTTGCGTTTAGAGCGGGACGCCCAGGCGCTGGGCGACCTCTTCGTAGGCCTCGATCACGCCGCCCAGCCCCTGGCGGAAGCGATCCTTGTCCATCTTCTTGCGGGTTTCCTTGTCCCACAGGCGGCTGCCGTCTGGGCTGAATTCGTCGCCCAGCACGACCTTGCCATGGAACAGGCCGAATTCCAGCTTGAAGTCCACCAGCAGCAGGCCGGCATCATCGAACAGCTGCTTGAGGATGTCGTTGATGCGGAAGGTCAGCGCCTTCATCTCGACCAACTGGTCGAGGGTGGCCCAGCCAAAGGCCTGGACGTGGCTTTCGTTGACCATCGGATCGTGCAGCGCATCGTTCTTCAGGAAGAGTTCGAAGGTCGGCGGCGTCAGCTCCAGGCCCTCTTCCACGCCCAGACGGCGCACCAGGCTGCCGGCGGCGAAGTTGCGCACCACGCACTCCACCGGAATCATCTCGAGCTTCTTGACCAGGCATTCGTTGTCGCCCAGCAGTTGCTCGAACTGGGTGGGGATCCCGGCGGCTTCCAGCTTCTGCATGACGAAGGCATTGAACTTGTTGTTCACCATGCCCTTGCGCTCGAGTTGCTCGATGCGCTCGCCATCGAAGGCAGAGGTGTCGTTGCGGAACAACAGGACCAGGCGATCGGGATCGTCGGTGGTGAATACCGACTTGGCCTTGCCACGGTAGAGTTCTGCGCGTTTTTCCATCTTGGACTCCGGTTCGAATGGCTTGCAGGCTGTGGACGAACGCAGGTGAGACGACCGGTTCGGGACGAGTACAGCCGGGAAGCGCAGTTTACATAGGATCGTGGGTATTTTGGCCGTGCAGCAGCGCCCGGCCGCCAAAGAAAAACCGGGTCAGCGCCTCAGGCGATGACCTGCCATTCCAGACCCTGCTGCTGATCGGCGATCTGCAGCCAGTCCGCGTCGCAGCCCAGCGCGTTGGTGAAGCAGGCGCGGGCAAGCCAGGGGTTGTTGTTCTTCTCGCTCAGGTGGGCGAGCACCAGATGCTGCAGGCGCGGACAGGCCAGCTCCATCACCAGGTCAGCCGATTGCCGGTTGTTGAGATGCCCGCGCACCCCGCCGACCCGTGCCTTGAGGTGATAGGGATAGGGTCCCGCGGCGAGCATGTTGCTGTCGTGGTTGGCTTCGATCACCAGGGCATCCAGGCCGCGGTAATGCGCCAGCACCCCTGGGGTCGCCTCGCCGAGATCGGTGAGCACGCCCAGGCGCTTGCGGCCGTCGTCGAAGACGAACTGGGTCGGCTCCAGGGCGTCATGGGACACCTGCACCACCGTCACTTCCAGCGCATCCAGTACCAGCCGTTCGCCGTCCACCAGCAGCCCCTGGGCCGCCACCGGCTTGCGCAGGCCACGCCCGGTACCGGCACTGTAATAGACCGGCACCCCGTGCTTGCGCGCCAGCAGCTCGACGCCCTGCACGTGATCGGAGTGTTCGTGGGTGACCAGGACGGCGTCCAGCTGGGCAGGTACCACACCCAGCCGGGCCAGGCGACGTTCGGCTTCCCGCAGGGAGAAGCCGCAGTCGATCAGCACATAGCTGTTATGGCTGTGCACCAGGGTCGAGTTGCCCCGACTGCCGCTGCCCAGGATTGCGAAGCGCATATTGCATGCTCGTCTGAAGCTTTTTCAGCACGCCTTCGGCGATGTCCTGGGGTGCTGCGGTGTTGATGGTCTTGTCCAGGGTAACCTGGACGGTGTTGCCCACCGAGGTGAGGCGCACCTGGAAGCGCCGGGCGCGGGCGTCTTCCTCTTCCTTGGTCTCGCCCTTGCCGAACAAGCGGCCGAAGAAGCCCGGCTTGCGTTCTTCAGGCTTCTGCGCGCCTTCGGCGATGTTCACGTAGTAGACGCCCAGGCTGCGATCCATGTCGTCGACGCGGATGTCGGCGCCTTCGATGGCGCGACCCACGCTGGACCAGGCGCGATTCAGATCGCTTTCCAGCACCAGCATGGGCACGCCGCTGCCGTCGACCTCGTAGGTCACGCGCTCCGGGGTGTCGTAGCCACCGGCGGCCAGCAGCGAGACCGAGCCACTGCCCTGCTCGCTGCGGTCCAGGCCGGCCAGCACCTGATTCAGCAGGGCGTCATCGAGCGCCGAGCTGTTCTGGCTGCTGGACCAGGACGGCTCGCTGGAGCTGCCCTGGCTGCGGGTCTGGGTCTGGAGGAAGATCTCGCTGCTGCCCGACTGTACGCCCGGCTCGATGCGCAGACGGGTGCGCAGCTCGTTGCCCGGTTGCAGGCGGCCGTTGGTGCTCAGGCTGCGCGCCAGCGGCGTCGATAGATCGGTGGGCGCCTGCCAGGCGGTGATGATCTCACCGGTCTGCGGGCGCTCTTCGGCAATGCGGAAGCCATTGTCGGTCAGGTACTGACGAGCCACCGGCCAGACGTTGGCCGGGACCTTCTGGGCGGCCAGCCAGCGGGCATTGCCGCTACGCTGCACGCTGAACTGTTCGTTGCCACTGCCCTGGACGGCCAGCGCCTGGGGTTTCGGCACTTCGAAGCCATAGGAGCGATTCTGGGTATCGGCCACATTGGCCGGAATCGGCAACAGCGGATCCATTGGCTTGGCCTGGACATCCGTCGGCACCTGCATAGGGCCGGTCTCGCGGGATTCGAGATAGTCATTGCCGCGATCGCGGAAATAGCCATGCTCGCCCCACACCCAGCTGCAGCCACTGGCGGCGGCCACGGCCAGACCCAGCGTCGTCAAACCCAGAACACGTTTCATCGACTGCTTCCTAATCACGCCAGCACTCCCGCCTGACGCAGGGCCTGACGTACCACTTCGTGGCAGCGCGAGCTGAGCCAGGTCAGCGGCAGACGGATACCGGCGTCGATCATGCCCATTTCATGCAGGGCCCACTTCACCGGGATCGGATTCGATTCGATGAACAGATTCTTGTGCAGCGGCATCAGCTGTTCGTTGAGCGCGCGTGCGGTGTCGGCATCGCCGCGCATGGCGGCGGCGCAGAGTTCACTCATGGCGCGCGGCGCGACATTGGCGGTCACCGAGATGTTGCCCTTGCCACCCAGCAGCATGAGTTCGGCGGCGGTGGCGTCATCGCCCGAGTAGACCAGAAAGTCCTTGCTGACCCGGGAGAGAATGTCGCGTGCGCGCGCCAGGTCGCCGGTGGCTTCCTTGATGCCGATGATGTTCGGCACCTTGGCCAGCCGCTCGACGGTCTCGGCCAGCATGTCGCAGGCGGTGCGGCCCGGCACGTTGTAGAGGATCTGCGGGATGGCGACGGTTTCGGCGATCATGCGGAAGTGCTGATACAGCCCTTCCTGGGTCGGCTTGTTGTAGTAGGGCACGACCAGCAGACAGGCGTCGGCGCCCGCGTCCTTGGCGGCGCGGGTCAGGTCGATGGCCTCCCGGGTGGAATTGCCACCGGTACCGGCGATCACCGGGATGCGGCCCTTGACCTGCTCGACCACATGACGGATCACAGCTACGTGCTCGTCCACGTCGACCGTGGCGGATTCACCCGAGGTGCCCACCGCGACGATGGCGTCGGTGCCTTCGGCGAGATGGAAGTCCACCAGCTTGGTCAGGTTGTCCCAGTCGATACGCCCCTGGGCGTCCATAGGGGTGACCAGCGCCACCATGCTCCCCGCAATCATGCAACCGCTCCTGCCGGAAAAAGAGAGCGGTAATGGTACTGACGCCTCTGCGCCAGCACAAGCAACGTGCCCCCAACGGGCATTCCCCCCGCGAGCGCTTTTCGCTACCCTTTCGCCTTTGCCAGTCTGTATCTCCCTCCTGCCAGGAACCCTAATGTCCGCTACCCCCCCGATTCGCGAACAATTTCTCGTCATCAGTGCGCTGGGCGCCAATCCCATGGAGCTGACCAACGTGCTCTACCGCAGCTGCATGGACAATCGCTGTGCGGTAGTCAGCAGCCGGCTGAGCCGGCACGGGGAATACAGCGCGCTGATCCTGCAGGTCTCCGGCAACTGGGACGGCCTGGCGCGCCTCGAAGGCGGCCTCGCCGGCCTTGGCAAGCGCCACGGCTTCACCGTCGGCGTCACCCGCAGCGCCGCCCTGGAGAATCGTCCCCAGGCGCTGCCGTACGTCGTCTATGTCAGCGCTGCCTACCGCCCGGACATCCTCAACGAACTCTGCCAGTTCTTCGCCGACCACAAGATCGAAGTGGAGAATCTGGTCTGCGATTCCTACCAGGCGCCCCAGACCGGCGGCACCATGCTCAACGCCACCATCACCGTAACCCTGCCCGCCGGCACCCAGATCAGCTGGCTGCGCGATCAGTTCCTGGATTTCGCCGACGCCCTCAATCTGGATGCCCTGATCGAGCCCTGGCGGCCGCAGAGCAACTGACCGAACCCGCAAGGAGCTGCCCATGAGCGTGACCCTCGACCAACCGCTTCCGGATTTTCAGGCCCAGGCCACCAGCGGCCTCGAGGTCTCGCCCGCCAGCCTGCGCGGTCGCCAGGCGGTGCTGTACTTCTACCCCAAGGACAACACCCCCGGCTGCACCACTCAGGGCCAGGGCTTTCGCGACCTGCACGAGCAGTTCCAGGCGGCCGATACCCTAATCCTGGGCGTCAGCCGTGACAGCCTGCGCACCCACGAGAATTTCCGCACCAAGCAGGGCTTTCCCTTCGAGCTGATCAGCGACAAGGACGAGACCCTCTGCCAGCTGTTCGACGTGATGCGGCAGAAGAAGCTCTATGGCAAGGACTACATCGGCGTGGATCGCAGTACCTTCCTCATCGACCGGGAAGGCGTGGTACGCCAGATCTGGCGCGGCGTGAAGGTCCCAGGGCATGTCGCCGAGGTGCTGGCCGCCGCCCAGGCACTCAACCAGGCCTGATCAGGCCTTGCGCAGCCAGTAGCGAAAGGTCTCCCCCGCCACCTCTTCGCCCACCAGGGCATGGCCCGACAGCTTGGCAAAGGTGCGGAAGTCGCGTTGCGAACCGGCATCGGTCGCCACCACGGCCAGTACCTCGCCGGAAGCCAGCCGATTGAGTTCCAGCTTGGCCTTGAGCAGCGGCATGGGACAACTCAGGCCGCTGGCGTCCAGCTGGGCGGTCACGGCGCCGGTGTAGGGTTGGCTCAGATCGGCCATGGGATTCTCCATTGGGGGCTGCGTCAGTGCCCGGGGTTGCTAGGCACCCAGACGACGGGCCGCTAAAGTAGCGCTTTTGCGGCCACGAGTCTTGCCATGAACGTCCTGCGCCCCGCCCTGCTGTCCCTGGCGCTGCTCGCCGCGCCCTTCCTGGCGCAGGGGGCGAACGATCTGCCGTCGCTGGGCGATGCTAGCTCTTCGATCGTCTCGCCCGAGCAGGAGTTTCAGATGGGCCGCGCCTGGCTGAGCATGCTCCGCGGCCAGGTCCCGACCATCAACGATCCGCAGCTCAAGCAATTCGTCGAACAGACCGTCTACAAGCTGGCCGAGACCAGCGACCTGCAGGATCACCGCCTGGTCTTCATCCTGATCAAGGACCCCGAGATCAACGCCTTCGCCGCGCCCGGCGGGGTGATCGGGGTGAATGGTGGGCTGTTCCTCAAATCGGAAACCGAAGCCGAGTATGCGGCGGTCATGGCCCATGAGCTGGGTCATTTGATCCAGCGCCACTTCGCCCGCGGGGTGGAAAACCAGCAACGCATGCAGCTGCCGCTGATGGCGGCCCTGCTCGCCGGAATCGTTGCGGCCGCGGCCGGCGGTGGCGACGTGGGAATCGCCGCCATCGCCTCGACCCAGGCGGCGGCGATCCAGAGCCAGTTGCGCTTTTCCCGCCTTAACGAGCAGGAGGCTGACCGCGTCGGTATCGTCAATCTTGAGCGCGCCGGCTACGATCCGCGTGCCATGCCGGAGATGTTCGGTCGGCTCGCCCGCCAGTATCGCTATGACCGTACCCCACCGGAGTTCCTGCTGACTCACCCGGTCACCGACAGCCGGATCGCCGATACCCAGGCGCGCGCCGAGCGTTTTCCCAAGGGCGGCGTCGAGGACAGCAAGCGCTTCCAGCTGATGAAGGTGCGCACCCAGATGTACTTCGAGGAGACCGCCGGCCTGCTGGTGAAGCGCTATCGCGCCCAGCTGCAGGAGGCGCCGGACAACGATCCGGTGCGCTATGGGCTGGCCATGGGCCTGACCAAGCAGGGCCAGCTAAACGAGGCGCGCGACACGCTCGCGCCGCTGCTGCGCAAGGCCCCGGACGACATCAGCTACAACCTCGCCCAGGTCGATCTGGACATTACCGCCAATCGCCTGCCTGACGCTCAGAAACGCGTGCAGCGGCTGATGGACCTCTATCCGGACGATCTGGCCGTGAGTCTGGCCCAGGTAGACATGCTCGGCCGCACCAAGCAGGCCAAGGCCGCCAGCCAGTTGCTCGACAAACTGATCAAGCAGCGGCCGATCGATCCGGACCTGTGGAATCAGGCGGCGGACGTTCGCGGCCAGGCCGGGGATCTGGTCGGGGTGCATCAGGCACGAGCCGAGTACTTCGCCCTGACCGGGGACTACAACCAGGCGATCCAGCAATTGGGGTTCGCCAAGCAGCGCGCCGCCAGCAACTATCAGCTGGCCGCGCGGATCGACGCCCGCCAGCAGGAAATGATCGCCCAGCGCAAGCTGAGCGAAGAGATCCTGCGCTAGGCGTTACCCTTGATCTGCAGCTGCAGCGCCTGGGTGAAGTCGAGCATGCGCTTGAGCGGCTTGACCGCCCGGGGGATGAGCGCCGGATCGACCAGCACCTCGCCGGAGCCGTCGAGCAGGCAATTGAGGGTGCGCTCCAGGGTGTTCATCGCCATCCAGGGACAGTGGGCGCAGCTGCGACAGGCGGCGCCGTTGCCGGCGGTGGGCGCCTCGATGAAGGTCTTGTCGGGGCAGGCCTGCTGCATCTTGTAGAAGATGCCGCGATCGGTGGCGACGATGAACTGGCGATTGGGCAGTGTCTGGGCCGCCTTGATCATCTGGCTGGTGGAGCCGACATGGTCGGCCAGCTCGATCACCGCCTCGGGCGACTCGGGATGCACCAGGATGGCCGCTTCCGGATAGAGCCGCTTGAGGTCTTCCAGCTGGCTGGCCTTGAACTCCTCGTGGACGATGCAGGAGCCTTCCCACAGCAGCATGTCGGCACCGGTTTCGCGCTGGATATAGCGACCCAGGTGGCGATCGGGCGCCCAGAGGATGGCCTCGTCGTTGTCCATCAGATGCTCGACGATGTCCAGCGCGCAGCCGGAGGTGACCACCCAGTCCGCGCGGGCCTTCACCGCGGCCGAGGTGTTGGCGTAGACCACCACGGTACGCTCGGGATGCTGGTCGCAGAAGGCGGAGAATTCCTCCACCGGGCAACCCAGGTCCAGGGAGCACGTGGCCTCCAGGGTCGGCATCAGCACGCGCTTTTCCGGATTGAGGATCTTGGCCGTCTCGCCCATGAACTTGACCCCGGCCACCACCACGGTGGACGCCGGGTGGCGATTGCCGAAGCGGGCCATCTCCAGGGAATCGGCGACGCAACCGCCGGTCTCCTCGGCCAGCGCCTGGATCAGCGGATCGGTGTAGTAATGGGCGAGCAGCACCGCGTTCTGCGCCTTGAGCTCGCGGGCGATGGCGGTCTTGTAGGCCGCGATCTCGTCCGGCCCGAGCGCCTTGGGCTGCTTGGCGGCCAGATGGGCCTGGACCAGGAGACGTTCGGAAATCTGCACCATGGCGGGTACCTGAAAACGGGGGTCGTCAAGGCCGCGCATCATAGCAGCATCCTCGCCGACTCCCTATGGGCGCCAGCGGCAGCCTCCGCGAGCAGTGGCCATCTGCCGCTAATGTCTGGCAACACTTGGCTTTTCACTTCTGCGGCGGCCATGGGTCCGAGACAGGAACGCCCGGTGAGCGTCTCGCCTGGGCCCTCTGCTGGAGATCTAGCGTGCCGTCCCGTTCGACCTCGCGTTCCCGAACCTCCGATCAGGCTCTCGCCACCCTGCTGGATAAGCTACGCGCCCTGCAAGGTGCCCTGGAGCAGGCCGCCGCCGAGCCGCGGCTGGATCGGCAGGCGCTCAATCCCGCCTACCGCGCCAGTGCCCAGAATCTGCTCGCCTATCTGACACTGCGCGACAACGATCTGCATGACCTGCAACTGCAACTCTCCGCCCTGGGGCTATCGTCCCTGGGGCGCTCCGAAGCCGCCGTGCTGCCGACCGTGGCGACCCTCATCAACACCCTGGAGCGCCTGCTCGGTGGCCGCCCGGCGACGCGGCCGACGACCATGGCCGCCAATCCCCTGGCAGACCATGCGCGGGCATTGTTCGGCACGCCCGCCGCCGCGCGGGAGGTACGCATCATGGTCACCTTGCCCAGCGAGGCCGCAGACGATTATGCGCTGGTACGCGACCTGCTGGCGGGCCATATGGATTGCGCGCGCATCAACTGCGCCCACGACGAACCGGCCAGCTGGACGCGCATGATCGAACACGTGCGGCGGGCCAGCGCGGAGCTGGACCAGCCCTGCAAGGTATTCATGGACCTGCCGGGCCCCAAGCTGCGCACCGGGCCCATCGCCACGGGCGTGGCGGTAAAGAAGGTCAAGCCCGAGCGCGACGCCCAGGGCCGCGTCCGCCAGCCGGCGCGGATCTGGCTGACCGGCCGCCGCCGACCGCGACCAGCGCCCTCCCCGGCGACTGCCAGCCTCCAGGTGGGCGAACGCTGGCTGAAGAATCTGCAGGCGGGCGACTGCATCCGCCTGGTGGACACCCGGCAGGCGCGGCGGCGCTGGACGGTGGTCGAGGTCGGCGATCGCGGCTGCTGGGCGGAGGCGACCAAGACCACCTACCTCACGCCCGGCCTGCGCCTGAGCGTCGATCGCGATGGACGCAGGCGGCACAGCCGCATCGGCGACTTCGCCCCGCAGCCGGGCGCCCTGCGGCTGGCCGAGGACGATCTGCTGATCCTGACCGCCGACCAGACGCCCGGTCGGCCCGCCAGCCAGGACAGCGGCGGGTGCCTGCTGACACCCGCCACCCTGGGCTGCACCCTGCCCCAGGTGTTCGCCGACGTCCGTAGCGGCGAGCCGGTCTGGTTCGACGATGGCAAGATCGGCGGGCTGATCGAACGCGCCGATCAGGACGCGCTGCAGATCCGCATCACCCAGGCGCCGGGCGGCGCCAAGCTCAAGGGCGACAAGGGCATCAACTTTCCCCAGAGTACCCTGCGGCTGGCAGCGCTGGGCGAACAGGACCTCGCGGCCTTGGCCTTTGCCGCCGAGCATGCGGACGGCATCGAGATGTCCTTCGTCAACAGCGCGGACGACGTCCGCGCGCTGCTCGCGGAACTGGAGCGCCTGCAGGCCGAGCACCTGGGTGTGGTGCTGAAGATAGAAACCCGTCGGGGCTTCGACAACCTTCCCGCACTGCTGCTGGCGGGCATGCAGCGCGGCGGCTTCGGCGTGATGATCGCCCGCGGCGACCTGGCGGTGGAAGGCGGCTTCGAGCGCCTGGCGGCGCTGCAAGAGGACATTCTCTGCCTGTGCGAAGCGGCCCACGTGCCGGTGATCTGGGCGACCCAGGTGCTGGAAAACCTGGCCAAGAAGGGTTCGCCTTCGCGCGCCGAGATCACCGATGCCGCCACCGGGGTCCGCGCCGAATGCGTGATGCTCAACAAGGGCCCGCACATCCTCAAGGCGGTCGCCACCCTGGATGAACTGCTGGTGCGGATGCAGGGCTACAACAGCAAGAAGCGCCAGCTGCTGCGCAAGCTGGAACTGGCTTCGCCCTGGGCGGACTGATCCGCCCAGGGGCTGGTCAGGCTTAAAGCACCTGCAGGCGACCCGCTTCCAGACGCACGCGGGCGCCATAGGGCCAGGCCTGGTTTTCCGGCCCATGGCCGCTGGGCAGGCCGCGATAGAGGGCGATGCCGCGCGGCGCCAGCCATTCGACGAAGATCTCTTCCAGCGACTGCTCGACGTTACGCGGCGGGCAGTCGGTGAAGGTGCCCAGGCAGACCGCGCCGATGCGGTGCTCGGTGAGGTTGCCGAGCAACTGGCAGAGGCTGCGCTCCAGTCGATAGTAGGGCTCGCCGACGTCTTCCAGCATGAGGATGGCGCCGTCGTGGGGGCGCAGGGCAGCGGCGGTCCCGACCACGCTGGCCAGGGTAGTCAGGTTGCCGCCGATCAGTTCGCCGGCAGGCACCTGGGTCGGGCCGGCCAGGCGCTCCAGCTGCCAGGCCGGACGGCTGCCCGCGCACAGTTCCAGGACCGATTCCAGCGAGCGGGTACGGGCCGCCTGGGTAGCCGGATCCTCGTCACGACGCCCCCAATCCAGGGCGCCCGGGCCGTGGATGGCGGTGAGACCGCGGCGGTGAAAGGCCTCCAGCAGCACCGTCAGGTCGGAATAGCCGATCAGCGGCCGGCCCTTGCTGCTGGACAGCCGCGACCAGTCCAGCCAGGGCAGCAGTTGCGCGGATCCGTAACCGCCGCGCAGGCACCAGACCGCATCCACGTCCGCCTGGCTGAAAGCCCAGTGCAGATCGGCGGCGCGCTCCTCGGCGGTACCGGCGAGATAGCGATGGCGCTTGAGCGCCTGTTCGCCCAGCACCGCTTCGATGCCGGCGGCCTGCAGTTGCTCGATCGCCACCGTGACCAGCTCTTCCTTGACCGCACCCGCCGGACTGACCAGCGCCACACGCCGCACGGGATTCATTCCAGCACCTCCACCGGCATGCCGGCTTCGATGGTGCCGCGCCCCAGGGGGATGACGTTCATGCCGAACAGCATGCGATTGTCCTGGAAGCGGTATTCGCGCAAGGCCGTGAGCGGCTGTCGATCCGGATCCTTTTCACCGGTCAGCGGATCCTGGGTGATGACGATGCAGCGCGAGCAGGGACAGGCGACGGCGAAGTCCACCGCGCCGATGCGCAGGCGCTTCCAGCCATCTTCGGCGTATGCGGGCGTACCCTCCACCACCAGATTTGGCCGGAAGCGCAGCATGTCCAGCGGCTTGCCTACCCGCGCCACCAGATCGGCCAGGGAGGCCTCGCTGGTCAGCAGCAAGGGGAAGCCGTCGGCGAAATGCACCTTCTGCCCCGGCTCGGCGAAATCGGTATTGATCTGCCGGGCATGGCTTTCGGCGATGTGCACCAGGCGGCAGCGGCGACCGAGGAAGTCGCTCAACCAGGCATCTGCCGCCGCGGCGACCGGCGCCTGCAGGGTGTCGCGCCAGATGGTCACGCCCAGTTGTTCGCCGGTGGTATCCGGCACCGCCACCTCGAGCGGCGTCCGGCCGGGCGCGCTCAGGCGCAGCCGGTCGGCAGCCAGCCAGCGCGCCTCGATGTGATTCATCTGCGCCAGCTGGCGCAGCGTCAGGAAGCGGCCGGTGTCGGCATCCACCACCATCCAGCGGCGGTCACCCACCAGGCCCAGGGCATCCACCTCGGCCTGGACGAGGGATTCCACGGCCGTCGACTTGACGGGATAACGATAGAGGGCACTGAGGTGCGACATGGGCGCGGCTTCCTGGCGGCGGACAAAGGCCGCCAGTGTAAGGGAGGCGCCGGAGCGGCGAAACCGCGAGGATTACTCCTCGGCCAGCGCCAGGCGCCGGCGCACTTCCTCGACCAGTTGATCGGGCTGGAACTTGGAGAGGAAGGCGTTGCAGCCCACCTTTTTCACCATGGCTTCGTTGAAGCTGCCCGACAGCGAGGTGTGCAGCACCACATAGAGGTCGGCGAGCCGCGGATCCTGGCGGATCTCGGTGGTCAGGCGATAGCCGTCCATTTCCGGCATCTCAGCATCGGTCAGGACCATCAGCAGCTTCTCGGTCAGCACCACACCTTCATCGGCCCAGGCCTTGAGCTTGCGCAGGGCCTGCAGGCCATCGGTGGCGACGTGGAATTTCAGATCCAGCTGCACCAGGGTGTCGCGCAGCTGGCCGATGGCGGTGCTGGAGTCGTCCACCAGCAGCACCTCGCGACCGCGAGCCTTGGCCAGCAGCGGATCGGCCAGGCGCTCCTGGGAGACCTTGACGTTGTAGGGGGCGATCTCGGCCAGCACCTTTTCCACGTCGATCACCTCCACCAGACGGTCTTCGATGCGGGTGATGGCGGTCAGGTAGTGCTGGCGTCCAGCGCCGCCGGGCGGAGCCTGGATGCTGTCCCAGTTGAGGTTGATGATGCGATCGACGCTGCCGACCAGGAAGGCCTGCACCGAGCGGTTGTACTCGGTAACGATGATGGTGCTGTTCTCGTCGGGCGTGATGGGTCGCATGCCGATGGCGGCGGCCAGATCAATCACCGGCAGGGTCTGACCCCGCAGGTGGACGACGCCGCAGATCATCGGATGGCGCTTGGGCATCTGGGTCAGGCGCGGCAGCTTGAGGACTTCCTGCACCTTGAACACGTTGATGGCGAACATCTGCCGGCTGGACAGCTGAAACATGAGAATTTCCAGACGATTCTCGCCAACCAGCTGGGTGCGTTGATCGACGGTGTCGAGAATGCCGGCCATGGAAAGTCCACTCCAAAGATAAGTCAGGTCACAGGCTATCGGCGGCAGCGGTCGATTCTTGAGGCCCGGAAACAGCGAAGCCGCCCAACAGGCGGCTTCGCTCGAACAGCTGCGGATCAGGCGCGTGGCAGGGTCACGCCGCGCTGGCCCTGGTACTTACCACCGCGATCCTTGTAGGAGACCTCGCAGGCCTCGTCGGACTGCAGGAACAGCATCTGGGCCACGCCCTCGTTGGCGTAGATCTTGGCCGGCAGGGTCGTGGTGTTGGAGAACTCCAGGGTCACGTGGCCTTCCCACTCGGGCTCCAGCGGGGTGACGTTGACGATGATGCCGCAGCGGGCATAGGTGCTCTTGCCCAGGCAGATGGTCAGGACGTCGCGCGGGATGCGGAAGTATTCCACGGTGCGGGCCAGGGCGAAGGAGTTCGGCGGAATGATGCAGACGTCGCTGACCACGTCGACGAAGCTCTTGTCGTCGAAGTTCTTCGGGTCCACCACCGCCGAATGGATGTTGGTGAACACCTTGAATTCGTTGGCGCAGCGCACGTCGTAGCCGTAGCTGGACACCCCGTAGGAGATCACCCGGCTGTCGTCCGCACCGCGCATCTGGCGCTCGACGAAGGGCTCGATCATGCCGTGCTCCTGGGCCATGCGGCGAATCCACTTGTCCGATTTGATGCTCATGGCAGGTCTAGCTCCGGGGCGAAAAATTGACCGCGCATTGTATTGGATAGCGGCGCGGTCTCAAAGGCGAACGCACGAAATCAGTCGTCGCTGACGGTGATGGTCGGCATGCCGCCGCCGGCCTGGCCGCCCTGGGCGATGCGGGCGCCGACCTTGCGCGCCAGTTCCTGGTAGATCAGCGCGATCTGGCTGTCGGGATCGGCGATGGCGGTGGGACGTCCGGCGTCGGCCTGCTCGCGGATGGCCATGGCGAGCGGCAAGGAAGCCAGGAGATCCACGCCGTACTGCTCGGCCAGCTTGCTACCGCCGCCTTCGCCGAACAGGTGCTCGGCGTGGCCGCAGTTGGAGCAGATGTGCACCGCCATGTTCTCCACCACCCCGAGCACCGGGATGTTGACCTTCTGGAACATCTCCACACCCTTCCTGGCGTCCAGCAGGGCCAGGTCCTGGGGCGTGGTGACGATCACCGCGCCGGCCACTGGCACCTTCTGCGCCAGGGTCAGCTGGATATCGCCGGTGCCCGGCGGCATGTCAATCACCAGGTAGTCAAGGTCGTTCCAGGCGGTCTGGGTGATCAGTTGGATCAGGGCGCCGGAGACCATTGGGCCACGCCAGGCCACCGGGGTCTTGTCATTGGTCAGGAAGGCCATGGACATGACCTCGACACCATGGGCCTGCAGCGGGATGAACCACTTCTCGTCGCGCACCTCGGGCCGGGTGCCCTCGGCGAAACCGAACATGATGCCCTGGCTGGGGCCATAGATGTCGGCGTCCAGCACGCCGACCCGGGCCCCTTCGCGGGCCAGCGCCAGGGCCAGGTTGGCGGCGGTGGTGGACTTGCCCACCCCGCCCTTGCCCGAGGCCACGGCAATGATGTTCTTGACGTTGCCCATGGCCTCCAGCTGCGGCTGGGCGGCGTGAGGCGCGATGAGGCAATCGACCTGGATCTCGGCGGTCTCGACCCCGGGCACGTTCTCCAACGCGGTCTTGAGCACCTGGGCCAGGCCACCCTTGAACAGTCCGGCGGCATAGCCCAGCTCGAAGCGGGCGCGCACCCTGCCACCGTCCAGCGCGAGGTCGCGCAGGGCGCCGGCGCTGAGCAGGTCCTGTTCGAGATAGGGATCGTGATACTGGCGCAGCGCGGCCTCGATGGCCTCGCGAGTCGGAGCGGTCATGCGGACTCCCGGAAACAGCGGATAGGAAAGAGAAGCTGCGGCCTATGCTACCCACTGTCCTTGCTAAAGCCTATCCACGCGGCGCTACACTCCCGGCTTTCCCCTCGCCCGTGGAGTCCTGCGTGAACGCCTCTTCCCTGCACATCAGTTCCACCTTCGACAGCGGCGCCGTCGAGGTGCTGTCCCTGGCCGATCACGCGGACATCCGCCTGCGCATCCGCCCGGACACCGCCTCGCCCTTCACCCAGTGGTTCCATTTCCGTCTCGAAGGCGCCCGCGGCCTGCCCTGCCAGCTGAGCTTCGACAACGCCGGCGAGTGCGCCTACCCAGAGGGCTGGCGCGACTATGGCGTGGTCGCCAGCTATTGCGGCCAGGAGTGGTTCCGCATTCCCAGCCGCTATGACGGCAAGGCCCTGAGCTGGACCGTCACCCCGGAACACGACAGCCTGTTCTTCGCCTATTTCGAACCCTATCCGGAGAGCCGTCACCTGGCCTTCATGGGCGAGGCGCAACGCCATCCCGCCGTCCGTCTGGAAACCGTCGGCCGTTCGCTGCTGGGACGTTCGCTGGACCTGCTGCGCATCGGCACCCCAGGCGCTGGCAAGAAGAACATCTGGATCATCGCCCGCCAGCACCCCGGTGAGCCCATGGCCGAGTGGTTCGTCGAAGGCCTGCTGCGCCGCCTGCTCGGCCTGGGCGAACACCAGGGCGACCCGGTCGGTGCCAAGCTGCTGGAGCATGCGGTACTGCACGTGGTGCCCAACATGAATCCCGACGGCTCGGCGCTGGGCAATCTGCGCACCAACGCCGCCGGCGCCAACCTCAACCGCGAATGGCTGGAGCCGGACGAAGGACGCAGTCCCGAGGTGCTGGCGGTACGCCGCGCCATCGCCGCGAGCGGCTGCGACCTGTTCCTCGACATCCACGGCGACGAGGCCCTGCCCTATGTCTTCGTCGACGGCTGCAACGGTCTGCCCACCTTCGGCGAGCGCGAGGAAGCCGAGCAGCAGGCCTTCCTGCAGCGCTTCCAGCGCGCCAGCCCGGATTTCCAGACCCGGTACGGCTATCCCCGCGGTCATTTCGGCAGCGAGACCCTCAAGCTCGCCACCAAGTACGTCGGCTATACCCATGGCTGCCTGGCCCTGACCCTGGAGCTGCCATTCAAGGACAACGCCAACGATCCCCGCCCGGACGTCGGCTGGAACGGTGCCCGCAGCGCCGCCCTGGGCGCGGCCATGGTCAGCGCTCTTTACTGGCAACTGGCCGATCTCTAGGCCAGCTCCAGTCATCGCCCATCCCCACGGATGAAACCGACCGGCCATTTCGCTATGATGGTCGGTCAATTTATCAGCGCCGCGATCCAGCCAAGACCATGACCGAGCCCCGCAAGATTCTCGTCACCAGCGCCCTGCCCTATGCCAACGGCTCCATCCATCTCGGCCACATGGTCGAGTACATCCAGACCGACATCTGGGCCCGCTTCCAGCGGCTGCGCGGCAACCAGTGCATCTATGTCTGCGCCGACGACGCCCACGGTTCGGCCATCATGCTGCGCGCCGAGCGCGAGGGCATCACGCCCGAGCAGCTGATCGACAACGTCAAGCGCGAGCACAGCGCCGACTTTGCCGACTTCGGCGTGGCCTTCGACAACTTCCACTCTACCCACGCGGAAGAGAATCGCGAGCTGTCGCGCGCCATCTACCTGAAGCTGCGCGAGAAGGGCCATATCGCCACCCGGCCGGTCACCCAGTATTTCGACCCGGACAAGCAGATGTTCCTGGCCGACCGCTTCATCAAGGGCACCTGCCCCAAGTGCGGCAGCGCCGACCAGTACGGCGACAACTGCGAGAAGTGCGGCGCCACCTATGCGCCCACCGAACTGAAGGATCCCAAGTCGGCCATCTCCGGCGCGACCCCGGTGCTGCGTGAATCCGAGCACTTCTTCTTCAAGCTTCCCGACTTCGCCGAGATGCTCAAGGGCTGGACCCGCAGCGGTGCCCTGCAGGAATCGGTGGCCAACAAGATCGCCGAATGGCTGGACGCCGGGCTGCAGGAATGGGACATCTCCCGGGATGCGCCCTACTTCGGCTTCGAGATCCCCGACGCTCCGGGCAAGTACTTCTATGTCTGGCTGGACGCGCCCATCGGCTACATGGCCAGCTTCAAGAATCTCTGCGATCGTCGCGACGATCTGGACTTCGACGCCTACTGGAACAAGGACAGCACCGCCGAGCTGTACCACTTCATCGGCAAGGACATCGTCAACTTCCATGCGCTGTTCTGGCCGGCCATGCTCGAAGGCGCCGGCTACCGCAAGCCGACCGCGCTGAGCGTCCACGGTTTCCTCACCGTCGACGGCCAGAAGATGTCCAAGTCCCGCGGTACCTTCATCAAGGCGCGCACCTACCTGGATCACCTGAATCCCGAATACCTGCGCTACTACTTCGCCGCCAAGCTCTCTCGCCACGTCGAGGACATCGACCTGAACCTCGAGGACTTCGTGCAGAAGGTCAATTCCGACCTGGTGGGCAAGGTGGTCAACATCGCCAGCCGCTGCGCCGGCTTCATCCACAAGGGCAATGCCGGCCTGCTGGTGGACGCCCAGGCCGCGCCCGAGCTGGAAGCCGCCTTCCGCGCCGCCACGCCCAGCATCGCCGAGGCCTACGAGACCCGTGACTTCGGCCGCGCCATGCGCGAGATCATGGCCCTGGCCGACCGCGCCAACGCCTGGATCGCCGACCAGGCGCCCTGGAGCCTGGCCAAGCAGGACGGCAAGGCCGACGAAGTGCAGGCCATCTGCGCCCAGGGCATCGAGCTGTTCCGCCAGCTGGCGATCCTGCTCAAGCCGGTACTGCCCAACCTGACCGCCGCCGCCGAGGCCTTCCTCAACGTCGCCCCCCTGACCTGGGCCGACCTCGACACCCGCCTGGCCAATCATCAGCTCAACGCCTTCCAGCCCCTGCTCACCCGCATCGAACCCGCCAAGGTGCAGACCATGATCGACGCTTCCAAGGAAGACCTGGCTGCCCAGGCCGCTCCCCAGCCCGCCGGCAATGGCGAACTGAGCAAGGCCCCGCTGGCCGAGACCATCGACTTCGATACCTTTTCCAAGGTCGACCTGCGCATCGCCCTGATCGAGAAAGCCGAATTCGTCGAAGGCGCCGACAAGCTCCTGCGCCTGACCCTGGACATCGGCGATGCCAAGCGAAACGTCTTCTCCGGCATCAAGAGCGCCTACCCGGAGCCGAGCCAGCTCGAAGGCCGCCTGACCCTGTACGTCGCCAACCTCGCGCCTCGCAAGATGAAGTTCGGCGTCTCCGAAGGCATGGTCCTGGCCGCCGGCCCCGGCGGCAGCGAGATCCACCTGCTCAGTCCCGACAGCGGCGCCAAGCCCGGCCAGCGGGTGATGTGACAGCAACGGCGCCGAGAGCCTGCTCAAAGGCGAGCGAGCTAGCGACAAACAAGGCGAACATGGCTGAGGAAGCGGAGTTTACAAAGCGTAAATGAGCATTCCGAAGCCATTTTCAACGCAGTTTGGCCGACGCGCAGCCGACTTTGAGCAGGCTCTCAGGGCGCCGTTCTTCCTCCAGCCCCGACCCTGATCATGAACGCTCACGCCACCCTCATCACCGCCATCGACGCCCTGCTGCCGCAGACCCAGTGCGGCAAATGCGGCCACCCCGGTTGCCAGCCCTATGCGGCGGGCATCGCCGCGGGTGAGGCGCACAACAAGTGCCCGCCCGGTGGCGCGGCCACCATCCTGGAACTCTCGACCCTGCTCCAGCGCCCGACGCTGCCCCTGGACTCGCCTTATCCGGTCACACCCAGCCAGCGCGCGGTGATCCGCGAGGATGAATGCATCGGCTGCACCAAGTGCATCCAGGTCTGCCCCACCGATGCCATCCTGGGCGCGGCCAAGCTGATGCACACGGTGATCGAGAACGAATGCAGCGGTTGCGAGCTGTGCCTGGCACCCTGCCCGGTGGACTGCATCGATCTGGTGGCGGTCCCGGCACCGGTCGACCGCACGGCGGAGCGTCAGCGCGCGCACTACTATCGGCGCCGCTTCGACGCCCGCCAGTCCCGCCTGCAACGGGACCGCGAACGACTGGACGCCGAGCGCCAGCGCCGTCAGGTGCCACCTGCGACCGCCACGGCTGCAGAGCCCCTCGCCACGGCGGAATCCTCACTCAAGCCGCTGAAGATCGCTGCCGCCATGGCGCGTGTCGCCCTGCAGAAGGCCGAGCGGCAATTGGTCCAGTACGGTACGCCCGCGTTGGAAACCCAGGTGCAGCAGTTGCGTGAAGCGGCCCAGCAGGCGCAGACGGCCCTCGACAGGGCGCAGCAGGGGCCCGCCAGCGCCAGTGCGCCGGCCCTGGCGCAGCCGTCCGCCGACCCCGCTGCGCTCAGGCAGGCGCGGATCGCTGCCACCCTGGCACGCGCCCAGCTGACCAAGGCCGAGCGGGCCTTCGGTAGCGAGCCCACACCCCCGCAGAGCGCCCAGCTGGAAACCCTGCGCAGCGCCGCTCAGCAGGCGGCTCACCACCTCACGGCCTTGGAAGAGCGAACCGACCGATGAATGCCGCCAAACGCCTGGAGATCTTTCGCCGGCTGCACGAGGACAACCCCGATCCCAAGACGGAATTGGCCTACGCCTCGCCGTTCGAGCTGCTGATCGCGGTGATCCTCTCGGCCCAGGCCACCGACGTCAGCGTCAACAAGGCCACCGCCCGCCTCTATCCGGTGGCCAACACGCCCCAGGCCATCCTGGACCTGGGCGTGGCGGGATTGTCGGAGTACATCAAGACCATCGGGCTCTACAACAGCAAGGCCAAGAACGTCATCGAGACCTGCCGGCTGCTGCTGGAACGCCATGGCGGTGCGGTGCCCGAGACCCGCGAGGAACTGGAGGCCCTGCCCGGCGTGGGGCGCAAGACCGCCAACGTAGTGCTCAACACCGCTTTCCGTCAGCTCGCCATGGCGGTGGATACCCATATCTTCCGCGTCAGCAACAGAACCAATCTCGCCCCGGGCAAGAACGTGGTGGAGGTCGAGCTCAAGCTGCTCAAGGTGGTGCCGAAGGATTTCCTGCTGGATGCCCACCACTGGCTGATCCTGCACGGCCGCTATGTCTGCCAGGCGCGCAAGCCCCGCTGCGGCAGCTGCCGCATCGAGGATCTCTGCGAATACAAGGCAAAAACCTCTGACGATTGAAAAAGGGCGCACCAAAGCCCTTTGGCGATTGAAAAAATCTTTTTTACCGGCCCCTGCTTTGTCGCTATAAGGTGCGCGAAAAGGTCCGCAGCCCCGTCGATGACTGGCGTGTGACCCTGTCCAGCCTTGCAGGAGTTACCCATGGCCGAAGACAAAAGCGACATCGATGTAGACGAAGATTTCGAGACCGATGGCGAGACGCCTGAAACCGTCGAGCCCATCGTCATCAGCAAGACCAATCTGACCAAGCGGCGTCTGATCGACGACATGCTCGAAGAGCGTCGCCTGAAGCGGCAGATCTCCGAGTACGACTTCGATCTGTAGCCCATGAAAAACCCCAGCTGAGGCTGGGGTTTTGCGTTGCGCGGCGACCCTTACAGCAGGGTACGACCCTTGCCAGCAGCGATGCGCATGCGCAGGGCGTTGAGCTTGATGAAGCCCGCCGCGTCGGCCTGGTTGTAGGCGCCACCGTCTTCTTCGAAGGTGGCGATGTTGGCATCGAACAGCGACTCGTCGGACTTGCGGCCGACAACGATGACGTTGCCCTTGTACAGCTTCAGGCGTACCACACCGTTCACACTGGCCTGGGAGGCGTCGATCATCTTCTGCAGCATCAGCCGCTCGGGGCTCCACCAGTAGCCGGTGTAGATCAGGCTGGCGTACTTGGGCATCAGCTCGTCCTTGAGGTGAGCCACCTCGCGGTCGAGGGTGATGGACTCGATGGCGCGGTGGGCCTTGAGCATGATGGTGCCGCCAGGCGTCTCGTAGCAGCCACGGGACTTCATGCCGACGTAGCGGTTCTCGACGATGTCCAGGCGACCGATGCCGTTCTCGCCGCCGATGCGGTTCAGTTCGGCCAGCACGGTGGCCGGGCTCAGCTCCTGGCCGTCGATGGCGACGATGTCACCATTGCGGTAGGTCAGCTCGAGGTAGGTCGGGGTGTCCGGCGCGGCTTCCGGAGACTTGGTCCAGCGCCACATGTCTTCTTCGTGCTCGGTCCAGGTGTCTTCCAGCACGCCGCCCTCGTAGGAGATGTGCAACAGGTTGGCGTCCATGGAGTACGGCGACTTCTTCTTGCCGTGGCGCTCGATCGGGATCTGGTGCTTTTCGGCGTAGTCCATCAGCTTCTCGCGGGACAGCAGGTCCCACTCGCGCCAGGGTGCGATCACCTTGACGCCCGGCTTGAGCGCATAGGCGCCCAGCTCGAAACGCACCTGGTCGTTGCCCTTGCCGGTGGCGCCGTGGGAGATGGCGTCGGCGCCGGTCTCGTTGGCGATCTCGATCAGGCGCTTGGCGATCAGCGGACGGGCAATGGAGGTACCCAGCAGGTACTCGCCTTCGTAGACGGTGTTGGCACGGAACATCGGGTAGACGAAGTCGCGGACGAATTCTTCGCGCAGGTCGTCGATGTAGATTTCCTTGACGCCCATGGCCTTGGCTTTGGCGCGTGCCGGTTCGACTTCCTCGCCCTGGCCGAGGTCAGCGGTGAAGGTCACCACTTCGCAGTTATAGGTATCCTGCAGCCACTTGAGGATCACCGAGGTGTCCAGGCCGCCGGAATACGCCAGGACTACCTTCTTCACATCCGCCATGCCGTTCGCTCCCGTGTGTTGCGTTGAGTCGGAAAGCGACAATTCTACTGGTCGCCTCGCTGCTTTTACAGGGGCGCGACGCACTCTGATGTCTGGGCGACATGCGGTCGTGACGGATCAGCCCTTGGGCTTGGCCGGCGGTGCCGGGGTGGGCGCCGGCGGTTCGGCCGGATTGGCCGCGGTGCTGGTGGTTGCCGCAGCTGGAGGCTCGGCGCCTGGCGGCACCCGCGAGAACACCAGGGTCACCCGGCGATTGAGCGCGCGATTGGCCTTGCTGCTGTTGGGCGCCACGGGGTACTGCTCGCCAAAGAAGCGCAATTCGATCTGCTCCGCGGCGAAGCCCTTGCTCTTGAGGTACTCCATCACCGCGATGGCACGCAGCCGGGATTCCTGGCGGTTATCCAGGCGCGTGCCCTGGTTGTCGCTGTAGCCCGAGACGATGACGTGGTTGACCGTCGGATCGGCCTTCAGGTACTCATCGATGAGATCGAGCTTGGCCTTGGCCAGATCGTCCAGGGTATCTCCGCCGCCCGGAAAATTGACCTGGGAATGGCGGATCTGCTCGAAATTGACCGCCAGCAGCTTCTGGGTACAGGCCTGGAACTGCTGGTAGGCCGGTTCGAAGCGCACCGGCAGCAGCCGGACCTCGACCCGGTCGTCCAGGGCGCCCGCGCGACTGACCTGGGGCATGCGCCCTTCCATCAACCCCGCCAGCAGCCGCTGCGCCTGCTGCGCGCTGGTGGCCAGCGCCTGCTCACCCTCGACGACCTTGACCGAGCCGAGGCTGATATCGCCCAGCCCCGGCTTCCAGGGCACCGCCGCCGCCTTCAGGCTGGCACTGCCCGCCGGCAGCCACTGACCATTGGGCCGTAGCTCGAACACCGTGGACTCGCCCGCGCGACGCAGGAAGCCGCCGCTGCCGAAACGAGGAATGGGCTGCAGCAGGCGACAGGCGAAGATGTCGCCCTCGACCTTCCATTCCACGCTTTCGAGCCGGCTCTGGAAGGTCATCCCCCAGGCCGGCACGGCAAGCAGCAGAGAGGAAAGGAAGAGGTAACGCGAGCGCACGTCGGACTCCGGAAAGAAAAAGTACCTGGGCTTCTTATCGGTCGAAGGCGCGGAAAACTTGAGTACGGTCCCGCCGCACGGATGCCGGCTACCCCCTTTTCCGGTAGCATTTCCCCACTTTCCCGCAGCCTGGAATCCCGCATGACCGACCGGATCACCCTTGCCCGTCCCGATGACTGGCACATTCACCTGCGCGACGGCGCCGCCCTGCCGCAGACCGTCGCCGACGCTGCCCGGGAATTCGGTCGCGCCATCGTCATGCCCAACCTGGTGCCACCGGTGCGCAATGCCGAGCAGGCCGCCGCCTACCGCGCGCGTATCCTGGCCGCGCGCCCGGCCGGCAGCCGCTTCGAACCGCTGATGGTGCTCTATCTCACCGACCGCACCAGCCCGGAAGAGGTACGCAGCGCCAAGGCCAGCGGCTTCGTGCACGCCGCCAAGCTCTATCCGGCCGGCGCTACCACCAATTCCGATTCCGGCGTGACCTCGCTGGACAACCTCTTTCCCACCCTGGAAGCCATGGCCGAGATCGGCCTGCCGCTGCTGGTGCACGGCGAGGTCACCCATGCCGAGGTGGACGTCTTCGACCGCGAGAAGAAATTCATCGACGAGCATCTGGTGCGTATCGTCCAGCGCTTCCCGACGCTGAAGGTGGTGTTCGAGCACATCACCACCGGTGATGCCGCTGCCTTCGTGCGCGAGGCCCCGGCCAACGTCGGTGCCACCATCACCGTCCACCACCTGCTGTACAACCGCAACCACATGCTGGTGGGCGGGATCCGGCCGCACTTCTATTGCCTGCCGATCCTCAAGCGCAATACCCACCAGAGCGCCCTGCTGGACGCCGCCACCAGTGGCAATCCCAAGTTCTTCCTCGGCACCGATTCGGCACCCCATGCCCGTCACGCCAAGGAAGCGGCCTGCGGCTGCGCCGGCTGCTACACCGCCTATGGCGCTCTAGAGCTCTATGCCGAGGCCTTCGAGAGCCGCAATGCCCTCGACCGTCTGGAAGGCTTCGCCAGCCATTTCGGCGCCGACTTCTACGGCCTGCCGCGCAATACCGAGACCGTCACCCTGGTCCGCGAGGACTGGCAGGCCCCTGCCTCCCTGCCCTTCGGTGACCACGAGGTGATTCCGCTGCGCGCCGGCGAGACGCTGCGCTGGCGTCTGGAGGTGGGCGCATGAGCATGGACGAGACCTTCAGCGACGAACTGGACGCCAGCCAGCCGATGTCCGACTCGCGCATCCCCATGGCGCGCCGCTTCCGTGGCTACCTGCCGGTAGTAGTGGATGTCGAGACCGGTGGCTTCAATGCCGCCACCGATGCCCTGCTGGAAATCGCCGCCACCACGGTGGCCATGGACGAGGACGGGGTGCTCTACCCGGACCACACCTACTTCTTCCGCGTCGAACCCTTCGCCGGCGCCAATATCGAGCCGGCGGCGCTGGAGTTCACCGGCATCAAGCTCGACCATCCGCTGCGCATGGCGGTGGGCGAAGAGCAGGCGCTCAGCGAAATCTTCAAGGGCGTGCGCAAGTCGCTCAAGGCCAACGGCTGCAAGAGAGCCATCCTGGTCGGCCACAACAGCAGCTTCGACCTGGGCTTTCTCAATGCCGCGGTGCTGCGCTGCGGGCTGAAGCGCAATCCCTTCCACCCCTTCTCCAGCTTCGATACCGCCACCCTGGCCGGACTGGCCTATGGTCAGACGGTGCTGGCCAAGGCCTGCCAGGCCGCCGGTATCGAATTCGATAACCGCGAAGCCCACTCGGCCCGCTACGACACTGAGAAGACCGCCGAGCTGTTCTGCGGCATCGTCAATCGCTGGCGGGAGATGGGCGGCTGGGTTGATCTCGACTGACCGTCCGTCGCCCGCCCTGCCGTTAATGAGATTTTGCCGCCTACAACTTTGACAATAATTCTCATTGTCATTAGCTTTGGCGGCACCTCCACTCATACAGCAGGCGATCCATGTACGTGTGTCTTTGCCGTGGCGTGACCGACAAGCAGATTCGCGAAGCCATCTATGAGGGCTGCTGCAGTTATCGGGAAGTCCGGGAAAGCACCGGTTGCGCCACCCAGTGCGGCAAGTGCGCCTGCCTCGCCAAGCAGGTGGTCAAGGAAACCCTCGGTGAGCTGCACGGCGCCCAGCAGCTCGCCTATGCGCTGGACGTCCCGCGCGCCTGAGCGATACCCCTGCAAAAAAAGCCGGACCTTGCGTCCGGCTTTTTTATTGTCTAATCAAACGCTTACGAAAAGGATGGAAAAGCTTTCGATTACCGTTCGATTTTCGTCGATTTTTCAACAACTTAAGCTTTTGACAAAGGGCCCTCCCACGCTCAGACTGCCGGTAATCCCACCCGATTTGCAGGTCCGGCCATGAAAGGCGATATCACCGTCATCCAGCATTTGAACAAGATCCTCGGCAACGAACTGGTGGCCATCAACCAGTATTTCCTGCACTCGCGGATGTACAACGACTGGGGTATCCGCAAGCTGGGTCATCACGAGTACAAGGAATCCATCGACGAGATGAAGCACGCCGATCGCCTGATCGAGCGCATCCTGTTCCTGGAAGGTCTGCCCAACCTGCAGGACCTGGGCAAGCTGATGATCGGCGAGAACACTCAGGAGATGATCCAGTGCGACCTGCGCCTGGAAATCAGCGCCGTGGCCGACCTGCGTGAAGCCATCACCTATTGCGAGAGCGTGCGGGACTATGTGAGTCGCGACATGCTCAAGAGCATCCTCGAATCCGAGGAAGAGCATATCGACTGGCTGGAGACCCAGCTGAGCCTCATCGCCAGCGTCGGGATCGAGAACTACATCCAGTCGCAGATGCACGACGACGATTGATCGGGCAGCCGCCCATAAAAAAGCCCGCACGCTGCGGGCTTTTTTATGGGCCAGGGACTCAGGCGTCCTTGGTTTCCACGGCCTGCTTGATCAGGGTCTGCAACTCGCCCTTCTCATAGAGCTCGGCCAGGATGTCGCTGCCGCCGACCAGCTCGCCGCCGACCCACAGCTGGGGGAAGGTCGGCCAGTTGGCGTACTTGGGCAGGTTGGCGCGGATTTCCGGATTCTGCAGGATGTCGACATAGGCGAATTTTTCGCCACAGGCCATCAGCACCTGCGCGGCGCGGGAAGAGAAGCCGCACTGAGGCGCGTTCGGCGAACCCTTCATGTAGAGCAGCACGGGATTGTTGGCAATCTGGTCTTTGATGGTATCGATGATTTCCACGATGCACCTCGCTAATACGGTGGGACGATTGTAACGGAAAGGCCGGTGGAACGCCGGGATTTCCGCGACGTCCAGCCCATGACAGGCGCGGCTCGACCTGCAAATCGACCACGCTCCGGCACCACCGTTCGCCGCCATGACCACGATCCGGCGCGCCGCCGAGCAAACTTTGCGGACGCGGCCGTGGTCAGGTTAAAGGTAGGCGCCGCTCGGTGCGCCTGATCCAAGACCCCCAGGAGAACTCCATGAGCCTGTTCAGCACCATCCTATCCAAGCTCGGCATCGGTGAAGCCCACGCGGACACCCCTGCCGCCGCGCCCACTACCGGTGCCACCGAGACCACCACGCCCGCCGGTAGCACCGCCCCCGCAGGTGCTGGCAACCATATGAGCCAGGTGGACGTCGCCGCCAAGCTGGATGGCCTGGCCACTCAGAAAGGCGAGCAACTCAACTGGAAGACCTCCATCGTCGACCTCCTCAAGCTCCTCGACCTGGACAGCAGCCTGACCGCCCGCCAGGAACTGGCCAAGGAACTGAACTGCCCGGCCGACAAGCTGGGCGACTCTGCCCAGATGAACATGTGGCTGCACAAGGCCGTCCTGCAGAAGCTGGCCGACAACGGCGGCAACGTTCCCGCCGACCTGCTGTAAGGCTACCGCCAACTGATCCGTCTCGGGCCAGCCGCCCTGCCCGAAGGGCCTGGCCTGCGATGGTGGTAAAATGCGACATGAACTTATACCATTTCGCCTTTGGTCTTTCCGCCGTTTGAAACGGCATGCTCTCAGGTTCGCCGCGTCCTCCATGGACGGCCGTTACCGGGACGGGACGCTAGGGTAACGAAATGACGGTTCGCCACTTTCTCTCTTTCATGGACTGTTCCCCCGAGGAACTCCGGCAACTCATCGCACGCGGCATCGAGCTCAAGGCCCTGCGCAACCGGGGTGTGCTGCACGAGCCCCTGCGCAATCGCGTCCTGGGCATGATCTTCGAAAAGGCCTCGACCCGTACCCGCCTCTCCTTCGAGGCCGGCATGATCCAGCTCGGCGGCCAGGCGATCTTCCTCTCTTCCCGTGATACCCAACTTGGTCGCGGCGAACCTGTCCCGGACAGCGCCCGCGTCATGTCGAGCATGCTCGACGGCGTGATGATCCGTACCTATGCCCACGAGATGCTCACCACCTTCGCCGCCAATTCCAGGGTGCCGGTAATCAATGGCCTGTCGGATGATCTGCACCCCTGCCAGCTGCTCGCCGACATGCAGACCTTCTTCGAACACCGGGGCGACATCCGCGGCAAGACCGTGGCCTGGATCGGCGATGGCAACAACATGTGCAACAGCTACATCGAGGCGGCCGAGCAGCTCGACTTCAGCCTGCGCATCGCCTGCCCGGAAGACTATGAGCCCAATCCGCGCTTCCTCGAACGCGCCGGCGACCGCGTGCAGCTGACCCGGGATCCACGCGAGGCGGTGGCCCAGGCCCACCTGGTCAGTACCGACGTCTGGACCTCCATGGGCCAGGAAGAGGAAACCCGCCTACGCCTGGCGGCCTTCAAGCCCTACCAGGTCACCGCCCAACTGCTCGATGGCGCCGCGCCCGATGTGCTGTTCATGCACTGCCTGCCGGCCCACCGCGGGGAAGAGATCAGCCACACCCTGCTGGACGATGCCCGCGCGGTGGTCTGGGACGAAGCCGAAAATCGCCTGCATGCCCAGAAGGCGCTGCTCGAATTTCTCATCAAGCCGCCGCTGCACGCCTGAACCCGGCAGAAGCCTCGGCTGCGTCAGGCAGTCGAGGCCCTTTCGCTACAGCAACAGCTGACCGCGCAGCACCGTCACCGCCCGCCCGGCGATACTGACCCGGTCACCCTCCAGTCGACACCTGAGCTGCCCGCCCCGGGCCGAAAGCTGCTGGGCGGTGAGCATCCGCTTGGCCAGTCGCCGCGACCAGTAGGGAATCAGGCTGCAATGCGCCGAACCGGTGACGGGATCTTCATCCACACCCACTGCCGGGGCGAAGAAGCGCGAAACGAAGTCCACCTCCTGCCCCCGCGCGGTCACGATGACGCCTTGCCAGGGGAGCCGGGCGATGGCCGCCAGGTCCGGCTTGCAGTCACGCACCGCCTGCTCCGACTCCAGCAGTACCAGCAGCTTGTCCGCCGCCAGTGCATCCACCGGCGAGACCCGCAGGGCACGTTCCAGCTCGGGAGTGACCCCCTGCTCCGTGGGCACCAGCGCAGGGAAATCCAACGCCAGCAGTCCATCGGCTTCGCGAAATACCCGCAGGACGCCCGACTGACTGATGAACTCCAGGCGATCACCCGCTTCGCCATAGACCTCGAACAGGATGTGCGCGGCAGCCAGGGTGGCATGACCGCACAGGGGCACCTCGGTCCGCGGGGTAAACCAGCGGATGCGCCAGGTATCCTCCTCCCACACCACGAAGGCGGTTTCCGAAAGATTGTGCTCGGTGGCGATCCGCTGCAGCAGCTCATCGGCCGGCCAGCTGTCCAGGCGGTAGACCGCAGCGGGATTGCCACGGAAGAACTGATCGGTGAAGGCATCGACCTGATGAAATTCTAGGGGCATGCGCGCTACCTGAGCAGAAGAAGAGAAACAGCAAGCATCGACGTCGCACGGGCACCCGGCCTCTGATGATCCCTGACAGCAACGGCTATACATTAAGACCTGCCAACCGGCCGGTTGTCGCCAGAAGTCCTATGACCAAAATAGCAGGCGGCGTCGCATCGGCAATGAATTGTCGAACGTCGTCACTGTTTTTGCGCTCAGGAGCTTTGACAGTTTTCATATTTGAAATTAGATTTTCGGTTGCGAACAAATGGCTCTCCGGCCACCTATAAATACAACAACCACGAGGCTCCTCCATGAGTACTCTTCCGGCTCCAACGCTACGCGGTCAATGCATCGCCGAATTCCTCGGCACAGCCCTCCTCATTTTTTTCGGTACCGGTTGCGTGGCGGCCGCGAAGGTCGGCGGCGCTACTCTCGGCCTCTGGGAGATCAGTATCATCTGGGGCGTCGGCGTGAGCATGGCGGTCTACCTGTCCGCCGGTGTCTCCGGCGCGCATCTCAGTCCGGCCGTCACCATCGCCCTCTGGCTGTTCGGTGGCTTCGAAAGACGCAAGGTCCCGGCCTACATCCTGGCCCAGGTGGCCGGCGCCTTCTGCGGTGCGGCGCTGGTCTACGGCCTCTACAGCAGCCTGTTTTTCGATTATGAACAGGCCCATCACATGGTCCGCGGCAGCCAGGCGAGCCTGGAGCTGGCCGGCGTCTTCTCCACCTATCCCCATCCGTCCCTGTCGGTTGGCCAGGCCTTCCTGGTCGAGGCCGTCATCACCGCCATCCTGCTGGCCATGATCATGGCCCTCACCGACGACGGCAACGGCCTGCCCCGCGGTCCGCTCGCACCCCTGCTGATCGGCCTGCTGATCGCCGTGATCGGTGGCTCCATGGGTCCGCTGACCGGCTTCGCCATGAACCCGGCTCGCGATTTCGGACCCAAGCTGATGACCTTCTTTGCCGGCTGGGGCGAGATCGCCTTCACCGGTGGCCGTGACATCCCCTACTTCCTGGTGCCCATCTTCGGCCCCATCGTCGGTGCCTGCCTGGGCGCCGCCGGTTACAAGGCGCTGATTTGCCGCCATCTGCCCGGCCTGGCTTCGGGTGCCTGCGACGTCCCGGCCAAGGCCGAGGACAGTGCCCGCACCGAAGTGACCTCCGCCTCCAAAGCGTCCTGATCGCCGCGAATCACAATAAGGAACAAGACCATGACCGACCAGAACAAGCAGTACATCGTCGCGCTCGACCAGGGCACCACCAGCTCGCGCGCCATCGTGCTGGACCGCAACGCCAACGTGGTGACCATTGCCCAGCGCGAATTCGCGCAGATCTACCCGCAGGCCGGCTGGGTCGAGCACGACCCCATGGAGATCTGGGCCACCCAGAGCGCGGTGTTCGTCGAGGCGCTGGCCCAGGCCAGCATCAGCAACGAGCAGATCGCCGCCATCGGCATCACCAACCAGCGGGAAACCGCCATCGTCTGGGACAAGACCACCGGCCGTCCCATCTACAACGCCATCGTCTGGCAGAGCCGCCAGAGCACCGCGATCTGCGACCAGCTCAAGCGCGACGGCATGGAAGACCATATCCGCAAGACCACCGGCCTGGTGATCGACCCCTACTTCTCGGGCACCAAGATCAAGTGGATCCTCGACCATGTCGAAGGCAGCCGTGAACGCGCCCGCCGTGGCGAGCTGCTGTTCGGCACCGTCGATACCTGGCTGATCTGGAAGATGACCCAGGGTCAGGCCCACGTGACCGACTACACCAACGCCTCGCGCACCCTGCTGTTCGATATCCACAAGCGCGAGTGGGACGCCACCATGCTCGAGGTGCTGGACATCCCGCGCGAGATGCTGCCGGAAGTGAAGTCCTCCTCCGAGGTCTATGGCCACGCGCACCTGGGCAGCGGCCAGACCACCGGCATCCCCATCGCCGGTATCGCCGGCGATCAGCAGGCGGCGCTGTTCGGCCAGATGTGCGTGGAACCCGGCCAGGCCAAGAACACCTATGGCACCGGTTGCTTCCTGCTGATGAACACCGGCGAGAAGGCGGTACAGTCCCAGCACGGCCTGCTGACCACCATCGCCTGCGGTCCCCGCGGCGAGGTCAACTACGCCCTGGAAGGCGCCATCTTCAACGGTGGCTCCACCGTCCAGTGGCTGCGCGACGAACTCAAGGTGATCAACGACTCCCTGGACTCCGAGTACTTCGCCACCAAGGTGACCGACAGCAACGGCGTCTACCTGGTCCCGGCCTTCACCGGCCTGGGCGCGCCCTACTGGGATCCCTATGCCCGCGGTGCGCTGTTCGGCCTGACCCGTGGCGTCAAGGTGGACCACATCATCCGCGCCACCCTGGAATCCATCGCCTTCCAGACCCGCGATGTGCTGGATGCCATGCAGCAGGATGCCGGCGAAGCCCTGAAGTCCCTGCGGGTGGACGGTGGCGCCACCGCCAACAACTTCCTCATGCAGTTCCAGTCGGACGTGCTCGGCACCCGGGTCGAGCGGCCGGTAATGAAGGAGACCACCGCCCTGGGCGCGGCCTACCTGGCCGGTCTTGCCACCGGCTTCTGGAGCAGCCTGGACGAGTTGCGCAGCAAGAGCACCATCGAACGGGTCTTCGAGCCGGCATGCGACCCGACCAAGAGAGACACCCTGTACAAGGGCTGGAAAAAGGCCGTCGAGCGCACCCGCGGCTGGGCCCTGGACTGAGTGACTCCGTTGCGGAAGGTGCCGGCGGTTGCCCGGCGGCCTTCCGGACGGCTCTCCATGAGACCGGCGTCTTCCGACGCCGGTCTTGCTTTGCGCGACAAGCGCTTTCCACCCGGAAAGACCTACGGCATCCTCTGTGAATTTACTCGATCACCTCAAGGAAGCCGCAATGAGCCTGGCGCCTCGCCAACAGCAGATTCTCGAACTGGTCCGTGAGCGCGGCTACGTCAGCATCGAAGAGCTGGCCCAGCATTTCTCCGTCACCCCGCAGACGATCCGCCGCGATATCAACCAGCTCGCCGAGGCCGGCCTGCTGCGGCGCTACCATGGCGGCGCTGCCCACGACTCCAGCGTGGAGAACACCGAATACAGCATGAGGGCCGGCCAGATGCGCGAGGAAAAGCGCCTGATCGCCGAAGCCGTGGCCGCCGCCGTACCCGACCATGCCTCGCTGTTCATCAATATCGGCACCACCACCGAGGCCATCGCCCATGCCCTGCTCGGGCATCGCAGCCTCAAGGTCATCACCAACAACCTGCACGTGGCCAACATCCTCAGCGCCAAGGACGACTTCGACGTCCTGATCGCCAGCGGCAAGGTGCGCAGCGACGGCGGCGTGGTGGGCCAGGCGACCGCCGACTTCATCAAGCAGTTCAAGGTCGACTACGCCCTGGTTGGCATCAGCGGCATCGACGAAGACGGCACCCTGCTGGACTTCGACTACCAGGAGGTCTGCGTCTCCCAGGCCATCATCCATAACGCCCGCCAGGTGTTTCTTGCCGCCGATTCCAGCAAGTTCGGTCGCAACGCCATGATCCGCCTGGGCAGCCTGGAGCAGATCGACCAGCTCTTCACCGAGCGCGAGCCGTCACCCGCCTTCGCCCGCTGCCTGCAGGAATGGCAGGTCAAGGTGGAAGTGGCGCGCCCGCGCTGACCCTCCGAGGCGACGACCATTCGTCGCCTGGCTTCTCTCTATATTCGTTTTTTTTCGTTTTAGCGGTCTGAAGACACAGACCTGGCTAGAACCTGAGTTTTTGCTGGGCTATTATGTTCGAAACCGAATAATTATGTTCGTTTCACAGGAGGCATCATGGCCCAGGCACCCACTGCAACTCCCCGGACTTACGATCTCGCCGTCATCGGCGGTGGCATCAACGGCGTAGGCATCGCGGCCGATGCCGCCGGTCGGGGTCTGTCGGTGTTTCTCTGTGAACGCGACGACCTGGCGAGCCATACCTCGTCCGCCAGCAGCAAGCTGATCCACGGCGGCCTGCGCTACCTGGAACATCACGAATTCCGCCTGGTGCGCGAAGCCCTCGCCGAGCGTGAGGTGCTGCTGGCCAAGGCGCCCCATATCGTCAAGCCGATGCGCTTCGTCCTGCCCCACCGCCCGCACCTGCGTCCGGCGTGGATGATCCGGGCCGGTCTCTTCCTTTATGACCACCTCGGCAAGCGCGAAAAGCTGCCGGGTTCCCGTGGCCTGAAGTTCGATGCCCAGGGGCCGCTCAAGGCCGAGATCAAGCGCGGCTTCGAATATTCCGACTGCTGGGTGGACGATGCCCGCCTGGTGGTGCTCAACGCCATGCAGGCGCGTGACAAGGGTGCCGACATCGTGACCCGCACCCGTTGCGTCAGCGCCCGCCGCGTCGAGGGTCACTGGGAGGTCGAGGTCGAAGGTCCTCAGGGTCGCCAGCAGATCCGTGCCAAGGGCCTGGTCAATGCCGCCGGTCCCTGGGTCGCCAGCTTCATTCGCCAGGACCTGCAGCAGAAGTCGCCTTACGGGATCCGCCTGATCCAGGGCAGTCACGTCATCGTGCCCAAGCTGTACGAAGGCGAGCAGGCCTACATCATGCAGAACGAAGATCGCCGCATCGTCTTCGCCATTCCCTATCTCGGCCAGTACACCATGGTCGGTACCA
The DNA here is from genome assembly GCF_029872515.1 of Pseudomonas flavocrustae. Classification (NCBI taxonomy): domain Bacteria; kingdom Pseudomonadati; phylum Pseudomonadota; class Gammaproteobacteria; order Pseudomonadales; family Pseudomonadaceae; genus Pseudomonas; species Pseudomonas flavocrustae. The sequence goes on along the minus strand of NZ_JAPDIQ010000002.1, from coordinate 362,304 downwards.
CGGATCGCGAGTACCAGGGCGATCCGGCCAAGGTGACCATCACCGAACAGGAAATCGACTACGTGCTGGGCGTGGCCAATGCCCACTTCCGCAAGCAACTCAGCCGCAACGACGTCCTGCATACCTTCTCCGGCGTACGCCCGCTGTGCGACGACGAATCGGACAACCCTTCCGCCATCACCCGCGACTACACCCTGTCGCTGGCCGAGGAGCAGGGTGCCCCGCTGCTGTCGGTGTTCGGTGGCAAGCTGACCACCTACCGCAAGCTCGCCGAGTCGGCGATGGCGCAGTTGCAGCCCTTCTTCCCGCAGCTGGGCAACAGCTGGACCGCATCGGCACCGCTGCCCGGTGGCGAGAACATGACCACACCCCAGGCGCTGACCCGCGAGTTGCTGGACAAGGTCAGTGGTCTGACGCCGGCCCTCGCGCAGCGTTGGGCAACCACCTATGGCAGCCGGGTCTGGACCCTGCTCGGTGACGGACGCTCGGTGGAGACGCTGGGCAAGGTGATAGGTGCCGACCTGTACGCGCGGGAAGTCGAGTACCTGCAACGATACGAGTGGGTCACCAGTGCCGATGACGTGCTCTGGCGGCGGACCAAGCTGGGCCTGGTATTCAGCGATGCCGAACGGGCTGCGCTGGAAGACTTCCTGGCGCATTCGGAACCGGCCCAGGACAGCAAGGACAGCAACGCCGCCTAAGTGGGATGCTGGTCTGTCCCCGGGCGGGCAATCTGGTCGGGGGCACTCGATTCATCAATCGCACTGGATTCTGCAGCGGCTGACGTGGCGGAAGATGGCCAGTACCATGAAAAGTCTTCATGATGCGGCTTTACTTCCAGCGCCAGTGCCATGTTCGAACTCCGTCACCTGAAAACCCTGCATGCTCTCCGCGAATCCTCCAGCCTGGTGGAAGCGGCGGAGCGTTTGCACCTGACCCAATCCGCCCTCTCCCATCAGTTCAAGGAACTGGAAGAGCGCCTGGGTACCCCACTGTTCATCCGCAAGACCAAGCCCATCCGCTTCACCAGTGCCGGCCTGCGGCTGCTGCAGACCGCGGACGCGGTGTTGCCGCATCTGCGCAGTGCCGAGCGGGACCTGGCGCGGCTGGTGGGCGGGACCGCGGGACGGCTGCACATGGCCATCGAATGCCACAGCTGCTTCCAGTGGCTGATGCCCACCATCGACCAATTCCGTGATTCCTGGCCGGAAGTGGAGCTGGACCTGGCCTCCGGGTTCTCCTTCGCGCCCCTGCCGGCCCTGGCCCGAGGCGATCTGGATCTGGTGGTGACGGCCGATCCGGTGGACCTTTCGGGCGTCACCTACGTGCCACTGTTCACCTACGAGGCCCTGCTGGCGGTGGCCAACCAGCATCCGCTGGCGCAGCGTCCCTATATCGTCCCTGAGGACCTCGCCCAGGAAACGCAGATCACCTATCCGGTGGAGCGCGATCGACTGGATATCTTCACCCGCTTTCTCGATCCGGCCGACGTCGAGCCGTTGTCGATACGCACGGCGGAGATGACGGTGATGATGCTGCAGCTGGTGGCGTCGGGTCGTGGCGTCTGCTGCCTGCCCAACTGGGCGATTCACGAATACAGCTCACGCGGCTATGTCACCGCGCGCCGACTCGGTGAGAAGGGGCTGTATGCGACGCTCTATGCGGCGATCCGCGAAGACATGCTGGAGGCGCCTTTCATGCAGGATTTCCTGCTGACCGCCAAGGACACCTCCTTCGCCACCCTGGAAGGGGTCAGCAGCGCGCGCTGAGTCGGCGCGCTGCTCGCGAGGGGCTTACTTGCTGTTGCCACCCGGGAAGCCGGCGAACTTCTTGTTGAAGCTCGAGACACGACCTTCGACCTTCATCTGGCGCTGCTCGCCGGTGTAGATCGGGTGGGAGGCGCTGGATACGTCCAGACTGATGTAGGGATAGGTCTCCCCTTCGTATTCCTGGGTCCGATCGCTCTCGGCAGTGGAGCGGATCAGGAAGTAGGTGTCCGAGGTGGTGTCGTGGAACAGCACGGGACGGTAGTTGGGATGGATACCGGGTCTCATGAGGCGTCTCCTGGTCTGGGGCGGCGACGACGACAGGTCATCGCTGGGCCCGATAAAGATACATTATAACATAAACAAGCAAGTTTGACAGCCGCACCTGTGACGGTGGCGGCAGCCACGGGCTTTTCGATGGAACCATCCGCCGCGCCCGGGGCTCGTAACCTGAGGCCCTGACCGGCGGCACCCCACCCTCTCTGAGACCTGCTGTCGGTCAATGCGTGCGTTCAGACCTGGAGCGCCAGACAGACGACCTGTCCGCTCCACGCCTCCCACACGCACCGCGCCCCTGCATTGGCTTCTCAAGGATCGCGAGAAGTCCACACGCATTGGATGCGCACGCCGGGTTCGGGATTGAACTCACCGCGCCGCATCCCAAGGATTCAAGAGGCACAGAACCATGTGCGGCATCGCCGGAGAGCTTCGTTTCGATCAACAACCCGCAGCCATCAGCGTGGTGGAGCGTATTACCCACCGCCTCGAACAGCGCGGACCTGATGCCTGGGGCTTCCATAGCCAGGGACCGGTCGCCCTGGGCCATCGCCGGCTGAAGATCATGGATCTGGCGGAAGCTTCGGGCCAACCCATGATCGAGCCGGAACTGGGTCTGTCCATGGTGTTCAACGGCGCCATCTACAACTATCCGGAACTGCGTACCGAGCTGGAAGCCAAGGGTTATAGCTTTTATTCCGGGGGTGACACCGAGATCCTGCTCAAGGCCTATCACGCCTGGGGCAAGGACATGCTGCCCAAGCTCAATGGCATGTTCGCCTTCGCCATCTGGGAGCGTGACAGTGGCCGGCTGTTCATCGCCCGGGATCGCCTGGGGATCAAACCACTGTATCTCTCGTTCACCGACAGGCGCCTGAGATTCGCTTCCAGCCTGCCCGCCCTGCTGGAAGCCGGTGACATCGACACCCGTATCGATCCGGTCGCGCTCAACCACTACCTGAACTTCCATGCCGTGGTGCCGGCGCCGCGTACCATCCTGCAGGGCGTGCAAAAGCTGCCGCCGGCGACCTGGATGACCGTGGATGCGTCCGGCCAGCAGCACCAGGAGACCTGGTGGAACCTGGACTACGGTCCCCGTGAAGACGAGCGCCGCTATACCCTGGACGACTGGGCCGAGCGGGTCCTGCATGGTCTCAAGGACGCCGTGGCGATTCGCCAGCGTGCGGCGCGCGAGGTTGGGGTACTGCTTTCCGGCGGGGTGGATTCCAGTCTGCTGGTGGGCCTGCTGCACGATTCGGGAGTCAAGGACCTGCTGACCTTCTCCATCGGCTTCGAGGATGCCGGTGGCGAGCGCGGCGACGAATTCCAGTATTCCGATCTGATCGCCAACCACTACGGCACTCGCCACCATCAACTGCGCATCGCCGAAGACGAGATCATCCAGCAGCTGCCGCGTGCCTTCTCCGCCATGAGCGAGCCGATGGTCAGTCACGACTGCATCGCCTTCTACCTGCTCTCGCGTGAGGTCTCCAAGCACTGCAAGGTGGTGCAGAGCGGTCAGGGTGCGGACGAACTCTTCGCCGGCTACCACTGGTATCCCCAGGTACATGGCGCCGCCGATCCCTTCGCCGCCTACCGCGCCGCCTTCTTCGATCGCGACTACGCCCAGTACGCCGCCACCGTGCAGGCGGGTGTACGCCTGGAGGAAGACGCCGCCGAAGCCTTCGTCCGTCAGCACTTCGCCAAGCCGGGCGCCAGCGCCGGGGTCGACAAGGCCCTGCGCCTGGACAGCACCGTGATGCTGGTGGATGACCCGGTCAAGCGGGTCGACAACATGACCATGGCGTGGGGCCTGGAAGCCCGGGTGCCCTTCCTCGACTATCGCCTGGCCGAACTCTCGGCGCGCATTCCCGCCGAATTCAAATTGGGCGATGGCGGCAAGCAGGTACTCAAGGCCGCCGCGCGCAAGGTCATTCCTCAAGAGGTGATCGACCGACCCAAGGGCTATTTCCCGGTGCCGGGCCTCAAGCACCTGGAAGGCAACACCCTGACCTGGGTACGCGAGTTGCTGCTGGATCCCAGCCAGGATCGCGGCCTGTTCGACACCGCCGAGATCGATCGCCTGCTGACCAATCCGGCCGATCGCATCACGCCTCTGCGCGGTTCCAAGCTCTGGCAACTCGCCGCGCTCAACCTCTGGATGAGCGAACACGGACTGTGAGGGTGCAAGACGCATGAAAGCGACCAGCTACAACCAGCGCCTCCAGCGTGCCCAGACGCCCTCCTACGAACGGCTGCAGGCGCGCCTTGCGGAAGGCGACCATCCGACCTCCCAGCCGCTCTGCCTCCATTGCGGCTGGGGACGGCTGCTCATCGGTCACACCTATCCCGATCCCGCCAGTCTGGCCAAGGAATTGCTCACCGAAACGCCCGGCGAGCGCGACATCGCCCTCTACGTGGCCGCTCCGCATCAGGTGCTGGCCCAGGCGCCACAACAGCTGTTTCTCGACCCCAGTGATACCCTGCGGGTCTGGTTCAGCGACTATCGCCCGGCACGCCGGATCTATCGCGGCTTTCGTATCCGCCGCGCCTGCTCCGCGCAGGACTGGAGCGAGATCAATCGGCTCTATCAGCAGCGCCATATGCTGCCCGTGGACACCGAGCGGCTGACGCCGCGGCACAAGGGTGGTCCGGTCTACTGGCTGGCGGAAGACGACGACAGCGGCGCCATCATCGGCTCGGTGATGGGCCTCAATCACGTCAAGGCCTTTAGGGATCCCGATGGCGGCTCCTCGCTGTGGTGCCTGGCGGTCTCGCCCGAGTGCAGCCGGCCCGGTGTCGGCGAGGCGCTGGTTCGCCACCTGATCGAGCACTATGCCAGCCGCGGCCTGGCCTATCTGGACCTGTCGGTGCTGCATGACAACCTGCAGGCCAAGCGACTCTACGACAAGCTGGGTTTCCGCCCGCTGCAGACCTTCGCCATCAAGTGCAAGAACGGCATCAACCAGACGCTGTTCCTCGGCCCCGGCCCTGCCGCCGAGCTGAATCCCTATGCACGGATCATCGTCGACGAAGCCTTGCGGCGTGGCATCGAGGTGCAGGTGGACGATGCCGAAGGGGGTCTTTTCACCCTTATCCAGGGCAACCGCCGCATCCGCTGCCGCGAATCCCTCACCGATCTCACCTCCGCCGTGACCATGACCCTCTGCGCCGACAAGGTGCTGACCAGTCGCACCCTGGCCCGTGCCGGGCTGAAGGTCCCCGAGCAGCAACTGGCGGGCAGCGACGAAGACAACACCGCCTTTCTGGAGAAGCACGGCGCCCTGGTGGTCAAGCCGGTCAATGGCGAACAGGGCAAGGGCGTGGCCGTGGACATCCGCGACGCCGAGCACCTTGCCACCGCCATCCAGGCGGCGCGGCGCCATGACGATCGTGTGCTGCTGGAAAGCTTTCACCAGGGCCTCGATCTGCGGGTGGTGGTCATTGGTCACGAGGTGGTGGCCGCGGCCATTCGCCGGCCGGCGGAAATCGTCGGCGATGGCCAGCACAGCGTCCGGGACCTGATCGAAGCCCAGAGCCGCCGCCGTCAGGCCGCTACCGGCGGCGAGTCGCGCATCCCGATGGACGAGGAAACCGAACGCGCCATCCGCGGCGCCGGTCACGACTGGGACAGTGTGCTGCCCGCCGGCACTCATCTGGCCGTGCGCAAGACCGCCAACCTGCACACCGGCGGCATCCTGGAGGACGTCACCGACAGTCTGCATCCGGTGCTCGCCGACGCGGCCATCCAGGCAGCGCGCGCTCTGGACATCCCCGTCACCGGCATGGACCTGCTGGTCCCAGCCGCCGATTCGCCCGACTACGTCATCATCGAAGCCAACGAGCGACCGGGCCTGGCCAACCACGAGCCGCGGCCCACCGCCGAACGCTTCATCGACCTGCTGTTCCCGCTGTCCCGGGAGGTTCCGCTATGAATCGCTTGCCCGAGCCCGATCTGGATTACCTGCGCAAGGTCCTGCTGGACATGCTGGCGATCCCCAGCCCCACGGGCTTCACCGACACCATCGTCATGTACGTCGCCGAACGGCTCAACGAACTGGACATCCCCTTCGAGCTGACCCGCCGCGGCACCATTCGCGCCACCATCAAGGGCCACAAGGAGAGTCCGGATCGCGCCGTCTCCGCGCATCTGGACACCATTGGCGCCATCGTCCGCGAGATCAAGGACAACGGCCGGCTGGGCCTGGCGGCCGTGGGCCACTGGTCGAGCCGCTTCGCCGAAGGCAGCCGCGTCAGCCTGTTCACCGATGACGGTACCCTGAGAGGCAGCGTGCTGCCGCTGCTGGCCTCCGGCCACGCCTTCAACACCGAAATCGACAAGATGCCGGTGACCTGGGACCACATCGAATTGCGCCTGGACGCCGTGACCAAGAGTCGCCACGAGACCGAGCAGCTGGGCGTGCAGGTCGGCGACTTCGTCGCCTTCGATCCGTTGCCGGAGTTCACCGACAGCGGCTACATCAGTTCGCGCCATCTGGACGACAAGGCTGGCGTCGCCGCCCTGCTCACCGCCTTGAAGATGCTCAAGGAAACCGGCCAGACCCCACCGATCGACTGCCACCCGCTGTTCACCATCACCGAGGAGGTGGGCTCGGGCGCCGCCGGTGCCCTGCCCTGGGACGTCAGCGAATTCGTCGGCATCGACATCGCCCCCGTGGCGCCCGGACAGCGCTCCGACGAGCACCGCGTCAGCGTGGCCATGCAGGACTCCGCCGGTCCCTACGACTATCACCTGTCACGGCACCTGCTGCGCCTGGCGCAGCGCAACGACATCCCGGTGCGCCGCGACCTGTTCCGCTACTACTACAGCGACGCCCACTCGGCGATCAGTTCCGGCCAGGACGTGCGGGTCGCCCTGCTGGCCTTCGGCTGCGACGCCACCCATGGCTACGAGCGCACCCATATCGTCAGCCTGGCGGCGCTCAGCCAGCTGCTGACCGGGTACATGCTCAGCCCGCCGGTGTTCGACAGCGATGCGCAACCGGCCGACAGTTCGCTGGATCGCTTCGGTCACCAGTTGCTGCCGGAAGACACCCAGATGGACAACCAGACGCACCTGCCGCCGCTGGAGGAGGTCGTCGGCGACGGCAGCAAATAGCGTTCGAACCAAGCGCCTGGGGTATCCTGGGCGCCTTTTTTCAGGCACCTCTCGATGATCATCCCCCACGACCAGCTCGCTGCCGCCACCCTCGACAATCTGCTGGAAGACTTCGTCACCCGCGACGGCACCGACAACGGCGACGAAACACCCCTGGCGACCCGTACCCAGCGCGCTCGCCGCGCCCTGGAAACCGGCGAGGCCGTCATTCTCTTCGATCCGGACAGCGCGCTGTGCCAGCTGGTACTGCGCCGCGATGTGCCGCCCGAACTGCTAAACGACTAGCGCGTCTCGCGCCTGTCAGGCACTGCCGCGCGGCGCCAGCAGGATCACCAGCGCCCCGGCCACGCACAGCAGACCGCCCGCCAGATCCGTCCAGGTCGGCCGGGTGCGCTCGACCAGCGCCAGCCAGCCCAGCGAGGCCACCACATAGATGCCGCCATAGGCCGCATAGGCGCGCCCGGCGTAGGCCGACTCGATACGGGTCAGCAACAGGGCGAAGAGCACGAGGCTGGCAAGCCCGGGCGCTATCCACCAGGGACTGCGATCCAGCCGTAGCCAGAGCCAGAAGGCATAGCAGCCGGCGATCTCGAATAGCGCCGCCAAGAAGAACCAGAGATAGTTCAGCATGGCGCCGCGCCGTCTTCCTGGCGATAGGGCAAGGCCTCGGCGGCCCGCTGCGCATAGGCCTGGACGCCGTCGCGCTCCTGGTCGAGAAACTCCGCCACGGCCGCTCTCAGGCCTGGATGCACCAGATAGTGCCAGGAACGGGTCAGGGTCGGTTCAAAGCCGCGAATCAGCTTGTGTTCGCCCTGGGCGCCGGCATCGAAGCGTTGCAGCCCTTCGGCGATGGCGTATTCGATGCCCTGGTAGAAACAGGTCTCGAAATGCAGCTGGTCGAATTCCTGCAGGCAGCCCCAGTAACGGCCATAGAGGGTGTCACCGTCCTTGAGATAGAAGGCCATGGCCACCGGCCGACTGCCCTGGCGGACCAGCACCACCCGAATCGCCTCGGGCAGCCGTTCGGCCAGCAGACTGAAGAAGGCGCGGGTCAGATAGGGATCCTGGCCACGCACCTCGTAGGTGTTGGCGTAGCAGGCATGGACGAAGTCCCACTCCGCCTCGCTCAGCTCATCGCCCTTACGCCACTCGAAACTCACCCCCAGGCCGGCGACCTGGTCACGTTCCTTGCGCAATTGCTTGCGCTTGCGCGAGGTCAGGGCGGCGAGGAAGTCGCCATAGTCGCGATAGCCGCGGTTATGCCAGTGGAACTGGCAGCCAAGCCGCGCCAGCCAGCCGTCGCGATCCTGGAGCAGGGCATCGGCCTTGGGATCGGTGAAGTTCACATGCAGGCTGGAGAGCTCCAGCTCGGCCAGGCTGCTCGTGGTGGCGTCGAGCAGGGTCGCGCAGGCAGCCGGATCGCCCAGCAGGCGCGCGCCCTGCACCGGTGAAAAGGGCACGGCGGCCAGCAGCTTGGGATAGTAGTCGATCCCGGCACGGCGGCAGGCATCGGCCCAGGCCCAGTCGAAGACGTATTCCCCATAGGAGTGCATCTTCAGATAGGCCGGCATCGCGGCTCGCAGGTGCCCCTGGTCATCCTTGAGGATCTGGTGCGCCGGCTGCCAGCCGGTCCCCTGCCCCAGGCTGCCACTGTCTTCCAGGGTGGCAAGGAATTCATGCCGCAGAAAGGGCTGGTCGTCCGCCAGCAGCGCGTTCCACGCGGCAGCAGGCACCTGGGCCAGGCTGTAGAGATACTCGACGATCATCCCACTCCCCTTGCTTGCATTCGGCCTACAGGTCTAACACAGATGAGTACCCGGACGGGCACCTGTGAAAGACTCTGACGGCGGGCTTTCGTGCGGACGAAAAAAAACCGCCGTGAGGCGGTTTCTTTCGAGTGTGGCGTCCCCTAGGGGACTCGAACCCCTGTTACCGCCGTGAAAGGGCGGTGTCCTAGGCCACTAGACGAAGGGGACGTTACCCTGGTGTGACCCTCGCGGATCACGAATTTGGTGGAGCTAGACGGGATCGAACCGTCGACCTCTTGCATGCCATGCAAGCGCTCTCCCAGCTGAGCTATAGCCCCAAGTACAGCATCTTGCCACGCCTGGGCTGCGTGACCGATATGGCGTCCCCTAGGGGACTCGAACCCCTGTTACCGCCGTGAAAGGGCGGTGTCCTAGGCCACTAGACGAAGGGGACGTTACCCTGGTGCAACCCTTGCGGATCACGAATTTGGTGGAGCTAGACGGGATCGAACCGTCGACCTCTTGCATGCCATGCAAGCGCTCTCCCAGCTGAGCTATAGCCCCGTGTACAACGTTCGCCACGTCTGGGATACGTGACTGATATGGCGTCCCCTAGGGGACTCGAACCCCTGTTACCGCCGTGAAAGGGCGGTGTCCTAGGCCACTAGACGAAGGGGACGAAACCTTCTACCGATTTCCCCCAAGGGCGAAACCGAAATTTGGTGGAGCTAGACGGGATCGAACCGTCGACCTCTTGCATGCCATGCAAGCGCTCTCCCAGCTGAGCTATAGCCCCGTCGGTCAGGACGGGGCGCATGTTAAGAGGCTCGGCCTCCCCTGTCAACACCAATAAGAAAAAAACCTGCTAGTAACAGACACTTAAGCCGCAAAACGGCTAGATCGCCCGCGCCAGGGCGGCACGCTGGGCGCGTGCCGCCAGCAGGTAGGTGAACTTGCCGTCGCTGGCGGAGAGCTTGCGCAGGACCTTCTTGTCCAGGGCGCGATAGCCACCCATCTCCAGCGCCGTACGCCCCGAACTGCCGATCAGCATGCCGGGATTGGCCACCATCAGACGGGCGGCTTGCTCCACGGCCTTGGCGTAGCTCTTGCGATCATCGAGATCGTAGCCCTGCAGGGGCAACAGCATGCGCAGCCACTCGGCCCAGTAGAACTCGAGGAATTCCGACGGCAGCACCCGACCGTCCGGGGTACGCGGCTTGTCGTAGCCGATCTGGCGGGTGAAATACACCAGGGCGCGGTAGGGATCGTCGGCCATGGCGGTGAGGCCCAGGGTTTCCGGGAGCTGCTCGGGTAGGATCGGGCGGCCCTGGGGGTCCTTGAGCCAGGCCTTGCGCTCGTCGAGCAGGCGAATCCAGAACTCGGCCATGCTCGCCGCGCCACTGAAGTCATCGGTGACCCTGACCCACACCGAGGTCTCGGGGCCACCGCCGGGGTGTTCCCAGAAGGCGGAAAAGGTGTGGTGACCATCGGTGAGGTAGAGCTGTCGTCCCGGCCCTATGACGACGGTCTTCATCTCATCCGGACAGGTACCGGGCGGCCGCATACCGAGGGCGTCACCGGCCGAGCGCAGACTGGTGCTCGGCTGGACGCCGCCACTCAAGTGCTGGCCGTTGGCTTCGCAGTAGTCGTCGAACAGCTTGCGCCGGTCGCAGGCGTACTTGCCAAGCTTGTACAGCACCTGGTCATGGCCGATCGCGGGCTGGGTGGGGCGCAGCTGGCGCAATTGCACCCGGAGCAGGCTTCCTGGCGACACGGGGTCTTCCTTTCTCGAGAGGTCTTCCCAGGTCCGACAACGGTCCTCCCGGGAAAACTCCTGCCGTCGATCAGACCTTGCGCAGGACCACGCTGCCGATGGAGTAACCGGCGCCGAAGGAGCTGAGCACGCCCAGGCTGCCACTGGCCAGATCCTCGTGGTGCAGATGCAGGGCAATGACCGAGCCGGCCGAGCTGGTGTTGCCGTAGGTATCGAGGATGACCGGCGCCTCGCCAGGCTCGGGTTCGCGCCCCAGCAGGCGCTTGACGATGAGGTGGTTCATCGCCAGGTTGGCCTGGTGCAGCCAGAAGCGCGAGACCCGCTCGACAGGAATATCCAGCTCGGCGAGGTGATTGGCGATCAGCTCGGCCACCAGCGGGCAGACCTCCTTGAACACCTTGCGCCCTTCCTGGACGAACAGCTTGTCCGGGTGGGTCATGCCCTCCTCCGCCGCGCGGTTGAGAAAGCCGAAGTTGTTGCGGATGTTATTGGAGAACTGGGTGAGCAGCCGGGTCCCGAGGATCTCGAAGCGATGCGCCGAGGTCGCCTGGTCGGCGCGCTCCACCACCAGGGCAGTGGCCGCATCGCCAAAGATGAAATGGCTGTCGCGGTCGCGGAAATTCAAATGGCCGGTGCAGATCTCCGGATCTATCACCAGTACCGCCCGCGCCTGGCCCAATTGCACGGCGTTGGCCGCGGTCTGCAGACCGAAGGTCGCCGAGGAGCAGGCAACGTTCATGTCGAACCCGTAGCCCTGGATACCCAGTGCGGCCTGGACCTCGATGGCTACCGCCGGATAGGGGCGCTGCAGGTTGGAACAGGCGATGATGACGCCGTCGATGTCGGCGGCCGTCCGCCCGGCGCGTTCCAGGGCCTCGCGCGCCGCGGCGACCCCCATCTCGCAGAGGATCGACGGCTCGTCGTTGGAACGCTCGGGAATGCGCGGCACCATGCGCGCCGGATCGAGGATACCGGCCTTGTCGACCACATGGCGGCTGCGGATGCCGGAGGCCTTCTCGATGAAGGCGGCGCTGGATTCCGGCTGGGGCGCCAGGCTGCCCTGGGCGATGGCGTCGGCATGCTCGGCATTCCACTGGCCAGCCCACTGATTGAAGGACGCAACCAGCTCGTCGTTGGAAATGCTTTCGGGCGGCGTATAGAGCCCACTACCGCTGATGACCGCGTGCTGCACGGCTATTCCTCTTGTTGTCAGGATGACGCCGTGCCAGTTTGCCGCAAATCCGGGGTGGACGCCCGTGCAATCTCAGCGCCGATTGGCGGCCTCGGCGGCGCGCAGGACGTCGCTGCCCACTTCGCTTTCATACCGCTTGATCAGGGGCGCCACCGCCGCGCGCCAGGCATCGCGCTCGGCAGCCGTCGGCACCAGGATCTTGCTGGTATTGGCCGCCACCACCCGCTCGCGCGCCTTGGCGTTGATGGCTTCGGCATCGCGATTCACCCCTTGGGACACCTCTTCGAGGATGGCCTCCAGCTCGCTGCGGATCTCGAAGGGCAGGCCGTTCCAGAACGTGGTGTTGGTGATGAGCATATAGGTGAGGAAGCTGTGGTTGTCCTCGACGATATAGGGCTGCACGGTATTGATCTTCTGCCCCAGGAGATTCGACCAGGGATTCTCCGCGCCCTGCACCTTGCCGGTGCGCAGGGCGTCGTAGACCTGGGCGAAGGGCAGCTTGACCGCCTGGGCGCCCAGTTGCTGGTAGTAGGCCGCCAGCACATCGGAGGATTCGACGCGGAAGGTCAGGCCCTTGAGGTCGGCGGGGATGTGGATTTCCCGCGTGGCCGAGAGCTGCCTGCCACCGTTGTTCCAGTAGGCCAGCCCGGTGATGCCGTGGGGGACCAGGCTGCCCAGCAGTTCGCGGCTCTTGTCGCGGCGCTGGAAACGCTTGACCGCCTCGATGTTGTCGAACAGAAAGGGCAGATCGTAGACCCTGAGCGGCTTGGCCAGGGCGTTGAGCTTGGACACCGAGGGCGCCAGCAGCTGGACCCGATTGCTGCGCAGGGCCTCCAGCTCGTCGGCATCGCCTACCAGGCTGGAGTTGGGATAGACCTCGATCCGGACCTTGCCGGCCAGCCGCTCCTGCACCAGCTTCTGCACCTGCAGGGCTCCGCGGCCCTTGGGCGTATCGTCCGTCACCACATGGGCGAACTTGATGACGATGGGCTCGGCCACGGCAAGGGGCATGGCCAAGGCAAAGAGTGAGCCGGCCACGGTGGTGAAGAAGGTCTTGATCATGGGATTCCCTGCGTTGAACGATCCATCGGATCGCCCGTGCGACCCCGGTCGCGGTGCGTGCGCGACGCCATTACCTTAGCAGTCGCGGCGGGAAAGGCTGGTCAACGGCGAAAACGGCAAGACGAGTGTGCAAGAAAGGCGGATCAGGGGTAGGGTCAGCGCCGCCGAAGCGGCGCCAGGAAACCATCAGGGCGAAATGGGATCACTTGCGGGGAAGGTTTCCTCGACGGATTCGTCGAGCTGTTCCTCGCTCACCTCGTCTTCATCGTCGGCGACGGGCGGATCGTTGGGCTGCTGTTGGGCATGGACGGCATTCATGGCAAGTCTCCGGACAGGGAAGGGTCTGCAGGGCTGAATGCTTCCAGCCCTGTAGCTTTAGTCATGACTGTGCAGACGGACGTTCAGCTCGTCGACGATCGGTGCCCAGTCGGCGTCGCCCATGATCTCGTCCTTGAGGAAGGCCTTCTGCGCCGGCGACCAGAAGTCGGCTTCGGATACCTTGACCGCGTCGGGCAGCGGGGAGTGGCTGGCGATGAAGTCATCGATGGCAGCCGGATCGGAGTCCAGGCCCAGTTGCTCGAAGAGGGTCGTCAGATCGTGAACAGGAAGTTCCATGGGGGTCTCCAGGCGGTTATCGGTCGTTACGCTCAGGTATCTAGAAAGACGCCAGCCTTGAGGGGTTCCCCTGCCTTAATAAATCCTTCAGCGACGAGCCTTAAGGTACGCCCACGTTCCGCCAACCAGGGCCTCTGCCATGTCGCTTCCCGTCTCTTCCATTCAATTCACCGCCGCGCCGCGCCGCATCCTCGTTACCGGTGCCACCGGCTTTCTCGGCGGTGCCGTCACCCTGCGTCTGCTGGAGCTGGGCCATGTCGAAGGGCTGAGCTTCCTGGTCCGTGCCGCCACCCCGGCGGAAGGCCTGGAGCGCCTGCTGCAGAATCTGCGCGTCCATGACATCGACGAGCGCCTGGCAGCCCTGCTCAAGCCCGAACAGATTCTCTGTGGCGACCTGCTCGACACCCACTGGATCGACGCCGCCAAGCCGCTCCTGCAGACCCTGGACGAGGTCATCAACTGCGCGGCGGTGGCCTCCTTCTCGCGCAATCCGAAAATCTGGCCGGTCAACGTCGAAGGCACCTTCGCCCTTGCCGAGGCGTGCGCCCAGTCGCGGCGCCTGAAGCGCTTCCTGCACGTCAGCACCGCCATGGCCTGCGGCCCGCAGCGCCAATCGCCGGTCGCAGAAACCTGGGATTTCCCCGAACCGGACCAGCAACTGGTGGATTACACCGCCTCCAAGGCCGCCATCGAACTCAAGCTGCGCAACGAGTTGCCGCTGCTGCCGCTGGTGGTGGCGCGCCCCTCCATCGTGGTGGGTCATCGTCGTTCGGGTTGCAAGGCGTCGGGCAGCATCTTCTGGGTGTTCCGCATGGGCTTCGCTCTGGAACGCTTCACCTGCGGCCTCGATGAGCAGATCGATGTCATCCCGGTGGACTACTGCGCCGAAGCCCTGGTGGAACTGGCGCTCAAGCCCAAGCTGAACTACAGCCTGTACCACATCTCCGCGGGTAACGCCGGCGCCTGCACCTTCGGCGAAATCGACGAGGCCTATGCCGGCGCCATGGGCGACGCCCCGGTCGGCGAGCGCTATCGCCAGGTGGACAGCGCCGACCTCAAAGAGCTGGCCGCCGACTTCAACGAGCGCATCGGCCCGGCCAATCCGCGCCTGGTGCTGCGGGCGCTCAAGCTGTACGGCGGCTTCGCCGATCTGAACTACCTGTTCGACAACCAGCGTCTGCTCGACGAAGGCATCGCCGCTCCGCCGCGCTTCACCGACTACCTGGATGTCTGCGTGCATTCCTCGCGGGACATCAGCATCCCGGCGCAGATGCAGTGGGATTTCAAATGAAGCGCGTGCCCGGTGCCGGCGACCGCCAGGCACCGGGCGCTGCTCAGACGGAATCCCGCTCCGGTGAAGTCAGTCGCGAATCCCGGACGATATCGCTGACCGAGGCGTAGCCCCCGCGCGCATCGCGCAACATTGTCCGCAGGTTACCTTCGATGGTGTTGCAGATGGTGCCCATGGTGATCTGGTGCCGACTGCGCTGGAAGGGATTCTGCAGATCGGTACCGACCTTCTCCATCGCCAGGAAGATGAAGCCCACCACGGTGGAGGCCAGCGGTGTGTACCACTGCAGGCTTTCCACCAGACCGATGGGCATGAGCACGCAGAACAGGAAGATGAACAGCCGCGGGAAGTTCACGTAGGGATAGGGCAAGGGCGTATTGGCGATGCGCTCCATGCCACCCTGCCAGTTGGACATGTCGACGAAGGTGGCTTCGAGTCGCTCCAGGCGGATGCTGTCCAGGCGGCCGGCGCGGTATTCCAGGGCGATCAGGCTAGAGGAGCCACTGAGGATGGCATTGGCGAAGTTGTTGGTCTCCTTGCGCATCGACCACTCCTCCTTGCCCAGGTAGGTACGCACCTCCTTGGGTAGGGGATCGCCGCTGAGCTGGCAGGCCAGGCAGCGCACATAGGCGAGATGGCGCTCGATGAGCACCGTCTTGATCGCATTGAAATGCTCGTCACCGTCGTCGATGAGCGTCAGCACCTGGCGAGTGAAGCTGCGCGAGCTGTTGACCATGCCACCCCAAAGGGTGCGCGCCTCCCACCAGCGCTGGTAGGCGCTGGTATTGCGGAAACTGGTCAGCACGATCAGCGCCGAGCCGATCAGCGTCAGGGGGATATTGGGCAGCTCCGCCCGTTTCTCCACCAGCAGCATATAGTCAGCGGTAACGGCGATGTCCCACAGCAGCAGCCAGAAAACCGACCAGCCGACGTAGGTGAAGGTTTGCCGAAGGAATGTCAGGATGCGGTGGAAATAGCCCACGGTGATAGTCCTTAGCGCGTGAAAGAAGGGGTGCCGCCATAGGAACCTGGGGTCGGAAACAGGTTCAAGGCAAGCGTCTGGAGCGCGGATCGCCGCCCACTTCACGCAATTGACCGGTGGCAATTCCATTTCCAGATATGAAGAGCTGTCCGGTCGCAGGCTGCGGCTCTTCGCGACCACAGGAGCTGACCGGGTACCAGATTGCCCAGGGATATCGGCAGCTTTACCGAACATCTGCGCCCAGGTGCGGTCCGACGGACACCATGCCCTTCCGGAGCACTGCCATGACCGCCACCCCGCGCGTTCGTCTGGATGTCTGGAGCGATTACGTCTGCCCCTTCTGCTATCTGGAGCTGCCCCAGCTGGCGCGTCTGCAGGAGGAATTCGGCGACCAGCTGGCCATCGAGTGGCATGCCTTCGAATTGCGTCCCGAGCCCACCCCTACCCTCGATCCTGCCGGCGATTACCTGCGCCGGACCTGGGATCGCGCCGTCTATCCCATGGCGGCGGAGTACGGCATGGTGCTGCGCCTACCGCCGGTACAACCGCGCAGTCGCCTGGCGCTAGAGGCGGCGGAATTCGCCCGCGAGCACGATCGCTTCGACGCCTTCCATCTGGCGGTTTTCCAGGCCTTCTTCGAAGAGGGTCGGGATATCGGTGAGCTGGACGTGCTGCTGGAGCTGGCGCGGCGCACGGGTCTGGACAGCGAGGCGCTGAAAGCCAGTCTCGCCCGTGGCGATCACACCGATCTGGTGCTGCATGCCGAGGATCGCGCCGAAGCCCTGGGCATCACCGCCGTGCCGACGCTGCTGCTGCGCTCCGCCGGGGCGCCCGTCGAAGCGGCTCGGGCACTGGATGGCGCGGTGCCCTTCGCCCAATTGGCGGCGGCCGTCAGGGCGCAGCTGGAGACGGCCGGCGCCTAGCGCTGGGCGTCCGGCGTCAGCTCGGGGAACAGCACCTCGGTAAAGCCGAAACGGGCGAAATCCTGGATCCGCGAAGGATAGAGGCGGCCGATGAGGTGATCGTATTCGTGCAGGACCACCCGTGCGTGAAAACCCTCGGCTTCCTGGTCGACGGCGCGGCCATCGCCATCCACGCCGCGGTAGCGGATCCGCCGTGGCCGCGGCACCTCGCCGCGCAGTCCGGGGATCGACAGACAGCCTTCCCAGCCGAGTTCTTCGCGGGCGTCCAGCACCTCGATCCGCGGATTGATCAGCACCTGCAGCGGCACCGGCGCCGCCTCGGGATAGCGGGCATTGCGCTCGAAGCCAAAGACCATCAGCTGCAGATCTTCGCCGATCTGGGGCGCCGCGAGGCCCACGCCACCGGCGGTGGCCATGGTGTCGAACATATCCTGGATAAGGCCGTGCAGCTCGGCCGAGCCGAAGCGCTCTGCCGCTACCGGCGGCGCCACCCGCAGCAGACGCGGATCGCCCATCTTCAAAATGTCACGAATCATGCGAGGATTCCTCCCTTTGGCCGGTCCAGCCGCCGGCGTTTCGCCAGGAGCTTAAACCAGATGTCTTCCCTACTGCTCGCCAGCGCACTCGGCCTCGGCCTGAGTACAAATCTCGCCCAGGCCGAGGACGCCACCCTCGCCGCCCGCCTGGATCCGATCCTGGAACGCGCCGTCGCCCAGCAGCGTATCGTCGGTACCGTGGTCATGGTCGCCCGCCAAGGCCGGGTGGTGTACCAGCGCGCGGCCGGTTTCGCCGATCGCGAAGCCCAGCGGCCGATGCGCGAAGACCAGCTGTTTCGCTTCGCCTCCCTGACCAAGCCGATGGTGGCCGTGGCGGCCTTGCGCCTGGCGGATCAGGGTCGCCTGGATCTGCAGGCGCCGGTCAGTCGCTACCTGCCCTACTTCACCCCGCAGCTGGCCGACGGCACCCTGGCCGTACCCACCCTGGCGCAGCTTCTCAGTCATACCGCCGGCCTGCACTACGGCTTCGGCGAAGATTCGAACGGACCCTATCATCGCGCCGGGGTATCCGACGGCCTGGATGGGACTCCGCTGACCCTGGAAGAGAATCTGCGGCGCCTGGCGGGTGTGCCGCTGGACTTCAAACCGGGCACCCAGTGGCGCTACTCCCTCGGGCTGGACGTGATGGGCGGTGTGCTGGCGGCCGCGACCGGGCAGCCCCTGCCCGAGGTCGTCCAGCAGCAGGTGGCCGCACCGCTGGGCCTGCACGACCTGAGCTTCCACGTCAGCGACGCCGAGCGCCTGGCCACCGCCTATCGCGACGGCTATCCGCGCCCCGAACCCATGAGCGAGCCCTATCTGCTGCCGATGCCCAAGGGCGGCATCCTCTATTCGCCGGCGCGCGCCCTTTCGGCGCAGGCCTTCGCCTCGGGCGGCGGTGGCATGCAGGGCAGCGCGGGCGACTATCTCGCCTTTCTGGAGGCACTCCGCCAGGGCAGGCTGCTCACGCCGGCCAGCCAGCGCCTGATCATGGAAGACCAGATCCCGGGGCTGCAACGCGACGATGCGCCGGGCTGGGGTTTCAGCCTGGGCGCGGCGGTACTGCGCGATGCCCGGCTGGCCAGGACCCCGCAGGCGCCCGGCACCCTGCAGTGGGGCGGCGTCTACGGCAATGCCTGGTTCATCGATCCGGCGCGGGAGCTCAGCGTGGTGATCCTGACCAACACCGCGATCGCCGGCATGAGCGGGCCCTTCCCGGAGGCCATCCTCGCCGCCCTCTACCGCGACTGAGCGGACTCCAGGCGGGCCTGGAGCGCCTGCAACTGCTCCTGCAGCGCGGCATGCTCGTGCTGCAGGGCCTGGTAGCTGTCCGTCACGGCATCGGTATCGATGAACACCTGCTCGATGAATTCCTTTTCCACCAGGGTCCGCGATAGCTTCGCCCGTTCTGCTTCGAGGCTTTCGCGCAGGGTCTCCAGCTCCTCCTGCAGGTGCCCATCCAGTTCCGGCGAGGCCGCAACGGCCGGGGTCGTCGGCTGCTGTCGCAGCCGCAGCAGGTCTTCGCCGAGTCGCTGGACCGTCGCCTTGAGCTGATCGCGCTCGCGACGCATTTCCAGCAGGGTGCCCTGGACCCGGTCATGCTCGAGACTCAGGCGCTGCAGCTTCGCCTCGGCGCCGCGCATCTCGCGATTCTGCACGTGCAGATTGGTGACCAGCTTGTGCGCCCGGTCCAGTTTGGACTTGAGATCGTCCAGCTTGAATTCGAGATTCTCGCGGTGGGCCAGCAGGTCGTCGATATAGGGCTGGTTGGTCTTTTTCCAGTCCGGATAGTCGTCGCCCTCGACCCCGTCGAGACGGCCCACCAGGTCCAGGCTGTCGCTCATGGCCTGACCCAGGGGCTCGACATCCGCCTGCCGCGCCGCGTCGATCAGGCCGGCCGCGGTCTCGGCCTGGCTGGTGAGCGACTGCGGCTCACCGGGCTCGGGAGTCTCGCTTTTCTCGCCAGCCGCTTCAGGGCGCGGAAAGAGCCGCTGCCAGAGCAGCGTCAGGACCAGGGCAATGAGCAGCACGTTGGACAGGGTGACCAGCAGGAAACCCCATTCGACGAAGCGCGAGTCGTTCATTCCCTAGCTCAACAGGAAGGCGATGAAACCGTCGCCGAGCCCGGGAAAGGACAGGCTGAAGTCGGCGCGCCCATTGTTCTGTCGCCAGAGGCTGTAGAGCTTTTCGAAGGGCTTCTGCACCAGGTGACTGGTGCTCAGCACCAGCGGCGCCCCGCCCTTGCCGGTGGAGATCATGCTGCTGAGGTCGGCGAGGAAGGCGGTGGCGTTCTCGTAGATCTCGCGGCTCAGGGTCGCACTGGCGATGGCCGCATGGATGGCGGCGGGCGAGAGCCCGGCCAGAGCGCCACCGAGAATGCAGGCCGCATTGAGGTCCAGCAGGCAGACGGCTTCCAGCGCCTTGCTCTGCGGGTGGCCATAGATGCCGATCACATAGGGCAAGGCCAGTCGATCGACTGGGATCGGCGCCATGGGCTCGATCTGGCAGACGATGGAGGACAGACCGAGCAACTGGCGAATACGCTGTGGATCGGGATTGAAGCGGGTCGGGATCAGCAGGCTCTCGCGACCTGAGGATTCGATGGCCTGTTCGGCACTGGCGCCGTCCTGCAGCACGGTGAGCACCGCCTGCTGCAGGGTCTCCTGGACGAAGGGCTTGGTCACGACGAAGGCTGCGCCGTTGCGGTAGGCCGCCTCGATGTTGCGCGCCGAGGACTCGGTGGTGACAAAGCCCACATGGATATCGGCGCCCACCCGCTGGCGGATCGCCTGGAGCAATTCCAGACCGGTCATCCCAGGCATGTGCCAGTCGGTGAGCACCAGGTTGGGGGTCCAGGTCTCCAGCAGCGCCACGGCTTCCTCGCCGGTGGACGCCACGCGCAATTCGATATCCCTGTAGCCGGTATTCGCCAGAATCCGCTTGATGATGGTCTGGACCGCTCGACTGTCGTCTACCACGAGGAACTTCATGTTCCATCCCTGAATTATGAACGCCGCGTTATCCCTCGGCGATTACTCGCCTCAGGCGCCAGTATGGATCACACATCAGATATCACATGGCCAGTATCAGCTGAACGGCGACCTTTTTGCGACAGTTTGTCATCGGTAACTGAAAGGTATTCGTCCAACGCAGGATACGGCAATTCGAGCACCGTACAATATAACCTTAGCAGCTCTAGCTCGGAGGTTTGGACGCGCTCGTCCGCCTTGACCAGGCACAGCAGGCCCTCCAGCACCAGGGTGCGCGCCGCGATGCTCAGCAGGCCAAGTCGCGCCAGGGCGCCGTCCAGCGCCGGACGCCAGGGGTGCGGGGGCTCATAGGCACAATGCAGGCCGGGAAAGGTGCTGGCGACGGCCAGCATAAAGGCCCGCCGAGCGGCCTGGACGTCCCGGTGATTCTGTTCGGCGGCCACCGCATAGAGGGTGAGCACCGCGACCCGGGCCTGGGCCAGCGTTCTCCGCCCCGACAGTCGCTGACGCCCGGGCGCCAGACTGCCGATCAGCTGGCGCTGGATGATGCGCGCCAGACAGTAGCGTGAGAGATCCAGCTCAGGCGTAGCGGCGAAGCCTGTCTTGAGGTCGACGAGCAGCTGGCGTAGGACCGGCCGCGGCAGTTGGCGGATGGCCGGAAAGGTCAGCTGGGCAACCGGCAGGCGCAGCGACGGATGCAGGCTGTCGGCCCAGCGCTGCCCTGCCCCGCCGTCGGCTACCGACGGGCTGGCGGCCAGCGCCAGCAGCAGCTCCGCCGCCTGCCGGGGTTGCCGCACGAAAGCCTGCAGGGTCTCGGGAATGTTCCGCCAGGGCGCGGGGGTAGCTACCGCCGCGAGCGGGGGCGCGGCGGACACCGGCGGCGGCGCAGCGAATGCCGGATTGCCCGCGACATGGGCAACGCCCATGGGTAGCAGGGCCTCGGCCCGGAGTCGCTCGAGCTGCCACTCGTCAAAGTCCGGTTCCAGCTGCTGAATACGCTCCAGCACCGGGGGATGGGTGGCGAACCAGGAGGCGCCCGAATCGCCCAGCACCATGTGGGCGACGCTACGTGCCCGGCGGTGATAGAGCCGCCCCTGCAGCGGATGGGCGGCGATCTTCTTCAGGGCATTGGCCAGTCCCTGGGGCTGGCGGGTGAACTGCACGGCGGAGGCATCCGCCAGGCGCTCGCGCGAGCGCGCCGCCGCGGCCTGGATCAGATTGGCGAAGAACAGTCCGCAGCCGCCGATCACCAGCAGCAGGGTGCCCAGCAACCCGCCCAGCAGGGGGCTGCCACTGCCCCGGCCGGTGGTCGAGCTGCGATCGAAGAACAATTCCCGCCCCAGGTCGGCGATCAGGCTGATGCCATGCAGCCAGCCCAGCAGACGCAGATTCAGGCGCATGTCGCCATTGAGCAGATGACTGAATTCGTGGGCGACCACCCCCTGCAATTCATCGCGGGTCAGCTGGTGAAGGGCGCCGCGAGTCAGGCACAGGGTCGCATCGGCCGGTCCGTAGCCGCTGATGAAGGCATTGATGGCCGGTTCGTCCGGCAGCAGGTAGAGGCGCGGCACCGGGATGCCGGCGGCCAGGGCCATCTCTGCCACCACGTTGTGCAACTGGCGCGTCGTGGGGTCGGCCTGATCGTCCAGGGGCAGCGCGCCCAGCCGCCTGACCACGGCCTGTCCACCCAGGCGGGCGAGTTGCCGGACCTTCCAGCAGGAGGCCGCGGCGATGACGCCGGTGAACGTCAGGCCGGTCTTCACCAGCGTCGCCTCGCGCCCGCCCAGATAGTCGATCACCTTCCGCGGCAGGAACACCAGGGCCAGGCCGGCGCTGGCCAGCGCCATGACCAGCACCACCAGGGCCAGCAAGACGAGACAAAGCCGGGTGCGCCGGCGCGCCGCGGCCTGGTCCTCGAGGAAACGCACGCGCTCAGCTCAGGCTGATCCGCGGTGCCCGACGCGCGTCTGCGTCCGGCAGGGCCAGCGGCTGCGCCAGGCGGAAGCCGAAGCGCCTGGCGACCAGCGAGCCGGGAAAGGTCTCGCAGCGATTGTTGTAGTCCATCACCGCGTCGTTATGGGCCTGGCGCGCATAGGCCAGGCGATTCTCCGTGGAGCTCAGCTCTTCCATCAGCTGCAGGACGGTCTCGTTGGCCTTGAGCTCAGGATAGGCTTCGCTGACGGCGAACAGCCGTCCGAGGGCGCTGCCGAGGCGCTGCTCGCCCTGCTCCAAGGCGGCCCGCGCGACGGGATCCTCCGGTCGGGTCTTGGCCTGGTGCAGACCGGATTGCGCCTGCTGCCGCGCCGCCATCACCGCCTGCAGTGTCTCGCGCTCGTGCTGCAGATAGCCCTTCACCGCTTCCACCAGATTGGGGATGAGGTCGTATCGGCGATTGAGCTGAACATCGATCTGGGCGAAGGCGTTGCGATAGGCGTTGCGCGCCGTGATCAGGGCGTTGTAGAGGCTGATCGCGAACAGGCCGAGGGCGACCAGGGCAGCCAGCAGGAGCAGCAGTTTCATAGAATCGTCCTTGAAGGTGCTGAGAAGCCCCAGTCTAGGGGCACGCCACTCCAACGGTTGCGCAGCGCGACGGATGCGACGGTTGAGGGGATGGCTGGCGAATCAGGCGCCGCACACCACCGTTCAGGACGAGGAAGGCGCGCCCGTGTCGGTCGGATGCCGGGACGCCGAGTCCGCCTTGCGACCGGGCTGTAGCTCGGCCAGCAGGGCGTCACGCTCCTGGCGCAGCTGGGCAAGGCTGGTCTGGGTGCGAGTCAGCTCTTCCTGCAGGCGCTGGGCGTGGGCCTCCGAAGCGCGCAGTTCGCGATTCTGCGCGCGCAGGCCGGTCACCACCTTGTGCGCCCGGGTCAGCCGCATGACCATGTTGTCCACCTTGAGCTCCAGGGCTTCGCGGTGCGACAGCAATTCCTCGACGTAGGGGTCGTCGCTCTTCTTCCACTCGGGATAGTTGGCGTCGTACACCTCTTCCGGGCCCTCGTCGAAGAGATCGACGTTACGGTTCACCGCCGGGCCGCTGCTGGCGGGGAGCGGCGGCGGCGGGGTATCGGCAGGCGGGCTCTCGAGCACTTCGGGAACCGGCAACGGCTGCTCCTCGCTGGCACCCTCGGCCTTGGCCGACGCGTCGCTGGCGACATAGCGCTGCCACAGGAGAAACACCACCAGGGCGATCAGCAGGATGTTGCACAGGGTTATCAGGACGAATCCCCAATCCATCAGCTGTGCATGACTCATCTGCCGCTCCGCTCTCTTCCGGTGATTAGGGCCTGGGTGCCGTTCGAAACACCCTGCCCACCCTGTCGGCGGCGGTGCCTCGTTCTGCAGCTGATTTGAATACAGCTGCCAGCCTAAAGCATTTCTATCAGCCCAGCGGCGCCAGAGCGGAGACGAGTTGCCGGGCACGGGCATGCGCTGCCGGTCCGCGGGCTGAGCCAGAAGCCTTGGCTGCGGAGAAAAGCTGGGCGAAAAAAAGCCTGACGCTGGGCGTCAGGCTTTGCAGAGGCGGGCGAGGTCGGGCTTCGCGGAGCTCAACCCAACCTGTGGATGGCCCTACGCCAGGCTCTTGCTCACCACCTCGTAGACGTCGCTGGACAGCTCGCCGCTGGCCAGAATCCGCTCCAGCTCGGCACGCATGAGGGCCTGGCGCGCGGGACCGTACTTCTTCCAGCGGGTCAGGGGCGTGAGCAGGCGCGAGGCGATCTGCGGATTGAGGCGGTTGAGGGTGATGATCTGGTCGGCCAGGAAGCGATAGCCGCTGCCGTCCTCGGCGTGGAAGTTGACCAGGTTGGCGTTGGCGAAGGCACCGATCAGCGCCCGCACCTTGTTGGGGTTCTTCAGGATGAAGACCGGGTTCTGCATGAGTGCCTGGACGCGCGCCAGGCCGCCCGGCAAGGGACTGGAGGCCTGGACGCTGAGCCAGGTGTCCATCACCAGCGGATCGGCCTTGAATTCCTCGAAGAAGCGCGCCAGCACCTCGGCCTTTTCCTGCTCGAAGCCGGAATTGACCAGGGCGCTCAGTGCGGCCAGGCGCTCGGTCATGTTGTCGGCGTGCTCGAATTGCTCCAGGGCGGCATCGCGCGCCTCCGGCTCTTCCAGCAGCATCAGGTAGCCGAGGGCGGCGTTCTGCAGGCTGCGGCGGGCGATATGGTCGGCGCTGGCCTGGTAGGGCGTGGCGCGCGAGGCTTCACGGGCACTGCGGTAACGCTGCCAGAGCACGTCGCGCAGGGACTCGGCGATGGCCCGGCGCGCCTGGCGACGAGCACCATGGATGGCACCCGGATCGGCCTGCTCGGCCAGCTCCACCAGATAGGCCTCGGACGGCAGCGACAGCATCTCGGCGACCATGGCCGGATCGAGGGAATCATCCGCGGCCACGCTACGCAGGGCCTCCACAAGTCGGGTGTCCAGCGGCTCGCCAGCGATCATGCCCTGCAGCACCTGCACGGCCAGCTGCTGGCCGGCGTCCCAGCGGTTGAAGCCGTCGCTGTCGTGCTGCATGAGGAAGGTCAGCTGCTCGCGACTGTAGGGGAAGCTGAGCTTGACCGGGGCGGAGAAGCCCCGCAGCAGCGAAGGCAGCGGTTGCTCGGGTACGTCGACGAAGGTGAAGGTCTGCTCGGCCTGGGTGACCGACAGCACCCGGTCGCTGCCCTGGGCCGCGCTCTCGCCTTCCAGGCGCAGCGGCAGGTCGCGGCCCTGGCCGTCCAGCAGCCCCAGCTGGACCGGGATGACGAAGGGTTCCTTGGTCGGTTGACCCGGGGTGGGCGGGCAGCTCTGGCGGAAGGTCAGCCGATAGGTCCTGGCCGCCGCATCGTACTGCTCGCTGAC
Organism: Pseudomonas flavocrustae; assembly: GCF_029872515.1. Lineage (NCBI taxonomy): Bacteria > Pseudomonadati > Pseudomonadota > Gammaproteobacteria > Pseudomonadales > Pseudomonadaceae > Pseudomonas > Pseudomonas flavocrustae. Next base: position 337,188 of record NZ_JAPDIQ010000002.1, on the reverse strand, counting down.
CGCCAGGCGTGGCGTGCCGGACTGGCTGTACCAGCGCTTGAACTGGCTGAAATCGGCGCCGTTGGCGTCTTCCAGGGCCTTGATGAAGTCGTCGCAGGTCACGGCCTGGCCATCGTGGCGCTCGAAGTAGAGATCGGTGCCCTTGCGGAAGCCCTCCGGCCCCAGCAGGGTGTGCAGCATCCGCACCACCTCGGCGCCCTTCTCGTACACCGTCAGGGTGTAGAAGTTGGAGATCTCGATGAAGTGATCCGGGCGCACCGGGTGGGCCATGGGGCCGGCGTCCTCGGCGAACTGGTTGGTGCGCAGGAAGGCCACGTCCTCGATGCGCTTGACCGTGGGCGAATTCATATCGGAGCTGAAGCCGGCGTCGCGGAACACGGTGAAGCCTTCCTTGAGCGACAGCTGGAACCAGTCGCGGCAGGTCACGCGGTTGCCCGACCAGTTGTGGAAGTACTCGTGGGCAACGATGGCCTCGACGCGCTGGTGAGCGGCGTCGGTGGCGGTGCGCGGACTGGCCAGCACGGCGCTGGAGTTGAAGATGTTGAGGCCCTTGTTCTCCATGGCGCCCATGTTGAAGTCGTTCACCGCGACGATCATGAAGATGTCCAGATCGTATTCGCGGCCGTAGACCTCCTCGTCCCAGCGCATGGACTTCTTCAGGCTGTCCATGGCGTGCTGCAGCTTGCCGATGTTTTCCGGTTCGACGTAGATGCGCAGGGTCACGTCGCGACCGCTGCCGGTGCGATAGCTGTCTTCCACGGACCGGAGGTCACCGGCCACCAGGGCGAACAGATAGGCCGGCTTGGGGAAGGGATCTTCCCAGGTGGCCCAGTGACGTCCGCCCTCGGCATCGCCACTGGCCACGGGATTGCCGTTGGAAAGCAGGATCGGGTACTTGCCCCTGTCGGCCTCCACCGTGGTGGTGAAGACGCTCATCACGTCCGGCCGGTCCAGGTAGTAGGTGATCTTGCGGAAGCCCTCGGCTTCGCACTGGGTGCAGAACATGGTGCCGGAGACGTACAGCCCTTCGAGGGCGGTATTGCTTTCCGGATGGATGCGCACCGAGGTCTTGAGCACGAAGGCCTCGCCCCGCGGCTGCAGGGTCAGGCTGCCCGCCTCGACCTGGTAGTCGCCCGCCGCCAGGGTCTGGTCGTCCAGCGCCACCGCCAGCAGCTCCAGCTCCTCGCCATGCAGCACCAGCGGCGGCAGGCCCGCGCCACGCGTCGGGTTGCGCTGCAAACGTAGCTCGGCATGCACCAGGGTCTGGTCGTCATGCAGCTCGAAGCGGAGGCGGGTTTCCTCGATGAGGTACTCGGGCGCCTGGTAGTCCTTCAGGTAGATGGTCTGGGGCTGGTCGGTGCGCATGGCTTACGTCCTTACATCTCTGCTGCGGAGGCGGACACGGCCAGCTGATAGGCCGTGTACTTGCGAATGTTGATCACGCCGGTGTCGAACATCAGGTATTGACCCTTGATGCCCAGCAGCGTGCCTTCCACCACGGGGGTCTTTTCCAGGTCGTGGCTGACCACCTTGGTGGGATAGACCGTGACCGGATAATGGATCTCGATGGGCGCCATGTCGACCACCGGCTGGATCGCCTGCAGGCCGAAGCGACCCTGGAGATCGTCCAGGCCCTGGGCGCAGGCATCGAAGATCCGCTCGCGCACCGCGACCAAGTCTTCCGGCGCGGCCACGCCCTTGAGCATGGCCCGCCAGTTGGTGCGATCGCCTACCTGGCTGCGCAGCACATCTTCCACCAGACCGGATTGCTGGCGGGTGGCCACCCTCAGGATCGGCAGCGCCTGGTAGGCGCCCTGGTCGATCCAGCGGGTGGGCAGCTGGGTGGCGCGGGTGATGCCGACCTTGAGGCCCGAGGAATTGGCCAGGTAGACGATGTGGGGCACCATGCAATGGGCCTCGCCCCACTCCGGCTGGCGGCAGGTGCCGTGCTCGTAGTGGCACTTCTCTGGGCTGACGATGCAGCTGTCGCACTGGGCCAGGGCGGTGAAGCAGGGATAGCAGTAGCCCTGGCTGAAGCTCTTGCGGGTCTTGCGTCCGCAATGGGTGCAATGGATGGCACCCAGGTACTCGAGCCGCACGCGACGGCCGATCAGCGGATTGACCGGCACCTCGCGCTCATCGAGGCGAAAGGCATAGTTGACGGGGTCGGCCAGGGTCACGGCCATCTTGCGCAGGGCGCCACGGCCCAGTTCGGTCATCACGGTAGAAATTTCTCGATTTCTAAAAGACGCGAGGTGCCTCTTCGTCGCCGAAGGGCACCTCGTCAGGGTAAGGCGCGGACAGTCAGTGGATGGCGTCGGACTTGAACAGGATGTTCTCGATGGGTACCGACTTGGAGGCGCACTCCTGGGGCCCCATGTAGCCGGTCCGCTGATCTTCGGGCAGGTGCTTGGCCTCGTAGGCGATCACTGCCTGAAGACAGAGCTCGACCTGGTCGCGACTGAGCTTGCGGCCGTCCGGCCACTTGCCGATCTCCACGGCCAGCTTCAGGCCCTCGTAGATATCGGGGGTGATGTTTTCCAGCATCTGGGCGAAGGATGTCGACATGGGTCGCTCCGGACTCTAGTGATCCGCCAGTTTACCGGGCTGCCGGCGACGGCGCACCTGGCCTGACTCAATGGTGGCCATAGGTTGTGTTTGGCTCGAAGCCCAGAGTTGGCGATGCCGGATTGGGCTGTTGGGCTTCGCTGCGCTCAACCCAACCTACGCGGGTGCGTATCCCGTAGCGTAGAAAACGGCCTGGCCTTTTCCACTGAAGAATTCGGGTCAGGGTCGCCCTTCTCACCCAGGGAGCGGGCGCTAGCCAACAGGCCTACCCTGCAACAGGGCTGAACCCTGACACCTGGCCGCCATCAGAGCAGGAAGCGCTTTCCGGAGACCCCATGCCTGCCTATCACCCCCTCATCCTCGCCGATGTCGAACTCTGGCTACTCGCGGAAAAGGCCATCTACTGGCCGGCACGCCGGGCGTTACTGGTGGCGGACATCCATTTCGGCAAGGCGGCGGCCTTCCGGGCCCTGGGCCAACCGGTACCCCACGGCACCACTGCGGGCAACATCGCCCGGCTGGACAGCCTGCTGGCGCGCTACGACTGCCAGGAGATCATCTTTCTCGGTGACTTCCTGCACGCCCCGGAGTCCCGCGCGCCCCTGACCCTGGACACCTTGGAGCGCTGGCGGGAACACCAGGCCCATCTGCGGCTGCTGTTGATCCGCGGCAACCACGATCGCCGCGCGGGAGATCCGCCCGCCGCCCTGGGCATCGACGTGGTGGGCGAACCGCTGGAGCTGGATGGCCTGTCGTTGCAGCACGAACCCGATCCGCACCCGCGACTGCCAGTGTTGGCCGGGCATATCCATCCGGCCTTTCGGCTGCAGGGCCGTGGGCGCCAGGCGCTTCGCCTGCCCTGCTTCTGCCTGGAAAACGACGAGGTGCTGATCCTGCCGGCCTTTGGCGATTTCACCGGCGGGCACCTGCTGGCACCCGATCCGGCGCGGCGGATCTTCGTGGTGGGGGATGGCGGTATCTGGCCCTTGCGCTAGAGCCAGATACCCGGGAGATCAGCCTTCTTCGGTGATCCCGGTGATGGTGATGCCATGGCGCTCCAGCAGGGCCACCGTGGGTTCGTCGTAGTCCCGTGGCACCTCACTGTCGTCGTACTCTTCCAGGGCATCGTCACGGACGATCTGGGCGACCCGCTCCATATCCGGCTTTTGGTCAGCGTCGGTGGTCACCACCGAGGTATTGCCGTCAACGTTACTGTAAGCAATTTTCCACTTCGACATCTCAGGACTCCTCACACGGAAACAGGGTTATCGAGAGATTAGAGGGTCGGACGCCCAGTAATTCGCCCTAACGCGGACGAAAGACGATATCCAGCAGGGCGGCGAGGGCGCCCTCGGCGCAATCGGCCTGGGCCAGAGCCTCGCGGGCCTGCCTGAGGTGACTTTGTAACTGGCGTTGAGCATGGTCGCGGCCGAGCAGGCTGACCAGCGTGGACTTATCGCCATCCTTGCCGGCGTCCTTGCCCAGGCCCTTGCCGTCGTCGAGATCATCGAGCAACTGGAAGGCCAGGCCGAGCTGGCAGGCGAACACCTGGAAGGCTTCGCGCTGCGTGGCGGTGGTAACCAGGGTGACACTGGCCATGCCCATGGCCGCGGAAAACAGCGCACCGGTCTTGAGCTGGTTGGTCAGGGCGATGGCATCGGCCGGACGCGTCTGGCGACCGCCGTGCAGGTCATGGTACTGGCCGCAGACCAGACCGGCGGTGCCGACCGCATCGGCCAGTTGGCAGACCATCTGGGTACGGGTTTCCGCCGGTACGCCGGAGAGGCCCGCGACCAGGCGCAGGGCATGGCTGAGCAGGGCCACCGCGGCCAGCATGGCGACGTCTTCGCCGAATTCGACGTGCAGCGTTGGCCGACCGCGACGCAGACGAGCATCGTCCATGCAGGGCATGTCATCGAGGAACAACGAGGCGGCATGGACCATTTCCACGGCGCAACCCAGATCGAGGACGGCTTCGTCGGACTGACCCAGATCCTCGGCGGCCAGCACCATCAGCAGCGGACGCAGTCGCTTGCCCGGGGCCATGACCCCACTGCGGATGGCGGCGGCGACCGGATCGGTCCCGGCCGGCAATAGCTCTGCCAGACGCTCGTCGATACGGGTACGCTGCCATTGCAGCGAAGCGGCAAAATTGTCTGTCGCGTTCGGCACTAATACGGTCGCCATGAGTCGAGATACTCCATATGTGGAACCGACGAACGGTCGCACCTCGGTGGATAAGGTCTTCGCAAAGCGAACCCGTCGTCCCCTACCAGACCACAACGACCGACGAAAGGTCATTCAGGGCGGACTCTAGAAGACATGGTGGATTGGGAACTGGCAAGCCGCAAGAACGATCATCTGGACATCGTGCTGGATCCCCACAAGGCCCGTAGCGCCGTCACCACGGGCTTCGACGCCTATCGCTTCACGCATTGCGCCCTGCCCGAGCTCAATCTCGACGAGGTCGACCTGGGCACCCGCCTGTTCGGTCGTCCCCTGGCCGCGCCGCTGTTGATCAGCTCCATGACCGGCGGGCCAGAGCGGGCCGCGCTGATCAATCGCCACCTCGCCGAGGCGGCCCAGACCCTGGGCATCGCCCTGGCAGTCGGCTCCCAGCGCATCGCCCTGCAGCAGGGTGGCGATCAGGGCCTAACCGGCGAATTGCGCCGCCTGGCGCCGGACGTGCCGCTGCTGGCCAATTTCGGCGCCGCGCAGCTGGTGGCCGGCTACGGCCTCGACGAGGCCCGGCGCGCGGTGGAGATGATCGAGGCAGACGCCCTGATCGTGCATCTCAATCCCTTGCAGGAAGCCGTGCAGGCCGGTGGCGATCGCCGCTGGCGCGGCATTCTGGCAGCCCTGGAAAATCTGGTTACACAACTGTCCGTGCCAGTGGTCGTCAAGGAAGTCGGCGCCGGCCTGTCGGGCCGGGTCGCCACGCAACTGCTGGAGGCTGGCGTGGCGGTGCTGGATGTCGCCGGAACCGGTGGCACCAGTTGGGCGGCGGTGGAAGCCGAACGCGCCCGTGACGAGCAGCAGCGCGCCATCGCCCGCGCCTTCACCGACTGGGGCATCCCCACCGCCGAGAGCCTGCGCCAGGTGCGCGCCGCCTGCCCCCGGGCGACGGTGATCGCCTCGGGCGGCATCCGCGACGGTATCGACGTGGCCAAGGCCATCCGCCTTGGTGCGGACCTGGCCGGCCAGGCCGCTGCGGCCCTGCCTGGCGCCACTGAATCCACCGAGGCGGTGATCGCGCATTTCCGGGTGGTGATCGAACAGCTGCGCATCGCCTGCTTCTGTACCGGCTCGGCGGATCTGGCCGGCTTGCGCCAGGCCGAGCTGCTGGACGCCGCGCCGCGGCGGTGCCCATAGTGGCCGACACCCGACCGGACGCCGCCATGCATGTCGCCCTGATCTCGCCGCCGCTGCCGAGCCACCTGTCCACCCATCTGGTGCTGGGCGAGGCGCTGGTCGCGCTCGGCCACCGGGTCACCCTGCTGCACCAGGTGGAAGTGGGCGATCGGGCGCTGCCAGCAGGCATCCAGTTCCAGTCCCTGGGCGCGACCAGCCATCCACGTGGCAGCCTGGCGCCCCTGCTGGCGCGGACCGCCAGCAACAAGCCCTGGTCGGTATTCGGCGTGATCGCCGACATGGCGCGCAATACCGAACTGTTCTGCCGCGAAGGCCCGGCCGCCTTGCGTGACCTCAGGGTCGACTGCCTGATCGCCGACCAGATGGAACCGGCCGGCGGACTGCTCGGCGACCACCTGGGCCTGCCCTATGCATCACTGGCCTGCGCCGTGCCGATGAATCGCGAGCCCCACCTGCCGCTGCCCACCCTGCCCTTCGCCTATCCTGGCACCGAGCGGGAGCGGCAGATTGTCCAGGGCGCCACCCAGGTGTTCGACCTGATGATGCGCGGCCAGGGCAAGGTCATCCAGCGCCAGGCCCAGGCCTTCGGCCTCGGCGAGCGACGGACCCTCGACGACTGCTTCTCGCCGTATCTGCAGTTGAGCCAATGCCTGCCGGGCTTCGACTTTCCGCGTCATGCCCCGCCGCCGCACTTTCACGAGGTCGGGCCGCTGCGTTCGCCGGCAGTGCGTGAGCAACGGCTGGAACTGGAGATCGATCCGCGCCAGCCCTTCGTCTTCGCCTCCTTCGGCACCCTGCAGGGTGGCCGGCTACCGCTGTTCCGCCGCATCGCCCAGGCCTGTCGCCAACTCGGCGTCCAGGTGCTGATCGCCCACTGCGGACGTCTGGAGGCCAGTGCCGAACGCCGTCTGCTGGACGACGGCGCCACCTGGGTCACCGACTTCGCGCCCCAGGAGGCGGCCATTGCCCGCGCCGACGCAGTCATCACCCACGGCGGTTTCAATACCGTGCTGGACGCCCTGGCGGCTGGCAAACCCATGCTCGCCCTGCCCATGGTGTTCGACCAGCCAGGCATCGCCCGCCGCCTGGAAAGGGTCGGCGCCGGCATCTGCCTGGCACCGCGCCTGGCCAGCAAGGCCCGCCTGACCCAGGCCCTGGGCGCCGTGCTGGCCGACCCGGCCTATCGCCGGGCGGCCGAACGCTTCGTGCCCATTACCCAGGCGGCCGGCGGTGTCGCGGCTGCCGCCCGCCTGGTGGATGGCCTGGCCCGGCGAGGACTCGAACGTGCGTCCTGACCTGCTGATCGTCGGCGGCGGCCTGGCCGGCGGCCTGCTCGCCCTGCGCCTGGCGGAAACCCGCCCGGAGCTGGACTGGCGCCTGGTGGAAGCCGGTCCGCGGCTGGGCGGCAACCACACCTGGTCCTTTCACGAGCCGGACCTCACCGCGCCGCAGCATGCCTGGATCGAGCCCCTGATCGCCCACCGTTGGCCGGGCTACGAGGTGCGCTTCCCCAAGCGCCAGCGGCACCTCGGCAGCGGCTATGCCAGCATCAGCGCCGAACGCTTCCATGAGGTATTGAGCGCCCGGCTGCCGGCCGAGCGCCTGCTGCTGGGCCGCGAGGTGCTGCGCCTGCAGGACGATGGCGTGGTGTTCGCCGATGGCTACACCCTGGCCGCCGGCGCCGTGATCGACGCGCGGGGGCCGCGACCCGATCCGGCGCTCTGGCTCGGCTATCAGAAATTCCTCGGCCAGGAGGTGCGCCTGGTTCGCCCCCATGGCCTGGCCGAACCCATCGTGATGGACGCCACCGTCGATCAGCTGGACGGCTATCGCTTCGTCTACAGCCTGCCGCTGGCGCCCGACCGGCTGCTAATCGAAGACACCTACTATGCGGACGGCGAAAGCCTCCCCGCGGAACGCCTGCGCCAGCACCTGGCCGACTATGCCCGACAGCAGGGCTGGGAAATCGCCGAGGTACTGCGCGAAGAACAGGGCGTGCTGCCCATCATCCTGGGCGGCGATCTCGACCGCTATTGGGACAACGTCACCGCCGGCGCGCCCATTGGCCTGGCCGCGGGGCTGTTCCACCCCACCACCGGTTACTCGCTGCCGGAGGCGGTGCGCCTGGCGGAGCACCTGGCCGCGCAACCCTTGACCTCCAGCGCCAGGCTGCGCGACTCCCTGCGGCAGTACGCCCAGGGGCGCTGGCAGCAACAGGGCTTCTTTCGCCTGCTCAATCGCATGCTGTTTCTCGCTGGCCGTCCCGAGCACCGGGTGCGCGTCATGCAAAGGTTCTACGGCCTCGGCGAACCGCTAATCCAGCGCTTCTACGCCGGCCGCCTCACCGCCTTCGATCGGCTGCGCATCCTCTCCGGCAAACCGCCGGTGCCGCTGAAACCAGCCCTGGATGCCGCGCTGGCTCGTCCCCCTCAGTCCAAGGAAGCACCATGACCCAAGGTAACGGGCCCAAGCGGGCCATCGTCATCGGCGCCGGCTTCGGCGGTATCGCCCTGGCGATCCGCCTGCAGTCGGCCGGCATCGCCACCACCCTCATCGAGGGCCGCGACAAGCCCGGCGGCCGTGCCTACGTCTATGAGGAGGCGGGCTTCACCTTCGACGCCGGCCCCACCGTCCTCACCGATCCCTCGGCGCTGGAAGAGCTGTTCGCCCTGAGCGGCCGGCAGATGAGCGACTATGTGGAGCTCTTGCCGGTCAGCCCCTTCTACCAGCTGTGCTGGGAAGACGGCACCCGCTTCGACTACGTCAACGACCAGGCCCGGCTGGACGAGCAGATCCGTGCCCTGGAGCCAGACGACGTGGCCGGCTACCAGCGCTTCCTGGCCTATTCCCAGGCGGTGTTCGAAGAAGGCTACATCCGTCTCGGCGCCAAGCCCTTCCTCAAGGTCGGCGACATGCTCGCCGCGGGTCCCAAGCTGGCCAAGCTCACGGCCTGGCGCAGCGTCTACACCCAGGTGTCGCGCTTCGTGAAGAGCGAGAAGCTGCGCCAGGCGCTGTCCTTCCACACCCTGCTGGTGGGCGGCAATCCCTTCGCCACCTCCTCGATCTATGCGCTGATCCATGCGCTGGAACGCAAGTGGGGCGTCTGGTTCGCCAAGGGTGGCACCCATCAGCTGGTTCTGGGCCTACTGAAGCTCTTTACCGACCTCGGCGGCGAAGTGCGCCTGAACACGCCGGTGGAGCGCATCCTCACCGAAGGCAATAGGGCCACCGGCGTCTGCCTGGCCGATGGCAGCCAGCTCGAGGCGGACCTGGTGGCCTCCAACGCCGACGTGGTGCATACCTATCGCAAGCTGCTCGGTCATCACACCCATGGCGTGGTCGAGAGCAACCGCCTCAAGCGCAAGCGACACAGCATGTCGCTGTTCGTCATCCACTTCGGCCTGAGCCAGCCGCCGGTGGGGCTCGAACACCACATGGTCTGCTTCGGCCAGCGCTATCGCGGCCTGATCGACGAACTGTTCAAGGGCCCGGGCGTACCGGACGACTTCTCGCTCTACCTGCACTCGCCCTGCGTCACCGATCCGTCGCTGGCACCGCCCGGGCACAGTTCTCACTACGTGCTGGCGCCGGTGCCGCACCTGGGCAATGCCGACGTCGACTGGAGCGTGGAAGGTCCGCGCCTGCGCGACAAGATCCTCGCCTACCTGGAAGAGCGCTACATGCCCGGCCTGCGCGAGCATCTGGTCACCTCGCGCATCTTCACCCCGGCCGATTTCCGCCAGGAGCTCAATGCCCACCTTGGCTCGGCCTTCTCCCTGGAGCCCATCCTCACCCAGAGCGCCTGGTTCCGGCCGCACAATCGCGATAGTGTCATCCCCAACCTCTACCTGGTCGGCGCGGGCACCCATCCCGGGGCCGGCGTCCCGGGCGTGGTCGGCTCAGCCAAGGCCACCGCCAGCGTCATCCTCGAGGAGCACGGTTAGCCATGCCAGCCACCCATGACGTCGTCGACCACGCCGAGCAGAGCATCGCCGTCGGTTCCAAGAGCTTTGCCGCAGCCGCCAAGCTGTTCGCTCCCGAGACCCGCGAGAGCGCCGTGCTGCTCTATGCCTGGTGCCGCCATTGCGACGACGTCATCGATGGCCAGGAACTGGGCCATGGCCAGGTCGAGGGCGATCGCCGCGCCGGGCGCGAACGCCTGGCCGAACTGGAACGCCTGACCCGCGCCGCCTACGGCGATGAGCCGCTGCAGGATCCGGCCTTCGCCGCCTTCCAGCGGGTGGTCAGGCGCCATGGCATTCCCCTGGCGCTGCCGCTGGATCACCTCGCCGGCTTTCGCATGGATGTCGAGGAACGCATCTATGTGGAACTCGAAGACACCCTGGAGTACTGCTACCACGTCGCCGGGGTGGTCGGGGTGATGATGGCGCGCATCATGGGCGCCGAAGACGAGGAAACCCTGGATCGCGCCTGCGACCTGGGCATGGCCTTCCAGCTCACCAACATCGCCCGCGACATCGTCGAGGACGCCCGTATCGGGCGCATCTACCTGCCACGCCTGTGGCTCGACGAAGTCGGCGTGCCGGCGGGTGAACTAGCGGAGCCGCGCCATCGCGAAGCGGTCGCCCAACTGGCCGAGCGGCTGGTGCGCCTGGCCGAGCCCTACTATGACTCGGCACGCCAGGGCATCGCCGCTCTGCCCCTGCGCTCGGCCTGGGCCATCGCCACCGCCCGTGGCGTCTACCGCGAGATCGGCGTCCAGGTGCTGCAACTGGGCAGCCATGCCTGGGACCAGCGCGTCAGCACCAGCACCGCCGACAAGCTGCGCCTGGTCTGCCGCGGCGCCGCGCGCGCCATGCTCTCCCGTCACCAGCGCGACGAGCCACGCCCGACCGAGCTCTGGACCCGACCGCGGCGCTGACGCCAGTGATCGCGCCCCGGTCACATTTGCGTGCATCTCGGGGATGCCCAACAGCAAACTTTTATGCGATAAACGGGTCGGATTAAAGCGACCCCTCGCGGGCCGCGGATGGATGGATGCCTGAGCCAGAGCGCTGCATCCGGTAGTCAGCCTACGAGTATGGGATTTGCACATGCACAAGACGGAAACGGCTGTTTCAAACGATCGCTTCGCTGCCTCCTCGTCACTACTTGCCCTTGGCCTTTCCGCTAACGCGCAGTCCGGTTACAAGCCCGAATTCTTCAACGCCATCCAGTGGCGTACCCTGGTCGCCCTCTGCGCGCACCTGCAGGCCGATAGCGAACAGGCCGATACCCGCCTGCCCGAATTCATCGATCGCCACATGCTGACCCCCTACGCCCACGGCGACCGTTCCAACATCGTCGATCCCTTCGACGAGCAGGCCCAGGTCCAGCAGGGTGCCAATCTGCGCGATCTGCTGCGTGACGGCCTGGCCGTGGTGAACAGCTACTGCACCGAGCGGCTAGGTGCCGGTTTCGCCGAACTGGCGGCTGGTGAACAGGCCCAGGTGGTCACCGCCGCCGAAACGGGCACCCTGAACCCGCCGGCCAAGGAGTTCATCGATCTGCTGCGCAACGAGAGCGAGCGCAGCCAGTACGCTCATTCACTGTTCGCTGCCTACGACGACACTCCCGCTATCGCCTGATCCCGTCTAGCGCCTCCCTGGAGGCGCTTCCGCTCCCGCCTAGTCCACTTCTTCCTGCGCCTGATCCCGGGCCTTGCGTTCGCGTGAGGAATCCAGGGCGCCGCCGTGTATCTCGCGCAACTGCTGCTTGAGCTGCTGGGTGGTCGGTGCCAACAGGAAACCGAAGGACACGCAGCCGTCCTTGCCGTCCACCGCATGGTGCATGCGATGCGCCTGATAGAGCCGTTTCAGATAGCCGGTGCGCGGGATGTAGCGGAAGGGCCAGCGCTGATGCACCAGGCCATCGTGGGCGATGAAGTACAGCAGACCGTAGAGGGTCATGCCGGCTCCTATCCACTGCAGGCGCCAGTAGCCGGCATTGCCCAGGGCGATCAGCAGGATGGCCAGGCCGGCGAAGACGACCGCATAGAGATCGTTCTTCTCGAACCAGCCCGTCCGGGCGCGGTGGTGAGACTCATGCCAGCCCCATCCCCAGCCGTGCATGATGTACTTGTGCGACCACCAGGCGAAGGCTTCCATGCCCGCCACGGTGGCCAGCACGATTCCCGCATTGATCAGTATTTCCAACGTAACCTCCGCAGCCACCTGATCAGAAGCTGCTCACGATCTGCTGCGCGTCGGCCAAACTGCGTTGAAAAGGCCCTGGAGGGCCAGCCCCATCGGAATGCTCATTTACAACTCGTAAACTCCGCTTCCTCAGGCCTTTTCGCCTTGTTTGACTCTAGCTCGCGAGATCGTGAACACCTTCTTAGGACGTCGCCGCCGGTTCGGCCAGGGAGCCGGCGGTCTCGCCCAGCAGGGGCGAATCCACCGGTAGACAGACCTGCAGGATACCCGGACGTACCTCGAATCTCACCCGGTCTCGCTTGACCGGTTCACCGTCGAGGTTCATGTCCAGACCTTCGGCGGCTTCCAGCTCCACCCAGGGCAGGCGCGCGCGGATAAACATCTCTTCGGTGCTGAAGCCCTTGCTGAGGAATTCGCCCAGGGTACCGAGCACATCCTGGGACGCTGGCAGGATGCCCACGTCGAGCAGGCCATCGTTGACCACGGCAGTGGGACAGAGCACGTGGCCACCGCCGGCCTGACGACCGTTGCCGATGCCCAGGGCGAGGAATTCGCCTTCCCACTCGAAACCGGGACCGCGGAAGCGACCATGGGCCGAATGCACCTCGGCGAAACGGGTCAGGCCGGTGAGGAAGTAGGCCGCACCACCCAGCAGGCGCTTGAGTTCGCCAGGGGTGTTGGCGGTCACCTGGGAGCCGAAGCCGCCGGTGGCCATATTGAGGAACAGCTGGCCTTCCGCCTCGATCAGGTCGATGGCACTGGTCGGCCCATCCAGCAGCGCCAGGGCCGCCGCAGGCTCCACCGGCACACCCGCCGCCCGGGCGAAGTCGTTGGCGGTGCCCAAGGGCAGCAGGCCGAGGCGGGCCTGGCTGTGATTCTGCGCCATGGCTTCGGCCACGGCGCGCAGGGTGCCGTCGCCACCAGCGGCCACCAGGGTGCCGTAGCCTTCGCGGGTCGCCTGCTCGACGAAGCGCGCGGCATCGTCTTCTTCCCAGGTCACCCGTACATCGATGCGATGACCGGCGGCACGCCGTTCAAGAATGGCCTCCCGCACGTCCTCGTTACCGGTTTCCTTGCCATTGAGAATGACCAGGGCTGCGTCAGCCAGGGTGCCTGTCGTCGTCATGTCTGTCGTCCAAGGTTGGCTCTGCGCGGCGAGATGCCGCGCCAGGTACCGGGCAGCGCCCGGCGAGCGAATCTGGAGACTAGGACTGTGGCCCAACGGCCACGTTCAGTCCTGACTGCCGGTTGGCTAGGCCTTGAGCAATTCGGCCAACGGGATGAAGCGCACCGGATCACCGACGGCGAAGGTACGATCCTCACGGATCTCCACCAGGCCATGGGCCCAGGCCGCCGTCTGCAGCACATTGGAGCCCTGGTTGCGATGGGGTACCGCCCGGCCATCTTCCAGCCGCGCCCGCTGGTATTCGCGGCGCGCACCGGCACGCGGCCAGTCGAACCCCGCCGGCACCTCGACGCTCAGCGGTGCCACGTCGATCTTGCCGGCCCGGCGCAGCAGATAGGGCCGTGCCAGCAGGCCGAAGGTCACCAGGGTGGACGCCGGATTGCCCGGCAGGCCGATCAGCGGAATGCCACGAAAGCGTCCGCAGGTGAGCGGCTTGCCCGGCTTGAGCGCCAGCTTCCACAGGGTCAGCTCGCCTTCTTCGCGCAGGGCCTGGCCCAGATAGTCGGCCTCACCCACGGAGACACCGCCCGTAGAGAGGATCAGATCGGCCTGCAGCGCGCCCAGTCGCCTGCGCGTCTCGGCGAGATCATCCGGCAGGATGCCCTGGTCCGACACCTCGCAACCCAGCCGCCGCAGCCAGCTGATGAGCAGGGCGCGATTGCTGTTGTAGATCTGCCCCGGACCGAGCGGCTGTCCGGGCGCCACGAGTTCATCGCCGGTGGACAGTACCGCGACCTTGAGGCGGCGAAAGACGTTCAGCTGGGCACGCCCGAGGGACGCGGCGACTCCCAGCTCCGCCGGCCCCAGAGCGGTACCGGCCGACAGCACCTCGTCACCCACCCGGACTTCGTTGCCGCGGCGACGGATGTTGCGCCCCGGTCGCAGCTGCTCGACGAAGCGCACCCGACCGTCATCCAGCACCTCGGTGTTCTCCTGCATCTCCACGCAGTCGGCACCCGCCGGAACGGGCGCGCCGGTGAAGATGCGCGCACAGGTGCCCGGCTCCAGGGGCGCCGGTGCCTGGCCGGCGAAGATGCGCTGGGAGACCCGCAGCGGCTCGCCCTGCCAGTCGTCCAGGCGCAGGGCATAGCCGTCCATGGCACTGTTGTCCCACGGCGGGAGATCCAGGTCGGCTACCAGGGGCGCGGCCAGGATGCGCCCGTCGGCGTGTTCCAGGGCCACCTGCTCATGGGGCAAGGGACCGTCTTCGGCCGCCAGGGCCAGCAGCCGGGCCAGGGCCTCTTCCAGCGCCAGCAGGCTCATCCGCGCGGCCCGCAGGGCTCGGCCTGCTTGAGATGCGGCACGAAGTTGCAGGGGCGATGACGGTTGTCCAGCTGTTCGGCGAGGATGCCGTCCCAGGCGGTACGGCAGGCGTTGGTCGAACCCGGCAGGCAGCAGACCAGGGTGCCATTGGCGAGGCCGGCCAGCGCCCGGGACTGCACGGTGGAGGTGCCGATGTCGGCCACGGAGATCTGGCGGAACAGTTCGCCGAAGCCATCCACCTGCTTGTCCAGCAGGCAGGCGACGGCTTCCGGGGTGCTGTCGCGACCGGTGAAGCCGGTGCCCCCGGTGATCAGCACTACCTGCACCTGGTCTTCGGCGATCCAGTGGGCGACCCGGGCGCGGATCTTGTAGAGGTCATCCTTGAGCAGCACGCGGTCGGCGAGGAAATGGCCGGCGGCCTCCAGGCGGTCGACGAACAGCTGACCCGAGGTATCGGTCTCGAAGGTGCGGGTGTCGCTGACCGTCAGGACAGCGATGTTCAGCGGTACGAAAACCGCCTCGGCTTTGTGGCTCATCTGGTTGGATTTCCGAAGAGTGCGAAGGAAAGGGTGCAGCGGAAGACCGCTGGACGGGCAGCGGGTTTCCCGAAGGGGGTGAGCATTGGACTGGCAGCGACCGGAAGGTGGCCGCTCCGACAGTGAGGGCGGCTGTCGATCCCGATCGACGTGAAGATCCGAAAAGGCTGCATCATCACAGCCTAGAGGAAAAGCCGACGCCCCTTCAACCGAGCGGGCGCCGCTGGCGTGACCTAGCGCTGGCGTTGCTCGCCTTCGGCGTGAGTCTCCCACTTGATGGGACGCGGGTCGGCGATGTCGTTGGCATCCTGACTGAAGCGACCGTATTGCGGGGCGATGTTCGGGTCTTCCTCCCAGGTCGCCTGTTGGGTGAAGGTGCCGGCCTTGCGATCGAACGTGAGGAAATGCCGGGCCGTCTTGCCGCCCCAGTCCGCGGAGGGCAGGGAGATGAAATCCACCTGGTACTTGTCGTCGGTCAGCTTGCCGTGCACCACGTAGACGCCATAGTGCTCCTCGCCGGGCGAGATGATCTTGTAGACGCCATTGCTGTAGTAATAGAGGGTGGCGTCGGGATAGGGCTTCTTCTCGTAGAGCTTCTCGTAGAACAGCTTCTGCCGGACGGTCGGCTGGCCAAAGGTGACCTTGATCGCAGGGGGTTCACCACCGCCGGCGCCAAAGGCGGGCAAGGCAGCCAGGGCCAAAGCGGAAAGCAGCATCGTCTTCATCGTTTGCAAACTCCTTCTGGGCAGGGACTCCCCGCCACCGCGCGGCAGGAATCAAAGGTGTCTAGCACGCCCCTTTGCACGGGACGCGCTCGAGTCTAGCCCAGCCGTCCCGCCCGGATAAAGCCCGCTCTGGTCAGCCGCCAGCGGTGAAACCGGGCTAGGATGGACACCCGTTTCCCGCGTCCGCAAGCCCGAGGCCTCCTGCATGCCACTGCTCCCCTCCTCCATCCTCATTCTGGCCGGCGGTCGCGGTCAGCGCATGGGTGGGCGCGACAAGGGCCTGGTGGAATGGCAGGGCCAGCCGCTGGTGGCCCAGGTGCAGGCTGCGGTGCGGGCACTGACCGATGATCTGGTGATCTCCTGCAACCGCAATGCGCCGCGTTATGCCCTCTGGGCCGACCAGCTGGTGGCCGATGAGCAACCGGACTTTCCCGGTCCCCTGGCCGGCATCCTCGCCGGACTCGCCGTGGCGCGGCATGACTGGGTGCTGCTGCTGCCCTGCGATGCACCGCGAATAGATGCCGCCCTCGCCCTGCAGCTGCTCGCTGCGGCCCAGGCGAGCGCGGGCCCGGTGATGGCGCGTCAGGGTGGCTACTGGCAACCGCTGTTCAGCGCCCTGCCCCGGCGCCTGTTGCCCGCCTTGCGCCAGGCCTGGGCGGACGGCGAACGCAGTCCGCGAGGCGCCCTGCTGCCACTGGGCCTGACTGCCGTGGACTTCGCCGAAGACGATGTCCGTCTGGCCAACTTCAACGATCCCGCGGCCCTGGAAAACGGGGTTTGAACCTGGCGAACCATTAGGCCAGAGGGCGTGACCCAGCGGTTCCGGGACGAACTCGGCCCCGCACCCGCGGTCCTAAGCCCGCTTGGTTGCCAAGAAAGGAGACCGTCACATGAACAAGCACCTGCTCCCCGCCGCCCTGCTGGTCGTCGCCAGCGCCCTGCTCGCCGGCTGCTCCACCCCCAGCGTCATCACCCTGAACGATGGCCGCGAGATCCAGGCCACCGACACGCCGAAGTATGATGACGACTCGGGTTTCTATACGTTCAAGCAGCTCGACGGCAAGCCGACCCGCATCAACAAGGATCAGGTTCGCACCATCAAGGAGCTCTGATTCCTGCCCGGCGCGATTTTTTTACCTAACCCCTTGTGCTTGCATGAGTTTTAGGTAGAATGCGCGCCATCCATTACGGAGCGTAGCGCAGCTTGGTAGCGCGTCTCGTTCGGGACGAGAAGGTCGCTGGTTCGAATCCAGTCGCTCCGACCAATCTGATCCGCAAGGATCACCCCAAAGCCCGCCCAGTGCGGGCTTTGTCGTTTCTGACGTTTAGCTATTTGCTCTGGCGATGCTTGCCTCTCTTCTCTCCTGCATGACTGCTCCGGCAGGCACTCGTCTTGTTCTCCGGCATGCCAAACCGGGAAGCGGACGTCTCGGCGGTGGATTGTCCGCGCCCCAAGGGAGCGACGAGATCGCCTCGCCCGACCCTGCCTGCACAGCGACAGACCGCCTACGGGCGGCCTGGCTTTTCCACGGATTCAAGAGCCCCCTGGCTGTCAGCGGCGCAGCACGAAGCAGCCGGAGCGCGCTGGCCAGGCTCAACGATGACCGCTGGCGCCTTACCGCCGCAGCAGGAAGGCACCGGCGTCTCCTGCATTGAAGCGGCTTGCAGCTCCTGCGCTGGCACTCCCTGCCCTTCCGAACCAGGACGCCACGCGCGGTAGGCCTCACGACTGACCTGCCAGGCCGAGTGCAGGAACAGCGCGGCGATGGCCAGACCGACCAGGACGTCTGGCCAGAGGCTGCCAGTGACAGCCACCAGGATGGCAGCCAGCACCACGCTGGTATTGGCGACCAGATCGTTCCGTGAACAGATCCAGGTGGACCTCATGTTCAGATCGTCCGCGCGATGGCTGTACAGCAGATAGAAGCAGTAGGTATTGGCGAGCAGTGCGACGAGTCCGACCGTGCCCATCCAGTCGGCCTGGGGCACCTCCTGCAGGATCACCTTGCGCACGGCGTCCGTGATCACCAGCACGCCGAACAGCAGCATGAAGCCGCCTTTCACCAGGGCAGCACCAGCGCGGGCTCTATCACTTCGATGCAGCACGAACAGCGTCAGCGCATAGACCGAGGCATCGCCGAACATGTCCAGGGAATCCCCGAGCAGCGCCGTCGAGCCGGCCAGCCAACCGGCCGCGAACTCCACCAAAAACATCACCGCATTGATCGCCAGCACACTGTAGAGCACGCGACTCTGGCGACCTCGCAGCTGAGCCAGCTCGCTGGCCTTGTCTTCGCAGCAACTGTCCACGGCACTCTCTCGGCAACACTCAGGATTTGCCCTAGGCTGAAGGTTATAGTCGCTATAAGGTCAAGGCCATGAACGCTCCTACGTACACCATCGGTCAGCTGGCCAAGGCCACGGATACCAAGACCGTCACCATCCGCTACTACGAAAAGGAAGGCTTGCTGCCGTCCTCGACGCGCTCTGCGTCCGGCTACCGGCTGTACGGCCCGACCGAACGGGATCGGCTGCTCTTCGTCAGACGTGCCCGCATGCTGGGCTTCAGCCTGGATGAAGTCCGGGAGCTACTCGGCCTGGCGGATCGGCAGCAGGCGCCTTGCGCTGCCGTGGATAGCCTCGTGGCAGAACACCTGCGGCAGGTGCGGCAGCGGCTTGCCGATCTGCAAGCCCTGGAGAGCGAATTGCAGCGGCTGTTGGCGTGCTGCCACGGCGGGACCATAGCGGAATGCAGGATCATCGAGTCGTTGGCTGGTACGCCGATGCCTGGAGGTGGGCGCTGCCTTGGCTAAAAGGGGCATCCACCTGCGCGCTTGCACCCCAAGGCCCGCTAAATGCGGGCTTTGTTGTTTCTGGCGTTTGGCTTTGGCGTCCTCTCGGAAGCGCCCCTCCCCCTCTTTACCTGCGACTCAGCGCCAGCTTGGCGGCGAACAGCAGGAAGACCACGCCCGTCACCCGATCCAGCCAGCGGATCACCGCGGCCTTGCGCAGGGCCTCGCCCAGGGTGCGAGTGGCGCCGATCAGGGTCAGGGACCAGAGCAGCCCCAGCGCCACATGGATGGCGACCAGGCCGAAGGTCCAGGCGATCAGGGGTTGGCCCTGGGGAATGAACTGGGGCAGGAAGGACACGTAGAAGATGCCGACCTTGGGATTGAGGATATTGCCCAGCATCCCCTTGAGGAACCAATTCGAGTCTGTGCCGCCCTCGCCTGCCGTTGGCGTGAGGGTCGTACGAGGGCGCAGCAGCAGGTTGAGGCCGAGCCAGCAGAGGTAGGCGGCGCCACAATACTTCAGCAGCGTATAGGCCAGTTCCGAGACTGCCAGCAGCGCGCCCAGGCCGAAGGCCACGGCGGCGCCCCAGAGCAGGCAGCCCGCGTTGATCCCCAGGGCCGCACGCCAGGCCTGGGCGCGTCCTTCGACGGCGGCGGTGCGCAGGATCAGCGCGGTATCGAGGCCTGGTGTGACGGTGAGCAGGGACGCGGCCAGGGTGAAGGCCAGCAGGTTATCGGCGAGGGCCATGACAGGGCTCGTTTCGGCTGGGGGCTTGGAAACGGTAGCACGGGACAGGCCGGCGATCAGCCTGCTCTCGAACCGCCATGGCCGCCCGCAGGCGGCCATGGCGAGGCTCAGCCGGCGGCGCGGAAGGCCGGTTCCTGCTCGGCGATGTAGCGCGCGGCGGCGCGGCGGGCTTCCAGTCCGAAGGCCTGGGGATTGCGATCGACGATGCGCTCCAGGGTCCCGCGGGGAATACCGTCGGCTTCGAAGTCGGTGCGGCACTGCAGGGCGCCGGCGTGGCAGACGTTGCGCTCGACCGCCTCGATCAGGCCACCGGCACGCAGGGTCTTGACGATGTTATGGGGCAGGCGCCGACTGCGGCGCAGGGCGGCCGTGGCCGTGGCCAGGACGTCGAGGATCTCGTTTTCCACCGGGGTGAAGGGGCCGTTGCCGAGCTTGCCCTTCTGCATCAGGTAGCGGCGCGAAAGCAGCCTGCCCTGGCGTTCGAGGGCTTCGCGCGCGGCCAGGTCGAGGCGACCGCGGCTTTCCAGGCTGCGCTCCAGCGCAATGAGAAATTCCCAATCGGTGATCTGAGAAATCTGGGTGATGACTGCGTCCATGAAGCGCTCCTTGCCAGTCGGGAATAGATGGCACATTGATAGCGTTCAGCGCTTTTGGTTCCCTGTAAAACAGGCATGCCGACGGACGTCATATCATTTGGCCAGTCGAAACGGGGCACTGCCGACGAGCGCGTCTATTCGGGGGACGAAAGGAGGCATGACCAGATCAGGGCGGCAGGCCGGCTCGGACAGGTTGCGCCACCCATGAAGCAGGCCCCTAGCGACGCGGCAGCAGGCTCTCGACCAGTTGGCTGAGGTCGGCCACGCTCCAGGGCTTGGGCAGGAAGGCCGCCCGGCGCGGCAGGATGGCAAGATCCTGGTCGATGTAGCCGGAGATGATGATGAAGGGGATCGTCGGCCAGCTCACAGCGGCAAGCTGGGCGAAGGCCAGGCCATCCAGCATGCCCGGCACGTTGACATCGGCGATGACCATCTTGGTATCGCTGCCGCGGGTGTCCATGTGCGCCAAGGCCTCGTCACTGGAAGCGACCGCCACGACATCCAAGCCCTGTTCGGTGAGAATTTCGGTCAGCAGCTCGCGCTGGCCCGCATCATCTTCCAGAACAAGAATTTGTCTTTGTATTTCAAGGCTTCTCGGCTTCATGGCAGGTCAGACAGCGAAGGCTGAAGAGGTTCTCCCGAAACCTACCTAACGGTCACCTGAGGCAGGTGAGCGGTACACTGGCAAATGGCCGCCAAAGCCGCGCCACGCTTGGCTTTCAGCTCCGAAAAGGGCGATGCCAGACCGCCTCGTGAGGGGTGCCGATGAAGTTTTCTCGCCGCTTGGCTGTCTGAGGGCCAAGACGCCCAATTTTGCCTGCCAAGGATTCCGCCTCCGTGAGCCAGAAGCACCCACCCCGCAAGGCGCGGGTCGACAATTCCGCGACGAGCGATGTTTCGCACGAGGGCAAGAACATCTTCTTCGCCGCCGTAGAAACCACGCGGATGCCGATGCTGATCACCGACCCCAATCAGCCGGACAACCCGATCCTGTTCGCCAACAATGCCTTTACCGACATGACCGGTTACGGGGTGGACGAACTGCTGGGACGCAATTGCCGTTTCCTGCAGGGGCCGGAGACCGATCGCTCGGTGGTCGCCCAGATCCGCGAGGCGGTGGAGCAGGAACGCGAGATCTCGGTGGAGATCATCAACTATCGCAAGGACGGCTCGACCTTCTGGAACGCGTTGTTCGTCTCGCCGGTGTACAACGATGCGGGCGAGCTGACCTATTACTTCGCGTCCCAGCTGGATGTCAGCCGGCGGCGCGACGCCGAGGATGCCCTGCGCCAGGCGCAGAAGATGGAGGCGCTCGGCCAGCTCACCGGTGGTATCGCCCACGACTTCAACAACCTGCTGCAGGTGATGATGGGCTATATCGACATCATCCAGCGCACCGCGGAAAAGCCCAGCTTCGACCAGGAGCGCATCGTCCGCAGCGCCACCCATGCCAAGTCGGCGGCGGAACGCGCCAGTACCCTCACCCAGCAGCTGCTGGCCTTTTCGCGCAAGCAGAAGCTCGAAGGCCGGGTGCTCAATCTGAACAACCTGATCCGCACCTCCCACGAGTTGGCGGAGCGGACCCTGGGCGACGTGGAAATCCGCACCCGGCTGGAACCCGAACTGTGGAATTGCCGCATCGATCCGACCCAGGCCGAAGTGGCGCTGCTCAATATCCTGATCAATGCCCGGGATGCCCTGGCTGATCGCCCGCAACCCAGCGTGGGCATCGAGACGCGCAACGTCGAGGTGCGCGAACTGGCGAACATGTCCTACGACGGCCTGATGCCCGGTCGCTATGTCAGCCTGGCGATCACCGACAACGGTCATGGCATGCCCGCCAGCATCCGCGATCGGGTGATGGACCCCTTCTTCACCACCAAGGAAGAAGGCAAGGGCTCGGGGCTGGGTCTGTCGATGGTCTATGGCTTCGCCAAGCAATCCGGCGGTACGGTACGCATTTATTCGGAAGAAGACGTCGGTACCACGCTGCGCCTGTATTTCCCGGTGGATGACAGCCTCGTCACCCATCAGCAGGCGGAGCAGCGTTCGGACCGCCGCAGTGGTACGGAGCGCATCCTGGTGGTGGAAGACCGCCCGGATGTCGCCGAACTGGCCAAGCTGGTAATGGAAGACTATGGCTACACCGCGCAGATCACCTTCAATGCCAGCGAGGCGCTCAGGGTGCTGCGCGAAAGCGAGCAGCCGTTCGACCTCCTGTTCACCGACCTGATCATGCCGGGCGGCATGAATGGCGTGATGCTGGCGCGGGAGGTGAAACGCCTGCACCCGGGGATGAAGATCCTGCTCACCACCGGCTACGCCGAAAACTCGCTGGAGCGCACCGATATCGGCGGCTCGGAGTTCGAGGTGATCTCCAAGCCCTATATCCCCAACGATCTGGCGCGCAAGATTCGCCGGGTGCTGGATGGGCCGAACGGGATCGCCTGATCGCAACGGCTTGGCGAGGCTGCACTGTGTCGGAGTGGCCGGCGGCGGGCCAGGGTATTAGACTTACTATAATTCAGTGCGGCTCTGGTCTCCGCCGTCGACTCCCGGCGTGACATCATCACTGCCCGCACCTTGCCGCCGGATTCTCGGGCCTGCCCGGAGCTCAGGCTGGGCCGCGGCCATGCTGTCCCCTTCGCTTCCGCCACCTTGAGGTCCGGTCACCCATGAATTCCCCTAGCCCGTCAATTATCGCGACAGGCAATACCGGTCTGGACCAGGTGTTGCGCGGCGGCTTACCCCGCGATCGACTCTATCTGCTGGAGGGTACACCGGGGTCGGGCAAGACCACCCTGGGCCTGCAGTTTCTCTTTGAAGGGGTACGCCGGGGCGAGTCGGTGCTCTACATCACGCTATCGGAAACCAGCGAAGAGTTGCAGAGCGTGGCCGAGTCCCATGGCTGGAGCCTGGAGGGCGTGGAGCTGTTCGAGCTATCCGCCGCCGATGCGGTGCTGGGCGGTGCTCAGGAGCAGACCATCCTGCACCCCTGGGAATCCGAACTGGGCGATACCATCGAGCTGATTCAGGCGCGGGTGGATGAACTCAAGCCGAGTCGGCTAGTGTTCGACAGCCTGTCGGAGATGCGTCTGCTGGCCCAGGATCCCCTGCGCTATCGGCGCCAGGTGCTGGCGCTCAAACAGTTCTTCGCCGGGCGCGGCATCACCGTGCTGCTGGTGGACGACCTGACCACCAGTCCAGGCGGGCGGGACAACCACCTGCACAGCCTCTGCCACGGGGTGCTGACCCTGGAGCGCCTGACCCTGGACTTCGGCGCTGCCCGCCGCCGCCTGCAGATCCAGAAGCTGCGTGGCCGAGATTTCGTCGCCGGCTATCACGACTTCACCATCCGCCGGGGCGGGCTGGAGATCTATCCGCGGATCATCGCTGCGGGGCACTACGAAGAATTCCTTGGCGCCGTCGTCCCCAGCAACATCCAGGACCTGGACGCGCTGCTGCACGGCGGGCCCTTGCGCGGTACCAGCACCCTGATCACCGGTCCGGCGGGGGCCGGCAAGACGACGCTCGCCCTGCAGTTCGTGATGGCGGCCTGCGCGCGCGGGGAAAGATGCGCCGTATACGAATTCGACGAACGTATCGGCACCCTGCTCAAGCGTGCGGAAAGCATGGGGATGCCGCTGCTGCGCTATATCGACGAAGGTCTGCTGGTGGTTCACCAGATTCATCCCGCCGAGTTGTCGCCCGGCGAATTCGCCTGGCGCGTGCGGCAGGACGTCGAGGAAAACAACTGCCGGATGCTGGTGCTGGACAGCCTCAATGGCTACCTGGCGGCCATGCCGCAGGAGCAGCAGCTGATTCTGCAGTTGCACGAATTGCTCTCCTACCTGAGCCAGTCCGGGGTGGTGACCTTCCTTATCAATCCCCAGCATGGCCTGGTCGGCTCCATGACCTCCAATCTGGATATTTCCTACATTGCCGATACGGTGGTGCTGGTGCGCTTCTTCGAAGCGCACGGCCG
Organism: Pseudomonas flavocrustae; assembly: GCF_029872515.1. Classification (NCBI taxonomy): domain Bacteria; kingdom Pseudomonadati; phylum Pseudomonadota; class Gammaproteobacteria; order Pseudomonadales; family Pseudomonadaceae; genus Pseudomonas; species Pseudomonas flavocrustae. The sequence continues at coordinate 313,262 of NZ_JAPDIQ010000002.1, read as the reverse complement.
TCTGCGCAAGGCCATTTCCATCCTCAAGCACCGCGGCGGCGGGCATGAGGATGCGATACGGGAATTGCGCATCGATACCCAGGGCATCCGGGTGGGTCAGCCGCTGGTGGACTTCCGTGGCGTGCTGACCGGCACCCCGGAGTATTTCGGTGCCAGGCAGCCCCTGATGGAAGAGCGCGATTGACCGAGTCCAAGACGCCCGCCTGCGAACTGATCATCTGTGCCCCGCTTCGCGGTGACGCGGCCAACCTGCAGCGGCTTTTTACCCAGGGCTATCTCACCCGCTACGTCACCAGCCTCGACGAGGTCGCGGCGGCCCTGGGCGACGACACCGGCATCATCGTCTTTACCGAGGAAGCCCTGCGCCAGGACCTGAGCGCCCTGGCAGAGGCTCTGGAGCGGCAGCCCACCTGGTCGGATATCCCGCTGGTATTGCTGGCTTCCGATGCCAAGCGCTCGGGGCGTGGCAACGATCTCCTGCGCCGACAGCTGCCGGCGGCGACCACCAACCTGGTCATCCTCGAACGGCCGCTGAGTGGCGCCTCGCTGCTGAGCAGCGTCGCGGCGGCCTGGCGGTCGCGCCTGCGTCAGTTCGAGATGCGCGACCGCCTCGCCGAACTCGCCCAGGAACGCGAGCGCCTGCAGACGCTGCTGGAGAATCTGCCGGTCGGGGTGTGCTTCATGGATGCCGAGGGTCGGACCCTGGTCAGCAATCCCTTCTATGAGCAGTACGTGCCGGGTCAGCACATTCCTTCCCGGCAGCCTGGGGAGGTGTCGCGCTGGACCGCGCTCGACGACAGTGGCCGACTGTTGCCACCCGAGCGCTTTCCGGGTGCTCGGGCGCTGGCTGGCGAGCGGGTCAAGGGCCAGGATTTCTATCACACCAGTGCAGCCGGCGAGGAATCCTGGCTGCGGGTGAGCGCAGTGCCGCTGCACGACGCCGGCCGGCAGATCATCGGGGCGACCACGGTGATCGCCGATGTCAGCGACGAGAAGCGCGCCGAACTGGCGCTGCGTCGCTTCAATGAAGAACTGGAACTCCAGGTCGCGGAGCGCACCCGCACCCTGGCGCTTACCCTCAGCGAATTGCAGCGGGAAACCGCCGAGCGCAATCGCGCCGAAGAGCAGTTGCGCCAGTCGCTGAAGATGGAAGCGGTCGGCCAGCTCACCGGCGGCATCGCCCATGACTTCAACAACATGCTCACCGGGGTGCTGGGCGCCCTGGATCTGATGAAAATCAAGAACAAGGGACAGCTCGCCGGCCTGGAGCGGTACATGGAGGCCGCGCAGCACTCGGCGCACCGGGCGGCCGCCCTTACCCAGCGGTTGCTGGCCTTTTCCCGCCGGCAGTCGCTGGAGTCCCGGCCGATGTCCGCCAACGAGCTGATCCTGGCGCTGCAGGAGTTGTTGCAGCGCACCGTGAGCGAACAGATCTCGGTGGAGCTGGCGCTGGGCGAGGACCTGCCCTGGATCCTGGCCGATGCCAACCAGCTGGAGAATGCGCTGCTCAACCTGGTGATCAACGCCCGCGATGCCATGCCGGATGGCGGTGTCGTGACCCTGGCGACTTCGCTGCTGACGGTCACCGAGCCGGGGACGGACGACGAGGCCCTGGCCCCGGGCGACTATGTCTGCATCGAAGTGCGGGACAGCGGTACCGGTATCCCAGAGCGGCTGCTGGACAAGGTGCTCGAACCCTTCTTCACCACCAAGCCGCAGGGCCAGGGCACCGGCCTGGGGCTGTCGATGGTCTATGGCTTCGCCCGACAGAGCAATGGCCGTCTTACCCTCGCCAGCGACGCCAGCGGGACGCAGGTCTGCGTCTTCCTGCCGACGGCCGAGCAGCGCCGAGAGTCGCAGCGGGCCGAACCGACGGAGTTCGCCCAGGGCGCCGGACAGACCATCCTCCTCGTGGAGGACGACGTCGCGGTCCGGCTGGTCAATCAGGAAGCCCTGGAAGCCCTGGGTTATCAGGTGTGGAGCGCCGCCGAAGGCAAGGCCGCGTTGCGCCTGCTGGACCAGATTCCCCAGCTGGACCTGCTGGTGACCGATGTTGGTCTGCCAGGCCTCAACGGTCGCCAGCTGGCGGAGGTCATCCAGCAGCTCAGGCCGCGACTGCCGGTGCTGTTCCTTACCGGCTACGCCGAAGGTGCGCTCAGTAGGAACGCCTTCCTGGGTGGTAACATGGAGTTGATGACCAAGCCCTTCACCCTGGACCAGCTGGCCGCGCAGGTCGCCGCCATGCTGGCCGGATCCGCCAATCGGGCAGTGGTGCCCTCCTGAGGTCGGCGCCGCCCCGCGACCAGACCAAGGCACCCATGACCACCCAGATCCGCCCCGCCCGCCGCGAAGACGCCACCCGCATCCATGAACTGATCGTCGAACTGGCCGACTATGAAAAGGCCGTTCACGAGGTACTGGCCAGCCCGTCCCAGATCGAGGCCACGCTGTTCGCCGCCGATACTCCGACCCGGGCGCTGGTCGCCGAGCACGAAGGCGCGGTGGTGGGCTATGCCGTGTATTTCTACAGCTATTCCACCTGGCTGGGCCGCAACGGCATCTACCTGGAAGACCTCTATGTGAGCCCCAGCGCCCGCGGCACCGGCCTGGGCAAGGGGCTGCTGCGCGAACTTGCTCGGGAGGCGGTGGCCAACGACTGCGGCCGCCTGGAATGGAGCGTGCTGGACTGGAACACCCCGGCCATCGACTTCTACGAAAGCCTGGGCGCCAAGGCGCAGGGCGAATGGGTCCGCTATCGCCTGGACGGTGCGGCGCTACGGGATTTCGCGGAAAGCGGGCGGTAGGTTTTCGTAGGTTGGGTCGAGCGCCAGCGAAGGCCGACGCGATGGAACGCGACATGGGTAATGGCAGTTGCGGTCAGGACGGTCCGCTGCTGCCAGGAGCCCCTAATCGCGGCCATGGGCCGCTCCTACAGATTTTGATTCTCCTGTAGGAGCGGCCCATGGCCGCGATCAGCGCCGTAGCGTGGAAAACGGCGCAGCCTTTTCCACTGGGGACTTCGGAATGGGGCGTGCCCTCACCCCAGCCCTCTCCCAGAGGGAGAGGGGGTTGTTCGAGTAAGAATCAGATCTTTGCCAGCCCTGAAAATCGCAGCGCCGTAGCGTGGAAAACGGCGCAGCTTTTTCCACCGGGGACTTCGGCGCGGGGCGCGCCCTCACCCCAACCCTCTCCCAAGGGGAGAGGGTGTTGTTGGAGTGAGTGTCGGGTCTTTGCCGGGACTGAAAAATCGCCTTCGACCGTCGCATCCCTACCCTGGTCATGATCCATCACGAGTCCGCCAGCTCCACCTGCGCCGGGCGGCGCTGCATCAGCACCTTGCTGTTACGGATGGAGTACAGCGGCAGGCCCTGGCTGCGGACCATCTCGTAGTCGCTGTCGGCGGACAGCACCAGCAGGTTGGCTGGCCGCCCCTCCTCCAGGCCGTAGCGATCGCCCAGGCATAGGGCCTTGGCGCTATTGACCGTGACCAGGTCCAGTGCCGATTGCAGGTTGCGATAGCCGAGCATGTGGCAGATGTGCAGCCCTGCTTCCAGCACGCGCAGGATGTTGCCGTTCCCCAGTGGATACCAGGGATCGACGATGGAATCCTGGGCGAAGCAGACATTGAGGCCGGCCTCCAGCAGCTCGTTGACCCGGGTCACGCCGCGGCGCTTGGGAAAGCTGTCGAAGCGGCCCTGCAGGTGGATGCTCTCGGTCGGGCAGGAGATGAAGTTGATGCCGGCATGGGTCAGCAGGCGGAACAGCTTGGCGCAGTAGGCGTTGTCGTAGGAGCCCATGGCGGTGGTGTGGCTGGCGGTGACCCGCGAACCCATGCCGCGGCTGCGCGCCTCTTCGGCCAGCACCTCCAGAAAGCGCGAGTGGGGATCGTCGGTTTCGTCGCAATGGACGTCCACCAGGCAGCCGGTGCGCTCGGCCAGGTCCATGAGGAATTTCACCGAGCTCACCCCCTGGTCGCGGGTGTACTCGAAGTGCGGGATGCCGCCGACCACATCGGCGCCCAGGCGGATCGACTCCTCCATCAGCTCGCGTCCGTTTTTGAAGGACTCGATGCCCTCCTGGGGAAAGGCGACGATCTGCAGATCGATCAGGTGCCGGTTTTCCTCGCGCACCTCCAGCATGGCCTTGAGCGCGGCCAGCGACGGATCGGTGACATCGACATGGGTGCGCACGTGCTGGATGCCGTGGGCGGCCAGGGCGCGGATGGTACGCGTGGCGCGGGTCTTGGTGTCTTCCTGGGTGATGGTGGCCTTGCGCTCGCCCCAGCATTCGATGCCTTCGAACAGGGTGCCGCTCATGTTCCAGCGCGGCTCGCCAGCGGTCAGGGTGGCATCGAGGTGGATGTGCGGCTCGACGAAGGGCGGCACCACCAGGTTGCCGGCGGCGTCGAGGTCGTCCGGCCCTACCGCGGGCGGCATGAGCTGCTCGGCGATGGCGGCGATGCGTCCGCCTTCCAGGCGAATGTCATGGAGGCCTTCGCGGTCACGCAGGCGGGCATTGAGGATGCGCATGGTCGATCTCCTAGAGCGAAGCGGGGGCGGCGGTACGACGACCGCGACTCAGGCCATTGAACACGCCATAGCCGAGCGCCGCCACCCCGATGCCCACCAGGGGCGCGACCCAGGGTGAACCGAAGGCGGCCAGGGTGCCCAGCCCATAGGCGGCCAGACCCGGCCAGTTGTAGTGCGGCAGGCGGGCCTCGGCGAGCAGCGGATAGCGGCCGCGGTGGCGCAGCCAGAAGTCGGCGACGATCACCCCGCCGATGGGCGGGATCACCGTGCCGAGCAGCACCAGATAGGGCACCAGCAGGTCGTACATGCCCAGCAGCGCCAGGGCGGTCCCGATCAGGGCGCCGGCCAGGGTCGCCGTCTTGCGGCGGCCGGTGCGCACCAGGTTGCAGCCGGCCACGGCGAAGTTGTAGATGGTGTTGTCCTGGGTGCTCCAGATGTTGAGCAGCAACATGGCCAGGGCGGCGGTGGCGAAGCCCTGCAACATCAGCACCTCCACTACGTCCGGTTGCTGGTAGACGATGGCGCCATAGGCGCCGATCAGCACCATCAGGCCGTTGCCGAGGAAGAAGCCGATCAGGCTGGCAAGTACCGCCACCCGGGTGGAGCGGGCGAAGCGCGTCCAGTTGGTGGCCTGGGTGGCACCACTGACAAAGGTGCCGAACACCAGGGTGATGGCGGTGGACAGGTCCAGGCTGCTGCTGGGCTGGATCGCCAGCAGGCCGGCCAGGCCGCCGGCCTTGGTGGTGGTCACGCTCATGGACAGGATCAGCAGCAGCGCCATGGCCGGCACGGCGATCCAGGAGAGGATCTCCAGGCCCCGGTAGCCGATGTAGGCGGTGGCGCAGAAGCCCAGGCCGAACACCGCCATCAGCGCCAGCACCGCGCCCTGCTCCAGGCCGAAGTACTTGCCCAGCACCACCGCAGCGGTGGCCGTACCCCAGGCGTACCAGCCGATCTGGGTGAAGCCGAGGATGAGGTCGCACAGCTTGCTGCCGCGTTCGCCAAAGGCGAAGCGCCCCATCAGCACCGAGTTGAGGCCGCTGCGACAGGCGATATGGCCGAGGGCGGCGGCATAGAGACCCAGCAGCAGATTGCCGAGGGCGATGACCAGCAGCAGGTCGGCGAAACCGAAGGCCACCCCCAGCTTGCCACCGGCGAACATGGTGGCGGTGAAGAAGGTGAAGCCCAGCAGCACCATGGCCAGGGAGGCCAGACCCTTGCGGGCGTGGGGCGGCACTTCGCTCAGGGGATAGTCGTTGCCGGCGTTGCTCATAAGGGACTCCTCGGGATGGACGTGCCTGTCCTGTAGCAGTGCCCATGCCAGCCCCGGCCAAGGGGCGTGACAGAGCCCAGGGGCCGCAACGAATCCATTACCAGGGCCCGCCTTTGGTGCAAGGCGGCGCTCCGTGCCTTGGCCGGGGGCAGTCAAGTGTGAGACGGTTGCCGCGGCCGTCTCACAAGGAAAAGATCATGACCACGCCTCGCCTCGCCGTCCTGGGTTCCGGTCTCATGGGCATCGGCATCGCCGTGCATCTGGCGCGCCACGGCCATGCCGTGCGGCTGCAGGACGTCGACCCCGTCCGCCTCGCCGAGGTGGCAGCCACCGCGCGCACCCTGCTCGCCGAGCTGGAAGAAGCCGACATCGCGGTGGACACCGAGGCGGTGATCGCCCGCCTGACCACCACCACCGACCTGGCCGATCTCGCCGATTGCGACCTGCTGTTCGAAGCCGTGCCCGAGCGCCTGAAGCTCAAGCACCGGCTCTATGCCCAGCTCGAAGCCGTGCTGCGCCCCGATGCCCTGATCGCCAGCAATACCAGCGGCCTGCCACCGGACGAGCTGGCCGCGCACCTGCACCATCCCGAGCGCCTGCTGATCGCCCACTTCTGGAATCCGCCGCACTTCATCCCGCTGGTCGAGCTGGTGCCCGGCACGGCCACCCTGCCCGCCCATCTGGAATCCGTGCGCCAGCTGCTGGAGGCCGCCGACCTGGAGGCCGTGGTCTTGCAGCACGCCATTCCCGGCTTCGTCGGCAACCGCCTGCAATTCGCCCTGCTGCGCGAGGCCCTGCACATCGTGCAGAGCGGCGCGGCGGATGCCGAGACGGTGGACCGGGTGATGCGCGCCTCGCTGGGCCGGCGCTATGCCATGGTCGGTCCGCTGGAAGCGGCGGACATGGGCGGCCTGGACACCTTTCGCGACATCGCCAGCCACCTCTGGCCAACCCTGGCGCGGGACGAGGCGCCGCTGCAGCTGCTGGAAGACCAAGTGGCGGCCGGCCGTACCGGCCTGCGCAGTGGTGCGGGCTTTCACGAGTGGGACGCGGCGCGGCGCGAGCGTATCGTCCAGCGCCGGCTGCACCAGCTGCGCCATGCGCTGAAGCCATGAGTCGCACTTCGCCCGGCCTGCCGGACCTGGAGGACTACGCCGAGATCCGCCAGCGGGCGATCCGCTCGCTGTTCGAGATCATCGAGCAGACCAGCAATGGCACGGTGATCGTCGACCGCGAGGCGCGCATCGTCTGGATCAACCAGAGATACGCCCAGCACTTCGGCCTGCCGGATGCCGCCGCCGCCATCGGTCAGCCGGTGGAACAGATCATTCCCCACAGCCTGCTGCGCGAGGTGGCGCGCAATGGCCAGCCGATCCTGCTGGACATGCTGGAGACCCGCAACGGACCGCTGGTGGTGATGCGCCTGCCGATCCATACCGACGAAGGCGAGTTGATCGGCGCCATCGGCTTCGCCCTGTTCGACCAGCTGCAGCAACTGGCGCCGCTGGTGACCCGCTACCTGCGCATCCAGGAAGAGCTGGCCACCACCCGGCGCTCGCTGCAGCATGCACGCACCGCCAAGTATGGTTTCGGCCACTTCGTCGGCAGCGGACCGGCCAGCCTGGAGGTCAAGCGTCGCGCCCGGCGCGCCGCCGCCAGCGAGGCCGCGGTGCTGCTGCTGGGCGAGACCGGCACCGGCAAGGAGTTGCTGGCCCACGCCATCCACGGCGCCTCGCCACGCGCCGGGCGGCCCTTTGTCAGCATCAACGCCGCGGCCATTCCGGAAAGCCTGCTGGAAGCGGAATTTTTCGGTACCGCGCCCGGCGCCTTCACCGGCGCCGAGCGACGGGCCCGCCCGGGCAAGCTGCAGATCGCCCAGGGCGGCACCCTGTTTCTCGACGAGATCGGCGACATGCCCCTGGCCTTGCAGGCCAAGCTGCTGCGGGTGCTGCAGGAAAAGGAGTACGAGCCGCTGGGCTCCAACGAGGTGCTGGCCTGTGACGTGCGCATGATCGCCGCTACCTCGCGTGACCTGGACGTCGCCGTGGCCGAGGGGCGCTTTCGCGCCGATCTCTATTACCGGCTCAATGTCCTGCCGATCCGCATTCCACCGCTGCGAGAACGCCTCGACGACCTGAGGGTGCTGGCCGAGGCCATCCTCGCTGACCTGCGCAAGCTGAACGGACAGCCAATGCCCGAATTCACCACCGACGGCCTGGCGCTGCTGCAGCGCCAACCCTGGCCCGGCAACGTGCGCGAGTTGCGCAACGTGCTTGAGCGCGCCGTGCTGCTGGGTGACGACAGCCAGCTGGATGCCGCGGCGCTGACGGCGGCCCTGGGCATCGCCCCCGCTCCCTCGACGACCGGCGAATCAGTCAGTTACCGGACCGGCGAAACCTACGCCCAAGCCCGCCAGCGCTTCGATCGCGAGCTGCTGCAGGGCGCCCTGGCCGCCTGCGGTGGCAAGGTGGAAGAAGCCGCGCGCCGCCTGGGTCTGGGGCGGTCAACGCTGTACAAGAAGCTGGTGGCGCTAGGGCTAATGTCTCAAACATGAGACATGTCCAGATATAGAGACGAAGTCCGTAGGAGCGGCCCATGGCCGCGATAGATCGTTTATCGCGGCCATGGGCCGCTCCTACAGAGTCACGGCGTAGGCTGGTTTGAAACCGCTTTATCGTCGAAGGCCAACATTGCCGCCCGTGGACTGATGTTGGGCTTCGCTTCGCTCAGCCCAACCTACGGGGTCCAGCTTTTGAGACAATCTATCGGTAGCGGGCAGAGATCAAAATAAAATCTTATACAAAACAACAACTTACAAAGCTGGCACGGTTCTGGCTCCTGCATTCGGGCGATTCCTGCATCGCCCTTATAACAACAAGAACCGCTTCGCCCCAGGCGAAGCTCTAGGAGAAGCCATGAGTGTCCTGATTGCACTCGCCGCCCTGGCGCTGCTGATGTTCGCCGCCTACCGGGGTTTCAGTGTCATCCTCTTCGCCCCCCTCGCCGCCCTCGGCGCCGTGCTGCTTACCGATCCGTCCGCCGTGGCGCCCGCCTTCACCGGGGTGTTCATGGACAAGATGGTGGGCTTTCTCAAGCTCTACTTCCCGGTTTTCATGCTGGGCGCCCTGTTCGGCAAGCTGATCGAGCTGTCGGGCTTTTCCCGCGCGATCGTCGCCGCAGCCATCCGCCTGCTCGGTCGCGAACGGGCCATCCCGGTGATCGTCGCGGTCTGCGCCCTGCTCACCTATGGCGGCGTCTCGCTGTTCGTGGTGGTCTTTGCGGTCTATCCCTTCGCCGCCGAGATGTTTCGCCAGAGCGACATCCCCAAGCGGCTGATCCCGGCGACCATCGCCCTGGGCGCCTTCTCCTTCACCATGGATGCCCTGCCCGGCACGCCGCAGATCCAGAACATCATCCCCACCAGCTTCTTCCAGACCACCGCCTGGGCCGCGCCCTGGCTGGGCCTGGCCGGTTCGCTGTTCGTCATAGCCGTTGGCCTGACCTACCTCGGCAGCGCCCGGCGCAAGGCCCGCAACAGTGGCGAGGGCTATGCCAGCGTGCCGCTGCGCAACGAGCCCGAGACCGCCGCCGACCTGCCGCTGCCCAACCCCTGGCTGGCCCTGGCGCCGCTGGTGCTGGTAGGCGTGCTCAACCTGCTGCTGACCCGCTGGATCCCCGACTGGTATGGCGCCACCCATAACCTGGCCCTGCCCGGCATGGCCAAGCCGGTGACCCAGGAGGTGGCCAAGCTGACCGGTATCTGGGCGGTCGAAGGCGCGCTGCTGGCGGGCATCCTGCTAGTGCTGGCGACCGGCTTCGGCGCCATCCGCGGGCGCCTGGCGGAAGGCAGCAAGACCGCCGTCTCCGGCGCCCTGCTGGCCGGGATGAACACGGCGTCGGAATACGGCTTCGGCGCGGTGATCGCCGCCCTGCCCGGCTTCGTGCTGTTCGCCCAGGGCCTCAAGGCCATCCCCGATCCGCTGATCAACGAGGCGGTGAGCGTGACCCTGCTGGCCGGCATCACCGGTTCCGCCTCGGGCGGCATGAGCATCGCCCTGGCGGCCATGAGCGACACCTTCATCGCCGCCGCCAATGGCGCGGGTATTCCCCTGGAAGTCCTGCACCGGGTGGCGGCCATGGCCAGTGGCGGCATGGACACCCTGCCGCACAACGGCGCGGTGATCACCCTGCTGGCGGTGACCGGCCTGACCCACCGCGAAGCCTATGGCGGCGTGTTCAAGATCACCCTGATCAAGACCGTGGCGGTGTTCTTCGTCATCGCCCTCTACTACCTGACCGGCCTCGTCTAAGGAGACCACCATGGACCTCACCGGCAAGACCGCCCTGGTCACCGGCTCCACCAGCGGCATCGGCCTGGGCATCGCCCAGCGCCTGGCCGCCGCTGGCGCCACCCTCATCCTCAACGGCTTCGGCGATCCCGCTGCGGCCCAGGCCAGCCTCCCCGGTCGCTCGGGTTTCCACGGGGCCGACCTGTCCAGGCCGGAGGAGATCGAAGACCTCTTCGCCTACGCCAAACGCGACTTCGGCGGCGTGGACATCCTGGTCAACAACGCCGGCATCCAGCACGTCGCGCCGGTGGAGGACTTTCCGGTGGAGCGCTGGGACGCGGTGATTGCCCTCAATCTCTCGGCCGTGTTCCACACCACCCGTCTGGCGCTGCCGGGCATGCGCGAAGGCAACTGGGGCCGCATCGTCAACATCTCCTCGGTGCATGGCCTGGTGGCCTCCACCGGCAAGGCCGCCTATGTCGCCGCCAAGCATGGCGTGGTGGGTCTGACCAAGGTCACCGCCCTGGAAACCGCCCGCACCGGCATCACCTGCAACGCACTGTGCCCAGGTTTCGTGCTCACCCCGCTGATCCAGCAGCAACTGGACAGCCGTGGCAGCGATCCGGATCAGGCACGTCGCGACCTGCTCAGCGAAAAGCAGCCGTCGCAGGATTTCGTCACCACCGACCAGCTGGGCGAGCTGGCGCTGTTCCTGTGCAGCGACGCCGCCGCCCAGGTGCGCGGCGCCGCCTGGACCATGGACGGCGGCTGGACCGCTCAATAACGACAAGAGGATCTCCGTCATGAACAAGCTCTATCCCAACGCCGCGGCCGCCCTCGACGGGCTGGTCGGCGACGGCATCACCCTGGCCGTGGGCGGCTTCGGTCTCTGCGGCATTCCCGAGGCGCTGATCGCCGCCCTGCGCGACACCGGCGCCCGCGAACTGACCGCCATCAGCAACAACGCCGGGGTGGACGGCTTCGGCCTCGGCCAGCTGCTGGAGACCCGGCAGATCCGCAAGATGATTTCCTCCTACGTGGGCGAGAACAAGGAATTCGAGCGTCAGTATCTGGCCGGCGAACTGGAGCTGGAATTCACCCCCCAGGGCACCCTGGCCGAGAAGCTGCGCGCCGGTGGCGCGGGCATCCCGGCGTTCTACACCCGCACCGGCTACGGCACCCTGGTGGCCGAGGGCAAGGAGGTCCGCGACTTCAATGGCCAGCCGCATGTCATGGAACTGGCACTGACCGCCGACGTGGCCCTGGTCAAGGCGCAACGCGCCGACAAGGCCGGCAATCTGGTATTCAACAAGACCGCGCGCAACTTCAATCCGCTGTGCGCCATGGCCGGTCGCGTCTGCGTCGCCGAGGTGGAAGAGCTGGTGGAAGTCGGCGAGCTGGACCCCGACCAGATCCACCTGCCCGGCATCTTCGTGCAGCGCCTGGTGGTCAACGCCAATCCCGAGAAACGCATCGAGAAACGCACCCTGAGCGAGGAGAAGTAAGATGGCCTGGACCCGCGAACAGATGGCGCAACGCGCCGCCCGGGAGCTGCAGGACGGCTTCTACGTCAACCTTGGCATCGGCTTGCCGACCCTCGTCGCCAACTACATCCCCGCCGGCATGGACGTCTGGCTGCAGTCGGAGAACGGCCTGCTCGGCATCGGCCCCTTCCCCACCACCGAGACGGTCGACCCGGACCTGATCAACGCCGGCAAGCAGACCGTCACCGCCCTGCCCGGCAGCAGCTATTTCGACAGCGCCGCCAGCTTCGGCATGATCCGCGGCGGTCACGTCAACCTGGCCATCCTCGGCGCCATGCAGGTGTCGGCCCAGGGTGACCTGGCCAACTGGATGATCCCCGGCAAGATGGTCAAGGGCATGGGCGGCGCCATGGACCTGGTGGCTGGGGTGCAGCGCGTGGTGGTGCTGATGGAGCATACCGCCAAGGGCGCCCACAAGATCCTGCCGGCTTGCGACCTGCCGCTGACCGGGGTCGGCGTGGTCGACCTGATCATCACCGATCTGGCCGTGCTGGAGGTGACCGAGGGCGGTCTCCGGCTGGTGGAGCTGGCCGAAGGCGTCAGCCTCGATGAACTGCGCGCCGCCACCGGCGCCCCCATCCAGGCCTGAGGAGATCCCAGCCATGCAAGACGTCGTCATCGTCGCTGCCACCCGCACCGCGGTCGGCAGTTTCCAGGGCTCCCTGGCCAATGTGCCCGCCGTGGAGCTCGGCGCCACCGTCATCCGCGCCCTGCTGGAGCAGACCGGCGTGGCCCCGGCGCAGGTGGATGAAGTCATCCTCGGCCAGGTGCTCACCGCCGGCGCCGGCCAGAATCCGGCGCGCCAGGCAGCGGTCAAGGCCGGCCTGCCCCACGAAGTGTCGGCCCTGACCCTGAACAAGGTCTGCGGCTCCGGCCTCAAGGCGGTGCAGCTGGCGGTCCAGGCGATCCGCTGCGGCGACGCCGAGATCGTCATCGCCGGCGGCATGGAGAACATGAGCCTGGCGCCCTATGTGCTGCCCAAGGTACGCACCGGCCTGCGGCTGGGCCATGCCGAGCTGGTCGACTCCATGCTCAGCGATGGGCTGTGGGATGCCTTCAACGACTACCACATGGGCCAGACCGCGGAGAACCTGGTGCAGAAGTACCAGCTCAGCCGCGAGGCCCAGGACGCCTTTGCCGCGCGTTCCCAGCAGCACGCCGCGGCAGCGGTGGAATCCGGCCGCTTCCGCGAGGAGATCACCCCGGTGGCCATTCCCCAGCGCAAGGGCGAGCCGCTGCTGTTCGACACCGACGAGGGCATCCGCGCCGATACCACCGCCGAGGGACTGGCGCGCCTGCGTCCGGCCTTCGCCAAGGACGGCAGCGTCACCGCTGGCAACGCCTCCAGCCTCAACGACGGCGCCGCCGCGGTGCTGGTGATGAGTGCGGCCAGGGCGGCCGCCCTGGGTCTGACACCGCTGGCGCATGTCGCCGCCTACGCCAGCGCCGGAGTGGACCCGGCGATCATGGGCATCGGCCCGGTCTCGGCCACCCGCAAGACCCTGGAAAAGGCCGGCTGGCAATTGGCCGACCTGGACCTGATCGAGGCCAACGAAGCCTTCGCCGCCCAGGCCCTGGCCGTGGGTCAGGAGCTGGGCTGGGATGACGAGAAGGTCAACGTCAACGGCGGCGCCATCGCCCTGGGCCATCCCATCGGTGCCTCGGGTTGCCGGGTGTTGGTGACCCTGCTGCACGAGTTGCGTCGGCGGGAGGGTCGGCGTGGCTTGGCGACCCTGTGCATCGGCGGTGGCCAGGGCGTGGCCCTGGCGGTGGAGCGGCGTTAAAGCCTATCGCGGCCATGGGCCGCTCCTACAGGTCCGGAGACCACCGTAGGAGCGGCCCATGGCCGCGATCAATGCATCACCGTCCCGCACTACACTCCCACAAAAAACAACAACAAAAGGATCCACCATGAGCTCAACCCCTTCCCGCGATTCGCGCAGCGCGCGGTTCGCCCTGGCCTGTTCCAATTGGGCCGAGCGCTGGTTTCCCGATTCCTGGGTGTTCGCCGTGCTCGCCGTGGCCGTGGTGGCCCTGGCCGCCCTCGGCATGGGCGCCCCCGCGGCCAAGACCGCCAAGGCCTTTGGCGACGGTTTCTGGAGTCTGATTCCCTTCACCATGCAGATGGCCTTCGTGGTCATCGGCGGCTATGTGGTGGCCAGTTCCGGTCCGGCCGGGCGCCTGATCGAGCGCCTGGCGCGGGTGCCCCGGACCGGCCGCGGCGCGGTGTGCTGGGTCGCCCTGGTGGCCATGCTCGCCTCCCTGCTCAACTGGGGCCTGAGCCTGGTGTTCGGCGGCCTGCTGGTGCGTGCCCTGGCCCGCCGCGAAGAACTCAAGATGGACTATCGCGCCGCTGGCGCCGCGGCCTACCTGGGCCTGGGCGCGGTCTGGGCGCTGGGCCTGTCGTCGTCGGCGGCCCAGCTGCAGGCCAATCCGGCCAGTCTGCCGCCATCGATCCTGGCCATCACCGGGGTGATCCCCTTCAGCCAGACACTGTTCCTCTGGCAATCCGGCGCCCTGCTGCTGGTGTTGCTGGTGGTCTCGGCGGTGATCGCCTATGTCACCGCGCCAGGACCGGACAGCGCGCGCGATGCACGCGCCTGCGGTGTCGAAGTCACCCCGGCGCCCAAGGCCGCAGACAAGCCAACCCGTCCGGGCGAATGGCTCGAATACAGTCCGATCCTGATCGTGCTGCTGGTCTTGCTGGCCGCCGGCTGGCTGGTACAGGAATTCGCCAGCAAGCCGGCCATCGAGGCCATCTCCGGGCTGAACACCTACAACCTGCTGTTCATCAGCGTGGGGGCCTTGCTGCACTAGCGGCCGCGGCACTTCCTCGACGCCGTGGCCCGGGCCGTGCCGGCCACCACCGGGGTGCTGATCCAGTTCCCGCTGTACGGGTCCATCGCCGCCATCCTGACCAAGGTCAACGGCACCGACGGCCAGACCCTGGCGCACCATATCGCCGCGTTCTTCACCCAGATCGCCACCCACGACACCTACGCCCTGTTGATGGGGGTCTATTCGGCGCTGCTGGGGTTCTTCATCCCCTCGGGCGGGGGCAAGTGGATCATCGAGGCGCCCTATGTGATGCAGGTAGCCAACGACCTGCAATATCACCTGGGCTGGGCCGTGCAGATCTACAACGCCGCCGAGGCACTGCCGAATCTGATCAATCCCTTCTACATGCTGCCGCTACTGGGCGTGCTGGGGCTGAAGGCGCGCGACCTGGTCGGCTTTTCCTTCGTGCAGCTGCTGGTCCATGCACCCTTGGTGCTGGTGCTGCTGTGGCTGTTGGGGGGAACGTTGGCATATCTGCCGCCGGTACACCCGTAGCTCGGGTGGGGCGCAGAAAGTAAGGCGGGAGGGGTAAAGCGGGAGCCGGCTGAATCTCAGCCGGCGATGGCCAGACGGGTACTGTCGATGATGGCCTGCAGGCGGCTCGGGGTGCTGTATTCGTCGCGGTAGATCCGGCGGGTGTGCTTGGCCACGCCATGCTCGTTGACGACGATGAAGGAAAAACCCCGCTTGCTGGGGGCGTCGATGACGCAGCTCATCGGCGCGAAAGCGGCGCTGAGGGCATGCATGGCGTTCTGGGCTTGGGCTTGTATGTTCATGACTTCAGTTATAAACCTCACGTGTGACGCTGCTATGACAAAGGTCTTGACCGATAGTGCCTAGACTTTCCAGTTATTGTTAGCAATAGGCGTGCCGGAATGTAACAAGGCCTTTTCCGACACGCCCTGCCCTTACTTGCCGGCAGCCTGCTGGCGACGCTTGGCTCGCCGCGACAGCATGTTCAGGCCCTCGATCAGCGCCGAGAAGGCCATGGCCGCGTAGATGTAGCCCTTGGGCACATGGGCGCCGAAACCCTCGGCGATCAGGGTCATGCCGATCATGATCAGGAACCCCAACGCCAGCATCACGACAGTGGGGTTCCTGTCGATGAACTTGGCCAGGGGATCGGCCGCCAGCAACATGACGGTCACCGCCACCACCACCGCGATCACCATCACCGGCAGGTGCTCGGTCATGCCCACGGCGGTGATGATGCTGTCCACCGAGAACACCAGGTCCAGCAAGAGGATCTGCACGATGGCGGAGCCGAACGCCAGGGTCGCCGTCTCGCCGCCCTTGGTCAGGGCGCTGTCGGGCTCGGGGTCGACGTTGTGATGGATCTCCTTGGTCGCCTTCCACAACAGGAACAGGCCACCGGCGATGAGGATCAGGTCCTTCCAGGAAAAGCTCTTGCCGAAGACCTCAATGATCGGCTCGGTAAGCTGGACGATCCAGGCCACGGTGCCGAGCAGACCCAGGCGCAGGATCAGCGCCAGGCTGATGCCGATGCGACGGCCCTTCTGCTGCTGGTGAGCGGGCAGCTTGTTGGTCAGGATGGAGATGAAGATGAGGTTGTCGATGCCCAGCACCACCTCCATCACGATCAGGGTGGCCAGGGCAGCCCAGACGGTCGGGTCGGCGGCGAGTTGTAGCAGATAGTCCATTGCGGCACGGTTCCAGTGGGAAGAGAAAGGCCTGACAGGGTCAGGCCGCAGGTCTCACCATCAGAGCCTCGCGCCTGTGAAATGCTCGTGAAGGCCTCTGCCGCAATTGTTTCAAACTGTCGCAGCGGTACGCCGCTGGACGAAGCGCGCCACGTAGTCGTCGGCCGGCTGGCCGAGGATGTCCGCGGGGGTACCCACCTGCACCAGTCGACCGTCGCGCAGAATGGCGATGCGATTACCCAGGCGCAGTGCCTCGTCCAGGTCATGGGTGATGAAGACGATGGTCTTGTGCAGGCGCTGTTGCAGCTCCAGCAGTTGCTCCTGCATCTCGGCGCGGATCAGCGGATCGAGGGCGGAAAAGGCCTCGTCCATCAGGATGATCTCGGTATCCGCCGCCAGGGCACGGGCCAGGCCGACCCGCTGGCGCATGCCGCCGGAGAGCTGGTGCGGCCACTTGCGCTCGTAGCCGGCCAGGCCCACCACCTCGAGCCAGTGCAGCGCCCGTTCGCGACAGACCGCCTTGGGCTCGCCCCGCACCTTGAGGCCGTAGGCGACGTTGTCCAGCACCCGCCGATGGGGCAGCAGGCCAAAGCTCTGGAACACCATGCTGATGCGCTGGCGGCGCAATTCGCGCAGCGCCGGCAGCGGCAGTTGCAGGATGTCCTGGCCATCGATGAGGATGCGCCCGCTGCTCGGATCGATCAGCCGATTGAAGTGGCGCACCAGGGTCGATTTGCCGGAACCGGAGAGGCCCATGATGACGAAGATCTCGCCTTCGGCGATTTCCAGGGACAGATCGTCCACCCCCACCACGCAACCCGTGCGGGCGAGGATGTCGGCCTTGTCGTGCCCCTCGCGGAGCAGGGCCAGGGCAGCCTGCTCGCGTTTGCCGAAGATCTTGGAGACCCGCTCGACGACGATCTTCATCGCTCCACCTCGTGGCGCTGGCGGCCATAGGCCTGGGTGATGCGGTCGATGACCACGGCGAGAATGACGATGGCCAGTCCCGCCTGCAGGCCCTTGCCCACGTCCAGGGTCTGGATGCCCACCAGCACCTCTTCACCAAGACCCCGGGCGCCGATCATGGAGGCGATCACCACCATGGACAGCGCCATCATGGTGGTCTGGTTGATGCCGGCCATGATGCTTGGCAGCGCCAGCGGCAGCTGCACGCCGAACAGCTGCTGCCAGCGACTGGCGCCAAAGGCGTTGACAGCCTCCATGACCTCGCGATCGACCTGGCGGATGCCCAGGTCGGTGAGGCGGATCAGCGGCGGCGCGGCATAGATCACCGTGGCGAAGATCGCCGGCACCTTGCCCAGGCCGAACAGCATCAGCACCGGGATCAGGTACACGAAGCTGGGCATGGTCTGCATGATGTCCAGTAGTGGCATCAGCACCAGACGCAGACGGGCGCTACGAGCGCAGAGAATGCCCAGGGGGATGCCGATGATCACCGCGATGGCGGTGGCCACCAGCACCAAGGCCAGGGTCTGCATCAGCTTGTCCCACAGCCCCAGGGCGCCGACCAGGAACAGCAGTCCGGTGATCAGCAGGGTCGGCAACACTCGTCGGGTGGCATGGGCGGCCAGGGCCGCGACGATCAGCAGCAGCGCCCACCAGGGGGTGCCGCGCAGCAGGCCTTCAAGCCAGACGATGGCCTGCAGCAGGGTGTCGGAGATGGTCCGGAAGACGT
The DNA here is from genome assembly GCF_029872515.1 of Pseudomonas flavocrustae. Classification (NCBI taxonomy): domain Bacteria; kingdom Pseudomonadati; phylum Pseudomonadota; class Gammaproteobacteria; order Pseudomonadales; family Pseudomonadaceae; genus Pseudomonas; species Pseudomonas flavocrustae. The sequence goes on along the minus strand of NZ_JAPDIQ010000002.1, from coordinate 295,432 downwards.
CGCCGTAGCGGGTCACCAGCCAGTCGACACCGCGATTGACGGCGTCGGCGAAGGAAAAGGTCAGACCTTCGGGAAACATCCTAGAGCGCCGCCTGGATCTTGCTGCGCGCCGCGGCGTCGGTCACCCAGGCCTGCCACAGTTCGGGATGGGCCTTGAGCAGCGCCTTGGCCGCGGCGGGGGCGTCCTGCTTGGCTTCGGCCTGCTCGGCCAGGGTGCGGTTGAGCAGTTCGATGGGTACGTTGACTCGACTCAGCACGGCCACCAGCTCGGGGGCGCCGTCGTGGAAAGGCTTGGAGAGGCCGGCCTGCACCTGGATGCGCTTGGCTTCGCCGTCACGGGGCTTGAGCTGCACCATGTCGACTCGGCCCAGCAGCGGCGTCGGCGACCAGTAGTAGGTCAGGATCGGCTGCTTGCGCCGGGTGGCCGAGACGATGGCCGCATCCAGCGCCGGTCCAGTACCCGGGCGGAAGTTGGTGTATTTGTCGCTCAGGCCGTAGCTCTGCAGCATCTGGGTGTTTTCCAGTTCGCAGGTCCAGCCGGCCGGGCAATTGTAGAAGCGGCCCTTGCCCGGTTCTTCCGGATCACGGAACAGCTCGGCGTACTGACCCAGGTCGGCGATGCTCTTCAGGTTGGGGGCCTTGGCGCCCTCGCCTTCCACCAGATAGCGTGGCACGTACCAGCCTTCGGTGGCACCTTCTATAGGAGCGCCCACGCCGACCACCTTGCCAGCGGCGGCGGCCTTGTTCCAGGCCTCGCTGCGGCCTATCCACTCCTCGGCGAACACCTGGATGTCGTTGTTGCCCAGGGCCTGCTCCAGGGTGATGGAGTTGCCGGGGATGCTGTCCACCTTGCAGTCATAGCCGTGCTGCAGGACGAAGCCCATCAATTCGGAGAGCAGCATGCCGCTCTCCCAGTTCACCCCGGCGAACTTCACCGGCTTGCTGGCGCACCAGCTGTCGGCCTGGGCGGTGCCGGCGGCGAGCAGGCCAAGGGAGAGGCCGGCGGCCAGGAGGGAACGGCGGGGAAAGGCTGTGGGCATGGGTGACTCCGTCTGCACTGGGAGGGCCAGGGCGGCAGAGCCGTTCCGCTGGCGATCCTACCTTGGTCAGCGCCGCGGGCTCAGGGTTCAGCCAGAGCGCTTGGGGCCGCCCCTGTGAGGCTCGCGGGCGCTGAACACAGCGTCGTGCTCTGGTCGATCAAGCGGCGCCACCCAGACCCGTCGACCTCTCCCTCGCCGCAATGACACTCGCACGGACGACCGCTGCGCTCGAACTTTGCACGCGCTCGCCTCTTCTACCGGAGGTCACCCTCGCGGAGCCGATCATGCGTATCCATCACCTCAACTGCGGCTGCATGTGCCCCCTGGGTGGGGCACTGTACGACGGTTTCAGCCATGGCCTTGCCGCCCACCTCGCCTGTCATTGCCTGCTGGTGGAAACCGACCGGGACGGCCTGGTGCTGGTGGATACCGGCTTTGGCGAAGCCGATCTCAGGGAACGCGGCCGGCGGCTGAGTCCGTTCTTCCGGCTGATGAATCGCATCCAGTACGATCCCGAACTCAGCGCCCTGGCGCAGCTCCGCCGCCTGGGTTTTCGTCCGGGCGACGTCCGCCATATCGTGCTCACCCATCTGGATTTCGACCACGCCGGCGGCCTGGACGACTTTCCCCAGGCCCAGGTCCATGTCCTGCAGCGCGAGTGGGATGCGCAGCGGCAGCGCCATGGCTTCATCGGTCGACGCCGCTACCGTCCGGCACAGTGGCAAGGCATTCGCCACTGGCATTTCCATGAACCCCAGGGCGAGCGGTGGAATGGCTTCGCCAGCGTGCGTGACCTGCCTGGGCTGCCGCCGGAGATTCTGATGATCCCGCTGCCCGGCCATACCCCGGGTCATGCCGGTATTGCCATCCAGCACGACGGAGGCTGGTTGCTGCACGCCGGCGACGCCTATTTCTATCGCGACGAGATGCGCCAGCCCGAACGTCACTGCACACCGGGCCTGAGGTTCTACCAGCGCCTGATGGAAGCCGACCGCGCCAGCCGCCTGGACAACCAGGCGCGCCTGCGCGAACTTTCCCTGCGCCAGGACCTGGGGCTGACGCTGTTCTGCAGCCATGATCTAGTGGAGTTAAAGCGGTTGCAGGAGGGTGAGCGGGCGTAGGCTGCGCTGAGCACGGCGAAGCTCAACAGGACCTAGGCCGAGCTCCTCGATGTTGGGCTTCGACGATAAAGCTGTCTCAACCCACCCTACGCCAGGGTCGGGACCCGTAGCGCAGCGAAGCCCAACAGGGCCAAGCCCCCGTGTTGGGCTTCGACGGTAAAGCCGTCTCAACCCAACCTAGGCAATCACTGGGTAACCCTGCTCCACCGCCTCCCGGCGCCAATCCAGCAGGGGTAGATAAGTCGCCTCTTCCACGGCCGTGACACCGTCGAGGGCAAGGATGTCGGCCAACGCAGGATCGGCGGCCAGGCTGTCGTTCAGGGCCGTGCGCAAGGCCTGCACTTCCGCGTCCGAACGACTGGCGGCGGTGATGAAGGGCAGTGCCGGGCTGGTACGCGTGCGTTGCAGCAGGCGCAGACCGGCGACCCGCGCGGGCTGGGCGCGTTGCAGATAGCCATAGGTCACGGCATCCACCGCCGCCACATCGGCGTGCCCCTGCTGCAACAGCGCCAGACTGTTGGCGTGGCTTTCGCTGACGATCATCTCGCCGAAGAAGCGGGCACGCTCGGCCAGGGGCGCCACGGCGTGGCGCAGCAGATTCATGCCGGTATTGGAATCCAGGCCGTTGAGGGCGACACGCTTGCCGCGCAGATCGGCCAGGCTGGTCGCCTCCAGCGTCTCGGGCACCAGGATGAAGGCGCAGTGCTCGGCCGCCTGGCAACCCTCGAAGCGATAACGCGGCGCCGCGACCAGGCGCACCTGGCCGCGCAGGCGGGTCGCCCAGGGATAGCCGCAGGTCTGGGCCAGCAGCAGCGCGGGATGCGTCCAGAGCGCCGGCAGCTCCTCGGGCGCAGGGTCGAGCGTCTCGCCCAGGCGCAGCGCCACGGCCTCGGCCAGCTGGCGATAGGCGTCGCGCACCTCGGCAGGCTCGACGTACATGGTGAGGGCGGCGACGGTCATGGGCGACTCCAGCACGGGAAACCGCCATTATCCCCTAATCAAGGCGCCTAGAGCGCCGCCTTTACCCGCTCGGCGTTTTCCGCCGGCAGCCAGGACGTCCAGACCTCCGGATGCTCCTTGAGGAAACGCTTGGCCACGACCTGGGCGTCTTCGCGTTTCTCGGCCATGCCGGCGAGGATGCCGTTGAACTGGTCGAGGGGGAATTCGACCTTCTCGAACAGCGCCACCAGGGCCGGCGCCTTGTCGTGCAGGTCGCGGGAGACGCCGATGGTGATCTTGGCCGGCAGGGAGCGTGACGGCAGCGGATCGGGATTCTTCGGATCCGACAGGGTATCCCAGGCCTTCTGGCTGAACGGCGGTTCTTCCAGCTGGACCAGCTTGTAGCGGCCCATCAGCGGGGTCGGCGACCAATAGTAGAAGAGCACCGGCTCGCCACGACGCATGGCGGTAGCGATGGCCGCATCCAGTGCGGGGCCGGTACCGGTGCGGAAGTTGGTGTAGCTGTCGGTCAGCTTGTAGGCCTTGAGCTTCTGGCTGTTGACGATCTCGCAGGTCCAGCCGGTCGGGCAGTTGAGGAAGCGACCCTTGCCGGGCTCTTCCGGATCGCGGAACAACTCCTTGTAGCGCGGCAGATCGGCGACGCTCTTCAGGTCCGGCGCCTTGGCCTGGATGCCCCGCGCGGGATCACCCTTGACCAGGTATTCCGGTACCCACCAGCCCTCGGTAGCGCCCTTGACCGTCTCGCCGACGGCAAAGACCTTGCCGGCCTTTTCCGCCGCGCGCCAGGCCGGACTGCGCCCGGCCCACTGCTCGCCCGTGACCTGGATGTCATTTTGCGCCAGGGCGTTTTCCAGGGTCACGGTGTTGCCCGGCACGCTGTCGGTCTGGCAGCCATAGCCCTTCTCCACCAGCAGGCGCAGCACCTCGGTGGTGAACATGCCGCTCTCCCAGTTGGGGCCGGCGAATTTCACCGTCTGCGGATAGGGACAGCCGCCGTCGGCGGCAAAGGCCAGCGGGGTGATGGCAAGGCTGGCAAGGGTCAGGGCGAGACGCAGGCGCATGGGCTAACTCTCCGACGAGGACGTGGGCCTTTCGACCCCCGGCACTGCCATTCGTCCCCGCGGGCCAGGGCTATTTCACAGCGGACCGCCCTCGGCGGTCTTGCGCAGGCCGGCGATCACCGTCTCGCCGGTTTCCCGGGCCAGCTCGGCGTACCAGGCCTGAGTAGCCAGGGGTTCGTGGCCGTGGGTGATCTCGCAACGCTTGCGCGCCCGCTCGACGATGCCGGCGACCCGTTCCAGCCGGGCCTGCTCGTAGGCCTGCAGGGCCACGCGCGGATCGGCCTCGGCGTCCAGGCAGCGTACCAGCACCCAGGCATCCTCCATGGCCTGGCAACCGCCCTGCCCCAGGTCCGGGGCCATGGCATGGGCGGAATCGCCCAGGAGCGCCACCCGGCCCTGCACCAGGGTCGGCAATGGCCGGGTATCGTGGATCTCCACGCGGGCCACGCCCTGGGGATCCAGTCGTTCGATGAGGCGCTGCACCGGCGGCGCCCAGCCGGCGAAGTGCTCGGCCAGCTCCGCGCGGTAACGGCCGCGGTCGTTGGGTGTGCCCTTGGGCAGGGGTACGTCGAAAAAGAAATAGAATTCGTCGCCGCCCATGGGCATCAGGGAAACCCGCTGGTGCGCCCCGACGAATTGCGCCCAGTCGTGGGCCTCGGCCAGCTCCGGCGCGATCCTCACCCGCCCGTTCCAGTTCACGTAGCCGCAATACTCACGGGTGATGGCCTGGTCCACCACCCGCTCCCGCAGGCGCGAGTGGGTTCCATCGGCAGCGATCAGCAGATCGGCCCGTTCGCGCCGACCGTCGCCAAGGAGCACGGTCACCCCGGTCGCATCCTGCTCGAAGCCGTCGCAACCAACACCCAGGGTCACCCGCTCGGCGCCCACGGCTTCCAGCAGCAGTCGCTGCAGGTGGGCACGGGCGATGGGACGTGCTGGCCGGCCCACGGCCGTATAAAGAGGCAGCAGGCTGAACTGGGTAAGCAACCGTCCCTCGTGGTCCCGGTAGCTCATGGTCTGCATGTCACCGCTGACCGCGGCGATAGCGGACCCGAGCCCCAGGTGTTCGAGTACCTTGACGCCGTTGGGCCAGATGGAAATGGCCGCACCGATGGGGGCGAGATCCTGCGCGCGCTCGAACAGGCGGACCCGGTGCCCGGCCTGCTGCAACGCCAGGGCGGCGGTGAGACCGCCCATGCCGGCGCCGGCGATGATGATGTCGAGAGATGGCATGACAGGCCTCGTTTGGCGGTAACAGATACCCTGAACAAGCAATTTCCTGTCCAAGTGGTCAGGTATTGCCTTCCGGGCGCTGGCCGGACAGCAGAGGCCAGGAAACGCACCAGCCTGGTGCTCTGTGCACCATTAGTCGCTTCGTCTGCAGGCAAGCTGCCCTTCGTCGGCTCGCATGACGCATTCCAGACCTCTTCTATACTCCTAAGGTAGTCGCCAGTCGCGTTTTACCCAGCGTTCGCCATCCATAGAGGCCCGCTTGCGGCGACCACAGCGGGTGAGGAGCAGGATCATGATCAATCATGTCTGGGGCCTGCTGGCCCATCCCGATCGCGAGTGGCAACAGATCCGTCGCGAAGGGGAAACGGTCGGACACTTCTTCGCCCATCATGTCGCCTTCCTGGCGGCCATTCCCGTCGTCGCTTCCCTGGTAGGGACCACCACCTTCGGCTGGCGCTTCGGCGGCGGTGAAGCCCATGTGCTGGACATACCCACGGCGGTGGTCCTGGCGGTCATCAGCTATGCGCTGATCATGGCGGCCGTCGTAGCCATGGGGCATGTGATTCACTGGCTGGCGCGGCGCTATCCGGATCGGCCCAGTGCCAACCGCTGCATCCTCTTCGCCGGCTACGTGGCCACGCCCATGCTGCTGAGCGGTCTGGTGGGCTTCTATCCGCTGGTGTGGCTGTGCGCCATCGCCGGGATCGTCGGCCTGGCCTATTCGGCCTACCTGCTCTATACGGGTATCCCCTCCTTCCTCAATATCGACCAGCGGGAAGGCTTCATCATGTCCGGTTCCACCCTGGCCATCGGGGTGCTGGTGCTGGAGGTGCTGATGGCGACCACGGTTCTGATGTGGGGCTATGGTCCCAAGCTGTTCGGCTGATCGAACGTCACACTGCCGTTAGCAAAAAGCCCGGATGCGTTACCGCTCCGGGCTTTTTGTTGGCGAACGGCTAGTGACGGGAAAAGCCGTAGAGATCCATGGCCAGGATGCGATGGGCGATGCCGTCGTGATGGACGCTGAAGGTGCCCTCGGGGTCGGCCGCGCCCAGGGCGACGAACAGCGGCAACAGGTGCTCGTCGGTGGGATGGGCCTGGCGGGCCTGCGGCGCCTGACGTCGGTAATCGAGCAAGGCGTCCAGGTCCCGCTCGCGCAGGCGGGTCTGCATCCATTGCTGGAAGTCCCGCACATAGCTGGGGGAGTCGGCGCCGCCACGGCGGAAATCACCGAGATTGTGGGTCAGGCTGCCCGAGCCGATCAGCAGGGTGTCCGCCGGTAGCACCCTGGCCAGCGCCTGGCCCAGGGCATAGTGGTAGTCCGGCCCGCGGGCAGCGCTCATCGACAGCGGCACCACGGGGATCCGAGCGTCGGGATAGAGATAGCGCAGCGGCACCCAGGCGCCATGATCCAGTCCTTGCTCGCCCGTCTCGGCCTCCCAGCCCTGATCACGTAGCCCTTGCGCCAGCTGCTCGGCCAGGGCCGGAGCGCCAGGCGCGGGATAGTCCAGGTGGTAGAGGGCCTCGGGAAAGCCATAGAAGTCATGGACGGTAGCCGGCCGCTTGGCGCTGCCGAACAGCGGAACCCGGGTATCGAAGTGCGCCGAGACCACAACGATGGCGGCCGGGGTCGGCAGCGACCGTCCCAGGTCGCGCCAGGCCGTTCCCGCCGCGCCGGCGTCGAGCGCCTCCATGGGCGAACCGTGAGAAACGAACAGGGTGGGAAGCGACATGGTGGCGACCTCTGAGCAGGGTTCAGGAACGCTTGCGGGCATCCCAGGAGAGCTGGCCAGCGCCCAGCAGTGCCAGGGCGGCGGCGGTCACGGCGAGAAAGACCGGATATTCCCAGCCGCCATGGGGATTGGAGAAGGACCAGCCGTTGCCGAAATGGACCGTCGCGGCCGCGAACAGTTGGACGGCGGCGACTGCCGCGACCGGACGCACCCAGGCGCCGAGGATCAGGAGTACGCCCGCGCCCAGCTCGAAGAAGGTGACCGGATAGGCCAGCCAGCCGGGAAAGCCCACCGAGGCGAAGAAAGCCGCCGTGCCCGGCAGGGTGAACACCAGCAGCTTGGTCAGGCCGTGGGCCAGGAACATGGCGCCCAGGGCCAGGCGCAGCAACAGCGGGGCATAGGATGCAGTACGGTCGGTCATGCTGATTCTCGAACGGAGGAAGGATGACGCTATTGTCCTGTTTCCAGCACGCGAATAAAGGCGCACCCTGGGAATGAACTGTGCACGCTATGGAAACAATCCTTGGACACTCTGAGAGCCTTGCAGGCCTTCATCAAGATCGTCGAACTGGGCAGCCTGACCGCCGCGGCGGAGCGGCTGGAGCTGTCGCGCTCGGCGCTTACCAAGCACCTGGCGGCCCTGGAGCGCCACTACGGCACTCGGCTGCTGCAACGCACCACCCGCACCCTGAGCCTGACCGAGGCCGGGCGTACGCTGCATGAAGGACTGGTCCCGCTGCTCGGTGATCTGGAGGCCCTCGAGCAGCGCCTGCAGGAAGGCCACGAGCGGCCCCAGGGGCGGCTCAGGGTCAGTGCGCCCCTCACCTTTGGCGTACGTCACCTGGCGCCGCTGGTGAGTAGCTTCCTGCATGAATATCCCGAGGTCGCCATCGATCTGGAGCTGAGCGATCGCCAGGTGCGCCTGGTCGAGGAAGGCTTCGATCTGGCCGTGCGCATCGGCGACCTCAGCGACTCCAGTCTGGTGGCGCAGCCCCTGGGAGCGGTCGAGCTGTTCATCTGTGCCGCACCCGCCTATTTGCAGCGCCATGGTCGCCCCGAGCATCCCACCGCCTTGCGTGAGCATCGTTGCCTGCTCTACAGCTACGCCAGCGATGGCGATCTCTGGGAATTCCAGCGTGAGGGGGAGCGCCTGCAGGTCAAGGTCAGCGGTCCACTGCGCGCCAACAATGGCAGCGTCCTCCACCAGGCGGCGCTGGACGGCCACGGCATCATTCGCCAGCCGGATTTCCTGGTGGGCGATGACCTGGCGGCGGGTCGCCTGGAGCGACTGTTCGCCCCCTGGTACACCCAGGCCATCGCCATCCACGCCCTCTATCCCCATCGGCGCCTGGTGCCGGCCAAGGTGCGGCTGTTCATTGCCTGGCTGCAGCGACATCTGGTCACGCCCGAGCACCTGAAAAGACTGCCGTAGGTCGCCGCCGAACGGTCGTTGGAGGGGGCTTCGCAGCCTCACGGGGCTTGCCTAGAATCCGTGCCTGTCCCGCCGGCCCTGCCGGTTCCTACGATGGCTGTCGTCCATGTCGACCGAGAATCCCTGCCTCAGCTGTGGCGCCTGCTGCGCCCATTTTCGCGTGTCTTTCTATTGGGGCGAATGCCAGTCGGCAGGCGGCCTGGTGCCCGACTACCTGACCGTCGCGATCAGCCCGCACCTGGTGGCCATGCAGGGCACCGAGCAGAAGCCGGTACGCTGTGCGGCCCTGCTCGGCGAGGTGGGCTGCGGCACGCGCTGCACCGTCTATGAAAACCGTTCCAGCACCTGCCGCGAGTTCACCGCCGCCTGGGAGTACGGCGAAGCCAATCCGCACTGCGATGCCGCCCGTGCGGCCTATGGCCTGCCGCCCCTGACGCCACCGTTGCAGCCGCATATCTCGCCCGACCGCGTAGCTTAGGCACTGTAGGAAAACTGCCTGCGCTCGGTGATGCTTCGTTGAAAAACCTCTGGATCGCCAGCCCGGTCGGAATGCTCATTTACCACTCGTAAACTCCGCTTCCTCAAGGTTTTTCGCCTCGCCTCACCATCGCTCGGCGACTTTTCGTTCAGCGACTAGAGGAAACCAAACGGCCATTGCCGCTGCCCAAAAAGGCGACGGTTGGGCTGTGAAGCGTGGAAAATGCAGTGCGGATCAGGTTTTCACGCCCCTGCCAGATCGAATACCCTATCGTTCTTTCGCCCGCTATGCGTATCCTGTAGCGCCGAACAACAAGGCTGCTTCAACCGGCCACGTAGAGGCTCACAAAGGCTCTACGCAAGGCAAAGCTGCCGCTATACTGCCTGGCCAATACTCACACATGGAGTTTTTACATGAATAAAGCTGAGCTGATCGACGCCATTGCCGCGTCTGCCGACCTGCCCAAGGCCACCGCTGCCAAAGCCCTGGACGCCTTCACCACTGCGGTGACCGACGCCCTGAAGCAAGGCGACAGCGTCAGCCTGGTCGGTTTCGGAACTTTCGCAGTAAAAGAGCGCGCTGCTCGCGAAGGCCGCAACCCGCAGACCGGTGCCACCATCAAGATCGCCGCTGCCAAGCTGCCCGGCTTCAAGCCCGGCAAAGGCCTCAAAGACGCCGTCAGCTAAGACTGCGTTGGTCGATTCTTGTCTTCCGGGCGCTTCAGAGCGCTTCGGAAGACAGTCCCCCGCTCCACCAGCCTCTCCCCCGCCTCACCTCTCCCTCAAGCCCTAGTGGAAATCCCGACTCGACACCATGAGTTCGTCGAGCAAAGGACTCAGGTCGGTCAAGCGACCGGCGATCAGGTGCTGCACCCCCGCTTCCCGTTCCAGATGCCCCTCGACCTGTAGCAATCGTGCCTGCAACAACGGTCGCCGCTGCTGTTCGCCCACCGCGCGCCAGACCACCACATTGAGCATGCCGTGCTCGTCTTCCAGGGTCACGAAGATCACCCCGCTGGCCGTGCCCGGTCGCTGTCGTCCGCGTACCAGTCCGGCCACCCGCACCAGGGCACCGGGTCTGATCTCGTCCAGCTCACGGAAATCCCGGCAGCGCCGGGCCTGGAGTTCACCGCGCAACAGGCTCAGCGGATGGGGTCCCAGGGTGGTGCCCAGCATGCGGTAGTCGGCATGCACGTCCTCCGCGACGCTGGGTGCGAGCAAGGCCGGGCGTTCCTCCAGGGCGCTGTCCGCCGACGCGAACAGCGGCAGCTGGCGCTCCACCCCGGCCATGGCCCAGCGTGCCTGATGGCGATCCCCGGCCAGCTCCGCCAGGGCGCCGGCCTCCGCCAGCTGTCCGCGCGCCCGGGCATCCAGCTCGGCCCGACGACAGAGGTCCTCGACGTCGCGAAAGGGCTGCGTACCCCGTGCCGCTACCAGGCGCTGGCCAGCCGCTTCCGCCAGCCCCTGTACCAGGCGCAGGCCCAGGCGGATCGCCGGCTGATGGCCGGCACTCGCCTCCAGCCGGCAATCCCAGTCGCTGGCCTGCACGGTCACCGCGCGCACCTCGATGCCGTGGCGCCGGGCGTCCTGCAACACCTGATCCGGACTGTAGAAACCCATCGGCCAGCTGTTGACCAGGGCACAGGCGAAGGCGGCCGGCTCGTGGCACTTGAGCCAGGAGCTGGCATAGGTCAGCAGGGCGAAGCTGGCGGCATGGGATTCGGGAAAGCCGTAGCTGCCGAAGCCCTTGATCTGCTCGAAGAGGCGCGCAGCGAATTCCGGGCGATAGCCGCGCTCGACCATGCGGCTGTGCAGCCGTTGGCGATGGGGTTCGAGGCCGCCGTGGCGCTTCCAGGCAGCCATGGAGCGGCGCAACTGATCGGCTTCGCCGGGCGTGTACTGGGCGGCGACCATGGCGATCTGCATCACCTGTTCCTGGAACAGCGGCACTCCCAGGGTGCGCTCCAGGGCTGGACGCAATTCGTCATGGGGATAGTCGGCCTCCTCTTCCCCGTTCCGGCGGCGCAGATAGGGATGCACCATGTCGCCCTGGATGGGGCCGGGACGGACGATGGCCACCTCGATCACCAGGTCGTAGAGGGTTTGCGGCCTGAGGCGCGGCAGCATGGCCATCTGGGCGCGGGATTCGATCTGGAATACCCCCACCGTATCGGCGCGGGAGATCATGGCGTAGGTGGGCGGGTCTTCCTGGGGCAGGCTGGCCAGGGTCCAGCGCTGGCCGCGCCAGCCGGCGACCAGATCGAAGCAGCGGCGCAGGGCGCTGAGCATGCCCAGGGCGAGGATGTCGACCTTGAGCAGGCCCACGGCATCGAGGTCGTCCTTGTCCCACTGGATCAGGGTGCGTTCGGGCATGGCGGCGTTTTCCACCGGCACCAGCGTCGCCAGGGGCGCTGCGGAAATGACGAAGCCACCGGGATGCTGGGAGAGGTGCCGGGGAAAGCCGATCAGTTGGCCGGCGAGGATGAGCACTCGCTGCAGCAGCGGGCTGTCCGGGTCGAAACCCGCTTCGCGCAGACGCTGCGGACCGGGGATCTCGTCGGTCCAGCGCCCGGCGCACCCGGACAGGGCGTCGAGCTGGTCGCCCGGCAGGCCCAGGGCCTTGCCAACATCGCGCAGGGCGCCGGCGGCGTGATAGGTGCTGACCACCGCGGTGAGCGCGGCCCGCTCGCGCCCATAGCGGCGAAAGACGTACTGGATGACCTCTTCGCGCCGCTCGTGCTCGAAATCGACGTCGATATCGGGCGGCTCGTCGCGCTCGCGGGAGATGAAGCGCTCGAACAGCAGATTGCCGGTGAGCGGATTCAGCTCGGTGATGCCCAGCACATAGCAGACCACCGAGTTGGCCGCCGAGCCGCGGCCCTGGCAGAGGATGTGCTGGCGGCGGGCGTAGTCGACGATGTCGTGCACGGTGAGGAAGTAGTTCTCGTAGCCCTTTTCGGCGATCAGCGCCAGCTCCCGGGCCACCTGGTCGGTGACCCTTTCCGGCGCGCCTTCCGGCCAGCGCCAGGCCAGGCCACGGCGGGTCAGCTCGGCCAGCCAGGCGCCGGCCGTCGCGCCGGCGGGTATCACCTCCTGGGGATAGCGATAGCGCAACTCGCCCAGATCGAAGCGGCAGCGGGCGGCGATCCTCAGGGTCTCGGCGCGCAGCGCCGCGGGATAGAGGCTTTCGAGCACCGCCAGCGGGCGCAGATGGCGCTCGCCGTTGGGATGCAGGCGATAGCCGGCCTCGGCCACCGGCAGGTGATGGCGGATGCCGGTGAGCACATCCTGCAGGGCCCGGCGCCCGCGGGTGTGCATGTGCACGTCGCCACAGGCCACTGCCGGCACGCCCAGTTGGGTGCCCAGTGCCTGCAACTGCAGGAGTCGGGCGGTATCGTCGGCGCCGCGCAGCAATTCGACGCCGAGCCAGAGGCGCTCGGCGAAGACCTGCTTGAGCCAGGCGCCTGCCTCGGCCACGGGTTCTTCTCCCGGCAACCAGATCGCCAGCAGCCCGGGCAGTGGCGGCTGCAGATCCGCGCGAGCAAGCTGGTAGCGGCCCTTGGGCGCACGACGGCGCGCCCGGGTGATCAGGGCGCAGAGGGTCTCGTAACCCGACAGATCCTCCGCCAGCAGCACCAGCCGCAGGCCATCGTCGAGGGTCAGCTCACTGCCGACGATGAGTGGCAGCCCGACCTGACGCGCCGCCTGCCAGGCACGGACGATGCCGCTCAGGGTGCCTTCGTCGGTGATGGCCAGCGCCGCGTAGCCCAGCGCCTTGGCGCGCTCGAACAACTCCAGGGCGCTGGAGGCACCGCGCTGGAAACTGAAATTCGACAGGCAATGCAGCTCGGCATAGCCGCTCATGCGAACCAGCCCTGGATCCACCAGGGCGTCTCCTCGCCATAGCGGCGAAAGGCCCAGGCCTGGCGTCCGTCGGCCACCTCGATGCGATAGTAGTCGCGGCGCTGGTCGCCCCCGTCCCACCAGCCACTTTCGATGCGTTCAGGGCCCGCGAGGACGCGGCGTGGCTGACCGTCGAGGGGACGCGGTTCGCTCAGCAGCCAACCCGGACGCAGACCGGGCAGCGCGGTCTCCAGGCGTCGTTCCGGGCGCCAGACTAGGGCGCGCTCGGGACGGTGATCCGCCTGGATGCCAAGACCGAGTACCGCTGCTTCGCCCAGCCGGGCACGCAGGCGCTCGCGCAATACTTCCCAGCCCACGGCCTGGGCCGGGCGTTCGTCGAACAGACCATGGCGTTCCGGCACGAAGAGCGGCAATTCCTCGCTTTCCAGGCGCAGCGCCAGTACCGGCGCCACCACCTGCAGCTGTTCGAGACGACCTCGGGCGAATTCGAATAGCAGGGCGGCATCGCGCTCGGGCGCCAGCAGGCCGATGGTGAGGGCGGTGGCCGGACCCTGGCGATGCTCCAGCCAGAGCAGAAAGCGCTGCACGCCACGGTCGCGACTGGCCAGCCAGGCGGCCAGGTCGGCGGTGAGGCGGCGCAGCGGGAACAGCAGGGCCTGGTGGGATTCCACCTCGAAATTGAGCTCCACCCGCGTCACGAAACGGTCGGGGGGTCGATAGAATTCCAGCGCCAGGCTGCGGCTGCCACCCAGCAGATCCAGCTGCTGCAGGAGCTCCGGGGTGAAGCGGCGGGCCAGGGCGGCCCTGGGCAGGGCCTTGAGCTGCGCCAGGCGGCGGATGCCCATGCGTGCCAGCGCCTGGGCCTGCTGGGGAGCGAAACCGGCCCGCTCCACCGGGAGTCGATCGAGCAGACGCGGCAGCTCCTCGGTGGAGGCGGCCAGACCATCGGCGACATTGGTCAGCACCCGCGCCGCCACCGGATTGGGCGCCAGGGCCAGCCGATGGCGAAAACCCAGGCCCTGGAGCTCCTGGCGCAGGCGCCGTTCCAGCCGCGGCCACGGCCCCAGCAGCGGCAGACTGGACTGCACCTCCAGCAGCAGCGCCCGGGGGTAGTGGCGGCTGACCTGGGAACTGAAGCCATAGCCCCAGGCCGCCAGCAGCGTCTCGGCCGTCTCGATGAGCGCCGGATCGTGCTCCTGCTGCTCGAAGTCGCGGGTCAGCGCCTGGGCGGCGGCCAGGGTCAGGCCCGGGCGCAGTCCCAGCGCTCGGGCGGCCGGATTGACCGCCTGCAGCAGCCGCCGGTGCGGTGGTCCGGAGAGCAGCACCAGCGGCTGCTCCGGCTGCGGATGACGGCGCAGCACGGCATCCAGCGCCAGCTGCGGAAAGAGGATGCAGGCCCAGCGCATGGCCAGCTCAAGCGCCGCCGGCCAAATCGAGCACCCCAGGTTGCCCGCCCCGGCATTTGCGGATGTGCAACCGTTCCAGGGGGGCCCGAAGTTCCAGGCGCAAGGCCGCTGGCGAAGGATTGTCCAAGGCAGCGGCCGGACGCAGGGCGAAGGCCAGGGTGCGACCGCTCTCGGCGGCGACCTGCAACCGGCGCAACTGGCGATCGTCGGCGCGCTCGGGCCAGCAGAGCACCGCGCCAAAGCAACCCGAACGCAGGCATTGCTCGGCGGCCCAGAGCACCTCGGCGCCCTGGGCGCGGATCACCACCAGGGAATCCAGCGCCACCCCGGCCGCCTGCCAGGCCAATGGATAGGGCGACAGCGGCGGCGCGATCAGGGCGATGCGCTCGGCGGCCTGGCTCAGGCGCGCCAGGGTCGGCCAGAGCAGCCGCAACTCGCCATGGCCGGGGCCGGCGAGCAGCAATTCGGTGAGGGCCGCCTCGGGCCAGCCGGCGCCAGGCAGATAGGCATCCAGGGCAGCGACCCCGGTGGGCTGACCACTGCGCCGGGCTTCGGGACTGGTCTGCCCCTTCCACAGGCGCCGCTCCTCGAACAGCCGGGCCAGGCTGGCGCCGCCGCCGCTCATGCCGCCAGACCTGCAGGGGTGTTGTCCATGGCCATCGCCTCTATCTGTATATGCATACAGTATTAGAGGCGATTTGCATCGAGGTCAAGTCGAACCGCTGTGCTGGTCGATGAGGGGCCATCCGAATCCAGATCACACCGCAGGCAACCACCATTGTTCGAGGGCATGGCGGAGGCGATAAGGCTGTCAACTGACCTGTAGCGCCGGGCATCTGGCAGTGCACTCGATGGTGGGCCAGGAGGCACTGGATGCCCGCAAGATGAAGAACATGAAGATTTCGACAGCCATTGGCAAGGTCGCGGGGTCCTTGCGCCGACGTCAGCCGTCCAGTCACCGGCTCCGTCCCGAGCACGCGCCGGTACTGGGAGTCGTGGCAGGCATCTTGTATCCTGCGGAAGACACTTCGAGTGCCCGGAGGGCCTCATCATGCGTTCACTGCTCTATGGCCTGCTGCTCGCCAGTGGCGTCGTGGCCGCTCAAGATGTCTACAAGTGCGTGGACGACCAGGGCCGGACAACCTATACCCAGGGCGCCTGCCCAACGAATAGTCAGATCACCACCATTCCGCTGCAGAGTCTGCCCGACAGCAACGGCTTCACGCCGCCGCCCAGGCCCGCCGCGCCTCCGCCGGTCAGTGCGCCGCGCGAGGTCACCGTGGTACCCGCCCCCGCTTCCAGCCGCCAACGTCCGGTCGACGACGTCACCGTGGTCGGCGGCTCCTCGTCCTCTTCCAGCTCTCGTCAGGAAACCGAGGTGCGCGGCTCCGGCATCATCTATCAGCCGGTGCCGGTCTACATCGACCGCCGGCCACGCAACGAGACCTGGCACATGGTGCCCCATCCCCAGGCCCAGCAGCCCCAGCCGCCAGCGCCTCCACCGCCGCCGAACCGGGGCATCCCCATCGATCGCTAGCGCTACAGCTTGTGCAGGAAGTTGACGACGAACTTGCGCCCCTCGGTGCGGTTCTCGGCGTCCTGCTCGAAGTAGCTGTTGACGGTGACCAGGTTCTCCCGGGAAAAGGCGTAGGTGAAACCCGGGCCCCAGGCCCAGACCTTTTCCCGCCGCCCGCTGACGTCATGCCCGTCCACCTGGGTGTCGGTGATCTGCCGGAGCCAGTAGCCGCTCAGGCCGACGCTGAGCCGATCGTTCAGCGCGTACTGGGTGGCGAAGTTGGCGTGCAGCGCCTGGCCGGCCCGGGTATCGGACACATCGCCGAAGCTGCGTAGCGGCTGGTCGTTCCTGCCATTCCACAGGTACCAGAAGCGTCCGGTCACCGACCACTGCGGCGTCAGCCAGTAGGTGGTGGCGTAGTAGGGATTGAAGGACCAGAAGTTGCTGCCCGGATTGATCGCCCGGTCGCGGTCGTAGCGACCGGTGGGGGCGACGATCTCGGCCTCGATACGCTGCGCCCAGCGCGGTCCGCCATCGGGGCGGGTGGTGGTGGGCAGTTGCAGGAAGGCGCCCAGGGTCAGGTCCCCTACCCCTTCGCGGGCGCTCAGCGCCTGGCCGCCGAGGCCGTCATCGACATCGGCATGGGCCAGCCAGGGCAGGATGGCGGTGAAGCCGGGCATGGCGCCATTGGCCAGGGGCTGGCCGAGGTAGATCAGCTGGGTGACCGGGGCGAAGGTGGTCAGCTCCTGCTTGGGCAAGGGCAGCTTGCGCCCGTCCTGGTCGTTGAAGCGGCTGGTCTTGCCATAGATCAGGTACTCCGACAGGTACCAGCCGGGGCCATCCGGCGCCGGCGCGCCATCGTAGAAACTGGTGGAGCCGAGATTGAGACCGGGCAGATCGTAGGCCTGGACCTGCAGGGAGGCGAGACTGGCCGCGGCCAGCAGACCGAATTCGAAACGTGTGCGCATGACGTCGTCCTGGAATTGTTCTTGTTGTGGGAAAACGCGATCACCACGCCCGGGCAGGCGCGGTGATCCGGGTCAGACGTAACTGGCGGCGAGACCGCCATCCACCGGCAGGTTGGCGCCATTGATCCAGCGCGAGGCATCGCTGCAGAGGAAGGCAATGGCCTCGGCCACCTCGTCGGCCAGCGCCGGGCGCAGCATGCGCTGGCTGTCGCGGGCGACGCGCTCTTCGCCGAGCATGCTGACGAAGTCGCCGAGGATGGGGGTGAATACCGGCCCGGGCGCCACGCAATTCAGCCGCACGCCGAATTCGCGGAACCAGGTCTGGGACTGCACGAAGCTCCAGACGATGAGCGCCTCCTTGAAGTACTGGTAGCAGGTGGCCTGGTCCACCGGATGGGCTTCCAGCCAGGCCTGGGCCTGGGCGAAGTCGGCGATCTGCGCCAGCGCGCGATGCTGTTCCAGGCGCTGTGGCCATTCGGCGCCGAGGATGGAGGCGACGTTGACGATGGCGCCACCCTGCCCCAGCCGCGCGACCAGTTGCTGGCTGAGCAGCCGCAGGCCGAGATAGTTGACTCGCGCCACGGCCTCCCGGGGCGCCGTGCCCGGCACCCCGGCGACGTTGCACAGGCCGTGCAGACGCTCCGGCAGGCGGTTGACCAGGGCGGCGATGCTGTCGGGATCGCCCAGGTCGGCCTGGTGAAAGTCGTCCAGGCTGAGTTGGGGCTGATTGCGATCGACGCCGATCACATAGGCGCCCTGAAAGCGCGCCAGACGCGCCAGTTCGGCGCCGATGCCGGAAGCCACGCCGGTGACGACCAGGGTCTTGCCATACAGGGTCATGGGATTTTCCTCTTGTTGTTATTGGTTGGGTAACACGGGCTAGAAGGGATAGCGTGGCGGCTCGGCATGCTCGGTCACCCACTGCCACTGGCTGTAGTCGTCCCAGTTGCACAGGCCGCCGACGCTGCCGCCATTGCCGGACTGGCCACGCCCGCCGAAGGGATTGACCACCTCGTCGTTCACCGTCTGGTCGTTGATGTGCAGCATTCCGCACTCCAGGCGTTCGCCCAGGGCGCGGGCGCGGGCCAGGGAGCCGGAGAGCACGCCGGCCGCCAGGCCGTAGGGGGTGCGATTGGCCAGGTCGACGGCCTCGGCCTCGCTGGCGAAGGTCACCACGCTGGCCACCGGACCAAAGATTTCTTCGTCGAAGGCGCGCATGCCGGGACGGACACCGCTCAGTACGGTCGGGGCATAGAACAGCCCTTCATGCCGGCCGCCCTGCTCCAGCAGGGCACCGGCAGCGAGGCTGTCGGCGACGATGCCCTGTACCCGTTGCAGCTGCCGGGCATTGATCAGCGGACCCAGCTGGGTCGTGGGTTCCAGCGGATCACCCAGGCGCAGGGCGGCGGCGCAGGCGACCAGGCGTTCGGTGAAGGCGGCGGCGAGGCGCTGGTGCACCAGGATCAGCCCGGTGGCCATGCAGATCTGGCCCTGGTGCAGGAAACTGCCCCAGGCGGCGCAGCCGACGGCGCGGTCGAGATCGGCGTCGTCGAGCACGATCAGCGGATTCTTGCCGCCCAGCTCCAGGGCCACCTTCTTCAGGTGGCGCCCGGCGCTTTCCGCCACCTGGCGCCCGGCCTGGGTCGAGCCGGTGAAGGCGATCATCCGCACCTGGGGATGGGCGCAGAGCGCCGCCCCGGCCTCGGCGCGACCGGGCAGCACCTGCAGCACGCCCTTGGGCAGGCCGATGGCCTCGAACAGTCGGGCGATCAGGATGCCGCCGCTCACCGGCGTCTGGTGATCCGGCTTGAGCACCACGGCATTGCCGCAGGCCAGCGCCGGCGCCACGGCGCGCAGCGAAAGGATCAGCGGGAAGTTGAAGGGCGAGATCACCCCCACCACGCCATGGGGTAGGCGGCGGGCATAGGACAGCGCCCCGCGCTCGCTGGGCAGGACCACGCCATGGGGCTGCAGCAACTGGCCGGCGACCTGTTGCAGGATGACCCCGGCTTCGCGCAATTCCAGCTCGGCCTTGGGCAGGATGCCGCCGGTCTCCCGGGCGATCAGGGGTGCCAGTTCGGCGCGCTGCATTTCCAGCTGCGCGGCGGCGGCCAGGAACAGCCCGGCCTTTTGCCGCGCTGTCCAGGCGACCCAGGCCGGTTGCGCCTGGGCCGCCTTGGCGCAGGCCTGGTCGATGTCGGCGCCACTGGCCAGGCCGGTGCAATGCAGGGGCTGGCCAGTGGCGGGTTCGACGACCTCCAGGATGCCGCCCTGGGCGGCGATCCAGTCGCCATCGAAAATCCGCTCGCGCCAGGGTGCGCCGTCCAGGAAGGGTGTGGATGGTCTGCTCATAGCCTTCTCCTTGTTGTTATCGGGCCACGGTGGGCAAGGACAGGGGAGCAAAGGCTGTGCCCAGCCCGGGCTGGCAGGAGAAAGAGCCGTTCAATCAGGGACTTGCTGATTTAGGTGGACAAAGACACCCGGCCTACCCGGCAAACGTCTTGCTCAAAAGATAAAGTTATGAGGTATAACCTTTCTCTCGATTGCGCATTTGCGCAATTACTCCGGGAGTCCTGCCATGGCCCTGTCCGAACGCCTGTCCCTCAACGCCTTGCAGCAGGTCGCGCCGGGCCTGCACCGGGGCGACAGTGCCGCCTGGGACGGCAGCGCCAGCCCGACCCAGGCGGAACTGGCCGAGTGCCTGTTCTTCTCGCCCGGCGATGGCCGCATCTGGCTCAATGACCAGCGCATGCTGCTGGTGCACGCCTCCGCCTTTGGTGCCCTGCGGCGCGAGTTGATCGGCGCCCTGGGTCAGGAGCGCGCCCGCGGTCTGCTGACCCGGGTGGGCTATCTTTCTGGGGTAAGGGACGCCGAACTGGTGCGCAAGCGCTGGCCCCAGGCCGACGCCGCGGCCATCTTCGCGGCCGGTACCCGCCTGCATGGCCTGGAGGGTCTGGTGCGGGTCGAGCCGCTGCATTTCGAATTCGATGTCGACCAAGGGCGCTATGGCGGCGAATTCCTCTGGCATCACTCGGCCGAATGCGACGAGCACCAGATCGCCCACGGTCAGGGCAGCGACCCGGCCTGCTGGATGGAGATCGGCTATGCGATCGGCTATGTCAGCAGCCTGTTCGGCCGCCTGGTGATCTTTCGCGAGGTGGAATGCCGCGCCATGGGCCACCACGTCTGCCGGGTCGAAGGCCGCAATGCCGAACGCTGGCCCGATGTGGCGGAAGACCTGCGCTATCTCAATGCCGCTGGCGACGGCGCCCCCGCGACAGCCGCCACGGAACGCCTGCCCGCGCCCCTGCCCCACGCCGCCGACGGCCAGCAACCGCTGGTGGGCGCCTCGGCGGCCTTCAACAGCGCCTTCCAGGCCCTGCAGCGGGTCGCCCCGACCCCGGCCACGGTGCTGCTCACCGGCGAATCCGGGGTGGGCAAGGAATTGTTCGCCAGCCACCTGCACCGCCTCAGCCGCCGCGCCGACGGCCCCTTCGTCGCACTCAACTGCGCGGCCATTCCCGAGAATCTCATCGAAGCCGAATTGTTCGGCGTGGAGCGCGGCGCCTACACCGGCGCCAACCAGTCCCGCGCCGGGCGCTTCGAACGCGCCCAGGGCGGCACCCTGTTTCTCGACGAGATCGCCTGCCTGAGTCTGCCCGGCCAGGGCAAGCTGCTGCGCGCGCTCCAGGAGCGCGAGATCGAGCGGGTCGGCGGCAGCCGCACCCTCAAGGTGGACGTGCGCGTGATCGCCGCCACCAATCTGGACCTGCGCGACGCGGTACGCCGCGGCGACTTCCGCGAAGACCTCTTCTATCGCCTCAACGTCTATCCCATCGGCATCCCGCCCCTGCGGGACCGCCGCGACGACGTGCCGCTGCTGGTGGATCTGTTCCTGCGGCGCTTCTGCGCCGCCTACGAACGTCCGCCGGTGGGCCTGACCATGCGCGCCCTCAAGGCCCTGCTGCGCTACGACTTTCCCGGCAACGTGCGGGAATTGCAGAATCTGGTGGAGCGCGGGGTGATCGCCAGCGATCCGGGCGAACTCATCGACCTGCCCCACCTGTTTCGCGGCGAATCGCTGCCGGCCGACCTCCTGGAACCGGCGCCGCAGACAGCCAGCTGGCTGGAACGCCTGGGCGTGGACGGCAAACGCCCGCTGCACCTGGGACAGCTGGAAGCCGAGCTGCTCGACGAAGCCCTGGCGCGCAGCCAGGGCAACGTGGCCGCCGCGGCGCGACTGCTCGGCCTGAGTCGTGCCCAGTTCGCCTATCGCCATCGCCGCGCGCGCCAGGATCTGGACTAGAATGACCCCTCGATACCCTCCTCTCGCCATCTCCGACGGAAGCCCTTCCCGCCGATGAGTTCCCCCGACGACGCCACGCCCCTGGACCCTGCCGCCACCCCCTGGCTGGACACCGCCGTAGGCTATGCCCTGCGCCGCGCCCAGATGAAGATGTTCCAGCACCTGGTGGACAGCCTGGCCGCCTATGACCTGCGCCCCGCCCAGTTCACCGCCCTGGTGATCCTCGAACAGGAACCGGGCCTGATGCAGGCCGACCTGGCCCGGCGCCTGGCCATCGAGCCACCGCAACTGGTGCTGCTGCTGAACAAGCTGGAACGCCAGGGCCTGGCCGAGCGGGTACGGGGCACCCAGGATCGCCGCGCCTACGCCCTGCACCTCACCGAGCAGGGCCGTGCCCTGGTGGGTGAACTCAAGGAACGCGCCGCCGCCAGCGACCGCGCCGCCAGCGCGCCGCTGGAGGATGCCGAACGGGCCGAGCTGTTGCGTCTGCTGCGCAAGCTCAATGGGGAATTGGGCTAGGTCGATTTCGAGGTGCGCCTTGAGTCGGTATTCGCCCAGATACGGCAAAATCGTCCAGGACGACTGCAATCCTGTGGCAACGAACTGTGGCGTAGTCAGTATCCAGAGGCTGCCGAATTCGACAGTGACTTTCGCTATGCAGGCTTCCTATACTGAGGTCACCTGATCGAACGAGCAGCCTCTGCCAGGGCGTCCAATCCTACGTTCGCAGGAAACCCGGTGTGGCAGCGCCGGGTTTATCGTTTCATGCCCTGAGCGTCCTTCCGTTCGAATCCGCCTGCTCAGCTCGTGGCCAGCTAAGAGTGGGCCAAAAAGATAGATTTCAAGCTCGAACCTCTCCTATGGCTAGCCCCCTCTCCCTTTGAGAGAGGGCCGAGGCACCGCCCCGTTGGGCTTCGCTGCGATCAACCGCAACCTACGAAAAACTGACCTATGTCCAGCTTCCCCCTCTCCCGCCGGGAGAGGGCCGGGGTGAGGGACACCAGCAGCGCCCGAGGCACCGCCCTGTTGGGCTTCGCTGCGCTCAACCGCAACCTACGAAAAGCTGACCTATATCCAGCTTCCCCCTCTCCCCCCGGGAGAGGGCCGGGGTGAGGGTCAACCTGACCCTAGGCGCCTCCGGTCCGCTCGCGGATAATGCGGCTCCCCGTCCGCTCAGGAGACATCCAGGTTGAATACCCTTCGTCCGCGCCCGGAAGTTGCCGGCGTCGCCTCCGCCGACCGCGTCCTGACCGTGCTCACCGCCTTTCGCATCGGCGATTCGGCCCTGAGTCTCGCCGAGCTGACCACCCGCACCGGGCTGATCAAGAGCACCATCATGCGCCTGCTGGTCTCGCTGGAGACCTTTGGCCTGGTCACCCGCCTCGCCGACGGTCGCTACATGCTGGCCAGCGAAGTGGTACGGCTGAACGCCATCTACCAGGACGCCCACGATGTGGAGCGCCACATCATGCCGCGCCTGCATCAGCTGACCGAAGAGAGCGGCGAGACCGCATCCTTCTATGTGCGCCACGGCGCCTATCGCCTCTGCCAGTACCGGGTGAATTCGCCGCATCGCCTGCGCCTGCACCTGCAACCCGGCGACATGCGGCCCATGGACGAGGCGGCCAGCGCCCAGGCCCTGCAGACCTCCCATGAGGTCGCCAAGGCCGGGCTGACGCCCTATTACTCCTGTGGTGTCACCGATCCCCATGCCGCATCCCTGGCGCTGCCGATCTATGGCGCGCAGGAAGAGCTGCTGGGCGCCCTGGTCATCTCCGGTCCGGCCAACCGCCTTACCCAGGAACGCGCTCGCGCCCTGCATGGGGTACTGGGTGCCACCGCCGACGAACTGACCCGCAGCCTGGGCGGCAAGCCACTGTACGGCTCGACCGTCAAAAACCGTACAGACTGACCGGGTTGTCGCGCAGGATGGCGGTACGCGCCTGTTCATCGGGTGCCCAGTCGGCCAGCAGGTCGAAGATACGGCCGTCGTCCGGCTTGTGGCCGGCCGCCACCGTGGGGTGCGGCCAGTCGCTGCCCCACAGCAGCCGCTCGGGATGGCGCCGCACCAGCTCCCGCGCCACGGCGCCGACATCGGCATAGTCCGGCGGACCACTGCGCGACCTGATGTAGGGTCCCGATAGTTTCACCCAGGTACGACCACCGTCCAGCAGCCGTCCCAGCACGGCGAAGGCCGCCGACTGCACGCCTTCCGGCTGGGGCACATGGCCGAGGTGATCGATCACCAGTCGCGCCGGCAGGCGTTGCAGACGGCTCTCCAGCTCCACCAGCTGATTACCCGGAGCGACCACCTGGACGTTCCAGCCCAGTTCGTTGACCCGTGCGGCCAGGGGCTCCAGATCGTCCAGGTCGGCACCCCCATAGCTCAGGTTGAAGCGGATACCGCGTATCCCGGCCTGGTGCAGCGCCTGCAACTCGGCAGCGGTGATGGCTTGGTCGATCACCGCCACCCCGCGGGCCTGGCCGCCGCTGCGGGCCAGACCGTCGAGCAGGCAGCGATTGTCGGTGCCATAGGTGGACGGCGTGACGATCACCAGGCGTTGCAGCCCCAGCAGCGCCTGCAGCTGGCGGTAGTCGTCCAGGGAGGCATTGGGCGGCAGCAGCTTGGCGCCGGGCGCGGCCGGATAGCGGTCGTCGTAGAGATGCATGTGGCAGTCGACGCTGCCGGCCGGCGGCTTGAGCCGGGGCGCCGTCTGGATACTGGAAAAGGGTGTGGAGGCCTGGGCCCCCAGGGTGTTGAACAGGCACAGAACGGCACCCGTCTGGGCGCTCGCTTGCAAGAAGCGCCGACGATTGAAGGTCATGAAGAATTCCTCGAGCGGCCGGCCAGCCCGAGCGGGCCGGCCGTGACAGGTCCTAGCTGGCGTTGGCGGTTGCGGCCTGAGCTTCGGCCTTGGCGCGCATGGCCTTGCGGCCCATGACCAGCACCAGCAGACCGCTGATGGCGCACAGGGTGGCCAGCGGCAGTACCGCCAGGGCATGGCTATGGGTGGCACCGTGGATGGCGCCATAGACGTTGACCATCACCCCGCCGCCGATGAGGTTGGCCAGGGCGCCGATGGCGGCCAGACCCGCCGCGGCGGTAGAGGACGACAGCCAGCCCGAGGCCAGCGCCCAGAACGGTCCCTTCATCGAATAGGCACCGATCAGCACCAGGCTCAGCAGGATCACCGTGGCGGCCAGCGACGAGGTGAACATGCCCGCCAACAGACCCACGGCGATCAGCAGCATGGTGAGCGAGGTGTGCCAACGACGTTCGCCGGTGCGATCCGAGCTACGGCCCCAGAGGACCATCGCCACGGAGGCCAGGCCATAGGGAATGGCATTGGTGAGGCCGACCTCCAGATTGGACAGGCCAAAGGACTTGAGCAATTGCGGCGCCCAGACGCTCATGGTGCTGCCGGCCGCCGAGGCGCCCGAATAGATCAGCGCCATCACCCAGATATCCTTGTGCTTGAGCAGTTGCCAGAGGGAGATATGGCCGATGCTGGTTTTGCGTCCGCGCTCTTCGGCCAGCTTGAGCGTCAGCCAGCTGCGCTGCTCGTCGCTCAGCCATTTGGCCTGCTCCGGGCGGTCGGTCAGCACGAACAGGCAGGCGATACCCAGCAGTACGGCGGGGATGCCTTCCAGGATGAACAGCCAGTGCCAGCCACGGATACCCAGCCAGCCGTCCATGCTCAGCAGCAGGCCGGAGAGCGGCGAGCCGAGGAAATTCGCCCCCGGTATCGCCACCATGAAGAGGGCGACCATGCGCGCCCGGTAGTTGGACGGCAGCCAGTAGGTGAGATACAGCAGCACCCCGGGAAAGAAGCCGGCTTCCGCAGCGCCCAGCAGGAAGCGCATCACGTACAGCGAGTTGGCGCCCTGGACGAAGGCGGTACCGGCCGAGATCAGCCCCCAGGTGATCATGATCCGGGCGATCCAGATCCGCGCACCGAAGCGTTGCAATGCCAGGTTGCTCGGCACCTCCACCAGGAAATAGGAAAAGAAAAACAGGCTGCTGGCGAAGCCGAAGATCGCGGGCGTCAGGCTCAGATCCTTGTTCATCTGCAGCGAGGCCATGCCGATGTTGCCGCGGTCGATGATGGCGATGAGGTAGCAGACGATCAGGAACGGCAGGATGCGCCAGGCGACGCGGCGCATGGTCGCGCGTTCCAGTTCGCTGACCGGGGACGTGGGGGTAGTCATGAGAGCTCTCCGTCTTATTGTTGTGGAGATCGCGTGGCAGGCGGCCCCGTGGGGCCACCCCGTCGCCGCCGCGCTTAGGCGGCCGTCAGGTGGCGATTGACCACCGCGCGCGACTCCACCGTCTTGCCGTGCCAGCAATCGAGCACCTGCTGCACCGCTACCAGGCCGACGCGGTCGCGCGCCTCGGTGGTGTTGGCGCCGACGTGCGGCGTGGCCACCAGGTTAGCGACTCCCCAGAGGTTGCTGTCCGCCGGCGGCGGTTCGGGATGAAAGGTGTCCAGGCCGGCGCCGCCGAGCTGGCCTTCGCGCAGCGCCGTGACCAGGGCCTGGGTATCGATCAGCTCGCCGCGGGCGGTGTTGATCAGCAGGCTGCCGGGGCGCATGCGGGCGAACTGGGCGGCACCGAACAGGTGGCGATTGGCCTCGGTCAGGGGGCAATGCAGGCTGATGACATCGCACTCGGCCAGCAAGGCATCGAAGCTTTCCTCGCGCTGGACATGATCGCGCGCGGGCAGGTGCTTGAGATAGGGATCATAGACCCGCACCTGCATCCGCAGCGGCGCCACCAGATCCATCAGCACACTGCCGATGGCGCCCAGCCCGACCAGACCCAGGGTCTTGCCGAACAGCTCGGTGCCGTTGGCCTGGGACTTGTCCCAGTGTCCGGCGCGCATCCGCGCATCCAGCCAGGCGGTCTGCCGCGCCACGCTGAACATCAGGGCAAAGGCGTGTTCGGCCACCGACTGGGCATTGGCGCCCAGGGCGATGGTGACCGGAATCCCGCGGTCGGCCGCGGCCTGGAGGTCGATGGTGTCGTAGCCCACGCCGTGCTTGGCGATGATCGCCAGCTTGGCCGACGCCTCGATCATGGGCCGGGTCAGCTTGCCCTGGCGGACGATGATGGCGTCCGGCTGTTCCTGGCGGATCAGGGCGAGCAGGTCGTCATGGGGCATGTAGGGCTCGGTCGGGATGACCTGGACGTCATGGGCGGCGGCCAGGGCCATGGCTTCGGGAGCCAGTGCCGGACCGGTGAGCAGGATCTTGCGGGTCATCGGAGTACCCCTTGTTGTTATGGACGGGCACAGCGCCTAAGGCGAGCGATCTGTCTCAGAACCTATCATAATGAAACGCCATTGCAAATTTTATCTTGTAATCGATAAAGAGGGCCGGTCAAAGGACTTGAAACCTTGAAAACGAAATGCAATTCTGAAATCAGCCAGCCAATACGTGGCGGCATCCGACAATTCCCACAAGAGAAATGCCCATGACCATCGGCTTCAGAGTGCTCACTGCCCAACGCAAGGTCGCGGCCGACTGGGTCGCGCGCTACCGCGACATCCCGGTCGCCAACGTCAGCGACTCCATGCACCGCATGACCGCCGGCGGCTCGCGCCTGCGCCCCATGCATCGCCAGGGCGTACTCGCCGGCCCGGCCCTGACCGTCAAGGCGCGTCCGGGCGACAACCTCATGCTGCACCACGCCCTGGACATCGCCGAACCGGGTGACGTCATCGTGGTGGATGCCGGTGGCGACCTGAGCAATGCGCTGATCGGCGAGATGATGGTGGCCTACGCGGTCAAGCGCGGCGTGGCCGGCATCGTCATCAACGGCGCCATCCGCGATTCCGCCAACATCGGCGCCGGCGACTTCCCGCTGTTCGCTGCCGGCATCTCCCATCGCGGTCCGTACAAGGACGGCCCCGGCGAGATCAACGTGCCCATCGCCATCGACGGCATGGTCATAGAGCCGGGTGACCTGGTGATCGGCGACGACGACGGCCTGCTCTGCGTGCCCTACGATCATGTCGCCGAGGTCTATGACCGCGCCGCCGCCAAGCACGCCGCCGAAGAAAAGCAGATGCAACAGATCGCCGAAGGCACCAACGACCGCAGCTGGGTCCTGGAATCGCTCAGGAAGAAGGGCTGCGCCCTGCCCTAGCGACCTCTTGCCGGTATGAAAAAAGGCAGCTCTTGGCTGCCTTTTTTTCATGTTGGCACCCTCTCGAAACCGCTCTGCTGATGGCTCCCGCACTCCCGACCACTGCAGGCGGCGGCATCCCGACGCCTTCCACACCGCCTTCGCGCCTGGCGCAGGTGCTGCCGGCGCGGCCTGCCAAAGAAAGAGGCGGCCTGGGCCGCCTCTTTCCATCCCGAACCTCTGCGCCTCAGGTACGCCCCACCCCTTCCAGGCCCGTCGTGCCCAGCGGCTTCACCGGCTCCCGCCGACTCGGATCACCCAGCCAGAGCATCAGCACGACGCCCAGCGCCAGCACCGAGGCCACCACATAGAAGGGCCCGGAGAAACTCTGGGTGGCATCCTTGACCAGGCCGATGGCGAAGGGTCCGACGAAGCCGCCCAGGTTGCCAATGGAGACGATCAGCGCCAGTCCCCCCGCCGCGGCCCGACCGGTCAGGAAGGTGGAGGGAATGGCCCAGAAGGTCGCCTGGAAGGACAGGATGCTCGCCACCGCCACACTCAGGCAGGTCATGCGCAGCAGCGGATCGGCCGAGAGCGCCGCGCCCACCAGGCCCAGCGCGGCAAGCGCCAGGGCACCGGCCACATAGGGCAGCCGCTGGGCACCCTGGTTGGCCTGGCGCGCCCAGAGCGTCATGGCGACGGCGCCAAGGATGTAGGGGATGGTGGCCACCAGGCCGACGGTGGTGTTCTGCATGCCCAGGCTCTTGATGATCTGCGGCATCCAGATGCCGATCCCCACGGAGCCGACGATGCCGCAGAAGTTGATGGCGGCCAGCATGAACACCTTGGAGTTGGTGAAGGCGTGGCGCAGCGTGGAACCATGGGTGGCACCGATCTCGCGCTGCTCGCGGGCCAGGCGTTCAGTCAGCCAGGTGCGCTCGCGGGTCGACAGCCAGCGCGACTTGGCCGGCGTATCCACCAGCACGAACAGACAGAGGATGCCGAGCAGCACCGCCGGCAGGGCTTCCGCCACCAGCAGGAATTGCCAGTTTCTCAGCCCCATGAAGTCATGCACGTCCAGCAGCATCCCCGACAACGGCGAGCCAATGATGTTGGCGGTGGGGATGCCCAGCAGAAAGGCCGCGGTGGCCTTGGCGCGCCATTTGCCGGGAAACCAGTAGGTGAAGTAGAGGTAGACCCCCGGGGTGAAGCCGGCCTCGGCCACTCCCAGCAGGAAGCGCAGGATGCTGAAGCTGACCGGCCCGGTGGCGAAGGCCGTGGCCATGGAGATCAGGCCCCAGCTGATCATGATCCGCGCGATCCAGACCCGTGCGCCGAAGCGCTGCAACAGCAGGTTGCTCGGCACCTCGAAGAGGAAGTAGCCGAAGAAGAACAGGCCCGCCGCCCAGCCGAACATCGTCGCGGTGAGCCCCAGGTCCTGGTTCATGCTGATGGCGGCGAAGCCGACATTGGTGCGGTCCAGGTAGCTGACCACATAGCAGGCGAAGATGAACGGCAGGATGCGCCACAGGGCGCGCCGCAGGAGTTGCTCGCCCTCGGCATCGGTCAGAGACGGCTGCTCGCCCGGATGGGTCTGGCTCATGGGTAACCTCTCTTGTAGTTGTTGTGGGGTAAAGCGCGAGACGCCGCAGCGCCGGTCAGAGATGGGAAAACAGCGGCAGGCCGCGTACCGGAGTCTCCGCGCGCAGGATGCTGCCGGTCTCGGATTCGGTGATGAACAGGCTGCGCCCTTCGGGGCCGCCGAAGGCCAGGTTGGTGTTGCTGATGCCGGCGCAGGATTTGAGTCGGGCCAGCGGCTCGGCCACCGGTGAGAGCTGCCAGACCGAGCCGAAACCGGTGTGGGCGATGTAGAGATTGCTCTCCTCGTCCAGCGCCAGGCCATCGGGGCCGCCCAGGCCGCCATGCAACTGGGCGAAGACGCCGACCTTGCCGATCAGCGGGCCGTTGCCCAGGGGAATCCGCCAGACCTGCTGGGCGCGGGTCACCGCCACCAGCAGGTGGTTGAGCCGGGGATCGAAGACGATGCCGTTGGGGCTGGGCACCGTCGCCAGCAGACAGCTGAGCTGGCCATCGGCGCCCAGACGATAGACCCGGCCGCTGGCGTCCTGCAGACCGGTCTGCCCCTGGTCGGTGAAATAGAGATCACCGGCCGGCGAGAACACCAGGTCGTTGACGCCCTTGAAGCCTTCGGAGCCGGCGCTGTCCAGCACCGTCTCCACCTCGCCGCGCAGCGGATCGAGCTGCAGGATGCCGCGCCTGTAGTCGGCGATGAAGATGCGCCCGTCGCGGTGGATCTTCAGGCCGTTGGGCCAGCCGTCGTATTCGCAGACCAGCTCCCACTCGCCCCTGGGATCGATGCGCAAGATGCGCCCGTTGGGGATGTCGGTGACATAGAGATTGCCCTGGCGATCGAAGGAGGGCCCTTCCAGAAAGGAATCGATGGCGCGGCCCTGGCGATTGGCATCGGCCCAGGCGGTCCGCCGCGGCTGGCGATAGCGCTCGGGCAGGCGGGTGAAGACAGCAGTTTCCAGCGTCGGAGGCGCAGTGAAGAAGCTCATGCACAGAGACCTTTGGCGGCGGCGTAGGCCGGCTAGCGGAGGGGGGTTACCCTTGTATTTATGAAACGCTATTTCAAAATAAAGGATGAATAGCCAAATGCAAGCCCTGATAGCCTGGATTCCTTACGGAAATTACAGACTCATACTCTGGAATCAGAACGAAACTCTGGAAAGGCCCCGATTGACGGGCCAGCACGCGGCCAGCTACCTGGAAAGCCAGGTCCGGTCAGCGGCTATTGGGAAGCAAGACAGGGATGCAGCCAGCGACTGGCGCCTGGTTCCGCGACAGACGAACAGGAAAATGCCCGGCGCCCTCCGGGGCGCCAGGCGCCTCTGCAGTCGGGAGTGCAAGGATGGCAACGGGGTGCCGAAGCGGGCCACCAGGACCGGGATGGCCGGCATTGCACCGGGCACCCTGGTCCTGGCGCTACATCTCACGCCCTGATCAACAACGGCGCCGTTCCGCGATAGCAGGCCTCCAGCCGTTCCGCGCGATGGGTCAGGACGCTGCGCTGGTTGAGCGAGCCCTTGTCGGTGATCTCGCCGCGGTCGGCGGATGGCGGTTCTTCCTGCAGGGCGATCCATTCCAGGCGGCTGGCGTTGCCCGAAGCCTCGCGATTGAGGCGCTTGAGCCAGGCGGCGAACCAGTCCTGCACCGGGGCGCTGGCCAGTACCGTGGCGGCATCGACGCCGTCTTCCAGCCCGGCCAGTTGCCGGCAATCCGCCAGGCGCGGGAAGACCAGCAGTCCCAGACACTCGCGATCCGGCGCCGCCACCACCACGTCCTGCACCAGCGGCGTCCCCTCCAGCACCGCGCGATTGCGCAGGGGACCGACGCTGACGAAGACCCCGGACGACAGCTTGAAGTCCTCGGCGATGCGGCCGTCGAACATCAGGCCCAGTTGCGGATTGGCCGGGTCGACCAGCTTGAGGGCATCGCCCGAGCAGTAGAAACCCTCCTCGTCGAAGCAGGCGGCGGTCTGGGCGGTGTCGCGCCAGTAGCCGGGCATGATGTGCGGACCCCGGAAGCGCCCTTCCAGCTTGCCGTCCACCGGCACCAGCTTGAGTTCGCAGCCCGGCGCCGGCACCCCGACATAGCCGGCTACTGAAAGCGGTCCGGTGGTGAAGGTGCAACTGGGCGAGGCCTCGGTCATGCCCAGACCGGCCATCATGCGGATGCGTTCGCCGCAATGGGCCTCGGCGATGCGATCCAGGCGATCCCAGACGCTTTGCGACAGCCCCGCCGCGGCAAAGAAGAACAGCCGCATGCGGGCGAAGAAGCGCTCGCGCAACTCGGCGTCGCGCTCCAGGGCATTGGCCAGCTCTTCCCAGCCGCGCGGCACCGTCAGGTAGGCGGTGGGCGATACCTCGCGCAGATTGCGCAGGGTCTCGCCGAAGCCCTGGGGGGTCGGCTTGCCTTCGTCCAGATAGAAGGTGCCGCCGTTGTAGAGCACGATGCCCAGGTTATGGCTACCGCCAAAGGTGTGGTTCCAGGGCAGCCAGTCCACCAGCACCGGCGGCTCTTCGCCAAACACCGGAAAGGTCTGCAAGAGCATCTGCTGGTTAGCGCAGAGCATGCGCTGGGTGGTGGTCACCGCCTTGGGCAGCTTGGTGGAACCGGAGGTGAAGAGAAACTTGGCGATGCTGTCCGGCCCGGTGGCGGCGAAGGCACGCTCGGCGGCGGCCAGTTCACCACGGGCGAGCAGCGCCGCGAAGGTCAGGGTATTGCGGCCCTGGACCTGACCGCGGGTCGCGATCACCGGTACGTCGGCGGGCAGCACGGCGTCCAGCGCCTTCTGGAACGCCGGGCCATCGCTGACGAACACCAGTCCCGGCTGCAGCAGGTCGCAGACATGGCGCAGCTTGGCGTGGTCCTGGGACAGCAGTGCGTAGCCGGGTGACACCGGGCAGAAGGGAATGCCGGCATAGAGGGCGGCCATGGCCAGCTGCAGGTGCTCCGGATCGTTGCCGGAGAGAATCGCCAGCGGCCGCTCGGCGGAAAGACCGAATTCCAGCAGCGCGGCGGCCAGCTGGCGCACCCGCTCCAGCATCTCGCCATAGGAGAATTCGCGCCAGGCGCCGCCGGCTTCCCGGGCGGCGAAGAAGGTGCGGTCCGGGGCCACCGCGGCCCAGTGCAGCAGCCGGTCCAGCAGCCGCGGCGGCGGCGGGGTCAGGGCTTCCTGGGAGGCCATGTAGAGCAGTCCACCCCGCTCTTCCACGGTGACGCCGGGTTGTCCCAGGGTCACCGGGCGATAGCGCAGCGGCTGATCGGCGGGCGCGCGGGTATGCGTGACGTGACTCACCTTGAATTCTCCTCTGGGCTGGCGCCCGAGGGCGCCTCTTATTGTTGTTGCAACAGGAGCGAGGTTCTGTACGAAAAGTCGCCGAGCGAAGGTCAGGCGAGGCGAAAAAGGCTGAGGAAGCGGAGTTTACGAGCGGTAAATGAGCATTCCGAAGCCTTTTTCAACGAAGCATCACCGAGCGCAGGCATTTGTCGTACAGAACCTAGGGACGGCGGACGCTGATCAGATCGGGTAGTGGCGCGGCCCCGTCTGCAGCGTCACCCAGCGCAACTGGGTGAAATGGTCGATGGAGGCCCGTGAGCCGAAGCTGCCGTAACCGCTGGACTTCACGCCGCCAAAGGGCATCTGCGCCTCGTCGTGCACCGTGGGGCCATTGATGTGGCAGATGCCGCTCTCCACCCGCTGCGCCAGCGCCAGGGCACGGGCGGTGTCGCGACTGAAGATGGCCGACGAGAGGCCGAATTCGGAATCGTTGGCCAGGCGCAGCAGGGCCTCGTCACCCTCGGCACGGATCACCACGGCCACCGGGCCGAATGACTCCTCGGCATAGAGCTGCATCTCGGCGGTGACGCCATCCAGCAGGGTCGGTTGCAGGATGCTGCCCTCCAGCTCGCCACCGCAGACCAACCGGGCGCCCCTGCCCACGGCGTCGTCGATCAGCGCCTTGATGCGGGTGCCGGCACCGGCGTCGATCAGGGAACCCAGCACCGAATCGGCCGCGCCGGGATCGCCGGCCTTGAGGGTGCGTACCTTGGCCGCCAGGCGCTCGACGAAGGCGTCGGCGATGCGACTGTCCACCAGCAGGCGCTCGGTGGACATGCAGATCTGCCCCTGATTGAAATAGGCGCCAAAGGCCGCCGCGGCGACCGCGGCATCCAGGTCGGCATCCTCCAGCACCAGCAGCGGTGCCTTGCCGCCCAGTTCCAGCACGGCCGGCTTGAGATGGCGCGCCGCCAGCTCGCCAACGATGCGACCCACCCGGGTGGAGCCGGTGAAGTTGACGCGCCGCACCGCCGGGTTGGCGATCAGCCGCTCGACGATGGCCGGGGCATCCTCCGGAGCATTGGTGACGACATTGACCACACCGTCGCCCAGGCCGGCATCCTGCAGCACCTGGCCGATCAGCCGGTGCACGCCCGGACTCTGTTCGGAGGCCTTGAGCACCACGGTGTTGCCGCAGGCCAGCGGCATGGCCAGGGCGCGGGTACCGAGGATCACCGGCGCGTTCCAGGGCGCGATGCCCAGCACCACGCCACAGGGCTGGCGTAGCGCCATGGCAAAGCTGCCGGGCACGTCGGACGGTATGACCTCGCCCTGGATCTGGGTGGTCATGGCCGCCGCCTCGCGCAGCATGTTGGCCGCCAGGTGGACATTGAAGCCGTACCAGTTGGCCATGGCCCCGGTCTCTCCGGCGAGGGCGACGAATTCACTACTGCGCGCGACCAGACCATCGGCGGCGGCCAGCAGACGGCGACGACGCTCGCCCGGTGGTAGCGCAGCCCAGGCGGGAAAGGCGGCCTGGGCCGCGGCCACCGCGGCGTCGGCATCGTCCAGGGTGGCGGCGGCCACCGTGGAGACCACCGCGCCGGTCACCGGATGGCAACGCTGATAGCTGCGACCGTCGCCGGCCGGGCGGCTGGCGCCGCCGATGAGCAGGGATACCTCGACCATGACGCTACCTCTTGTTGTTGTACGGGTGGGCGGTGGCGGTTCAGCGCTTGTAGGTCTGCAGCCCGGGCTTGATGCTCTTGTCGTCGAGGAACTGCTTCATGCCCTGTTCGCGACCGCCTTCCGGATCCTGCAGCCGCGACTGGTCGAGCTTGGCATAGAGGTAGTCCTCGTTCTGCTCCCAGGTGAGTTCGCGGCAGCGCTTGAAACCGACCTTGGCGGCCCGCAGCACCACCGGATTCTTGTCCAGCAGCTCGCGGGCCAGGGCGGTGGTCACCTCGCGCAACTGGTCGCGCGGCACGCTCTGGTTGACCAGGCCCATGGCCGCCGCTTCGGGACCGCTGAAGGTCTTGCCGGTCATCACATAGTAGAGGGCGGTACGGTGGCCCACGGTATCGGCCAGAGCCTTGCTCACCAGGTTGCCCGGGGGAATGCCCCAGTTGATCTCGGACAGGCCGAAGGTGGCCTCGTCGGCGGTGATGGCCAGGTCGCAGGCCACCAGCGGGCTGAAGCCGCCGCCAAAGCACCAGCCGTTGACCATGGCGATGGTCGGCTTGGCGTACATGCGCAACAGCTTCCACTGCCACTGGGAGGCTTCGCGGCGAATCTTTTCCTGCAGGATCTCGGGGCCGGCGTCGGTCTCGCGGAAGTATTCCTTGAGATCCATGCCCGCGGTCCAGGCATCGCCGGCACCGGTCAGCACCAGCACGCCGGCACTGGCGTCCTGCTCCAGGGTCTCCAGCACCTCGACCATCTCGCGGTTGAGGGTGGGACTCATGGCATTGCGTTTTTCCGGACGATTGAGCGTCACCCAGGCGATACCGTCCTCGATGTCCACTTTGACCGTCTGCCAGCGTCCGTCATAACTGCCCATGGCGTGTGCCTCTTGTTGTTGGGTGGGTATGGAGCTGAAGCTACGCCAGGGAATTAGTTAAGTCAATTAACTATTTTGCTGAGCATGCATGATGCCGGTGAACGATAGGGGGGTGTGGGCAAACAGGATCCAATTGAGCAGAAATGAGCGCAACACTCGTAACGCCATTCGTCCTGAGAACGGTCTCGTACGGCGAATGCCGTTGACAGGAATCGTTAACCGTCATAACCATTGGATCCAATAGACAACAACAAGAGGCCCCGCTCATGTACCCGAAGAACGCCTGGTACGTCGCCTGTACCCCCGACGAAGTCCAAGACAAGCCCCTGGGTCGCCAGATCTGTGGCGAACCCTTGGTCTTCTACCGTGACGCCAATGGCCAGGTGGTGGCCCTGGAAGACTTCTGCCCGCACCGCGGTGCGCCGCTGTCCCTGGGCTTCGTCCGCGACGGCACCCTGGTCTGCGGCTATCACGGCCTGGAGATGGGCTGCGGTGGCAAGACCCTGGGCATGCCGGGGCAGCGGGTCGGCGTCTTTCCCGCGGTGCGCCCCTATGCCGCCGTCGAGCGGCACGGCTTCATCTGGGTCTGGCCGGGCGACCAGGCCAAGGCCGATGCGGCGCTGATTCCCCACCTGGAGTGGGCCGAGAGTCCCGACTGGGCCTATGGCGGCGGCCTCTATCACATCCAGTGCGACTACCGGCTGATGATCGACAACCTCATGGATCTCACCCACGAGACCTATGTCCACGCCTCCAGCATCGGCCAGAAGGAGATCGACGAGGCGCCGCCGGCCACCCGCGTCGACGGTGACGAGGTCATCACCAGCCGGCACATGGAAAACATCTCCGCCCCACCCTTCTGGCGCATGGCCCTGCGTGGCAATGGCCTGGCCGACGACGTCCCGGTGGATCGCTGGCAGATCTGCCGCTTCACCCCGCCCAGCCACGTGATGATCGAGGTGGGCGTGGCCCATGCCGGCCATGGCGGCTACGAGGCTCCGGCGGCGGTCAAGGCCGCCAGCGTGGTGGTGGACTTCATCACCCCCGAGACCGAGACCTCCATCTGGTACTTCTGGGGCATGGCGCGCAACTTCAAGCCGGACGATGCCGAGCTCACCGCCAGCATCCGCGAAGGCCAGGGCAAGATCTTCGGCGAAGACCTGGAGATGCTCGAACGCCAGCAGCAGAACCTGCTGCGCTATCCGGAGCGCGGCCTGCTCAAGCTCAACATCGATGCCGGCGGCGTGCAGTCGCGGCAGATCATCGACCGCCTGCTGGCCGCCGAACAGGCCGCCACCGGCATCCCGGTCCGGCAGATCGCCTAGGAGACCTCTCATGCTCGATCTGATCGTCACCGCCGTACAGCGCGAGGCCCCCACCATCCTGGCCTTCGACCTGGCCCGCGCCGACAGCGGCCCCCTGCCCGGCTTCGCCGCCGGCGCCCATCTGGAAATCACCCTGGGCGACGGCCTGGTGCGCCACTATTCGCTCTGTACCGCGCCGGAACCGGTACCGACCCGCTATCGCATCGCCGTGCTGCTCGTCCCCGACTCCCGCGGCGGCTCCCAGGCCATGCATCGACTGCAGGTAGGCGATCGCCTGCAGGCCAGTGAACCCCGCAACCTGTTCGGTCTGGTCCCCAGCGCGCGTCGCACCCAGCTGCTGGCCGGAGGTATCGGTATCACTCCGCTCCTGGCCATGGCCGAACAGCTCTATCAGCAGGGCGCGCACTTCACCCTGAGATACCTGGTACGCGACCGCGAACACGCGGCCTTCATCCCCTGGCTCAAGGCGCGGCCCTATGCCGAGCAGGTCAGGGTGCACTTCGACCAGCACGACCCGGCGCTGCGACCCAACTTCCAGCACCTGCTCGGTCCGGCGGCACCGGACGATCACCTCTATGTCTGCGGCCCGGCCGGCTTCATGGCCGCGGTGGTGGACGCCGCCCAGGCCCAGGGCTGGCAACCCGGCCAGATCCATCGGGAGTTCTTCGCCGCCGATCCCGCCGCCCAGGGAGAGCAAAGACCCTTTGAGGTGGAGCTGGCGCGCAGCGGTCGCCGCGTGCAGGTACCGGCCGAACGCAGCGTGGTCGAGGTTCTGGCTGACCTGGGTGTCGTCCTGCCGGTGTCCTGTGGCCAGGGTCTCTGCGGCACCTGCCTGACCCCGGTGCTGGCCGGCGAACCCGAGCACCGCGACCTCTTTCTCTCCGCAGCCGAACACGCCGCCAACGACCGCTTCACCCCCTGCTGCTCGCGCGCCAAGGGCGAGCGGTTGGTGCTGGATCTCTGACAAACCGAGCCCGCCCTACCTCCCCCTCTCCCCTTGGGAGAGGGCCGGGTGAGGGTCCGCTCTACACCAGCACCTTCATCCCCACCGCCTCGCCCTCTTCCCCACCAAACCACCGCGCATACCCCAGGGTCGCCTGGGCGTGCTCGCGCATGATGCCCTCGGCGCGGGCACCCTGGCCGCGCACCAGGGCGTCGAACACCGCGTGGTGCTGCAGGTGGGCGAAATTGAAGCGACGGTACTCGCGGTCGAGATCCTCGGCATCCACCGCCAGGGCGCTCACCGAGGCGAAGGGCAGGTGCTCGTGACGCCCCAGGGCCACGGCGATGGCCGGATTACCGCTGGCCGCGACGATGGCCTGGTGAAAGGCCCGATTGAGATCGTGATAGTCCTCCAGGTCCTCCAGCCGCACATGCCCTTTGGCGAACAGTCGATCGCCACGGCGCAGGCAGTCTTCCAGCGTGGCGCGGGTGGCAGCGTCCAGGCCACGTTCGGCGGCCTGGCGCGCGGCCAGGCCTTCCAGCACCCCGCGCACCTCCACCGCGCCCTCCAGATCGGCGCCCGTCAGCGCGCGCACCTGATAGCCGCGGGCACCGCTGCGCTCCAGCAGACCTTCCTCGGCCAGGGTGCGCAGGGCCAGGCGCACCGGCATGCGCGACACGGCGAAGCGCTCGGCGGTGGGAAGCTCCGCCAGGCGTTCGCCCGCGCCCAGTTCGCCGGACAGGATCATCTGCCGCAGCGCGGCCAGCACCCGCTGTCCCGGCTTGCTCATGGCTGCCCCTCTCCTTCGTTGATCTCGGCCAGCAGCCACTGGCGAAAGGCCTGTAGCGACGGCAGCCCTTCGTTGCGCGGCGGATAGACCAGGTAATAGCTGCGCCGACTGACCAATGCCGGACCGCAGGCCCGCAGCTCGCCCTGGGCCAGCTCGTCCTCCACCAGTACCCGCGGTACCAGCCCGATGCCGATGCCGGCGCGTACCGCCTGGATCAGGTGCGAGGTCAGCTCGAAACTCGGTCCCGGGCGCATGGCCCGATGGGGCAGCTCATGGTGGCGGAACCATTCACCCCAGGCCTGGGGATTATTGGCCACGCCCAGCAGCAGCTGGCCAGCCAGGGTCGCCGGCGTCGCATCCGGCAACTCGGCCAGCGTCGTCGGGCTGGCAATCACCACAAGCTGCTCGGCCTGCAGCGGATGAGCACAAAGCCCAGGCCAGTTACCGCTGCCGACGCTGATAGCCGCATCGATCTCGCTGGCGGCGAAGTCCACCGCCTGGATGCGCGAATGCAGGTGCACCAGCATGCCGGGATGGGCAGCGTAGAAGTCACCTAGGCGTGGCAACAGCCACTTGGAACCAAAGGTCGGCAGCACCGCCAGGCGCAGCGTGCCCTGCCCGGAGGCGAAGGCCATGGCCTGCAGGGTGGCGCTGCGGATCTGCCCCAGGGCCAGGCCCAGCTCACGGCTATAGGCGCGCCCCACATCGGTGAGCACGATCTGCCGGCCCTCGCGACGAAACAGCGTCAGCCCCAGCAACTGTTCCAGCGCCTGCACCTGGCGCCCTACGGCGCTCTGGGTCAGCGACAGCTCCTCGGCCGCCCGGGTGTAGCTCTCATGCCGCGCCGCCGCCTCGAAGGCCAGCAGCAGCGACATGGAGGGCGTCAGGCGGCGGTGATTCATTCAGGATCTTCCGGCATAGGCGGCGGAATCTTCGGTTGTGGCGCCGCCGCGCTGTGGTGAGAATGCCTACTATAGCCAGAAAAGGTCGACGCCATTCCTTCGCTCGCTGAAGGAGACGGCCGTCCGCCGCCAGAGAGCCCGCCTGATGAACATGATCGCCCGCCTGCCGGCCTCGGCGCCCCTCGCCGCCGCCTACACCGACTTCCTGACCACCCTCGCCGCCAGCGGCTTCCAGGGCGAGATCGCGCTGGACCATGCCAGCCGCACGGTCATGGCCACCGACAACTCCATCTACCAGCGCCTGCCCCAGGCAGCGGTCTTTCCCAAGGACAGCGCCGACGTCCAGTGCCTGGCCCGACTGATGGGCGAGGCGCGCTTCCAGGGCGTGGTCCTGACCCCGCGCGGCGGCGGCACCGGCACCAACGGCCAGTCCCTCACCGACGGCATCGTGGTCGACCTCTCCCGCCACCTGAACAGGATCCTGGAGATCAACGCCGCGGAGGGCTGGGTGCGGGTCCAGGCCGGCGTGGTCAAGGACCAGCTCAATGCCGCGCTCCGCCCCCACGGCCTGTTCTTCGCCCCGGAGCTGTCCACCTCCAACCGCGCCACCATCGGCGGCATGATCAACACCGACGCCAGCGGCCAGGGCAGCGTGACCTACGGCAAGACCCGCAACCACGTGCTGGAACTGGACGCCTACCTGATCGGCGGTGAACGCCTGGAAAGTCGCCCGGTGGACAGCGCCGAACTGGACGCCCTCTGCGCCCGCGACGATCGCACCGGGGCCGTCTACCGCTGCGCGCGGGACATCGCCGAGCAGCAGGCCGAACTGATCGAGGCACGCTTTCCCAAGCTCAATCGCTGCCTGACCGGTTATGACCTGGCGCACCTGATCGAGGCGGACGGCCGCTTCAACCTCAACAGCGTGCTCTGCGGCGCCGAAGGCTCCCTGGCCTTCATCGCCGAGGCCAAGCTCAACGTCCTGCCGATTCCCAAGTATTCGGTGCTGGTCAACGTCCGCTACGCCAGCTTCATGGACGCCCTGCGCGACGCCCGCGCCCTGATCGAACTCAAGCCGTTGTCCATCGAGACGGTGGATTCCAAGGTGCTCCTGCTGGCCATGCAGGACATCGTCTGGCACAGCGTGGCGGAGTATTTCCCCGAAGATGTGGAGCGCCCCACCCTGGGCATCAACCTGGTGGAATTCAGCGGCGACGATCCCGAGGAAGTGGATGCCCGCGTCCAGGGCTTCCTCGACCACCTGCGCCAGGACACTACCGTCGAGCGCCTCGGCCACACCCTGGCCATCGGCCGCAACGCCGTGACCCGCGTCTACACCATGCGCAAGCGCGCCGTGGGCCTGCTGGGCAACGTCCAGGGCGAGATCCGTCCGCAGCCCTTCGTCGAAGACACCGCGGTCCCGCCCGAGCGCCTGGCCGACTTCATCGCCGAATTCCGCGCCCTGCTCGATGGCCACAACCTGCAATACGGCATGTTCGGCCATGTCGACGCCGGGGTGCTGCACGTGCGTCCGGCGCTGGATCTCAAGGACCCACGCCAGGCGGCGCTGGTGCGGCCGATCTCCGACCAGGTGGCCGCGCTGACACAGAAATACGGTGGCCTGCTCTGGGGCGAACACGGCAAGGGCGTGCGCTCGGAATATGCGCCGGCCTTCTTCGGCGACCTCTACCCATCGTTACAGGCGCTCAAGGGTGCCTTCGATCCGCACAACCAGCTCAATCCGGGCAAGATCGCCACCCCGCTCGCCAGCGGCGCCGAGTTGCTCAAGGTCGATGGCGTGACCCTCAGGGGCGAGTTGGACCGCACCCTCGACGAGCGCGTCTGGCAGAGCTACGGCACCGCCATGCACTGCAACGGCAATGGCGCCTGCTACAACTACGATCCCGACGACGCCATGTGCCCGTCCTGGAAGGCCACCCGCCAGCGCATCCACTCACCCAAGGGGCGCGCCGCCCTGATCCGTGAATGGCTGCGCCTGCAGGGCCAGGCCGGCATCGATGTCCTGGCCCCCGCGCCGCGTGGTGCCCGGAACTGGCTCAAGGCCCTGCCGCAACGCTGGCGCAATGGCCGCCAGGCCGAGGCGGACTTCTCCCACGAGGTCTATGACGCCATGGCCGGCTGCCTGGCGTGCAAGTCCTGCGCGGGCCAGTGCCCGATCAAGGTCAATGTGCCGGAATTTCGCTCGCGCTTCCTCGAGCTCTATCACCGTCGCTACCTGCGCCCGCTGCGCGATTACCTGATCGGCTCCCTGGAATTCAGCCTGCCGCTGTTCGCCCGCGCCCCCGGTCTCTACAACGCCGTCATGGGCGCCACACCCATTCAGCGGCTGTTCGCCGAGCGCATCGGCATGGTCGACAGCCCCCTGCTCAGCCGTTTCGACCTGGTGCCGGTCATGCATCAATGGCAGGTACAGATCGCCACCCCCGAGCGGCTGCTGGCCCTGAGCGATGAAGAACGCGCCAGGACTATCGTGGTGGTGCAGGACGCCTTCACCCGCTATTTCGAGACCCCGCTCACCGCCGCCTTCCTCGAACTGGCCGCGCGGCTCGGCCAGCGAGTGTTCCTCGCGCCCTATCGCGCCAACGGCAAGCCGTTGCAGGTGCAGGGTTTCCTCGGCGCCTTCGAACGCACGGCGCGGCGCAACGCGGCCCAGCTCGCCAGCCTGGCCGGCTTCGGCGTCACGCTGGTCGGTCTCGATCCGGCCATGACCCTGGTCTATCGCCAGGAATACCCCAAGATCCCCGGTATCGCCCGGATGCCCGAGGTCCTGCTGCCCCAGGAGTGGCTGCTGCAGGTGTTGCCGAAAGAGCAGCACGTAGTCGGTGACAAGGTCTATCGCCTGCTCGGCCACTGCACCGAAAAGACCAACGCCCCGGCCAGCGTCAGTCAGTGGCAGCAGGTGTTCGAACGCCTGGGCCTGGGCCTCAAGCCGGAAAGCACCGGCTGCTGCGGCATGTCCGGAACCTATGGCCACGAGGCGCGCAACCTGGCGACCTCCAGGGTGATCTACGACCAGTCATGGGCCCGCGCCCTGGCGGTACCGGGCGAAGCCCTGGCCACCGGCTACTCCTGCCGCAGCCAGGTCAAGCGCATCGACGACCGCCGCCTGCGCCACCCGCTGGAAGCGGTGTTGGATGCGGTAAGGGGCTGAACTCGCCTCGCGTTCTGCCACGCTATCGCGGCCATGGCGGTCCGCCGATGCGGCCGCTCCTACAGAGGCACCCGTGCCTGTAGGAGCTGCCCATGGCCGCGATCAGAACCCTAATGCAGAAGCAGCCCTATCGGCGGAGCACC
Source organism: Pseudomonas flavocrustae (assembly GCF_029872515.1). NCBI lineage: Bacteria > Pseudomonadati > Pseudomonadota > Gammaproteobacteria > Pseudomonadales > Pseudomonadaceae > Pseudomonas > Pseudomonas flavocrustae. Next base: position 253,489 of record NZ_JAPDIQ010000002.1, on the reverse strand, counting down.
GCGGCCATGATTAATTAGTAGCGTTTTCCACAGGCATGCGAACAGGCCGACAGGCAAAACTCTCGCCCCAGGCAAGCTACATAGAGAAGGAAAAACCCTGAGAAAGCTCGACCAGAAAAATCGCGCCCAAACGAAAAAGCGGCCACTAGGGCCGCTTCTCGATGGCTGCTGGCGTTCAGGACCAGACAACCCTTAAATGGCGCAGCGGACGGGACTCGAACCCGCGACCCCCGGCGTGACAGGCCGGTATTCTAACCGACTGAACTACCGCTGCGCATTACCTCGAGTGGTGGGTGATGACGGGATCGAACCGCCGACCCTCTGCTTGTAAGGCAGATGCTCTCCCAGCTGAGCTAATCACCCGTTTGCTCTCGAAGTGGGGCGCATTCTACGGAGGGGTTCCCGACCTGACAACCCCTTTTTGAAAAAAAATTTTCCAGCACTTCCAAAGGCTTAGCGCCGCCCCCCGGCGCAACCGGAGAAAGCGCGCATTCCCGACGACCACCGCGATCCGGGGTTGGCCTCCGGGGCGGGCGACGCGGATAATGCGCGCTTCGTTTTTGGGAGTGACACCATGTGGTTCCGTAATCTGCTCGTCTACCGTCTCACCCAGGAAGTCGCCTTCGAGACCGAAGCCCTCGAAGCCGCGCTCGCCGCCAAGCCGGCTCGCCCCTGCGCCAGCCAGGAATTGTCCACCTACGGCTTCGTCGCGCCCTTCGGCAAGGGCCCGGACCTGCCGCTGGTGCACGAAAGCCAGGGCTTCTTCCTGATCGCCGCGCGCAAGGAAGAACGCATCCTGCCCAGCAGCGTGGTCAAGGAAGCCGTGCAGGAAAAGGTCGACGAGATCGAAAGCCAGCAGATGCGCAAGGTCTACAAGAAGGAGAAGGAGCAGATCAAGGACGAGATCGTCCAGGCCTTCCTGCCGCGCGCCTTCATCCGTCGCCAGACCACCTATGCCGCCATCGATCCCAAGCAGGGCTGGATCCTGGTGGACGCCTCCAGCGCCAAGCGCGCCGAGGACCTGCTCTCCACCCTGCGCGATGCCCTGGGCTCGCTGCCGGTCCGGCCGCTGGGCGTCAAGCAGGCGCCGATGGCCACCTTCACCGACTGGGTCAAGGCCGGTGACGCCACCCATGGCCTCTACATCCTCGACGAGTGCGAATTGCGCGATGCCGGTGAAGACGGCGGCGTGGTGCGCTGCAAGGGTCAGGACCTGACCAGCGAAGAGATCCAGAACCACCTGGGCGCCGGCAAGCTGGTCACCAAGCTGGCCCTGGCCTGGCAGGACAAGCTCGCCCTGCTGCTGGACGACAAGGTCACCATCAAGCGGCTGAAGTTCGAGGACCTGCTGCAGGACCAGGCCGAACAGGATGGCGGCGAAGACGCCCTCGGCCAGCAGGACGCCAGCTTCGTGCTGATGATGATGACCCTGGCGGAATTCCTGCCTCAGCTGATCGAGGCTCTGGGGGGTGAAGAATTGCCCCAGGGGCTCTAAGCTCGTTTCAAGGCCGGCGCAGACCGGCCTTTTTTCTGCCCTTTTGAAAAGGAGTTTGCCATGCGTGCCCTGGCCGCCTTCAGCCGCTTCGTCGGCAATACCTTCGCCTTCTGGGTGCTGCTCGCCGCCCTGCTGGCGTTCTTCGCCCCCGCGGTGTTCAAGCCGCTGAGCGTGGCCATCGTGCCGCTGCTGGGGGTGATCATGTTCGGCATGGGCCTGACCCTCAAGGTCGAGGATTTCGCCGCGGTCGGCCGTCACCCCTGGCGGGTGCTGCTGGGTGTGGTAGCCCACTTCGTCATCATGCCGGGCGTGGCCTGGGCGCTCTGCCAGCTGTTCCACCTGCCGCCGGAAATCGCCGTCGGCGTCATCCTGGTCGGCTGCTGCCCCAGCGGCACGGCGTCCAACGTCATGACCTGGCTGGCCAAGGGCGACCTGGCCCTGTCGGTCGCCATCGCCGCGGTGACCACCCTGCTCGCCCCCTTGCTGACCCCGGCGCTGATCTGGCTGCTGGCCTCCACCTGGCTGCCGATCTCCTTTGGCGGGCTGTTCTGGTCGATCCTGCAGGTGGTGCTGCTGCCCATCGCCCTAGGCCTGGTCGCCCAGCGCCTGCTCGGCCAGCGCGTCGGCGCCCTGGTCGAGGTGCTGCCGCTGGCCTCGGTGGTGAGCATCGTAGTGATCGTCGCCGCGGTGGTGGCCGCCAGCCAGGCGCGCATCGCCGAATCCGGGTTGCTGATCATGGCAGTGGTGATCCTGCACAACGGCTTCGGCTTCCTGCTCGGCTATCTCACCGGCAAGTTCTGCAAGCTGCCGGTGGCCCAGCGCAAGTCCCTGGCGCTGGAAGTGGGCATGCAGAATTCCGGACTCGGCGCCGCCCTGGCCACGGCGCATTTCTCGCCGCTGGCCGCGGTTCCCAGCGCCCTTTTCAGCGTCTGGCACAACATCTCCGGCGCGCTACTGGCGACCCTCTTCCGCCGTTTCAAGGACGATGACGCCCGTCCCTGAGGCCTCGCGCCACACCTGCCGGACCAGCGCCTGGCAGGTGTCCTCGGTGAAGGGCTGCGGCCGGGCGATGCCATAGCCCTGGGCATAGTCGACCCCCAGGGTGGCCAGCGCCGCTACCACCGCTGCATTTTCGGCGAATTCGGCGATGGTCTTCTTGCCGGTGAGATGGCCGAGCTGGTTGATCGCCTCGACCATGGCGCTGTCCACGGCGTCCTCCAGGAGATGGCGGACAAAGCTGCCGTCGATCTTCAGGTAGTCCACCGGCAGGTGCTTGAGATAGGTGAAGGACGACATCCCGGCGCCGAAGTCGTCCAGAGAGAATCTCACCCCCAGACCGCGCAATTCGTCCATGAACAGCCGCGCCGCATCCAGATTGGCCACGGCGCTGGTCTCGGTGATCTCGAAGCAGATCCGCGCCGGCGCGATCTGCCAGCGCTGCAGTTGCTGCCTGACGAAATCCGCGAGACCCGCCTCGCCCAAGGAATGCCCGGACAGATTGATGGCCAGGGTGTCGAGCAGCCCGGCGGGCAGCTCGGCGAAACGGGCCAGCGCCGCGGCGATCACCCAGCGATCCAGGTCGGGCATCAGCCCATAGCGCTCGGCGGCCGGAATGAAGGCGCCCGGCGCGATCAGCCGCTCGCCCTCTTCCAGCCGCATCAGCACCTCCACGTGGCGATCCGCGGCGGTCTCCTGGCCCAGCCCCAGGATCGGCTGGACATACAGCCTGAAGCTGTCCTCGGCCAGCGCCCGGTGCAGCCGCTGCACCCAGGCCATCTCGCCATGGCGCTGGTCCAGCTCCACATCGCCCGGGGCGAACACCTGGATGCGATTGCGGCCCTTGTCCTTGGCCGCGTAGCAGGCCAGGTCCGCCAGGCGCAGCGCCTCCTCGGGCGCCAGGGCCTGTCCCCCCAGGTGCACCACGCCGATGCTCAGACCGACCCTAAAGCCCTGTCCGGCCGCTTCGAATTGCAGGGTACCCACGCAGCAGCGCAGTCGCTCGGCAACCGCCTCGGCCTGGGCCGGCGTACGATTTTCCAGCAGCACGCCGAATTCGTCGCCACCCAGGCGCGCCAGGCAGTCGTCCTCGCCCAGCTGCTGGCCGAGCAATTCGCACAGCTGGCGCAGCAGGCGATCGCCATGGAAATGGCCGGAGGTGTCGTTAACGATCTTGAACTGATCCAGATCGATGAACAGCAGCGAGGCACAGGCCAGGTCCTCGCTTGCCAGCAGGCGCTCCAGACGGGTCTCGAATTCGCGGCGATTGAGCAGCCCGGTAAGGGCATCGTGACTGGCCTGCCAGGCCAGATCATGCAGGAAGGCGCGCTCGCGGGTCTGGTCGTGCATGACCAGCACCACCCCGGTGCCGGATTCGTCCCGCGGCAGCGTGGTCACCGTCAGGGCCACCGGCACCCGGGTGCCGTCGACGCGCACCAGCTGGTGCGCCAGGGGCTCGTCGCCCACCAGCCAGTCCTGGCTGCGCAAGCGCTCGGCCAGCGGTCGGGTCGACGCCGGCTGATCCTCGGTCTGGATGTCGAACAGGTGGGTGACGGGCGTGCCCGCGGCCAGCCCCGGCCGCGCCAGCAGGCGCTCTGCCGCCGGGTTGTGATAGAGCAGCCGCCCCTGGGCATTCAGCGCCAGTACCGCATCGCCGAGGGAAGCCAGGATGACCTGGATATGTTCCTTCTCGGCCTGCAGCGCCTGCTCGGAGCGCCAGCGCTGCTGTACCAGGCTGTGCATGCGCCAGAGCGCCAGGAGCACCAGCAGGGCGCCGACCAGGACGTTGGCGATGAACAAGGCCTCGACCAACTGGCGCGAGGCCGACCCGAGGCGCTCCGAGAAGGCCACCGTTTCCGGCATCATCCGGTCATGCAGATCCAGCAGCTGGCGTTTCAGCGGAATCAGCGCCGGTCCCGGTCCCTGCAGCTTGATCAATTCGAAGCCGGTGCGTGCCAGGGCCTGGAATTCGTCCATGTAGGGATCGGTGATCTGCCAGCGGGCGATCACCCCTTCGAAGGGCTCCACATGGCGAGCCATTTGAAAGAGGGCGATAAGGCCGTCGATATCGTCAGGGTGGTTGCCCGCCAGGCGCAGCAGGCGCGCTGCCTCGGCAGGATTGCCGTCGGTATCCAGCTCCTGCCGCGCCGCCCGGTCGAGATCGTTGACGCTGATGGACGCCAGATAATCCCGATAGGACTCCGAGCGCCCCTCATCCAGATAGGCGCCAAGCGACAGCATGGCGTTGCCGAGGCTCTTGCTCCACAGACTTTCCGCGGAAACGTAGGCACGCACCGTCGACAGCAGTTGCAGGCTGACGATGGCGACCAGTGCCTGGCAGGACAGGATGATGACGAAGGGCCAGACGACCCGCAGCGTACGCAGCGCAGAGGAAGGCGACAGTGAAGACATACAGCGATCCGCAAAAGGAGACAGGCGAATTCTTGCCATTGAGCAGGCATGTCGGCCGTTTCGCGGAAAACTGTTGGCATGGAAAACTGCTGCGCTGGATTACCGGCGCCAAACAAGCGACATAGACGGCCTCTGGCCATGCTGCTGCCAGAGGTTGCCGACGAACGGTAGGTCAGACGCCACCGCTAGTTGAAGGACGCCTCCAGCCGGGCCTTCACCTCGGGCCATTCGCGATCGGTGATGCTGTACATCACGGTGTCGTCGAGCCGGCCATCCGCCAGCCGGCGATGATGACGCAGCAGGCCTTCGCGAACCGCGCCCAACTTCTCGATGGCCGCCTGGGATCTGAGATTGGTCGCGGCCGTCTTGAGCTGCACGCGCACCAGCTGCCACTGCTCGAAGGCATGGCGCAGCATCAGGTACTTGATGTTGCCGTTGAGCCCGCTGCCATGCTGCTCGCTGTCGAGCCAGGTCCAGCCGATCTCGGCGGCGGGCAGTGCTGGCAGGAAGTCGGCGAAGCGGGTAGTGCCTACCAGCCGGTCGGCGATGCGCACGGCGAAGGGCAAGGCGCGCCCCTCGCGCTGCTCGGCCAGCGCCTGGCGATACCAGTCCGGACGCAGAGGACCGCTCAGGTAGTGCAGCGCTTCGCGATTGCGCTCGGCCAGGCTGACCAGCTCCAGCACGTCACCTTCCGCCAGGGGGTCCAGGCGCAGCGCACCACGTTGCAGGGAAATGGGCTGCGCTTGGAACATGGCGGTCTCTCTCGCTTGAATCAGCCCGCAAACCTAACAGGGCCAGCCGTCCGGCTCAACCCACGGCGTCTCTCCACGTGCCGGAACTGACGTCTGGCAGCCCAAGGTGCGACACTTTGTCCGGGCGCGATGGGCGCCTGGAATGTCTGGAGTCGCCATGTCCCTGCCCAGCGGGCTGATCATCACCGTTACCCTCGGCTACCTGGCCCTGCTGTTCGCCATCGCCTTCTATGGCGATCGCCGACCACCGCTCAAGCCGCGCCTGCGGGCCTGGGTCTACAGCCTGTCGCTGGCCGTCTACTGCACCAGCTGGACCTTCTTCGGTGCGGTCGGCCAGGCCGCCGATCAGCTCTGGTCCTTTCTGCCCATCTACCTGGGGCCCATCCTGTTCCTGCTGCTGGCGCCGCAACTGGTCAAGAAGATGGTGCTGATCAGCAAGAAGGAAAACATCACCTCCATCGCCGACTTCATCGCCTCCCGCTACGGCAAGTCGCAGACCCTGGCCATCGTCGTCGCGCTCATCTGCCTGGTCGGCGTCCTGCCCTACCTGGCGCTGCAGCTCAAGGGCATCGTCATCGGCGTCAACCTGCTGACCGGCATCAATGCCGAGTCCCTGAGCACCCGCGCCCAAGACACCGCGCTGTTCGTCTCCCTGGTGCTGGCGGTCTTCGCCATTCTCTTCGGCACCCGCAACCTGGACGTCACCGAGCACCATCGCGGCATGATGCTGGCGATCGCCTTCGAATCCCTGGTCAAGCTCGCCGCCTTCATCGCCGTCGGCCTCTGGGTCACCTATGGCCTGCACGACGGCTTCGCCGATCTGCTGACCCGGTCGCAGCAGGCGCCGCAACTGCAGGAATACTGGCGCGAGACGCTGGACTGGCCGGGCCTGCTGATCCAGACCGGCGTGGCCTTCATCGCCGTGATGTGCCTGCCGCGCCAGTTCCATGTCACGGTGGTGGAAAACACCGATACCCGGGACGTCAACCTGGCGCGCTGGGTGTTTCCGCTCTATCTGGCGCTGGCCGCCCTGTTCGTCATCCCCATCGCCCTGGCCGGCCAGCTGCACCTGCCCGGAGGCGTACTGCCCGACTCCTTCGTCATCAGCCTGCCGCTGGCCCAGGAGCGTCCCTGGCTGGCCTTGCTGGCCTTCCTGGGCGGCGCCTCGGCCGCCACCGGCATGGTGATCGTCGCCTGCGTGGCCCTCTCCACCATGATCTCCAACGACATCGTCCTGCCCTGGCTACTCAAGCGCCGGGGCCAGGTGGAGAGTCCCCATGCGGTGTTCAGCCACTGGATGCTCACGGTGCGCCGCGCCAGCATCGTGGTCATCCTGGTCCTGGCCTACTGCAGCTATCGCCTGCTGGGCTCCAATGCCAGCCTGGCCACCATCGGCCAGATCGCCTTCGCCGCCATCGCCCAGCTCGGACCGGCCATGGTCGGGGCGCTGTTCTGGAAGGCCGCCAATCGCCGCGGCGTCTTTGCCGGCCTCACCGCCGGGGCCCTGCTATGGGGCTACCTGATGGTGCTGCCGGTGGTGGCCACCAGTCTGCAGTGGCCGTTGCACGCCTTTCCCGGCCTCGCCTGGTTCGAGCAACCCGCGGGGGAGCGGACACTGCAACCAACTACGGTCGGTGCCCTGGTCTCCCTGGCCGGCAACTTCCTGCTGTTCGCCCTGGTGTCGCTGCTCTCGCGGACCCGGGTATCGGAATACTGGCAAGCCGGGCGCTTCATCGCCCAGTACGCCCTGCCCCGACCGCGCAATCGCGCCCTGCTGGCGGTCAAGCTGGAGGACCTGCGGCTGCTCGCCGCCCGCTTCGTCGGCGACGAGCGCGCCCGCCTGAGCTTCAGTCGCTTCGCCGAGCAGAGCGGCCTGACCTATCACCCCGCGATGAATGCCAACAGCGAATGGATCGCCCAGACCGAGCGCCTGCTGGCCGGGGTGATCGGCGCCTCCTCGGCACGCGCCGTGGTCAAGGCCGCCATCGAAGGCCGCGACATGCAGGTCGACGACGTGGTGCGCATCGCCGACGAGGCCTCGGAGGTGCTGGAATTCAACCGGGCGCTCTTGCAGGGCGCCATCGAGAACATCTCCCAGGGCCTCAGCGTGGTCGACCAGTCGCTGCGGCTGGTGGCCTGGAACCAGCGCTACCTGGAGCTGTTCGACTATCCTGACGGCATGATCCAGGTCGGCCGGCCCATCGCCGAGATCATCCGCTACAACGCCCTGCGCGGCCTCTGCGGACCGGGCGATCCCGACGAGCACGTGGCCCGGCGGGTGGAGCGGATGCGCCAGGGCATCCCCCACACCTCGGAACGCACCTTTCCCAATGGCCGGGTGATCGAGCTGATCGGCAGTCCCATGCCCGGGCGCGGCTTCGTGATGAGCTTTACCGACATCACCGCCTTCCGCGAGGCCGAGCGCGCTCTGCGCGAAGCCAACGAGGGCCTGGAGCAGCGCGTCGAGGAACGCACCCGCGAACTGTCCCAGCTCAACCAGGCGCTGGAGGAAGCCAAGGCTCATGCGGAAGCGGCCAACCAGTCGAAGAGCCGCTTCCTCACCGCGGTCAGCCACGACCTCATGCAGCCGCTGAGCGCCGCCCGCCTGTTCACCGCCGCCCTCGCCCACCAGGACGGCCTGGCCCAGGAAGCCCAGGAACTGGTGCGCAACATGGACAGCGCCCTGAGATCCAGCGAAGACCTGATCGCCGATCTGCTGGACATCTCGCGACTGGAGAACGGTCGCATCCTGGCCACGCCGGCACCCTTTTCCCTGGCCACCCTGTTCGAGGCCCTGGGCGTGGAATTCAAGGCCCTGGCGCAGAACCAGGGCACCAACCTGCGCATCCGCAGCAGTCGGCTGGTGGTCAACAGCGACAGCAAGTTGCTGCGGCGGGTGCTGCAGAATTTCCTCACCAATGCCCTGAGATATGCCCATGGCCGGGTGCTGCTCGGGGTCCGCCGCCAGGGCCAGAGCGTGAGCCTGGAGGTCTGGGACAGCGGCCCCGGCATCCCGGCGGACAAGCTGGAGCTGATCTTCGAGGAATTCAAGCGCCTGGACAGCCACCAGACCCGCGCGGAAAAGGGCCTGGGGCTCGGCCTGGCGATCGCCGATCGCCTTTGCCGGGTGCTGGGTCACGAACTCTCGGTGCGCTCCTGGCCGGGTCATGGCAGCGTCTTCAGCGTCAAGGTGCCCCTGGCACCCGCGCTGGCCATCCAGGCGGCAACCGCCAGCGAAACCGCCCAGCCCCTGGCCGGCGATCCGGTGCTGTGCATCGACAACGAAGACAGCATCCTGCTCGGGTTGCGCAGCCTGCTGGGCCGCTGGGGCTGCCAGGTCTGGACCGCACGCAGTCGCGAGGAATGCGCTGCCCTGCTCGCCCAGGGCGTGGTACCGCGACTGCTCATCGTCGACTATCACCTGAGCGATGCCGACACCGGTCCGGATGTCGCCGAATGGATTCGCCAGGCCCTGGGCCAGGACATCCCCGGCATCGTCATCAGTGCCGATGGCCGACCGGAATGCCTGGACCGGGTGCGTCAGGCGCGACTGGATTTCCTGCCCAAGCCGGTCAAGCCGGCTTCGCTACGCGCCTTGCTGAGTCGGCAACTGGCGCTCTCCGGTTGAGGGAACACGCAGACGGCACGTCACGACGCCGAACGGCCTTTCGTTCAGCGTCGATTAAGGTTGTCAGAAGCCTGAGAGATAGAACAATCCACAGCTTCTGTTGATAACTTTGTTGAAAACATGGTGGAAAAGAACCCGGAGCCTTGCTCTGCGGGCTCCCCAAACAAGTTGGTCATTTTTTAATCAGTTTAATAAGTTCAACATAATCAACAACTTAATTCAAAAGCAGGATTTTCGGCAGGGAAAACTCCAGGCCAGACAGGGCTTGACATGCGCTAGCACAACTTGTGCACAACTCTAGGTAAAAAAGACCAACGGACACCCCGCAGCTGTCGCACAATTGTCAAGTATTCGTGAAACAAATTTTTTCGAGCCTCCCGGGAGGCCGTATGGGGAGGCGGGCCGCAGGCTAGAGCCGACAGCTGCGGCCGCACGCAGGCCAAAGGCTAGCCTTGTCCTCTGCCGGTCATCGGGTAGACTGCCTGCTTTTGCTCAGGGCTGTCGTGGCGACGCCCAACCTGTCAATCAGGCATGGACGCGCCAGCCCTTCTGGAATAGCTCAGTCACATGAACGTCTTCATCGCGGGTCAACACGGCCAACTTTCTCAGGCGCTGCAACAACTGCTGGCCGCCAAGGCCCGGATAACCGTCATCGGCCGGGCCCAGGTGGATTTCACCCAGCTGGAGGCACTCCATGAACGCGTCCTGGCCGCAAAGCCCGACGTCATCATCAATGCCGCCGCCTACACCGCCGTGGACGCCGCCGAGAGCGATCCCCAGACCGCTGCCCTGATCAACGAACGGGTGCCCGAGGTCTTCGCCCGGGCCGCACAGCAGCTCGGCATTCCGATGGTCCACTACTCCACCGACTATGTTTTCGATGGCAGCAAGGAAGGCCGTTACCGGGAAGAAGATCCGACCTGCCCACTCAATGTCTATGGTCGGACCAAGCTGGCCGGCGAGAACGCCGTGCGTGAACACGCCGAGCGCCACCTCATCCTGCGCACCAGCTGGGTCTATTCCTGGCAGGGCAACAATTTCCTGCGCACCATGGTGCGGCTGCTCAGCGAGCGCGACGAACTGAACATCGTCGACGACCAGATCGGCGCGCCCACCTGGACCCGCACCATCGCCGCCGCCACCGACCGACTGCTCGCCCACAGCGACCAGGACGAACTCTGGGGTACCTATCACCTGACCGCCAACGGCACCACCTCCTGGTTCGGGTTCGCCGAGCAGATCGCCCGGCGCCTGCGCGAGACCGGCCAGCTGAAGGCCCGCCTCAATCCCATCCCCAGCAGTTCCTATCCCACCCCGGCCCATCGCCCCATCAATTCCCGCCTGTCCACTGAAAAGCTGGCGGCGGTGCTGGGTGAGCCGCTACCCGACTGGCAAGCGGCTTTCGCCCAGTGCTGGAGCGAGCGCGAACTTCAGGTGAGCGGCTGAAACGGGCCGTCGGTCATACTTCTGGGATCTGCTCGAGAACTACCCCAGCCTCTCGAAGTCAATGGCACTGACCCCGCTCACGCCAGTCAGGTACGTCATGGACAACCCTTTCCAACTCATCGCCGCGGCTTTCGAGCATGACTTCCGGGTCAATTTCCGCATCGAGCGCCTCGACGGCAGCGTCAGCCTGACGCTGTCCGACGACAGCGGCGTCAAGGTCAAGCGGTTGATCAGCAAGCAGCAATTGCATGACCACACCCGCCTCGCGCGATTGATCGACAGCATCCGCCTGGGTATCGCCATCGATGAAGGTCATGGCGTCACGGCCTTGCTGGCCGGCGGCAGTGGCACCGTGAATCGTCTGACCGTAGCGAACTGAGCAGGAAGCAGCACTATGCACACCATGGAAGGCATCAGCGACGGCCTGCTACCGGGCCCTAGCCCGGTCACCCTGCTCGATGGCCTGGAGACGGCAGCTGCGCTGCATACCCCACGCGCCTCGCTGTACCAGCTCACCTGCGCCCGTCTCGACGAGCAACTGGCGCCACTCAAGGTCTGGCCAACGCTGCCGGACCGGACCGGGCGCTTTTCCTTTACCTTGCTGGACCGCTGCGGACGCATCCTCTACCGCTCGCCGACCTTGCGTCAGGCGCTGTATCGGGAAGAGGAACTGCTCAATGGTGTGATCGCCAGTGCGCGGCTGGCTGCCGTGCAAGCCGGACAGGGCTTTCCGTCCTGGGGTGTAGTGGACGTCGCCTGCCCCATGTATGAGCTGCCTGTCACCCAACTGCCCTGTGCGGGATGCCGGCTGCTGAAGTGCAAGAGCTGAGAGAAGCGTTACGGCTAAAACTCTGACGCTAACTACTTGTTTAGTATCTTTTTTAGCATCTTTGAATCTTCAACGTTCGAGACCAACGAATGCCAGGGCATCCGTACTGCAAGTCTCGCGCTGAAGCTTTCTGCGCCGAGTCGTTACTCGGAATATCTCAGCATGTTGGCGCCCGTGGCCCGCAGCACCGCCATGGATTGCGGCGCCAGCGCGCCGGCCCGCAGCGATACGTCCTTGCGAACCTCGTCGATTACCGTTTTCAGCAGCTGGCTCTCGCCCAGTTGCCGGGCGCTGACCACCCGGTTCACCCGCGCATCGTCACACTGCTGATCCTGCACCGTCAGCACAATACTGCCATCAGGGCGAGGCGCCGTGACCGAGCATTTATAAGTACTGAAAGCGGCAGTCAGTCTATCTATGGCGTTTTCCATTCTTCCCCCTCTTATTTGTCTAGAAGTGCATGGACGATCAAATACGACGCAACTGACAGTGATAGAAACAGCAAAGTTCTTGCGCTCTACTTGAATAAGACCCGCAATGGCGCTAGTGCCCGATTTTGTGAGCCAGCTCTGCTAATCGGGTTTTGCTGCGGAACTTTCAGCAGAGCAAAATCGATAAGGTATGACCATTCGTCCGCCTTGCCGGTCGTTGGGCATCTTGCCTCCCGACCTTATAAAGGCGCCGGTAGAGCGCCATGGCGGTCCTGATCGGTGGAACCTTTGCTTCCAGCGCTCACTCGAAAGGGCTGAAACGGATACCCATCGCCTATCAGGAGCGCGCCATGAACGACAAAATCCCTCCCGTGATCAAAGACGAGCTTGCCGCTGACATCGATGAGCAGGCACACAAGCAGAACGCTGACCGGGTCCGTCGTCATCTGGGCGAGGCCGAGCAGGCACTGACCGACGAATTCCACACCCTGCTGGCAGATGCCGAGCAGCTGCTCAAGCACACCGCCAGCATGGCCGGTGAGCAGGCAGACGAACTGCGTGCCAAGTTGAGCTCCAGCCTGGAACGCTCCCGCGATGTGCTCAAGTCCAAGCAGGACGATCTCTATCGCCAGGGCGTCGCGGCCAAGGAAACCACCGAGGAATACGTGGTCGACAATCCCTTCAAGGCCCTCGGCATCGCTGCTGGCGTCGGCTTCCTGATTGGCCTGCTGGCCTCGCGCCGCTAAGCCTGGGGGACTGCCATGGACACCTCCTCTCCTCCACGGGAGCTGCCTGACGAGGCGCCCAAGCCATCGGTCAAGCGCCTCGCCGGCGCAGTGGTCGGCCTGCTGCAGAGTCACCTGGAACTGCTGGGCATCGAGGTTCAGGAAGAGAAGGTCCGTACCTTCCAGCTGTTTCTCTTTACCGGCCTGAGCCTGATCTTCGGCTTGCTGGTACTGGTCGGCGTCTCGGCAGCGGTCATCATCGCCTTCTGGGATACCTACCGCATGGCCGCAACGCTGGGCCTGTGCGCCTTCTATGCGGTGGCACTGGTGATCTGCATCCTGCGGGCCCTGAGCCTGGTCAAGGGTGCGGCGCCCTTCCATGCCACCCTGGAAGAACTCAACCGCAACCGGGAGCGCCTACTGCCATGAACCAGCCGCTTACCTCTGCCACCAGCCAGGCAAAGCGCAAGGAACTGGTCCGGTTGCGCATGGAGATGTATCGCCAGCAGCTGATCTACAACGCTCAGCCCCTGCATAACCCCATCAGTCTCATCGGTGACCTGGTGCGACCGAACCGGGACAAGGTGGCCAGCTCGGCGAAGAAGCCGTTGATGCTGGGTGCCACGGTGTTCCTGTCGCTGTTCGGCAAACGCCTGGGCGCGGTGGGTCGGCTGGCCCGCATCGGCCTGGCGCTCTACCCGATCGTCAACCGCTTGCAGAATCGCCATCGCGAGCAGGCTGACCAGCCGCTGCCGCCGCCCCGCTAGCGGTGTTATGAAGAATGGCTCCCTCGGGAGCCATTCTGTCATCTGGCACCCTTATCGCATGGCTAAGCTGAACGCTCCGCCCACGATAAGGATAGCCCTGTGTTTTCTGGCCAGCCCACTGCCTTCTTCCAACCCTTCATCGACACCGCGACCGGGCGTATCGCCGGCGTCGAAGCCCTGGGCCGTCTGCGTCAGGCCGATGGCCGCCACGCCTCCGTCGGCCCCCTGTTCGCCAATCCCGATACCCCGACCGCGGAGCTGCTGCAGCTCGACCGCACCCTCAGGGACGATGCGCTGCGGCGCTTCGCCGGCGCGCCGGAGGACTGGTTTCTCAGCCTCAACCTCTCGCCACGCTGGATCAGCCAGCTGGACGATGGCGTCGCCCTGCCCAGCCTGGCGCAATTGCAGCGTTCCGGTATCGACCCGACGCGGATCGTCTACGAGATCACCGAGGCGGCCGGCGATCTGCCGAGCCTGACCCAGGCCGTCGCCCGCTACCGCGAACTCGGCATCCGCATCGCCATCGACGATTTCGGTTCCGGCTATTCGCAACTGGATCGGGTGCTGGACCTGCAGCCGGATATCCTCAAGCTGGACATGCGGCTGTTCCAGGCCGCCGCGCGAGGTGGCCCCCGGGGCGACGCGGTCAAGGCACTGGCGCAGATGGCCGAAAAGACCGGCTGCTGGCTGATCGCCGAGGGCGTCGAGACCGAGACCGAACTCGACTTCGCCCTGGAATGCGGCGCCCGCTACGTGCAGGGCTTTCTCTTCGCCGAGGCCACCGCCGAACTGGGCGCGAGCGACAGCCATCAGCAACGCTTCGCCGCCCTGCGCAGCCGCTTCGTCGATGGCAAGCTGGCCCAGCAGACCCGGTTACTGGAATTGCGCCAGCAACTCGCCGAATTCGTCACCCAGCTCAGACCCTGGGCGGAACACGGCGGCCCCCTGAGCGCGCTGCCCGATCCCCAGGCCTTTCCCGGACTGCTGCGCATCTACCAGTGCGACCGCGCCGGTACCCAGATCACCCCGAATCTGGAATGGAACGGCATGTTCTGGCGCGAGAATCGCCGCTACCTCAATCACAACTGGTCCTGGCGCCCCTACTTCTACGCCCTGCTGGCCGAAGGCTGGAACGAGCGCCGCCTGGCGCTTTCGACGGTCTACCGCGACGCCACCACCAACCAGTACTGCCTGACCGCCAGCCAGTTCCTGGAAAGCGGTCAGCGCCTGCTGCTGATCGACCTGGACGCCAGTCAATTGCCAGGCTTTGCCAAGTGAGCGGTGATGATCGTATGTTGCCGAGGTCAGAACGCAGAAGCGCCGCACGGCAACCGCCGGCGCTCCCCTTATCGGTGATAGCTCGAGGACGGCCTTGGACTGGCAGACACTTCTTATCCGCGAACGGCTGGGCAAACCCCTGCACAGCCCGGATGAACTGGGGCGCAGCCCCTTTCACAAGGACCACGACCGCATCATCTTTTCCGGTGCCTTCCGCCGGCTGGGGCGCAAGACCCAGGTTCACCCCGTCACCAGCAACGATCACATCCACACCCGCCTGACCCACAGCCTGGAAGTCAGCTGCGTCGGGCGCTCGCTGGGCATGCGCGTGGGCGAGAGCCTGAGGGGGGCGCTGCCCGACTGGTGCGATCCAAGCGATCTCGGCATGGTGGTGCAGTCGGCCTGCCTCGCCCACGACATCGGCAATCCGCCCTTCGGCCATTCCGGCGAAGACGCCATCCGCTACTGGTTCACCCAGGCCGCCGGCCGCGGCTGGCTGGACGACATGAGCGAGGCGGAGCGCCAGGACTTCCTGCATTTCGAAGGCAACGCCCAGGGCTTCCGGGTGCTGACCCAGCTTGAATACCACCAGTTCGACGGCGGCACCCGCCTGACCTACGCCACCCTCGGCACCTATCTCAAGTATCCCTGGACCTCGCGCTATGCTGCGGCGCCCGGGTACAAGAAGCACAAGTTCGGCTGCTACCAGAGCGAGCTGCCGCTGCTGGAGCAGATCGCCGAGAAACTCGAACTGCCGCTGCTGGGCCCGGAGCGCTGGGCACGGCATCCCCTGGTCTACCTCATGGAGGCCGCCGATGACATCTGCTACGGGCTGATCGATCTGGAAGACGGCCTGGAGATGGAGCTGCTGGACTATGCCGAGGTCGAGGCGCTGCTGCTGGGCCTGGTCGGCGACGACCTGCCGGAAACCTATCGGCAACTCGGCCCCAAGGATTCGCGGCGGCGCAAGCTGGCCATCCTGCGTGGCAAGGCCATCGAACACCTGACCAACGCCACCGCCCGCGCCTTCGTCGACCAGCAGGACGCCCTGCTCGCCGGCACCCTGGGCGATGACCTGGTCGAACACATGGCCGGGCCGGCCAAGCTCTGCGTGCAGCGCGCCAAGGCGCTGGCCCGGGAAAAGATCTTCCACGACAAGCGCAAGACCCTGCACGAGATCGGCGCCTACACCACCCTGGAGATCCTGCTCAACGCCTTCTGTGGCGCCGCCCTGGAGCAGCACCGCGGGCGTGAGCCGTCGTTCAAGAGCCGCCGCATCCTCGACCTGTTGGGCAACAGCGCGCCCGATCCTTCCTGGACCCTGCACCAGGCCTTCATGCGGGTGATCGATTTCATCGCCGGCATGACCGACAGCTACGCCACCGCCATGGCGGCCGAGATGACCGGGCGTTCGAACCCGGTCTAAGGAGCGCCACGATGGCCACCTTACCCCGTACGCGCAAGGGTCCTGGCAGTCGCTGGCTGGCCGCCCAGGGCTGGAAGGCCTTTCCCTTCCAGCGCGAGGTGGCCAAGGCCATCGCCGCCGGCGAATCCGGTCTGCTGCACGCCACCACCGGCTCGGGCAAGACCTATGCGGTCTGGCTCGCCGCCCTGGATGCCTTCGTCGCGCCCAGGCCGATCACCGCCAAGGGCCTGCCCAGCAAGCGCAAACAGGCGCCACCGCCGCTCACCGTGCTCTGGCTGACGCCCATGCGCGCCCTGGCGGCGGACACCCTGCGCGCCCTGGAGCGGCCGGTGCTCGACGAAGAACTGGAATGGACTCTGGGCCTGCGCACCGGCGATACCGGCAGCAGCGAGCGCGCCCGGCAGAATCGCCGCCTGCCGACGGCCCTGGTCACCACGCCGGAGAGCCTGTCGCTGTTGCTCTCCCGTGAGGACGCCCAGGAAGCCCTGGGCCAGGTTCGCCTGGTGGTCATCGACGAATGGCACGAATTGCTCGGCAACAAGCGCGGCACCCAGACGCAACTCGCCCTGGCCCGCCTGCGGCGCTGGAATCCCGGGCTGCAGACCTGGGGCCTGTCGGCCACCCTCGGCAATCAGGCCCATGCGCTGGACGTGCTGCTGGCCGGTGCCCCGGGCCAGCTCGTCCAGGGTCGTCAGGACAAGCGCCTGCAGGTGGACACCCTGCTGCCCGAAGGCGGCGTCGAACGCTTCGCCTGGGCCGGGCACCTGGGCATGCGGCTGCTGCAGCAGGTGATCCGCGAACTGGAAGACAGCCCCACCACCCTGGTCTTCACCAACACCCGCGCCCAGACCGAACTCTGGTACCAGGCCCTGTTGCAGGCGCGCCCGGACTGGGCCGGTCTGATCGCCCTGCACCATGGCTCCATCGAGAAGCAGGCCCGCGAATGGGTGGAGGCCGGTCTCAAGAATGGCCTGCTCAAGGCGGTGATCTGTACCTCCAGCCTCGACCTCGGGGTGGATTTCCTGCCGGTGGAGCGGGTGCTGCAGATCGGCTCGCCCAAGAGCATCGCCCGCCTGCTGCAACGCGCCGGCCGCAGTGGTCACGCCCCGGGCCGGGCCTCGCGGGCGACCCTGGTACCCACCTACAGCCTCGATCTGCTGGATGCGGCGGCCACTCGGCGAGCCATCACCGCGGGCGAGATCGAGGCGCGCACCGCCCCGGTCAAGCCCCTGGACGTCCTGGTGCAGCATCTGGTGACCGTCGCCCTGGGCGGCGGCTTCGAACCGGATGACCTGCTACCGGAGATCCGCAGCGCCTGGGCCTATCGCCACCTCAGCGAAGGCGAATGGATCTGGGCGCTGGCCTTCGTTCGCAACGGGGGCGCCTCGCTGTCGGCCTATCCCGACTATCGCCGTGCCGAGCCCGATGCCGAAGGCATCTGGCGGGTGCCTGACAAGCAACTGGCCAAGCGGCATCGGCTGGGCATCGGCACCATCGTCAGCGAGACCAGCCTCAATGTGCAGTTCTGGTCCAAGGGCGGCGGCGGCAATCGCCTGGGCAATATCGAGGAAGGCTTCATCGCCCGGCTGCGGCCCGGCGACCACTTTCTCTTCGCCGGTCGTACCCTGGAACTGGTACGGGTGGAAAACATGACGGTGTACGTGCGCCGTGCCAGCGGGCGCAAGGCCGCCATCCCGCGCTGGAGCGGCAGTCGCATGCCGCTCTCGGACACCCTCGCCCAGTACGTGCTGGCCCTGCTCGAAGACGCCGAGGCCCAGCGTTACGAAAGCCCGGAAATGCGCCTGCTGCAACCGCTGCTGGATGTACAGCGGCAGTGGTCGGCACTGCCCAGCGCCCATTACCTGCTCGCCGAGACCCTGGAATCCCGCGAAGGCTCGCACCTGTTCCTCTATCCCTTCGCCGGCCGGCATGCCCATCTGGGGCTGGCCAGCCTGCTGGCCTGGCGCCTGGCGCAGAGGAGACCCTGCACCTTTTCCATCGCCGTCAACGACTACGGCCTGGAACTGGTCTCACCGGTCAGCCTGGACTGGCAGGAGCTACTCGATGCCAGCCTCTTCACTACCGACAACCTGGTCAGCGATACCCTCGCCAGTCTGAACGCCGCCGAACTCGCCCAGCGCCGGTTTCGCGAGATCGCCCGCATCTCGGGGCTGATCTTTTCCGGCTATCCGGGGGCGCACAAGAGCAACCGCCAGCTGCAGGCCAGCAGCAGCCTCTTCTATCAGGTCTTTCGCCAGTACGACCCGGACAACCTGCTGCTCGGCCAGGCCCAGACCGAAGTCCTGCGCCAGGAACTCGATGCCGATCGCCTGCAGCAGACCCTGACCCGGACCGGCGCCCTGCCCCTGCGCCTGGTGAACCTGGACCATCCCTCGCCCTTCGCGCTGCCCCTCATGGTCGAGCGCTTGCGCGAGAGTCTGAGTTCGGAAAAGCTGGCCGACCGCATCACCCGCCTGGTCGGCGATCTGGAACGCGAAGCCGGGCCCGACGAGCGAGCACGCGCCTTCGATCCCGAATCCCTGGTGCAACCCAGCCATGACAGCGATCTGACGCCCCGCCGTGGCGCTACTGCGCGGCGTCCTCGCGTACAGAAATCCGGTCGTCCTCGATAACGATCCGGCCCTGGCGATAGAGATGGCCGATGGCCTTCTTGAAATTGCCCTTGCTGACGCCGAACAGTTGGTGGATCAGGGCTGGCGGACTGCTGTCGCTGAGCTCCAGCACCCCACCGCGCGCCTTGGCCAGGGCGATGATCTGCTCGGCGAGATCGGCGCCCGCGGCGGCTCCCTGGGCCTGCAGGGTCAGGCTGATCTTGCCGTCGGCCCGGATCTCGCGAATGAAGCCGCGCTCGCGCTGACCCAGGCGCAACGGCTTGAAGGCCTCATTGCGATGCACCAGGCCCCAGTGCTTATTGTCGACGATCACCTTGTAGCCGAGGTCGGTCTGCTCGACCACCAGCAACGGCACCGGCTGGCCGACCTTGTAGCGCGGCGGGTCGCGGTCCAGATAGCGATCCAGGCGTGCGGTGGCGACGATCCGCCGAGTGCGGGCGTCCAGATGCACGTGCACCACGCAATGGTCGCCCACCTGCAGCGGACGCTTCTCTTCCGAATGCGGCAGCAGCAGGTCCTTGGGCAGGCCCCAGTCGAGGAAGATCCCTACCCGGCCGACCTCCACCACCCGCAGACTGGCAAAGCCGCCGACCTGCACCTTCGGCTTATCGGTGGTGGCGATCAGGCGGTCTTCGCTGTCCAGATAAAGGAAGACGTTGAGCCAGTCGCCTTCGGCGCAGGGTTCGTCACGCGGCGCATAACGACGCGGCAGCAGCACCTCGCCGTCGTTGCCGGCATCTAGGAACAGACCGATGGGGGTGTTGCGCAAAATCTGCAAGCTGTTGAAGCGACCCAGCAAGGCCATGAATGGAGACTCCTGTAGAAAGCGGTCTATTTTACCGCGATCATCAAGGCCACTGCTCGATCGCTGGCCTGCATCGTCGAAAAGGTCGCTCGGCGGCATGCGCAGCGCTGATGGCGGCAAAGCAGTGCTCGTGTGACGAACCTCGACCTGACCTGACTCCATCCCCGCATAGCTCGGCGCCATGAGTTGCCGAAGGCACATCCGTAGGGCCGGAGCATCATGTTATTGGCGGCTGCTTGCGGCTTGGAACCGCAGGCTGAAGGGAAGCAGCCCACGCGCGAGGAGCGCGCCCACTGCTCCACGTCGAATCCAGTGACCGCCTGACTCAGGCAGTCAGGCAGTCAGCTGCGAGTGGAATCTCTATGAAGAGACCGACCGTATCAGCCTCGACGCGCATCGCCGCCACGACCGTATTCAACAGGAACGGATTGGTAGCCTGCTCGTTGGTCACTATGCGCTGGGTCAGCTTGATCGCCTGGTGGGCGTGGTAAACCGCTATCAGTATCTCGTTGAGGTTCAGGCGACGAAGCTCGACGCGGTATCCGGCGAGGCCATGGCCCAGTGCGCGTCCTGCGCTTTCCAGTCCGTTTTTCACAGTAGATCCTTGGACCCTTGCGGTCCGGGGTAATAATTCGAACAAAATAATAGCACCTAGCCACCATCCGAATTGAGCAGGTCATCACCGTTTCGACACCACTGGCCTATGAGACCCGCCACGCCAGGCTAAGCCCTCGCCCGCAACGGCTGTGCATGGCTCAGGCCGGCCACGGAATAGCTCTGCCTGGACGCCAACTGGCGACATCTCGGCGCGCAGGACCCGGGTGCCGACCTGCAACGACGTTCAAAGGAGCCTGCAGAGGGCGCATAGGCTCCTGAAAAACCTGCAGAACCATCAGGTGCGCACGACCGCTTGCCGAACTCGACGTACTGCCCTGCGTCTCGCTCCCCGGTATCCTCCGTTCAGGAAACGATTCAGCACGGATCGCTGCTCGCAGTCGACGGGACCAGGCCCAGGACAGCGCTCGGCGCTCCCTCCGCCAACAGCCGTTTACCTGCTCCAGCTACCGCTTCGACCATGGTCGGTAAAGTCAACATCGGGCAGCTCAAAGGTCTTGTTTTGCGCAAGCCAGTCTGAGACCATCCATCGCTGTCAGGTGAGGCTGTCTCTACAAAGCGGCTCACCTGTCGAGAACCTGGAGTACATCAGGGCCAGCTTTCGCGGCATGGGTTTCTCCTCGTTTCAAAACTGTCGTCCTTTGGACAACAACGTCATCTTATTCAAGGAGAAATCCATGTCTACTCGCCAAACTGGCACCGTCAAGTGGTTCAACGACGAGAAAGGCTTCGGCTTCATCACCCCCCAGAGCGGTCCGGACGTGTTCGTTCACTACCGTTCCATTCAGGGTAACGGCTTCAAGAGCCTGCAAGAAGGCCAGGCTGTTTCCTTCCTGGTCGTGCAAGGCCAGAAAGGCCTGCAGGCCGATGAGGTGCAGGTGATCTAATCACCCGCCTTCTCGAAAAAGCCCAACCCCGGTTGGGCTTTTTTTTGCGCGAACGTTGGCCCCTGCCAGCTTTCGCTATCGCCACCTAGGGATGAGGTGCGTTTCATGAAGACTCTCGCTGCCCTGCTCTGCCTGCTTCTGCTCGCCGGTTGCGCCGCCTTTCCCGGTGACGAACTCTCTTCCCAGCCATTCCGCACGTCCCTGAGCGCGCCACCACAGCGCCCCAATGTGCTGGTGGAATTCAATTTCTATCGTGGCACTGTCGAGGACGCCAAGGAGGCGACGTCGATCGCCGTCGCCCGTGAAGGCCTGAAGCCCCGGCTTCGAGAGATCCTGGCAGGCTCCGGGCTGTTCGACCGCATCACCCTGGTGCCGGAACCCGGCAGACCCGACGACGCCCTGCTGCGCCTCAAGCTCTACAACAGCACCTCCTACGCCGCCGCCATCGCCAGTGGCCTGATCACCGGCGCCACCTTCTTTCTCGTCCCGGGAACCGCCAGGGACGACTATGTGCTGACCGCCGAATGGATCGCGCCGGGAAGCGGACCGTCCACCCGCGTGCGCAACGCCAGCTCGGTGCGCACCTGGATGGGGGTGTGGTTCCTGCCCCTGGCCGCCAGCCATCAGGCCGGGACCGCCATCGAAGAATCCTTCGCCCGCCAGGTCAACGAAGCCCTGCGCCAGCTGCAGAACGCCGGCGTGTTCGCTGACCACTCCTCGCCCCAGGGGAACGGCGAAACGTCTGCGCCGGTCACACCTTGACCGGCAGTCACGTAGACGAGGATCCCATGGCCGAAGAAAAGCGCAAAGCCGACGAACGCGAACTGCCCAAGGACGAAAAGCCCCTGCGCACCGAGCACGCCAAGACCGACGACGGGCGCGATCCGCCTTCGCCCAACAGTCCGGACCGTACCAAGGACGCCACCGGCTACAACTGATCCCGCCCTTTCCGGAAACGACCGCTGCGGCGGTCGTTTCTTTATCCGCGCCCTGCCCCTTGGGGTTGGCTCGCCCCTCCCTCCTTACTGCATAATGCCCACACTCCGACGTCTATCGGCCCCTTTTCTCTTCAACTAGGCCGATACCCTGCCAAGGTGTGTGTCCCGATGCGAAAGACCTTCCGATCTCTGGGCCTGCTGCTGAGCTGCTGCGCCCTGGGCTTTTCCCTGCCCGTCAATGCCGATACCTCCTACCTGCCGCCGCGAATCGAAAAGGCGATGCAGACCAATAAGATTCCCGGCAGCGACCTGTCGCTGGTGATGCTGCCCCTCGATGGCCCGGGCGAGAACGACTACTACAATGCCGACGTCTCGGTGAATCCGGCTTCGACCATGAAGCTGATCACCACCTTTGCCGCCCTGGAACTGCTGGGTCCCACCTATCAGTGGAAGACCGAGTTCTATACCGACGGCACGCTCAAGGACGGCATCCTCAACGGCAATCTCTACCTCAAGGGTGGCGGCGATCCCAAGCTGAACATGGAGCGGCTGTGGCTGCTCATGCGTGATCTGCGCGCCAATGGCGTGCTGGAAGTCACCGGTGACCTGGTGCTGGATCGCGGTCGCTTCGTGAAACCCAATCTGCCGGCCTTCAACGACGATGGCGAAGACGAGAACAAGACCTTCCTGGTCGGTCCGGACTCGCTGCTGGTCAATCTCAAGTCGGTGCGCATGGTGGTCCGCTCGGCCGATGGCCGGGTCAGCGTCTCCATGGATCCGCCGCTGACCAACGTCAACATCGACAACCAGATGCGCGCCACCGGCAAGAGCGGTTGCCCGGCCTGGCCCGAAGTGCGCTTCAATCCGGTGCCTCAGGCCGATGGCAGTACCAGCCTCATCGTCAGCGGCCAGTTGCCGGACGGTTGCAACGCCCAGAGCTATCTGTCGCTGCTCGATCACCCGACCTATACCGCCGGCGCGGTCCGGGCCATCTGGCAGGAACTGGGTGGCAGCATCAAGGGCCGTACCCGCGAGGGCAGCGTGCCGCGCAATGCCGAGCTGCTCGCCCGGGCCTTCTCGCCCGATGTGGTGGAGATCATTCGCGACATCAACAAGTACAGCAACAACACCATGGCCCAGCAGCTGTTCCTGTCCATCGGGGCGCAATTCCGCACCTCGGCGGATGCCGACGACAGCAAGGCGGCGCTGCGGGTCATCCGCTCGTGGCTGGCGCGCAAGGGCATCAATGCCAGTCACCTGATCATGGAGAACGGCTCCGGCCTGTCCCGGACCGAGCGGGTCAGTGCCCGGGAGATGGCGGAGATCCTGCGCGCCGCCTGGCAGAGTCCCTACGGCCCGGAGTTCATCTCTTCACTGCCGCTGGCCGGCATGGACGGCACCCTGCGCAAGCGCATGAAGAACTCGCCGCTGACCGGCCAGGCCCACATGAAGACCGGCACCCTGAACAATGTACGGGCCCTGGCGGGCTTTGTCCGGGACGCCAACGCGCGCAACTGGGTGGTGGTCGCCATTCTCAACAGCAGCCGCCCCTGGGGGGCTTCGTCGATCCTGGACGAGGTGGTGCTGGACCTCTATCAGCGCAGCCGCCAGGACGGCGCGGTCGCCAACTGACGCGCAAAACAAAACCGGCGCCTGCTTGCGCAGACGCCGGTTTTGTTTACCACACTCGGCAAGGCAGGCCGGAAAGCCGACGTTACCGCGCTGCACCGCATTGGGCAAGAACTTTGTCCCACGCACCCTTGTGGGGCATTTTCAGGCCTTTGACAGGCTAGATCATGCCGAGCAAGAGCAGTACCAGCAGGACGACCAGGATGGCGCCCACGATACCGGACGGGCCATAGCCCCAGCTGCGCGAATGCGGGAATACCGGAAGTCCGCCGATGAGCAGGACCAGCAGCACCAGAACCAGGATGGTCGAGAGAGTCATCTGCCATTCTCCATGAAGGCCAAGGGTCGACCGTCGTCGTAACAGCTTGATACGAAGCGAACGGGCTTATTCCATGGACCCGCGCCAGCGACGGAAAATCCCGACGTCGTCAGGTAACCCTGCCCTTCACCGCCAAGTCGGCGTTTTCGCCCCCAAAAAGAAAGCCCGGATCAGGGATCCGGGCTTGGTCTTGTGCCGGTGTCCGTCAGTGCGAGACGGCACCGCTGGCGCCCAGACCAGTCTGGGATCTGACGAACTGCGGATAGAAGCGCGCGCGCTCTTCTTCGGCAGCCGCCGACTTGTCGGTGATGGAGAAGAACCAGATACCGATGAAGGCCACGGCGATGGAGAACAGCGCCGGGTATTCATAGGGGTAGATCGGCTTGGCATGACCGAGGATGGTCACCCAGATGGTCGGGCCAAGCACCATCAGGGCAACGGCGGTGATCAGGCCGAGCCAGCCACCGATCATGGCGCCCCGGGTGGTCAGCCGCTTCCAGTACATCGAGAGCAGCAGGATGGGGAAGTTGCAGCTGGCGGCGATGGAGAACGCCAGGCCCACCATGAAGGCGATGTTCTGCTTCTCGAAGAGGATGCCCAGGGCGATGGCGACCACGCCCAGCGCCACGGTGGTCATCTTGGAGACGCGGATCTCGTCCTTCTCGTTGGCCTTGCCCTGCTTGATCACGCTGGCGTAGAGGTCATGGGAGACCGCCGAGGCACCGGCCAGGGTCAGACCGGCGACCACCGCGAGGATGGTGGCGAAGGCTACCGCCGAGATGAAGCCCAGGAAGATGCTGCCGCCCACGGCGTTGGCCAGGTGCACCGCCGCCATGTTGTTGCCACCCAGCAGGGCGCCGGCGGCGTCCTTGAACGCCGGGTTGGTGCTGACCAGCAGGATGGCGCCAAAGCCGATGATGAAGGTCAGGATGTAGAAGTAGCCGATGAAGCCGGTGGCGTAGAACACGCTCTTGCGGGCTTCCTTGGCGTCGCCCACGGTGAAGAAGCGCATCAGGATGTGCGGCAGACCGGCGGTGCCGAACATCAGCGCCAGGCCCAGGGAGAAGGCCGAGATCGGATCCTTCACCAGACCGCCGGGACTCATGATGGCCTCGCCTTTCGGGTGCACGGCGATGGCTTCGGCGAACAGGCGGTTGAAGTCGAAGCCGACGTGCTTCATCACCATGAAGGCCATGAAGGTGGCACCGGACAGCAGCAGCACTGCCTTGATGATCTGTACCCAGGTGGTGGCCAGCATGCCGCCGAAGAGCACATAGAGCACCATCAGGATACCCACCAGCACCACGGCGATGCTGTAGTCCAGGCCGAACAGCAGCTGGATCAGCTTGCCGGCACCGACCATCTGGGCGATCAGGTAGAGGGCGACCACCACCAGCGACCCGCAGGCGGACAGGGTACGGATGTCCTTCTGCTTGAGGCGATAGGAGGCCACGTCGGCGAAGGTGTACTTGCCCAGGTTGCGCAGGCGCTCGGCGATCAGGAACAGGATGATCGGCCAGCCCACCAGGAAGCCGATGGAGTAGATCAGGCCGTCGTAGCCGGAGGTGAACACCAGGGCGGAAATGCCCAGGAAGGAGGCGGCCGACATGTAGTCACCGGCGATCGCCAGGCCGTTCTGGAAACCGGTGATGCGTCCACCGGCGGCGTAGTAGTCCGCGGCAGAGCGATTGCGTTTCGAGGCCCAGTAAGTGATGCCCAGGGTGGCCCCGACGAAGGCCACGAACATCAGGATGGCGGAGACGTTCAGGGGTTGGCGCTGGACCGCGCCGCTGATGGCATCGGCGGCCCAGAGCGAAGGCGAGAGGGCCAGCAGCGCGGCGGTCAGGGAAAGACGTTTCATGGCTGCACCTCCCGGAGGATTTCCGCGTTGAGCCGATCGAATTCGCCATTGGCCCGGCGTACATAGATACCGGTCAGGACGAAGGCCGAAAGGATCAGACCGACGCCCAGGGGAATGCCCCAGGTCATGGCGGTCTCCGCATGGATACGGGTGCCGAGGACCTTGGGGGCGAAGGCGATCAGGAGGATGAAGGCGGAATAGAGTCCGAGCATGATGGCCGAAAGCGTCCAGGCGAATCGCCCGCGTTTCGCCACCAGCTCCTGGAAACGCGGACTGGCTTCAATCCGCCGGTAGGTGCTGTCATTCATTATTGTTGTTCCTTACAGCATGACGGGAGCGTCGAGCTCTACTCTAGGCCCGCCCGGTAAGGCTTCCAGACGACTTTAGTCGTACCCCTCCAGACCTCAGTAATCCCAGAGGCGACGCCAGCCCTGCAACGGGTGGTGACCCTCGCCATCGAGCACTGAAACGCTCGCTGTCATCCCCGCACTGAGGTGGATATCCGCCGGTACGTCGAGCAGTTCGATGCGCACCGGAATGCGCTGCGCCAGGCGTACCCAGTTGAAGGTCGGCTCGACGTTGGCCAGCAACTGGGCATCATTGGCCGCATTGCGATCGGTGATGCCGCTGCTGATGCTCGCCACCCGTCCCTGCAGCGGCGCTGCCTGGTTCATCAGGCGCACCCGTACCGCAGCGCCGGGGTGGATATGGGGGATCTTGGTTTCCTCGAAATAGGCCATGACGTAGAAGGAACGGGTATCCACCAGCGCCATCACCGCCTGGCCGGTCTGCACATAGTTGCCCTCGGCGAATCTGAGGTTGGTGATCCGCCCCTCCCGCGGCGCCAGCACCCGGCTGCGATCCAGGTTGATCTGGGCCAGGTTCACGTCGCTCAGGGCTTCCTGGTACTGGCTGCGGGCGACGGCGACATTGACCTGGGCGGTCTCGCGGTCCTCCGCGCTGATGGCACTGGTACCCAGACGTTGGCGCCGGGCCGCCTCGCTTTCGCGCAGACGCAGTTGCTGCTGGCGCGTATCGGCCACCGCCTTGGCATGGTCGAGATTGGCCTGATAGCGCTGCTGGTCGATCTGCAGGAGCAGACCGCCGCGCTTTACCAGCTGGTTGTCCACCACTGCCAGGCGCGTCACCCAGCCCGACACGTCGGGCGCCACCACCACCACGTCCGCCCGTACCCGCGCATCGCGGGTCCAGGGGGTGTAGAGATAGAAATGCCACAGCCAGGTACCGGCCAGGATGGCGAGCAGTACCACGCTCAGGGTTATCGCCACACGCAGGGTCTTGTGCATCGCCTTGGGGATCCTCTTGTCAGGGGGCTCAGGTGGCCAGGACGGCGACGAGGCCGGCCAGCCAGAGCACGAACAGCGCACAGCCGAACAGGGCGCTGTGCCACAGATGGCGGCCGAGGCCGCTGCGCTGCAGCAGCCACAGCGACAGCGCCGTCAGCAGCAGCGCCAGAACGCCATAGACGAACAGCGGCCCCAGATAGACCCCGCCGATGGCCCATTCATGCAGATTCATCCGCGCCCTCCTCCGCTACTGCTTTCAGACAACAGCCACGCCAGGTCTGCTGGAGCTGGCCGATGGCGCCGCGCGCCAGACGATGCGGTTCATCGTCGGGGGCCTGGCCCAGCGCCCGGCGCAGGCGCTCCGCCGCCGTATCCAGCGCGTCCGGCTGCAGGTCATCGAAGCCGACCGCCAGTTGCTCGGCGAAGCGCCCGAGAAAGGCATCCCGCGCCCCTGCCACTTCGCCCCGGGCACTTGCCAGGCAGGCGCGCAGGTGCAGCAGCTCGTTGCCCAGATCGAGCGCCAGCAGGCCCCGCTCCCAGCGGCCGCGTTCGCTGGCCGACAACTGCTCGATATGCCGCGCCAGCAGCAGCAGGCGATCCGCCATCCGCCCGCCGAACCAGGTCTCGGCATTGGCCAGGGGGACCGTGGTCAGCCGCTGCAGGTCGTGGGTGGTGGCCTCGAGGATCCGGCGACTGGTGCGCCGCGGCGTGCGCAGACTGATCAGCCGGAACATGAGCACGGCCGAACCGACGCCGATCAGCAGACTCTGCAGCTGGTTGAGCAAGGCACCCATCTCCACCTGGCCGTGGTTGTTGGGCGAGACCAGCACCAGCAGATGGATGGCGAAGGCCGTCGCTGTCCCCACCACGCTGGGAGGCCCGGCCATCCCCAGGGCGGCAAAAAACAGCGGCACCCCCAGCACCAGGCACAGCAGCGGATAGCCGCTGATCTGCGGCAGCAGCACCTGGCTGATCAGGATGGCGACCGGCGCCGCATAGAGAATGCCCCGCAGGAAACCGAGGCCGATGGCGGCGGCGTTGTCGCGATTGGCGAACAGGCTGCAGATGACGCCGGCCATCAGCATGGCGCCCGGCGCGGACGGCCAGGCACTGGCCAGCCAGAACACCCCCACGGCCAGCAATGCACAGGCGCTGCGCAGGCCATAGAGCAGCGCCGTCTGGACATCGCGATGGCGGGCCAGCGCCGAAGGCGCCACGGCGCTGAGCCGGGCCGTATGGACGCTGTCCAGAGCGCGGCCGGCGAGCAGGATCTTGTCCAGCAGGATGGCGAAACGGGCCAGCAGGTAGCGCTGGTCGTTGTCGAGTTGCGGCGAGCTGCCGGCAGCCTCTCGCAGACGCTGCAGGAGGGCTTCCAGGGCCGGAGCCTGGGGGTCTGCCAGGGTCGTGAGCAGTTCGTCGCGCCAGGGCTGCAAGACGGCCCTCCGCGGCTCGTCCAGGCCACGCCACTGGCGCATGGCGCCGCGAGCGGTCCGCAACAGGCTGAGCAGGTCCCGCGACAGCAGCCGCAACGCCCTGGCGCGCTGCCGGCCGCGCTGGCCTTCGAACCAGGCGTGATCGCGCTGGGCATCCACCGCCACCACCTGACCGAGCATGGCCAGCAGTCCCTGGGTTGCATCCTGGGCCTCGGCCAGCTCCGCCCGGGCGGCAGCCACGCCCTGTTCCCAGGTGCGGCGTGCCTGGACGGCCAGATTCTGCTCCACCCGTTGCGGCCAGAACAGCGCACTCACCGCCGAGGCCACGACGATACCCAGGCAGATCTCGGTACAGCGGGCCACCGCCTGGTCGAACACCGTCAGCGGATGGGCGATGGCGGGCAGGCCGATGATGGCGACCGTATAGCCGGCCAGCACGAAGCCATAGGCGACGTGATTGCGCAGCAGGGTCGAGGCCGCCGTGCACAGCGCCATCCAGCCGGCCAGCGCGAGCAGGAACAGCCAGGGCGTCTGGGCGAAGAAGCCCATCAGCACCACCGCCATGCAGGTGCCGACGAGGGTGCCGAGCAGGCGGAACAATCCCTTGGCCAGCACCATGCCGGACAGCGGCTGGGAGACGATCATCACTGTCATGCAGGCCCAGACCGGTTGTTCGAGACTGAAGCGAAAGGCCAGCCAGAGCGCCAGTCCGGCGGCGAACAGGGTCTTGCCGGCAAAGAGGAGCGCCGTCGGCGTGGGAGCGAGAAAGACCGTCCAGGGTAGACGCACGTCGGCTCTTGGATTGCGGGGGATCCAGCATAGGCCGCGCGGCCCAGGCGAAGTTCCAGCGGTTATGCCGGACGAAAAAAAGGCGACCCGGGGTCGCCTGAAGTGCCTTGCGTGCTCGAGCGACGACGCTCCGTCGTCACCACTCCCTGCAGACTAGCCGAGTTGCAGCCGCCGCTCTTGATCGAGATCAAGGTTTGCCGGGTTTTGTCCGGTCATGCCAAGCAGGCGGTCGATCAGGGCGCAATCGGATTCGCGCCGCACCTGGGCGAACAGGGCCGCAGCCTCGGGATAGCTGCGCGTCAGCATGCCAAGCCACTGCTTGAGGCGTCCCGGGGCATAGCGCGGTGCCAGCTTGCGTTGCGCCATGCTCCAGAAGCGCTGCACCCGCGGCAGGATCTCGGCCCAGCTCTGCGGGACGGCTTCTTCTCCGCGTACGGCAGCGGCGATCTGCAGCGCCAGGTCCGGTCGCGAGACCAGACCGCGCCCCAGCATCACCGAGGCCTGGCCGCTGACGCTGCGACAGCGCCAGTAGTCGTCCAGGGTCCAGATCTCGCCATTGGCCAGCACCGGCACGGACACCCGGTCAGCCACCCGCGCCACCCACTCCCAGTGCGCCGGCGGACGATAACCCTCGAC
Source organism: Pseudomonas flavocrustae (assembly GCF_029872515.1). Taxonomy (NCBI): domain Bacteria; kingdom Pseudomonadati; phylum Pseudomonadota; class Gammaproteobacteria; order Pseudomonadales; family Pseudomonadaceae; genus Pseudomonas; species Pseudomonas flavocrustae. The sequence continues at coordinate 223,452 of NZ_JAPDIQ010000002.1, read as the reverse complement.
CTTGGTCCGCGCATGGACCACCAGTTGCGCCGCGCCCCCCTCCGCCAGCGCCTCGGCGCAGGCCAGGGCGCCGTTCGGGCTGTCATAGCCCAGGCGCATCTTGGCGGTGACCGGAATGTGCGCCGGAACGGCCTGGCGCACGCTCTCGACAATGCGGTTGAGCAGCTCCGGCTCCTTGAGCAGCACCGCTCCGCCGCGGGACTTGTTGACGGTCTTGGCCGGGCAGCCGAAGTTGAGATCGATCACTGGCGCGCCCAGGGTGCAGGCAAAGGCCGCGTTGTCCGCCAGGCAGGCCGGATCCGAGCCCAGCAGTTGCACCCGCATGGGCGTACCGGATGGCGTGCGCGCGCCCTCCTCCAGCTCCGGTGCCAGCTTGGCGAAGGCCGCCGCCGGCAGCAGCCGATCACAGACGCGGATGAATTCGCTCACGCACCAGTCGAGTCCACCCACCTCGGTCAGCAGTTCGCGCAGGATGTCGTCGACGAGACCCTCCATGGGCGCCAGGGCGATCTCCATGCTCAGAGGTCCTCGCCAGGGAGCGCCTGGCCATAGCCAACCAGGAATTCGGGTGGCATGCGCCTGGGTTTGCCGGAGGACAGCTCGATGCAGACGAAGGTCGTCCGGGCGCGCAGCAGGGTCACGCCATCGGCGGGGCGCTGCAGCTGGAATTGCCGGGTCATGCGCAGGCGTCGATCCCAGTCCACCAGCCAGGTGCCCAGCACCAGCTCATCATCCTGGTAGCCACTGCTGAGGTAGTCGATCTCGTGGCGCACCACGGCCATGGCGCGATCCAGGCGCTGGAAGGTGGCCAGATCCAGACCCAGGGCCGCCGAGTGCTGCCAGGCGCACTGTTCTAGCCAGCTGACGTAGACGGCGTTGTTGGCATGGCCCAGGCCGTCGATGTGCTCGGCGCCGATGCGCAGCGGCAGGAGATGGGGAGTCGGTCTGTCCCACTGCATGAAGAGACCCTCTCGCGGGCAAGGTCGAAAGACGGGAAGCCGGACCGATACGAAACCGGTCAGGTCACCGGTCGCGGATACTGGCACGAATCCACGGGCAATAAAAAAGGGCCTGCATCGCTGCAGGCCCTTCTTCATGTTTGGCGCACTCGGGAGGATTCGAACCTCCGACCGCTCGGTTCGTAGCCGAGTACTCTATCCAGCTGAGCTACGAGTGCGTTTCGGTGAGTTTAACCAGGACACCGCTGGTACTGCTGAAGCCAGAGGCTTCGTCGATTTGGCGCACTCGGGAGGATTCGAACCTCCGACCGCTCGGTTCGTAGCCGAGTACTCTATCCAGCTGAGCTACGAGTGCGTTGAAGCTGCGTATTCTAGCTTCCGTTTCTGACGTGTCAAGCAAATTTGCTTGTTTATCAGGTACTTACCAATCGGTCAGTACAGCGGAGCCAGTTTGAAGCAAATGGCGGTGAGGGAGGGATTCGAACCCTCGACACCCTTTTGAGGTGTACTCCCTTAGCAGGGGAGCGCCTTCGGCCACTCGGCCACCTCACCGCAACGGGGCGAAACTATATCGAAGGTTTGCCCGTTTGCAAAGAGAAAAATTCAAAAAAAATCAGTGGTTTGGTTCTTGGTCCTTTTCCTTCTGGATGCGCTGATAGATTTCCTCGCGATGAACCGCGACTTCCTTGGGTGCATTGACGCCGATGCGGACCTGGTTGCCCTTGACTCCCAGTACCGTCACGGTGACTTCATCACCCACCATCAGGGTCTCACCAACCCGACGAGTCAAAATAAGCATTCCATTCTCCTTAAGCTTTTAACTCAGTCTGCACGTATGAACCGAAACGATCCCTGAATGGACCTTCTAGTCGCTATTGACCTCTGTCCATGCAAGTAAAGTTCCGTAGAACCCGCGTCAGATGAGGTCCCTGTGGCAGGGACCTCATCTGACCGGTCACTCGGCGCCGCGTGCGGGGGCGTCGAGCTCGAAAGCGGTATGCAGGGCACGGACGGCCAGTTCGAGGTATTTCTCCTCGATGACCACCGATACCTTGATCTCGGAGGTGGAGATCATCTGGATGTTGATGCTCTCCTTGGCGAGGGCTTCGAACATCTGGCTGGCCACACCGGCATGGGATCTCATGCCCACGCCAACGATGGAGACCTTGGCGATCTTGGTGTCGCCGACGGACTCCCGGGCACCGATCTCGACGCCGGTGCGCTTGAGGATCTCCAGGGCCGCCTGGTAGTCGTTGCGGTGCACGGTGAAGGTGAAGTCGGTGGTGTTATCGTGCGCGACGTTCTGCACGATCATGTCGACTTCGATGTTGGCCGCGCTGATCGGGCCGAGGATCTTGAAGGCCACGCCGGGGGTATCCGGCACACCGCGAATGGTCAGCTTGGCTTCGTCACGGTTGAAGGCGATGCCGGAGATGATCGGCTGTTCCATGGATTCCTCTTCATCAAGGGTAATGAGGGTGCCCGGACCCTCCTGAAAGCTGTGCAGCACGCGCAGCGGCACGTTGTATTTACCGGCGAATTCCACCGAGCGGATCTGCAGCACCTTGGAGCCGAGGCTGGCCATTTCCAGCATTTCCTCGAAGGTGATCTTGTCCAGGCGCTGGGCCTGGGGCACCACGCGCGGATCGGTGGTGTAGACGCCGTCGACGTCGGTGTAGATCTGGCACTCATCGGCCTTCAGCGCGGCCGCCAGGGCCACGCCGGTGGTGTCGGAGCCACCACGGCCCAGGGTGGTGATGTTGCCCTGCTCGTCGACACCCTGGAAGCCGGCCACGACCACGACCTTGCGCGCCTTGAGGTCGGCGCGGATGCGGGCGTCGTCGATCTGCTGGATGCGTGCCTTGGTGTGCGCGCTGTCGGTAAGGATGCGCACCTGGCTGCCCGTGTAGGAAACCGCCTGGACGCCGCGCTTGAGCAGCGCCATGGTCAGCAGGCCGATGGTGACCTGCTCGCCGGTGGAAACCATGACATCCAGCTCGCGCGGATCGGGTTGCTCCATGATTTGCTTGGCGAGGCCGATCAGGCGATTGGTCTCGCCGCTCATGGCCGACACCACCACCACGATCTGGTCGCCTGCCTCATGGAAGCGTTTCACCTTGTCGGCGACCTGCTCGATACGCTCCACCGTACCCACCGAGGTACCGCCGAATTTCTGTACGATCAATGCCATTGCTTGCTGCCCGTCCGCAGAAAAATCTGATTCAAGTTGTTGAGGGAGGAAGCGGGCCGCCCTCCCCGGCGACCCGAGCCCGTTCATAATCTGCTGCGCGTCGGCCAAACGGCGTTGGGATTGCTTTCGGAATGCTCATTTACCATTCGTAAACTCGAACGCGAGTCCGATCCGCTTCCTCAAGCACTTCCGCCTTGTTTGGCTCTAGCTCGCGAGATTATGGCTCCTATAGGCTTTCCTCGGCGTACTGGCCGGCACAGGCCAGGGCCGCTTCGAGCTGGCTGGCATCGGTGCCGCCGCCCTGGGCCATGTCCGGACGACCGCCGCCCTTGCCACCGACCACGGCCGCGGCGCGCTTCATCAGCTCGCCGGCCTTGAGCCTGGCGGTCAGGTCGGCGGTGACGCCGGCCACCAGCACCACCTTGCCGTCGGCTTCGCCACCCAGCAGGATCATGCCGCTGCCGAGCTTGTTCTTGAGCTGGTCGACCAGCGCCAGCAGCGCCTTGCCGTCGAGACCGTCGAGGCGCGCGGTGAGCACCTTGGCGCCCTTGACGTCCTGCGCCTGGTCCACCAGGTCACCGGCCGAGGCACTGGCGGCCTTGGCCTTGAGCTGCTCGATTTCCTTTTCCAGCTGACGATTGCGCTCGACCAGCGCGGCCAGCTTGTCCAGCACGTTGTCGCGACTGCCCTTGAGCAGGCTGGCGGCTTCGCGCAGCTGCTCCTCGGCGCCATTGAGGTAGGCCAGGGCCGCGGTGCCGGTGATGGCCTCCACGCGGCGCACGCCGGAGGCCACGCCGCCTTCGCTGACCAGCTTGAGCAGGCCGATGTCGCCGGTCTGGGCCACGTGGGTGCCGCCGCACAGCTCGACGGAGAACTCACCGCCCATGCCGACCACGCGCACCACGTCGCCGTACTTCTCGCCGAACAGCGCCATGGCGCCGCGGGCCTTGGCTTCGTCGATGGCCATGACCTCGGTGGTCACCGCGCTGTTCTTGCGGATCTCTTCGTTGACGATGGTCTCGATGCGCTTGAGCTCCTCGGGCTTGATGGCCTCGAAGTGGCTGAAGTCGAATCTCAGGCGCTGGTCGTTGACCAGGGAGCCCTTCTGATGGACATGATCGCCCAGCACCTGGCGCAGCGCGGCGTGCAGCAGGTGGGTACCGGAGTGGTTCAGGGCGATGCCCTGGCGACGGCTGGCGTCGACCTGGGCCATGAGCGCGGTGCCGACGTTGAGGCTGCCCCTGGTCACCACGCCATGGTGCAGGAAGGCGCCCTGGGTCTTGGTGGTGTCGCGCACGGCAAAGCCGACGCCGGCGCTTTCCAGGGTACCGGTATCACCGACCTGGCCACCGGATTCACCGTAGAACGGCGTCTGGTCGAGGATGACCACGCCCTCCTCGCCTTCGGCCAGGCTGTCCACCGGCTGACCGGCACGGTACAGGGCGACGATGGTGCCCGAGGCGCTGGTGGTGTCGTAGCCGAGGAAGCGGGTTTCGCCCTCGACCTTGACCAGGCTGTTGTAATCCACACCAAAGGCACTGGCGGAACGGGCGCGCTCGCGCTGGGCTTCCATCTCGCGCTCGAAACCGGCCTCGTCGAGGTTGAGGTTGCGCTCGCGGGCGATGTCGTTGGTCAGGTCGACCGGGAAGCCGTAGGTGTCATAGAGCTTGAACACCACGTCACCGGGGATGGTGTCGCCCTGCAGTTGCGCCAGATCCTGCTCGAGGATCTTCAGACCCTGCTCCAGGGTCTTGGCGAACTGCTCTTCCTCGGTGCGCAGCACGCGCTCGATGTGCGCCTGCTGCTGGACCAGCTCGGGATAGGCCTGGCCCATCTCGGCCACCAGGGCGGCGACGATCCTGTGGAAGAAGGTGCCCTTGGCGCCCAGCTTGTTGCCATGACGGCAGGCGCGGCGAATGATGCGCCGCAGCACGTAGCCGCGGCCTTCATTGGACGGCAGCACGCCGTCGGCGATCAGGAAGCTGCAGGAGCGAATGTGGTCGGCCACCACCTTGAGCGACGGGGCGTCGTCATTGGCGCAGCCGATGGCCTCGGCCGAGGCCGCCAGGAGTTGCTGGAACAGGTCGATCTCGTAGTTCGAATGCACGTGCTGCAGCACCGCGCTGACCCGCTCCAGGCCCATGCCGGTGTCGACGCTGGGCGCCGGCAGCGGATGCAGGACGCCATCGGCGGTGCGGTTGAACTGCATGAAGACGTTGTTCCAGATTTCGATGTAGCGATCGCCGTCTTCTTCCGGGGAGCCGGGCGGGCCACCCCAGATCTCGGCGCCATGGTCGAAGAAGATTTCGGTGCAGGGGCCGCAGGGACCGGTGTCGCCCATGGTCCAGAAGTTGTCCGAGGCATAGGGCGCGCCCTTGTTGTCGCCGATGCGCACCATCTGCGCCTCGGGCACCCCGACTTCCTTGGTCCAGATGTCATAGGCCTCGTCATCGGTGGCATAGACGGTGACCCAGAGCTTTTCCCGGGGCAGACCCAGCCACTGGGGCGAGGTGAGGAATTCCCAGGCGAAGGTGATGGCGTCGCGCTTGAAGTAGTCGCCGAAGCTGAAGTTGCCCAGCATCTCGAAGAAGGTGTGGTGACGCGCCGTGTAGCCGACGTTCTCCAGGTCGTTGTGCTTGCCGCCCGCGCGCACGCACTTCTGGCTGGTGGCGGCACGGGTGTAGCTGCGCTTTTCCATGCCGAGGAAGCAGTCCTTGAACTGGTTCATCCCGGCGTTGGTGAACAGCAGGGTCGGATCGTTCGCGGGGATCAGCGAACTGGAGGCGACCCGGGTGTGCCCCTTCTCTTCGAAGAAGCGGAGGAAGGCTTCACGGATTTCGGCGCTTTTCATATTCATTCCAGACAATGGGCTTTTCGACGCGCGTGACGGGCATCCGACTGGATCGCAGACGAGACGAACGGAGCGGGCGCCGCAGACGCGGCACGTGCGGAAAACGGACACGCATGTCTGGGAGTATATCGACGCCCGCGCCCCGGTGTCGCCCCGGTTGCGCAGGAAAAACGTCGTCGGAAGACTTAGCGGCGGCGGTAGGCGGAGAAAGCGGCGATGACCGCCTCGATATCGGCGGCGCTGACGTCCAGATGGGTGACCAGCCGCAGGCGTGCTGCCAGACTGATGCGGATGCCACGCTCGGCCAGGAAGGCATGCAGCGCGGGCGCCTCGTCGCCCAGGGCGAGATAGACCATGTTGGTCTGCACCGGCTCCACCTGATAGCCGAGCTCGGCCAGGGCGGTGCCGAGTTGCGCCGCGTGGGCGTGGTCCTCGGCCAGCCGCTCGACCTGGTGATCGAGGACATGCAGGCCGGCGGCCGCGAGGATGCCGGCCTGGCGCATGCCACCGCCCACCACCTTGCGCCAGCGCCGCGCCTTGGCGATGAGCGCGGCCTCGCCGCAGAGCACCGAACCCACCGGGGCGCCGAGGCCCTTGGACAGGCAGACCGACACCGAGTCGAAATGCTGGCTGATCTCGCGCACCGGTACGCCGAGCTTGACCGCGGCGTTGTACAGCCGCGCGCCATCCAGGTGCAGGGCCAGGCCGTGCTCCCGGGTGAAGGCCCGCGCCGCCGCCAGATAGGCCAGTGGCAGGACCTTGCCGTGCATGGTGTTTTCCAGCGCCAGCAGCCGGGTGCGGGCGAAATGGAAGTCATCGGCCTTGATGTAGCTGCGCACCAGGTCGAGGTCGAGACTGCCGTCGGCGGCCATCTCGATGGGCTGCGGCTGGATGGAACCGAGCACGGCGGCGCCGCCGCCCTCGTACTTGTAGGTATGGGCCTGCTGGCCGACCAGGTATTCGTCGCCCCGCTCGCAGTGCGCCAGCAGGCCGAGCAGGTTGCTCATGGTACCGCTGGGCACGAAGAGTCCTGCTTCCAGACCGAGATCGCCTGCCAGACGTTGCTCCAGGCGAGTGACCGTGGGGTCTTCGCCGTAGACGTCATCGCCGAGTTCGGCGGCCAGCATGGCCTGGCGCATGGCCGGCGTGGGCTGGGTGACGGTGTCGCTGCGCAGATCGATCAAGCGTTCGCTCCTTATGCCGGGACCACGATGAGTCCGGCCCGCAGGCCGACGGCGACCTTGGGATTGGGGAAGATGATGCGCGCCTCGGCTTCGTCGACGATCCAGCGCTCGCTGCCGTCTTCGGCCAGCAGCGAACCCTGGCGCAGCGGCGAGAAGTTGGCCACGTCGTCGGCCAGGTGCAACTGGAAGCGCGGACTGGACTTGTACACCTGGCGCGCCACGCGGAATCTCAGCAGCGCGGAATCCGGTGGCGGCAACTCGGCTTCGCGGCCTTCGACCAGGGCTTCCAGCAGCAGGCGCAGGCGACTCAGGTCGAGTTCGCTGTTCTCGCCGAAGGGCCGTGCCTGGCCCAGCTCCAGGGTCAGGGCCTCGGCCTGGCATTCGGCGTAGGTGTAGGCGCTGAAGGTGATGCCCGGCTTGTCGTAGAGCAGCACGGCCTCGATGCCGGCGGCTTCGAGGCGCTGCAGCTCGGCTTCCGAATGCTCGCGCCCGGCGCTCCAGGGATAGAGGGCGAAGCGCGGCAGCGCCGAGGCGCGCAGTGCGGTGTGCAGGTCGTAATGCAGGCGCGCCCGATCGGGCTTGCTGAAGAACTGCGCGGACAGGCGTTCCAGGTCGTTGGCGCGTTGCGCCTCGGAGCCCTCGGCCTGGGCATGGCGGCCGTTGAAGAGGCGATTCAGATCCTGCTCGACATAGCGGGTGCCCCGGCGCATGGCGTCGGGATTGCCGTACATGAACAGCAGACGGCAGGCGGGGCGCAGGGCGCCGCTGGCGATGCCGCTGAGCAACGCGTCGAGCAGCTCCATGGGCGCCGTCTCGTTGCCATGGATACCCGCGGAGAGCAGCAGGTCCATGCGGTTGTCGCGCGCCACCGGCGGGGTGACTTCCAGCACGCCTTCGGTCAACCAGTGGAGACGGGTGCCGTCGGCAGTCAGTTGAATCTTCTCGGTCGGCTCGCGGCCGGCCAGGGTCAGGTCCAGCAGGCGGCCAAGCGCCAACCGATAACGTTCAGATGCAGGCATGCTCTACTCCGCTGAGCGACGTGTCGGGGCTAGTGTGGCGCTTCAGAAGTTGTCTACACAATTTTGGCGGCGCTTTTTGTCCCCAAGCGACGTTGCCCCTCCTCGCCATAGCCCTGCTATGACTCGTCGCGGCGCCTTGCCCGGAGACAAAAATCACTCGCCAATTCTTGCGCGAACTTCCGGAACACCACACTAGATACTCAATGATCGTGGCCGCAACCGCAATCGGCGTCATGCACGTGATTCTCATCGCCTTCGTCGGCGAAGGTCTCCAGGGCGATGGACAGGCCCAGGGCATTGATGGCCTGGGGGCGCAGTACCAGGACCGGGGTCTGCTCCTCATCATCCTGGGAGTCGGCGAAGATGCTGAGACCGCCGCTGCCATCGGCTTCCAGCCAGAGGTCGCGACCGGCCAGGCGGATGGCCAGGCGCTGGACCTGCAGCGTCTGCTGCTCGTCCGCGGTGGGTTCGAGGATGAGATCGAGAAGGTAGCTCATGGGGGCTCCGGAGGTCAGGGCAATTGAAAGGGATAGACCGAGCCGAGGCCCAGCAACTGGGTCAACTCGTCGAGGGCGGTGCGGACCTCGCCCAGCAAATGGGGATCGGCGAGATCCGCAGGTGTCAGGCGGTCTCGGTAGTAGCGATCCACCCAGTCGAGCAGTTGGGCATGCAGCGCCGGGGTAAAGCGCACCCCCGGATTCACCGCGGCCAGCTCGTCGGCGGTGAGCGACACGCGCAGGCGCAGGCAGGCGGGGCCACCGCCGTTCTGCATGCTCTGCTTGAGATCGAAGACCTTGACCTCACCCAGCGGGCCTGCGCCGCCGACCTGGGCCTGCAGATAGTCCCAGACCAGCGGATTCTGTCGGCACTCGTCGGGCACCACCAGCAATGCGCCCTGCCCCGGTCGATCCAGCAGCTGGCTGTTGAACAGATAGGAGCGCACGGCGTCGCCGACGCTGATCTCGCTGCGCCGCACGCAGAGGCGTTGCAAGGTGGCACCGCGTCGGGCGAGCTTGGTTTGCAATTCGTCGAGCACGCGATCGCTGTCGAGGAAGGCATCCTCATGGTGGAACAGCACCTGGGCGTTGCCCACCGAGATGACGTCGTTGTGGAAGACGCCCTGGTCCACCACCGCCGGATTCTGCTGGGCGAACACCACGCCCTCCTCGCTCAGGCCATGCAGACGCGCGATGGCCTGGGAGGCTTCCAGGGTCTGCCGCGCCGGATAGCGATGGGGCTCGGGATAGCGCGGATCGAAGGCGCTGCGACCGAAGACGAAGAATTCCACGCCCGGGGCGCCGTGGTCGCGACTGAAGCGGGTGTGGTTGGCCGCGCCCTCGTCACCGAACTGGGCCACCGAGGGTAGCGGCGCATGGTGCTGGAAACGCGCGGGATCGCGAAACATCGCCTGGAGGATGCGCGCCGTGGTGCTGGGTTCGAGGCTGCGGTGAAACTTGCAGGCCAGGTTGGCTGGGGTGAAATGCACGCGGCCGTCGCGGGTGTCGGCGCTGGGGCTGACGGTGGCGGCGTTGGCTGTCCACATGGCCGAGGCGGAACTGGCGGAGAGCAGCAGCGGCAAGGCTTCGCGCGCCGCACTCTCCAGCACCTGGGCATCGCTGCCGGCGAACCCGAGGCGGCGCAGCGAGGCGATGTCGGGTCTTTCATGAGGGGCGAGCACACCCTGCTCGAAACCCAGCTCCATCAGCGCCTGCATCTTGGCCAGGCCCTGGCGCGCGGCCTCGCGCGGATTCGAGCACTGCTGCTTGCTGGCCTGGGACGCCACGTTGCCGTAGGACAGGCCGGCATAGTTGTGGGTCGGACCGACCAGGCCGTCGAAATTGACCTCCCGCGCGGCAGGGGCGAGTTGACTCATAGCTGTAGTCCTGGAGGCAGTTGGCTAGGCAGGGTCAGGGCGTCACTTTCCAGCGAGGCGACCGGGAAGGCGCAGTAGTCCGCGGCGTAATAGGCGCTGGGTCGATGATTGCCCGAGGCACCGACGCCGCCGAAGGGGGCGGCACTGGCCGCCCCGGTCAGGGGCCGGTTCCAGTTGACGATGCCGGCGCGCACCCCTTGCCAGAAGCGTTCGTAGAGGACCGGATCGTCGGCCAGCAGGCCGGCCGCCAGGCCAAAGCGAGTGGCGTTGGCAAGCGCCAGCGCCTCGTCGAAGTCGCCATAGCGCTGGACCTGCAACAGCGGACCGAAGACTTCTTCATCGGGCAGGTCGGCGATCCCCGACACCTCGATGATCCCCGGCGTGAGCAGCGCTCGCTGGGGCTCCGGCTGCCGCAACTCCAGCAGTGCCCGGCCACCCTGGGCCAGGCGCTGGGCCTGGGTCTGCAGCAGGGCCTGGGCAGCGGCAAGAGAGATGACGGTGCCCATGAAGGGCGCCGGATCGGCGTCGAAGGGACCGGTGCTGAGCCCGGCACTGACACTCACCAGGCGCGCCAGCAGGGCATCGCCCCAGGCCCCCTGGGGTACCAGCAGGCGGCGGGCGCAGGTGCAGCGCTGCCCGGCGGAGAGGAAGGCCGACTGGACGATGGTCACCACGGCGGCGTCCAGATCGGCCACCGGCGCCACCACCAGGGGATTGTTGCCGCCCATCTCCAGCGCCAGCAGTCGCTGCGGACGGTCCGCGTTGAGACGATGCAGCGCCGCACCGGTGGCGCTGGAGCCGGTGAAGAGGATGCCGTCCAGGCCCGGATGCGCGGCCAGGGCCTCGCCGGTGGTCCGACCGCCCTGCACGAGATTGAGCACCCCGGCCGGCAGCCCGGCGGCGATCCAGCATTCCAGGGTCAGGGCGGCGAAACGCGGCGTCAGCTCGCTGGGCTTGAACACCACCGTGTTGCCAGCCAGCAGCGCCGGGACGATATGGCCATTGGGCAGATGGCCGGGGAAATTGTAGGGACCGAAGACCGCCAGGACGCCGTGCGGTCGATGGCGCGTGACGCTGCGGGCGTCCGCCACGCTAGCCGAACGCTCGCCACTACGGGCCGCTTCGGCCTGGGCGGAGATGGCCACCTTGGCGATCATGCTGCCGAGCTCGGTATCGGCCTCCCACAGCGGCTTGCCGGTTTCCTCGGCCAAGGCCCGGGTCAGCTCGGAGCGGCGTTGCTGCAGCGCCTGGGCGAAGGCCTGCAGGATCTCCAGGCGCGCGGCCTGGCCGCGCCTTTCCCAGGCGGGAAAGGCCTGGCGTGCCGCGGCGATCGCCTGGTCGACGTCCGCTGCGTCCGCGGCCGCGCCCTGCCACAGCGCGGTACCGGCGTAGGGATCGAGCGAGGTGAAGGTCTCGCCACGTCCGGGGCACCACTGACCAGCGATATAGAGGCTATCCATGGGGTCTCCTCAGGGCATCAGCCGCACGGCGCGCACCTGAGCGCCGGCCATCAGCCGCAGTTCGCGGGCAGTGGCCAGATCGACCACCAGGGTGCCGGAAGCCAGGCGCGCGCGGGCGCTGGTGATGCGACAGTCCTGGCATTTGCGGTTGTGGATCAGATAGACCTCGGCATCGTCGCCCGGCGTGCCGACCGCGAGGACCAGGCGCTGGCTGTCGCGGATCGCGCGCACCTTGGCGGTCTCGGCCTCGACGGTCGGACCCGCGTCGAAGATGTCGACATAGCCCTGGTAGTTGAAGCCCTCGGCCTCCAGCAGGCGGCGCGCGGCCTCGGTATCCGGGTGCACCCGACCGATCACCTGGCGCGCTTCCGGCGACAGGAAGCAGGTGTACAGCGGAAAGCGCGGCATCAGCTCGGCGATGAAACCGCGATTGCCGATGCCGGTGAGGTAGTCCGCCTGGGAAAATTCCATCTTGAAGAAATGCCGGCCCAGGGCTTCCCAGAAGGGTGACTGGCCCTGGTCATCGGACATGCCGCGCAATTCGGCGATGATGCGCTCGGCGAACAGCTCGCGGAATTCGGCGATGAACAGGAAGCGTGACTTGGACAGCAGGCGCCCGGCCGCGCCACCGCGCCGATCGGCGCGCAGGAACAGCGAGCAGAGTTCGGAGCTGCCGGTCATGTCATTGGCCAGAAACAGCGTGGGGATCTGCCGGTGGATGTCCAGTTCGCGCGAGGCGCTCACCGTCAGGCCGACCCGGTAGTTGTACCAGGGCTCACGCAGCCCCAGGGCCGCGGCGATCCCCGCGATGCCGATGACCTCGCCGTCCTCTTCCAGGACGAACAGATAGTCCGCGTCGGCGGATTCGACCTGGCGCAGAAAGCTGCGCTCGGCATTTTCCACCCGCTGCGCCAGGCGTTCCTCGCTGGCTGGCAGGGTGGTGAGACCGGCGCCGGCCGCCTGCGCCAGTTGCAGCAGCGCGGGCACATCGGCACGGGTGACGGGACGGACGATCATCGGACCTCCAAAGACGCTAGGGTCGGCTACAGCGCTACCAGACGAACCCGGTCGCCTTCGGCGATCTCCAGGGTGGCGATCTGCTCGGGGGAAAGGACGACGGCTTCGCCAGGCGTCCAGCGCAGCGGCGTGGCCAGCGCCCGAAAATTTTCCAGGCCATCGTTGGCGACCAGGAACCAGGGTGCCTCGTCGCCGGCCGGACTACCTTCGCTCACCGGCGCCAGGCGGCTCTCGGCGATGGAGCGGATGGCCGTGGTGCGGGCGTGCAGGGTCGGACCGCCATCGAAGATGTCGATGTAGTTGTCGGTTTCGAAGCCTTCCCGGCTGAGGATGTCGAAGGTGATCTGAGCCCGGGGATGCACCTGCCCCATGGCTTCCTGGGCGCTGTCGGGCAGCAGGGGCACATAGAGCGGATAGGTCGGCATCAGTTCGGCGAGAAAGGTGCGACTCTTCTGCCCGGACAGGCGCTCGGCGGCGGCGTAGTCCATGTCGAAGAAGTTGCGCCCTACCCCGTTCCAGAACGGCGATTCGCCGTCATCGTCCGCCAGCCCGACGATCTCCACCACCACCGTATCGGCGAAACGCGCCGGGTGGGCGGCCATGAACAGCAGACGGGCGCGGGAATTGAGTTCGGCGTGAGGGGTGTCGAGCAGCGGGCGCTGGACGTAGAAGCTGCTCAGCACGCTGTTGCCGGTCAGGTCGTGACAGAGCGACAGCACATGGACCTTGTTGTGGATCTTCAGCTCGCGCGAGGCGTGGATGAAGGTCTCGTTGCGAAAGCTGTAGAAGGGCTCGGAGAAACCGGCCGAGGCGACGATGGCCGAACAGCCCAGCAGCTCGCCGCTGCGGGTGTCTTCGAGCACGAAGAAATAGCTCTCCTCGCCATGGAAGCCCACCTCGGCCGCCAGCGACGACTCCGAGATGCGGATCTTGTCGCGCAACCGTTCGGGGTTGTCGGGCAGCGAGGTGACGCCAACCGGGCTATCCGCGGCGAGCCGCTGGACCAGGGGCAGATCCGCCGCGCGCGCAGGGCGCATTACCAGCATGAGAACTCCTTGTGTACGGATCCATCCTTGGATGCCAGCGGTACGCGTCCCGCGTCCGGAGATTAGCCTTGGGTAAGACGCGCCAGGGCGCGATCCAGGCGGGCCAGGCCTTCGTCGATATCGGTCTCGGCGATGATCAGGCTCGGCGCCATGCGCAGCACGTCCGGGCCGGCCTGCAGGATCATCAGGCCTTCCTCGTTGGCGGCGGTGACGATGTCCTTGGCGCGCCCCTTCCAGCTGTCGTTGAGCACCGCGCCGATCAGCAGGCCCAGGCCGCGGATCTGCTGGAACAGGTGGTAACGGGCGTTGAGCTGCTCCAGACCGGCGACAAAGCGCTGATGGCGCGCGGCGACGCCGGCCAGGGTTTCCGGGGTGGCGACGATGTCCAGCAGCGCGGCGCCCACGGCGCAGCCCAGCGGATTGCCGCCATAGGTGCTGCCGTGCACGCCGGCGCTGAAGTGCTGGGCGACCTGCTCGGTGGTCAGCATGGCTGCCAGCGGGAAACCGCCGCCGATGCTCTTGGCGGTGGTGAGGATGTCCGGCACCACGCCATAGTGCTGGTAGGCGTAGAGATGACCGCTGCGACCGACCCCGCTCTGCACCTCGTCGAAGATCAGCAGGGCGCCATGGGTGTCGCACAGGCGACGCGCGCCTTCCAGGTAGGCCTGGTCGGCCGGCAGCACGCCGCCCTCGCCCTGGATGGGTTCGAGGATGACCGCGCAGGTCTTGTCCGAAACCACGGCTTCGAGGGCGGCCAGGTCGTTGTAGGGCACGTGGCGGATGCCTTCGATCTTGGGACCGAAGCCATCGGAATACTTGGGCTGCCCCCCAACGCTGACGGTGAACAGGGTCCGACCGTGGAAGCTGTTGGTGGCGGCGACGATCTCGTAGCGACTGCCGCCACTGACGTCATGACCATAGCGACGGGCCAGCTTGCAGGCCGCCTCGTTGGCTTCGGCACCGGAGTTGGCGAAGAACACCCGGTCGGCGAAGGTATGGTCCACCAGCTTGCGCGCCAGGCGCAGGGCAGGCTCGTTGGTGTAGATGTTGGACACGTGCCAGAGCTTGCCGGCCTGCTCGGTCAGGGCCTTGATCAGCGCGGGATGGCCATGGCCCAGGGCACTGACGGCAATGCCGCCAGCGAAGTCGACGTATTCGCGATCGGCCTGATCCCAGACGCGGGAACCCTCTCCTCGCACCGGAATGAACGCGGCGGGGGCGTAGGTCGGGACCATCACCTCATCGAAGGCGGCGCGTTGCACATTGGGTTGAGAAGCGGACATCGGGATTTCTCCTGCCGATCACGGCGGTGACTGAGGGGGATTGTAGGACGACCTCCAGGCGCGGCATTGCGCCCAGGCGACAACTATTTACGGGCGAAAACGCAAACGGGCGTCCGACTCGCAGTCTAGCGATTCGGACACCCGCTCTGGAAGGGCGAGGACGTACCTTCGGGTACGTCCGGAAGATCAGTTGGGCGCGACGCGGCTGGTGCCGTTGACGGTCATGATGCGCACCCGCTCGCCGACGCGGAACATCTCGCCCTTGTTGACCGCCTGCACATAGGCGCGGGAGCCGCCGTCGTCTTCCTTCACGGTGATCTCGACACCGCTGGCCTTGGTGAAGCCCTCTTCGGTGGCCGCACCCAGCAGGCCGCCGGCTACTGCACCGATGATGGCGGTGACGAAGCTGCCACGCCCGCCGCCAATGGCGCTACCGCCAATGCCACCGACCACGGCACCGGCCCCGGCGCCAACGGGCGACTTGGTGCCCTCGATGGTCACCGGACGCAGGGCGGTGATGGTACCGGTACGGACCGTCTGCACCTGCCGGGCCTCATCGCGCGAATAGACGTCGCCGGACTGATCGGAGGCGCAGCCGGCCAGCAGGGCGACGGCGGTCAGGGAAGCGGCGAGTTGAAGGACTCTGTTCATGGGGCAACTCCAGGGGCAGTTGAAAGACACTGGCCGTACCGGGCAGCGGTACGGGCGCAGATCGCTATTATCCTTGACCCAGGGCGTCCGGGGAGGTTTCCGGCGAATGTAACCTCGGCACCTTGCGAACGCCTTAAGGTGCCAGGCGCTGGCGCTGCCAGCCACCCTCTACGCGCTGGTAATCCAGCCGATCGTGGAGGCGGCTGGAACGCCCCTGCCAGAACTCGATGCGCTGGGGCTTGAGGCGATAGCCACCCCAGAACGGCGGCCGGCTGGGATCACCGTCGGCGAAGCGCCGCTGCACCTCGGCCAGACGCTGCTCCAGCTCGTGACGATCGGCAATGGCCTGGCTCTGCGGCGAGGCCCAGGCACCCAGGCGACTGCCCAGTGGACGGACCCGGTAGTAGGCATCGGATTCCTCGGCGGACACCTGTTCCACCCGGCCCTCGATGCGCACCTGGCGCTCCAGTGCCGGCCAGAAGAAGGTCATGGCCGCCCGCGGCTGCACGGCCATCTGCTGCCCCTTGGCGCTGTCGTAATTGGTATAGAAGACGAAGCCCTGGGCATCGACGCCCTTGAGCAGCAGCACGCGGCAATGGGGCTGGCCTTGGTCATCGACGGTGGCCAGCCAGCAGGCATTGGCTTCGACCGGAGGCTGCTCGGTACGCACCGCCTCTTCGAACCACTGCCCGAACAGGGCATAGGGATCGGCGGGCGCCTGGGCTTCGGTCAGGCCGTCGCGGGTGTAGTCGCGACGCATATCGGCGAGGGACGGTGACATGGAAGTCTCCTGCTAGGTCGGTATCGACCTAGCTTAACCAAGTCCCGCCCGGCTCGCCTGCTTCAGGACAAGCTTTGTCGCTAGCGCGCCGCCAGCGACTGCAGGCTGGCCAGCACGGTCGCGCGCGGCTGGATCAGCACCTCGACGCGGCGGTTGACGGCACGACCGGCGGCGGTGGTGTTGTCGGCACGCGGATGGGCGGCGGCCAGACCGCGCACGATCAGGCGATTGCCGCTGTAGCCGCTGAGACGGAAGATCGCCGCCACGGCCTGGGCGCGTTGCAGGCTGATCTTGTCGTTGAGCGCGGCGGCGCCGGTGCTGTCGCTGAAGCCCAGCACGATGACGGCGCTGTCTTCATCGACGCTCACCGACTTGGCCGAGCGGGACAGCGGGCCGAGCATCACCGGCAGCAGCATCTCGGCGCGATCCGGGTTGAAGGAGCTGTCCACCGGCGTGATCAGTACCAGGGCGTTGTCGCGACGCTCGACCTTGACATTGCTGCCGGCCACGGCGACGCGCAGCTTCTGCTCGTGTTCATCCAGCCAGGCCTTGCTGACCTTGACCGGTACCGGCTTGAGCACTTCCGCCTTGGCCAGGGGCTTCACGTCTTCGCTGCCGAAGGGCCACCACCAGCGACTGCCCTTCTCGCCTGCCGCGGCGGCCTGTTCGGCCTTGGCGGCGGGCGCCTTCGCCGTGACCTTGGCTTCGGCCTTGGGCTCGGCCGCCTTGGCTACCGGCTTGGCCGGCGCGGCCGCCTGGTCGCCACCACCGAACGGCCACCACCAGTGGCTGCCGCTGGCGGCGGTGCTGGCCTGGGCATTGCCCGGCGTGGCAGGCGCGGCGGCCTGGTCGCCAGTGCCCTGGAAGGAGCTGCAGGCGGATACGCCCATGCAGAGAATGAGGGTGGTGGATTTGATCAGCTTCATGCAAAGTTTCCCATCGGCGAGCCGGAGGACAGAGTGAATCAATGCCCCGGCCAGAGCCGGCGGCATGAGTGAACTTAAAGTAGTTTCGAGATTGTGGCCGCAAACCTACGCCGGGCAAAGCGGTCGAGTCACGAAATTTGCGTCTGTGCCGACCAGTGGCAGTGCCCCTGGCAGCGAGCGAAGGAAGATCCAGGCGAATCGCTGCCAGGGCGCTGCTGATGGGTTGGCGGCGAGCGAAGGTTACGTTGAAGGCATGGCTACCCGCCCGGAGGCGAGAGCATGGAAGGACTCATCGATGTCGCGACCCTGGAGCGTCTGGCCGCCAGCGCCGCAGCCATTACCCGCGACTGTCGCTGTCTGCGGCGGGACCTGGCGGGATGGACGGCCTGGCCGGTGGGCTACCGGGAAACGGAGTTCGCGCAGATCGGCACCCTGGCACGTCACGCCCCCGAAGACGCCATCATCGCGGAGTACCACCCGGCGGGCACTCACTACTGGTCAGCTGACGCCCCCATCGCGCCCTGCTTCTATCCCTACAACCAGAGCACGGTATGGCGGTGCCTGGGCTGCGAACGTCTTTACCTGCGGCATGATGACGATGGCGCCTACCATTTGGCGCCGCGCATTCGCCTGCTGCAGAGCGCCCTGATCATCGATGCCCCCCACGCCAATGACGGGCGCGAAGCCACAACGACCTGACCTCCGGCCTCCAGCGCCAGCGATCTGACAAAGGGCGATCAAGCGCTCGTCTTTCGGTATCCAGGGCCACTTTCGCGCCCGGGCGGACGCTCTAGGTCGCGGCGTTTGCAATCCCTTCTCGTTACCTGAGGCGCAAACCGGGAATTAAGCCCACAATAGGCGCCGCGTATCCCGCGTGCGGGTGTGCGCCCATCAACGGTAAAAAACCTGGTCCCAGCAATACGATGGCAACTACAACTCGAACGGGCGTCGCCTGGTTTGTCGACGGTGCCTATGCCCTGAGCGCCTGGAATGGTTCGGTCTATGGCGCGAAATTCGACTATCTCAAGCTACGGCTTTTCATTGAAGAGGATGCGGGCGAACCCATAGGCGACGCCTACTACTTCAACTGCGATAGCGACCCACCCACCATCGCCCAGACCGGCTTCAACAAGTTCTTGAGCTCGGCCCCACCCAAGGGCGCCGGCCTGAGGGTCAAGCTGTACTGGCTGCAGAGCAAGGCCCACGAATGGCCTGCCTCCGTGGGTGGCGGGCCGATCCTGCATCCGGTGACCGGCGAGCAGTACACCACCAAGAGCCAGAAAGGCGTGGATGTCGGCCTGGCCTTCAATCTGATGCGCTCCCATGCCAAGCGCGGCTGGAAGAAGCTCTACCTGGTGGCGGGCGACGGCGATTTCCACGAGGTGGTGCAGTACCTGGTGGAAAACGAAGGGGTCGAGGTCACGGTGATCGGCGCGCACTTCTCCATCAGCGGCGAGATCGCGCCCTATGTCCGGGTGATCGAATTCAAGGACATCGAGGCGGCCATCGCCCGCTAGCCGACCGCCCTAGAGGCACTCCCCTACCGCGCGCGCCAGGGCCTGGGCGCGTGGGTCCATCAGCACGTAGGGCCCCAGGGTATTGGTGACGAAGCCGAAGGCCACCTCGCGCTCCGGATCGGCGAAGCCGGTCGAGCCACCCGCCCCCGGATGGCCGAAGGCCTGAGGGCCGAGACCATAGGTGGCATTGGCCTGGTCCGGCTGGTCGAGCATGAAGCCCAGCCCGAAGCGGGTCGGCGTGAGCAGGGTGCGGTCCTCGCCCTGACTGTGCTCCACCAGAGCCTCGCTCAGTGTCTCCCATTCCAGCAGATCGCCGGCCAGCAGACCGGCATAGAAGCCCGCCAGACTGCGCGCATGGCCGTGGCCGTTGGCCGCCGGCTGCTGGAAGCGCCGCCATTCGGCCTTGTTGGTGCTGGTGAGCACCCCGGCTGGATTGCCAAAGGCCAGGGTCGGCAGCGCCACGGGGTCGCTCAGGGTGGTCTTGAGCAGGCGCTGCGCGGCGGCATCGCCCAGCACGCCCTTGCCCCGCACGATATGGGCGACGCGCTCGTCTTCGCTGGCCGGCAGGCCGATGTGAAAATCCAGGCCCAGGCGCTCGGCGGTCCGGGCCACGATGGCCTCGCCCGGGCCACGGCCGTCGGCGCGACGGATCAGTTCGCCCAGCAGCCAGCCAAAGGTGATGGGGGCATAGCCATGGGCGGTGCCGGGCGTCCACCAGGGTGCCTCGGCGGCGACCGCGGCGGTCATGGTGTCCCAGTCGTACAGGGCGTCACCCGC
The DNA here is from genome assembly GCF_029872515.1 of Pseudomonas flavocrustae. NCBI lineage: Bacteria > Pseudomonadati > Pseudomonadota > Gammaproteobacteria > Pseudomonadales > Pseudomonadaceae > Pseudomonas > Pseudomonas flavocrustae. The sequence goes on along the minus strand of NZ_JAPDIQ010000002.1, from coordinate 203,917 downwards.
CAGGCGTTCGCGCAAGGCGGAGACGCCGGATCTGTGGCTGAGCAGCTGTCGCAGCGTAACGTCGGCCTTGCCGGCGGTGGCGAATTCCGGCCAGCGTTCGGCGACCGGGGCATCGAGGGCCAGCTTGCCCTCCTCCACCAGCTGCAGCGCCGCCACCGCGGTGAAGGCCTTGGTGCAGGAGAACAGATTGAGCAGGGTATCGGTGTGCCAGGGCGTCTGACCGTCCTTGTCGGCCAGGCCGCCCCAGAGATCCAGCACCGTTTCACTGCCGACCTGGACGCACAGCGCCGCCCCGCGGGTCTGGCCGGCGGCCAACAACTCGGCGAAGGCCTCGCGGACGGATTCGAATCTCAGGTCGTGATAGCCGTGGACGGTCATGGGTTTTCCTTACGGGTGATGCGCTGGCGCCGTGGGTCAGACGGTCCGCTGATACGGCCACTGCCAAAGGTCGCGGTAGGTTGGGTTGAGCGTAGCGAAGCCCAACAGCTGTTGCCTCGGGGCCGGATCTGTTGGGCTTCGACGATAGAGCCGTCTCAGCCCAACCTACGGCTTGTCGCAGCCAGGGCCACCTCTTATTGAATCTCCCGCCGAAACGGCGGCAGCGCATTGAGGATGGCCTTGCCGTAGCGCTGGGTCACCAGACGGCGATCCAGCAGCGAGATGGTGCCGCTATCCTGCTCGGTGCGCAGCAGCCGACCGCAGGCCTGGATCAGCCGCAAGGAGGCGTCGGGCACGGCGATCTCCATGAAGGGATTGCCACCGCGCGCCTCGATCCACTCGGCCAGGGCGGCTTCCACCGGATCGTCGGGCACGGCGAAGGGAATCTTGGCGATGACCACGTGCTCGCAGTAGGCGCCGGGCAGGTCGACCCCCTCGGCGAAGCTGGCCAGGCCGAACAGCACGCTGGCCTCGCCATCGTCGACACGCTTCCTGTGCTTGTTCAGGGTCTCCTGCTTGGACAGGTTGCCCTGGATGAGCACCCGCTTGCGCCAGTCCCGTTCCAGGCCGTCGAAGACGTCCTGCATCTGCCGCCGCGAGGAAAACAGCACCAGGGCGCCACGCGCGCCTTCGAGCATCGCCGGCAATTCGCGGACGATAGCCGCGGTGTGCTCGGCGGCGTTGCGCGGATCGGCCTTGAGATCGGGTACCCGCAGCACCCCGGCCTCGGCGTGACGGAACGGACTGGGCACCACGGCGGTGGCCGCCGAGCGCGGCAGGCCGGATCTCATGCGAAAGCGGTCGAAGGTGCCCAGGGCGGTCAGGGTCGCCGAAGTCACCAGGGCGCCGAAGGCGACATTCCACAGGTGACGGCGCAGCATCTCGGCGGCGAGGATGGGGCTGGCATTGACCTCGATGTCGTACAGCGAACCCGTTTCGGCGAGGGTCATCCAGCGTGCCATGGGCGGGCTGTCTTCCGGGTCTTCGCAGGTAAAGGCCGTCCACAACTCCCAGTTGCCCTGGGCGCGCGCCAGCAGACTACCGAACAGCGGATACCACTCCTCGGCCTGGTAGCTGGCGAGGCCAATGCTGGATTCGCCGTCCATGGCCTGCTTGAGCATCTCGGTCAGGCGGGTGAAGAGGTCGGTAAGCTTGGCGAAGCCTTTCTTGAGTTCGATGCCCATCTCGCGCAGGTCTTCGGGGATCACCCCGCCAACGAATCTGTGCCGCGGCCGCTCGCGGCCTTCCATATCCTCGCCCGCGCGAAAATCCGCCAGGGCTTCGCAGGCAGTGAACATGAACTGCTGCTGGGTGCGGATCTCCCGCGCCAGCTCCGGCACCTGCTCGACCAGGCGACCGAGATCACCCGGCAACGGATGCTGGGCCAGCAGCTTGGTGAGATTCTTGGCGATCTGCTCCAGCCACTCGGCGGTGGATCTCAGCCGGGTGAAATGGGCAAAGTGGCCGATGGCCTTGTCCGGCAGGTGGTGGCCTTCGTCGAACACATAAAGGGTGTCGCGGGGATCGGGCAGGATGGCGCCGCCACCCAGGGCCAGGTCGGCCAGTACCAGGTCATGGTTGGTGACGATGACATCGACCTTGGTCATGCCTTCGCGCGCCCGGTAGAAGGCGCACTGCTGGAAATTCGGGCAGTGACGATTGGTGCACTGGCTATGGTCGGTGGTGATGCGCGACCACTGGACGTCCTCGATGGCCTCCGGCCAGCTGTCACGATCACCGTCCCAGCGATTGCCGGCCAGGCGCTCGATCATCTTGCCGAACAGTTCGTTGGACGCCTCGTCCACATCGATCTTGAAGCCATCCTCGGCGAACAGCTGGGCGGTGGCGTTCTGCGCCTGACCCTCCTGCAGCAGCATGTCCAGCTTGGACAGGCACAGGTAACGCCCCCGGCCCTTGGCCAGCGCGAAGCTGAAGGACAGTCCGCTGTTGCGCAGGATGTCCGGCAGGTCCTTGTGCACGATCTGCTCCTGCAGCGCCACCGTCGCCGTGGCGATCACCAGCCGCTTGCCGGCCGCCTTGGCCACGGGAATGGCGGCCAGGGCATAGGCCACGGTCTTGCCGGTACCGGTACCCGCCTCCACCGCCACCACGGCGGGCTCGCCTTCGCGATGGCCCTCCTCGTCCTGGGCGATGCCACCCAGGCCCTTGGCGGTCTCCGCGATCATCAGGCGCTGGCCATAGCGTGGCTTGAGCGACTTGGCTTCGAGGAAACGCGTGTAGGCGCCCTGGATCTGGGTCTTGAGTTCGGTGCTGAGCATGCCTGGTTCCGGGCGATGGCAAAGCAGCGCCCCGTCCGGCGGACGAGCGCTGTATGCATCTACAGTAATGGATCTTGGGCGCTATGATAACGCGCCTGTCGTCAGGATGCGCCCGACGTTGAGGTCGCAGGCCGCTCAGGCGCCCGGCAGCTGGGGCGGCAGCCGATGAAAGGCGCCGAAGATCAGCAGGCTCAGACGATCGAGCCAGGGATGGCGGCGCAGGCGCAGGGCACGACGGCTGGCGAAGACTTCACCCAGGTGCAGCAGCAGCAGGGCCAGGGCGACCAGGGCGAGCAATTGGGGGAACGGGCGAGCGAGAGGCAGGGCGACAGCGGCGGCTGCGGCGAGCCAGAACAGCAGGAGGAGGACTTTGCCGGTGAGGGACAGGGTTTTCATGGATTCCAGCAGGAGGACGAGATGGATCGGACCATAACGCCTGGAGCCGGAAAAAGTAAAGGCGGCGGACCTAGGTCCGCCGCCGATGCATCACTTGCGGTCGATCTGGATTTCGACGCGGCGGTTGGTGGCACGGCCTTCAGCGGTCTCGTTGGTGGCGATCGGCTGACGCTCGCCCATGCCTTTCACGGAGACGATGCTGGCTGCCGGCACACCGGCCTGGACCAGGTAGTTGCTGACCGACTTGGCGCGACGCTCGGACAGACGCTGGTTGTAGGCGTCGGTACCCTTGCTGTCGGTATGGCCGGTGATCGACAGACGAGTGCTGGCGGCTTCGCCACGCAGACGACCGGCGATACCGTCGAGCTGAGCACGATCCTGCGGACTGACTTCGGCGGAATCGAAGGCGAAGTGCAGATCACGCGCGGTGATCACTTCCTGCTTCGGCAGCGGTGCCGGCGCGGGAGCCGGTGCGGGCGCCGGAGCCGGGGCCGGAGCGGGCTCCATGCGGGCGACCTGCTCGTTGCCCTTGCCGTGCACCCAGCAATAGGCGCCAGCGGTGGTACCTATGCCCAGGGCCGCCATGCCGGCGACGTTACCGCTTTGGGTAGCGCCGGCCGCACCGCCGACCAGGGCGCCGACCGCAGCGCACACCGGCCAATCGGATTTCTGTACGCCGCCCGCGCAACCGGCCAGCACGGTGCTTGCCAGGATGAGGGGTAAAGCTGTCCTTGCGATGCTCTTGCTCATGAAGGGTCTCCTATAGACCAGGTACCGCGAGTTAGGCTCGTCTTTCGTTGTAGTGCGCTGTCAGACTAATGGTGGCGTACACATCTTGACAACGCTGGTTGCTTAGTCAATCGCGATTTGATTAGGGTTCCCTTAATGGCAAACATATTCTCGTCCCGTACCCCGCAACAGGCTCTGGCAAGCCTGCTCGACCATCATCGCCCGGCACGTCTGCTCTGCGTCGCGCGTGAGCCGCTACCGGCGCTGCAGGCCTATGCCGAGGCCCATCCCCACTGCCAGCTGGTGCAGGCCGCGGTCCCCCTGGACGAGCCGAGCCTACTGGCCGAACGCTACGATCTGGTGATCCTCGCCGATTGCCTGGAACATCTGCCGCTGCGAACGGGCCGCGAATTGCTCGGCGGCCTGCGCAACCTCAACACCTCGCGGCTGGCCGTGCTGGTGGACCTGGCCGCCAGCGAATGGCAGCTGACGGATTTCTACGCCCTGGCCCTGCAGGCCAGCGAGCGCTTCGCCCGGGACGGCCAGGTGGTCACCCTGTTTAGCTATGATCTGCACGACTACAAGCAGGTCCCGGACTGGCTCAATGCCCGGTTCTGGGCCAACCCGCAGAATTTCGGCAAGTACTGGTGGTGAGATGCATTCCATGGCCCCCTGCCCCTGTGGCTCGGACCTGTCGCTTGGCGACTGTTGCGGCGCCTTTCATGCCGGCACTCCAGCGCCCGATGCCGAGCGCCTGATGCGTTCGCGCTACAGCGCCTATGCGCTGGGACTGATCGACTACCTGGTGGCCACCACGGCCCCCGCGCAGCAGGCACTGCTGGACAGGGAAGCGCTGACGGCCTGGAGTCTGGGCAGTCGCTGGCAGGGTCTGCAGGTGCTGGAGCATCGCCCCGAGCCCGGCGATCCTGACCATGCGCGCGTCAGCTTCGTGGCGCGCTGGGAGGATGGGCGCGGCGCCCATCGTCATGAAGAGCGCTCGGGCTTCGTCCAGCGCGAGGGGCGCTGGTACTTTCTCGATCCGACCGCCAGACCCCTGCCAGGCCGCAACGACGCCTGCCTGTGCGGCAGCGGCGCCAAGTTCAAGAAGTGCTGCGCCGGCTTCCTGTAGCGCTGACCGCGCCTATTCCCTGACCAGCGTCAGGTGATCGGTATCCGGGACCGCCACGGGCAGTGGCTCGGAGGCCGGGCCCAGGTCGCTGCCCACAGGCGCCAGACTCAGGTGCGACAGATCGACCCGCGACGGTGCTACCGGTGCGGCCTCGTCCTGGAGATCGGCGCCCACCGGAGCCAGGCCGAAATCCGGTGCCTGGACATCGACGAAGGCCGCCATCACAGCATCCCGTGGCGCGACCGACAGCGACCCGCGCTCGGCGGCAGACGCGGCGGTAGGTGCGGTGGCGGCTGGCTCTTGGGTCTCGACGGGTGCCGCAGCCGGCTCGCCCGTCTCGGCCATGGGCGCCACCTCGACCCGCGCCCCGGCCTGGGCCAGGGTGGCGCGATAGCGCTCGGCGGTGGCGGCGTCGAGACGATTCTTGATGATCATGCGGCGACCGGAGAAGAGCACGGCGATGCGCTGTTCATCCGCCTGAAACAGCCGCATCAGATTCTGTCGGGTCTGCTGCGCATCGGCGCCAGCGACCAGCTCGCCCTGGAAGGCGATTTCATAGAGCACGGCGGACATGACGACCTCCTCGGTCACGGCAAGAGCTGCAGGATGCAACGTCGCGCCGGAGGGGTCCAGTCCGCACGGTCGCCTGGCCCAGGCGTTTTTTTGTTAGCCTGTGCCGAAGCGGCCCCGACTTGTGCAGCAATCGGTGCTTGTTAAACTGCGCAGAAAACGGGAGTGCCGCATGCTTCGCCAGGCCTTGTTCATCACCCTGCTCGGCGTCCTGCTGAGCAGCCTTGGCGGTTGTACCTACATCGGGCGCAACTATGAGGAGCCCCAGGTCGAACTGACCGGCGTGGAGCTGATCCGCGCACGGCTGTGGAGCCAGGACTTCGTGCTGCACTTCCGCGTCCAGAATCCCAACGACAGCACCCTGCCCGTGCGCAGCCTGGCCTATACCGTCTACCTGAACGATCTGCTGCTGTCCCAGGGCACCGCCAACCTGCATTCGTCGGTGCCGGCCAACGGTCAGCGCAGCTTCTCAGTGCCGGTGCAGACCAATCTATGGCGCTATGTGAAGGACGTCGGTCGCATGCTGGAAGACCCCAACCAGCCGATCAACTATCGGCTGCGCGGTCGGGTGAAGACCGGCTGGCTGTTCGGGCGCAGCGTCCATTTTTCTCGCCAGGGGCAGTTCGTGCCTGGCGCCTACATCCCGGAGTTATGAGATGAACCAACACGTCCACGGTCCCGATTGTAATCACGACCATGACCACGATCATGGCCATGCGCACCATGTGCACGGCCCGCACTGCAACCATGGCCCGGCCCAGGAGCCGGTGCGCAATCCGCTGAAGGAAGTGGGTCGCAACGATCCCTGCCCGTGCGGCAGCGAGAAGAAATTCAAGAAGTGCCACGGCGCCTGATCGCGCCTTGAGCGACGGGTGAGGCCCTGCCCTCACCCGCTCCGCGACCCTGGCGCGTTACCAAGGCTGTCCGCCGCGTTGCGACTCCAGCCGCCGGATGAATTCCTCCAGCACCAAGGCGTAGAGATCGTCCTTGAGCACCAGGTCCTCGACCCCGCAATCGATGTTGGGATTGTCGTTGACCTCGATCACCGCCAGCTTGTCGCCCGCCTGCTTGAGATCCACGCCATAGAGACCATCGCCGATCAGGTTGGCGGTGCGTACCGCCAGCTCGACCACCGCATGGGGCGCGTCCTGCACTGCCAGGGTACGGAAATCGCCACTGACCTCGGTGGCGCTGGCGCTGTGGTCGTAGATCTGCCAGTGCCCCTTGGACATGAAGTACTGGCAGGCGAAGATCGGCTCCTGGTTCAGCACGCCGATGCGCCAGTCGTATTCGGTGTAAAAGAACTCCTGGGCCAGCAGCAGCACCGAGCGTTCGAACAGTTCGGCGCTGGCCTTGCGCAGCTGCGCCGCGTCCTCGACCTTGATGACGCCGCGGGAAAAGGAGCCGTCGGGGATCTTCAGCACCAGCGGAAAGCCCAGGCGCTCGCCGAGGTCTTCGAGTTGACCGGGATTGTCCTTGTAGAGGATCTCGGTCGCCGGCATGTCCAGCTTGTGGGCGCGCAGCAGGTCGGCCAGATAGACCTTGTTGGTGCATCTCAGGATGGAACGTGGATCGTCCATCACCACCAGGCCCTCGCTTTCGGCCTTCTTGGCGAAGCGATAGGTGTGGTGGTCGATGGCGGTGGTCTCGCGGATGAACAGGGCGTCGAATTCACCCAGCCGTGCGTAATCCTTCTTTTCGATCAGCTCCACGTCCAGCCCCAGGTGCTTGCCGACGCGCACGAAATTCTTCAGCGCCTTGGCATCTGACGGCGGAAAGGCTTCCTTGGGGTCGTGCAGGATGGCCAGGTCGAAACGGTATTTTTCGCGCCGCCCCGGCTTGAGCCAGACGCGGCGACTAAAGCCGTCGAGGGCGTTGGCGAATTGATCTTCCTGCTGTTCGTGCAACTTGTGGATGCTGCCCAGCTTGAGGCCGCCGATGTGCCAGCCGGCGCGATCGCGGCGGAATTCCACCAGCAGCAGTGGACAGGGAAAGGCCTCGAACACCTGGCGCGCCAGATCCTGCAGGGGCGCGATGTCGGTGTTGCCGAAATAGAGCGTGAGGGTGAAGCCGTCGGCGCTGCCATAGGGATGACCGGCCAGCGCCTTGGTCAGCAGCTTGTCCAGGTCCTCCAGCGCCAGGCCATAGAGCGACTTGCGCGCCAGTTCGCTGATGGTGCGCACCGAGGGGATGACCTTGTGCCCCCGGGCTTCGGCGAGCAGCGAGCAGTAGTAGCCGTGGCCGAGGTACTTCTGGCTGCGGCAGAGATTGATCACCTGCACGCGTTTGCCATTGTCCTGTTCGTTGGATTGTTCCAGGTATTCCTGGGCGGTGATGACGTCTTCGCTGGGATAGTAGGACGACCAGTCTTCCTTGCGTTCCACGACGATATACAGCTTGCTCACTGGACCTCCTGGTTGCGGGGCGTGGTCGCGGCGGAAACCCGGATGCCGCCGGACCACTCCAACTGTTGTAACGCGGGTGCTATTAACCGTTGCTTAACCATGCCAGGCTGCCCGCTCTGCTCCAGGAGAATCCTTCGCGATGAGTTTCACACTCAGGCCCGCCGGGCTGGACGATCTGGCGGCGCTGGTCGATCTGGAAGCGCGCTGCTTCAGCTATGACCGCCTTTCCCGGCGCAATTTCCACTACATGCTCACCCGGGCGAACGCCGTGCTGATCCTGGCGGAAAATGACCGCCAGGTGGCGGGCTACGCCCTGGTGCTGTTCCACCAGAACACCTCGCTGGCGCGGCTCTATTCCATCGCCGTCGATCCCGCGGCGCGCGGCCATCGCCTGGGCCAGCGGCTGCTGGAGGCTGCCGAAGCCGAGGCGGTGGAGCGCGATTGCGCCTACCTGCGTCTGGAAGTCCGGCCGGACAACGCCGCCGCCATCGCCCTCTACGAGCGCAACGGCTATCTGCCCTTCGCCACGGTGGAGGACTACTACGAGGACCACAGCCAGGCCCTGCGCTTCGAGAAGCGCATCCGCCAGCCGCGCGAAGGCCAGGCGCGCCCGGTGCCCTTCTATCGCCAGACCACCGATTTCACCTGCGGTCCGGCCAGCCTGCTGATGGCCATGGGCGCCCTGCAGCCCGGTCGCCCGCTGGAGCGCCGCGAGGAATTGCGGCTGTGGCGCGAGGCCACCACCATCTACATGACCGCCGGGCACGGCGGCTGCGGCCCTCATGGCCTGGCCCTGGCCGCGCTGCGCCGGGGCTTCAGGGTCACACTGCAGGTCAATACCCGGGGCCCGCTGTTCCTCGACGGCGTGCGCAGCGAAGAAAAGAAGGAGGTCATGCGCCTGGTGCACGAGGACTTCAGCGCCGAGATCAAGCAATCGCCCATCGAGCGCCTCTACCGGACGCGCCTGGACATCGCCCACTGGGTCAACCAGGGCGCCTTCCCGCTGGTGCTGATCAGCTCCTTCCGGCTGACCAAGGCCAAGGGACCGCACTGGGTGCTGGTCACCGACTGCGACGAGGACTTCGTCTACCTGCACGATCCCGATGTCGACCACAGCCAGCACCGCCGCGAACTGGACTGCCAGCACATCCCGGTGTCCCACGCCGAGTTCGACAAGATGAGTCGCTTCGGCCGCGGCAAGCTGCGCGCAGCGGTGATCCTGCGCACAGGCTGAACCCTGAGGCTTGTCTGAAAAGTCGCCGAGCGAAGATGAGGCAAGGCAAAAATCGGCGAGGAAGCGGAGTTTACGAGTGGTAAATGAGCATTCCGAGCTGATTTTTAACGCGGCATCATCGATGCGCAGGCATTTTTCGGACAAAGCCTAGGTTGCGCAGGACGTCTAACAGGGCCAGGATCAAGGCCAACAAGAACGACGGGGCGGTCGATGAGTCAGTCCTTGCGCAAGCGCAATCCCTCCTACGAATTGATGGAGGACCTGAGCGGTCACTCGGTGATCTATCGGGAGCATGGCTTTCCCTGCCCGCTGGTGCGCTGGCATTTCCACAAGGAATACGAGCTGCACCTGATCGTGGCCAGTTCGGGGACCGCCTTCATCGGCGACTACATCGGCAACTTCTATCCGGGCAGCCTTTTCCTTACCGGTCCGCATCTGCCGCACAACTGGATCAGCCGCGTCGCCGAGGGCGAGGTGGTGGCCAAGCGCGACATGCTGGTCAACTTCACCAACGAGACGGTGGACAACGCCACCGCGGTGTTTCCCGAACTCAGCGGCCTGGCGCCGCTGCTGGAGCGCGCCCGCTACGGCATCGAATTCCAGGATCCGCAGCTGATCGCCCGCGCCGAGGCGTTGCTGCAACAGATTTCGGAGAGCGGCGGCGCCACCCGACTCGGTCATTTCCTGGTGCTGATGGAGGCACTGGCCACCTCGGAGCGCTATCAGCTGCTGTCGGGCAGCGTCGAGCCGGCCACGGCCAGCGAGCAGGCCGTGGATCGCACCAACCGGGCGCTGAATTTCATCTTCGATCACTACCAGCGTGATTTCACCCAGGAAGAAGTGGCCGAGCACCTGGGCATGACGCCCACCTATTTCTCGCGTTTCTTCCGCCAGGCCACCGGGCGCACCTTCGTCGAATTCGTCAACAGCCTGCGTATCAGCAAGGCCTGCGAGATGCTCTCCCACAGCAGCATGCCGGTCACCGACATCTGCTTCGAGGCCGGCTTCAACAACATCTCGAACTTCAATCGACGCTTCCACCAGCTCAAGGGCATGACCCCGCGCCAGTACCGCACCCTGACGGTACAGCGCCTGACCGAACAGAACGCCTGAGCGGCTTTCCTTGATCCGGTTTGTTGCCAGCGTGAGAGCCACTGAACAGACCTGCCGCAAAGTTCGGTTATGATCGAACTACCCATCCGTGCCGACCGAGGACAGAGCCACCATGAGCGACCCCTACACGCCCCCATGCGTCTGGACCCCCACCACCTCCGGCGGTAACTTCGCCAGCATCAACCGCCCCATCGCCGGACCGACCCACGACAAGGAGCTGCCGGTCGGCGAGCATCCCTTCCAGCTGTATTCGCTGGGCACGCCCAACGGCATGAAGGTGACCATCCTGCTGGAAGAGCTGCTGGCGGCCGGACATGGCGACGCCGAATACGATGCCTGGCTGATCCGCATCAGCGAGGGCGAGCAATTTTCCAGCGGCTTCGTCGAGATCAATCCGAATTCCAAGATCCCGGCCCTGGTGGATCGGCGCGGCGCCGAGCCGCTGCGCGTCTTCGAGTCCGGCGCCATCCTGCTCTATCTCGCCGACAGCTTTGGCGCCTTCATCCCGAAGGATCACGCCGGTCGCACCGAGACGCTGAACTGGCTGTTCTGGCAGATGGGCTCGGCGCCCTTCCTCGGCGGCGGCTTCGGGCATTTCTACGCCTATGCGCCGGAAAAGCTCGAATACCCCATCAACCGCTACGCCATGGAAGCCAAGCGCCAACTCGATGTGCTCGACCGCCTGCTGGCCGAGCGCAGCTACGTGGCCGGCGAGGACTACGGCATCGCCGACATCGCCATCTGGAGCTGGTACGGCAACCTGGTGCTGGGCCAGTTGTACAACGCCGCGGAATTCCTCGCGGTGCAGGACTATACCCACGTGCAGCGCTGGGCCCAGGCCATCGCCGCACGGCCGGCGGTGCAGCGCGGTCGGCGGGTCAATCGCACCTGGGGCGAGCCGGGCGAGCAACTGGCCGAGCGGCATTCGGCGGCCGACCTGGATTGACGCGGGGTAGACGTCAGCGGAGCCGTTGGGTTCGCTGATCGCGGCCATGGGCCGCTCCTACAGAGGCTTGATGTTTCCGTAGGAGCGGCCGCATCGGCGGACTGCCATGGCCGCGATAAAGACAGTTGCTGCTACGAAAGGGGCGACAGTTGATCCCGATTTTTTGCCAGGGTGATGCAGATGAGCGCCTGCTCGAAAAGCCCTCTCGCCACCAGGCCCAGTGGAAAAGGCTGCGCCGTTTTCCACGCTACTGCAGTGCTCGGCCGCAACCTATTTGCCACTGGCGCGGAACCTGATCGCGAGTGACCGGAGCTGAAGCCGCCATAGCCCTGCGCGGCCCCTGGCCAGCTCTAGATACCGAACCGGACCCAAAGCGCTCGCCAACTCCTGCGCGAGCGTCTGGACTACCCCATTAGCAGGCGCTGAGCGCCTTTCCATATTTCCTGCACATTTGCCCAGCAGCCTGACTTCCATCTCAGTCAGGTCTGGCAGGCATGAGCAGGAAATCCCGCATTCTCGTCGTCGTTGTCTTGGTCGGTGCCGCCGTGGCGCTGGGGCTGGTGCTGCACGGGCGTTCGACCAATGCCGGCAGCGCTGCGCATGGCAGCCAGGGTGGCCGGGCCTGGGGCGCGGCCGCGGGACAGGGCCAGGCGATCACCGTGGCAGTGGGCCAGGCCGGGCATGCGGATGTGCCGGTCACCCTCACCGCCCTGGGCACCGTGGTGGCCAACGCCAGCGTCACGGTGACCACCCGGGTGGCCGGTCAGCTGGAGCAGGTGTTCTTCACCGAAGGTCAGCGGGTGAAGAAGGGCCAGCTCCTGGCGCAGATCGATCCGCGGCCCTACCAGGCCACCCTGGATCAGTATCGCGGTGACCTGGCGCAGAACCAGGCGCAACTCAAGAGTGCCCAGCTGACCCTGGAACGCTATCGCCGGCTGGTGGCCAAGGATTCCCTGGCCAAACAGGAGCTGGACACCCAGGTCGCCACTGTGGGCCAGTACCAGGGCGCGGTGCAGGCGGACCAGGCGCAGATCGCCGCCGCCCAGTTGAATCTGCAGTACGCCCGCATCATGGCGCCGCTGGAAGGCTATGTCGGCCTGCGCCTGGTGGACCCGGGCAACTACCTCGCGGCCGGCGACACCACCGGCCTCGTCAGCATCACCCAGACCGATCCCATCGCCGTGACCTTCAGCCTGCCCCAGGCGACGCTTGCCAGCCTGCTGCCCAAGGTCCGCCAGGGCCAGGCGCTGCCGGTCACCGCGCTCGGCCAGCTGGACGGTACGACGCTGGCCGATGGCGCGTTGAAGTTCATCAGCAACGAGATCGACACCAGCACCGGCAGCCTCAAGCTCAAGGCAGTGTTCGCCAACCCGGAAGAGAAGCTCTACCCCAACCAGTTCGTCAACGTGCGCCTGCAGACCGACACCCTGAAGAACGCCGTGGTGGTCCCCGCCGCCGCGGTGCAGCTGAGCAGCGACGGCAGCTTCGTCTATGTGGTGGGCGCCGATGACAGGGTGCAAAGACGCAGCGTGACCGCCGGGCCGGCACTGGGCGAGCGGCTGGCCATCACCCAGGGACTCGCGGGCGATGAGCGGGTGGTCATTCGCGGCATCGACCACCTGCGCGACGGCGCCCAGGTCCGCGTGGAAGGCGCGCCGGCGGCGGATGCCCGCCGATGAATCCGTCACGGCTGTTCATCCAGCGACCGGTGGCCACGGTGCTGCTGATGGTGGCGGTGCTGTTCGCCGGCCTGCTCGGCTATCGCCTGCTGCCCATCTCGGCGCTGCCGGAGGTGGACTATCCCATCATCCAGGTGACCACCCTCTACCCCGGCGCCAGCGCCAAGGTGCTGGCCACCGCAGTGACGGCGCCGCTGGAACGCCAGCTGGGACAGATGGCCGGCCTGGCGCAGCAGTACTCCACCAGCTCGGCCGGCGCTTCGGTCATTACCCTGAAATTCGATCTCAGCCTGTCGCTGGACGTCGCCGAGCAGGAGGTGCAGGCCGCGATCAACGCCGCCAACAGCTATCTACCGGACGACCTGCCCAATCCGCCCACCTACAAGAAGGTCAATCCCGCCGACGCCCCGGTGCTGACCCTGGCCGCCACCTCCGACAGCCTGCCGCTGACCCGGGTGCAGGACCTGGTCAGCAACCGCCTGGCGCTGAAGCTGTCGCAGATCTCCGGGGTTGGCCTGGTGAGCCTGGCCGGCGGCCAGCAGCCGGCGGTGCGCATCGATGTCGACCCCAAGGCCCTGGCCGCCCACGGCCTGACCCTGGAAGACGTCTACACGGTGGTCAATGCCGCCAACGTCAACGGCTCCAAGGGCGGCTTCGACGGCCCCGACCACTCCATTACCATCGACGCCAACGACCAGTTGCGCAGCGCCGCCGAGTACGGCGAGCTGGTGCTCAGCTATGCGCAGGGCGCCGCCCTGCACCTCGAGGACGTGGCCACGGTCGCAGAGGCACCGGAAAACGCCTATCTGCAGGCCACCGCCAACGGCCGGCCGGCCATCGTCATCAACATCCAGCGCCAACCGGGGGCGAACGTCATCGGCGTGGTCGACGCCATCCAGAAACAGTTGCCCAAGCTCCGGGCCGCCCTGCCCGACAATGTCCAGCTAACGGTGCTGGCCGATCGCACCCAGACCATCCGCGCCTCGCTTGCCGACGTGCAGTTCGAGTTGCTGCTGTCCATCGCCCTGGTGGTGATGGTGACCTTCCTCTTCCTGCGCAACCTCACCGCGACCCTGATTCCCAGCCTGGCGGTGCCGCTGTCGCTGGTGGGCACCTTCGGGATCATGTATCTCGCGGGCTTCTCGCTGAACAACCTGACGCTGATGGCCCTGACCATCGCCACCGGCTTCGTCATCGACGACGCCATCGTGGTGGTGGAAAACATCGCCCGCCACCTGGAAGAGGGCGAGCCGCCGCTGCAGGCGGCGCTGCGCGGTTCGCGGGAGATCGGCTTCACCATCATTTCCCTGACCTTCTCGCTGATCGCCGTGCTGATCCCGCTGCTGTTCATGGGCGACGTGGTGGGTCGGCTGTTCCGCGAATTCGCCATCACCCTGGCGGTGGCCATCCTGGTCTCCATGTTCGTCTCCCTGACGCTCACGCCGATGCTCTGCGGCCGGCTGCTGCAGCACGTGCCGCCGGAGCGCCAGAGCCGCTTCGCGCGCTGGGGCGAGCGGCAATTCGAACGCCTGGTAGCGGGTTACGACCGCACCCTGAGCGTGGTGCTGGACCATCAGCGGCTGACCCTGCTGGTGGCCGTGGCCACCGTGGCGCTGACCGCCCTGCTCTATCTGCTGGTGCCCAAGGGCTTCTTTCCCGGCGAAGACACCGGGCTGATCGTCGGTTTCACCCGCGCCTCCCAGGATGTCTCCTTCGACGCCATGGCCCGCCGCCAGCAGGCGCTGGTCGAGCAGGTGCTGGCCGATCCGGCGGTGGCGACGGTCACCTCGACCCTCGGCGTCGACGGCAGCAACGCCACCCTCAACCAGGGCCGCCTGCAGATCCAGCTCAAGCCCTTCGACGAGCGCAGCGAGCGGGCGCCGGCCATCATCCAGCGCCTCAAGCAGGGCGCCGCGGGCGTCGCCGGTATTCGCCTGGACCTGGTAGCCAACCAGGAGCTGACGGTGGACGACCAGCTCACGCCCAGCCAGTACCAGTTCACCCTGGACGATGCCGACGGCACCCGGCTGGCCGCCCTGCTGCCGCGGCTGATGCCGCGTCTACAGGCCCGGCCGGAATTGCGCGACGTGCTCGACGACCTGGAAGACCAGGGCCTCACCGCCCAGGTGGAGCTGGACCGCGCCGCCGCCGCCCGTTTCGGCATCACCGCGGCCGATGTGGACACCGCGCTCTACAACGCCTTCGGCCAACGGCTGATCTCCACCATCTTCACCCAGGCCAACCAGTACCGGGTGGTGCTGCAGGTGCCCGGTGCCTTCCGGCAGACCCCGGCGGCCTTCGGCGACATCTACCTGGCGCCGGCGACCACCGCCACGGCCAGTGGCACCAGCAGCAGTACGACAACGACCACCAGCACCCCCAAGGGCCTGGTACGCCTCACCGACATCGCCCGCATCGAGCAGCGCCCGGGCCCCCTGTCCCTGACGCGCCTGGGGCAATTCCCGGCGGTGACGCTGTCCTTCAACCTGGCTGACGGCTATTCCCTGGAGCAGGCGCAGCAGGCCATCGCCCAGAGCATGGCCGAGGCCCAGGCACCGAGTAGCGTCACCCTGAGGTACCAGGGCGCGGCCCAGGCCTTCCAGCAGGCGGCGGGCAATACCCTGTGGCTGATCCTGGCCGCGGTGGTGGTGATGTACATCGTGCTGGGGGTGCTCTACGAGAGCTTCATCCACCCGGTGACCATCCTTTCCACCCTGCCCTCGGCGGCCATCGGCGCCCTGCTGCTCCTGCTGCTGACCGGCACCGAGTTCTCCCTGATCGCCCTGATCGGCGTGGTGCTGCTGATCGGCATCGTCAAGAAGAACGCCATCATGATGGTGGACTTCGCCCTGGAGGGACGCCAGCAGCTGCACCTGGCGCCGCGGGAGGCCATTCACCGCGCCTGCCTGTTGCGCCTGAGACCCATCCTGATGACCACCCTGGCCGCCCTGCTCGGCGCTCTGCCGCTGATGTTCGCCAGTGGTTCCGGCGCCGAACTGCGCCGGCCGCTGGGGCTGGTGATCGTCGGCGGGCTGCTGGTCAGCCAGGTGCTGACGCTCTACACCACGCCGGTGATCTACCTGGTCTTCGATAGCCTCGGCGAGCGGCTGGGGCGGCGCTGGCAGCGGAGCGGCGGACGATGAATCCCATCCGCCTGTTCGTGCTCAAGCCGGTCGCCACCCTGTTGCTGAGTCTGGCGGTGCTGTTGCTCGGCCTGCTCGGCTACGCCCGCTTGCCGGTGGCGCCGCTGCCCAAGGTGGACTTCCCCACCATCGTGGTCACCGCCAGCCTGCCGGGCGCCAGCCCCGAGACCATGGCCGCCACCGTCGCCACGCCGCTGGAGCGCAGCCTCGGCCAGATCGCCGGAGTCACCGAGCTGACCTCCAGCAGCAGCCAGGGCGCCACCACTCTGATCCTGCAATTCGACCTGTCGCGCAACATCGACGGCGCCGCCCGCGACGTCCAGGCCGGCATCAATGCGGCACGCAGCCTGCTGCCCAGCGGCATGCCCAGCCTGCCCACCTATCGCAAGGCCAATCCCACGGAATCGCCGATCCTGATGCTGGCGCTGACCTCCAAGACGCGCAGCCCGGGCGAACTCTATGACCTGGCGTCGAGCATCCTGCAGCAGAAGATCGCCCAGGTGCAGGGCGTCGGCCAGGTATCGATCCGCGGCAGTTCGCTGCCGGCGATCCGCATCGACCTGCAGCCCCAGCAACTGGCCCATGCCGGCATCGCCCTGGACAGCGTGCGCGCGGCCATCGCCAACGCCACCACCCATGGCGCCAAGGGCGTGCTGCATGCCGAGGGCCAGACCTGGTCCATCGAAAGCAACGGCCAGCTGGAGCAGGCGGCGGACTATGCGCAGCTGATCGTCGGCTACCAGCAAGGCGCCGCGCTGCGGCTGAGCGACGTGGCGCGGGTCTACGCCACGGTCGAGGACGTCTACGTCAGCGGCTCGCTGAACGGCCAGCCCTCGGTGACCCTGGGCGTCACCCGCCAGGCCGGCGCCAACATGCTGCAGACCCTGGACGCCATCAAGGCCCAGCTGCCGGTCCTGCAGGCCCTGGTGCCGGGTGACGTGGACCTGGTGCCGGTGATCGACCGCTCCGCCAGCATCCGCGCCTCGCTGCACTCCACCGAGGAGACCCTGCTGGTGGCGATGCTGCTGGTGATCGCGGTGGTGTTCGTCTTCCTGCGCGACCTGCGGGCCACCCTGGTACCCGCCGTGGCCCTGCCGCTGTCGCTGATCGGCACCTGCGCGGTCATGTACCTGCTGGACTACAGCCTGGACAACCTGTCGCTGATGGCGCTGATCATCGCCACCGGTTTCGTGGTGGACGACGCCATCGTGGTGCTGGAGAACGTCACCCGCCACCGCGAGCTGGGTCGCGGTCCGCTGCGCGCGGCACTGATCGGCAGCCGCGAGGTGGCCTTCACCGTGCTGTCCATGACGCTGTCGCTGATCGCCGTGTTCATCCCGCTGCTGCTCATGGGTGGCATCGTCGGCCGGCTGTTCCGCGAATTCGCCGTGACACTCAGCGTGGCTCTGGTCATCTCCATGCTGCTGTCGCTGACCCTCACCCCCATGCTCTGCGCGCGGGTACTGCGCGAGCGCTCACCCGAAGCAACGGTGCCGGCGCTTTATCGGTGGATCGAGCACGGCCTGGCGCGCCTGCAAGGCGGCTATCTGCGCGGCCTGGACTGGGTGCTGCGGCACCCGCTGCTGACCCTGGCGAGCCTGGCGCTGACCGTGGGGCTCAACGTCTACCTCTATGTGGTGGTGCCCAAGGGCTTCTTTCCGGACCAGGATACCGGGGTGGTGCTCGGCGCCATTCGTGCCGACCAGAGCATCTCCTACCAGGCCCTGGCGCCCCATGTGAAGGAGATCGCCGCCCGCTTGCGTGACGATCCCGACGTGGCGGCGGTGATGGCCTCCACGGGCGGCGGCATGTTCGGCTCGCGCAACTCGGCGCAATTCTTCATCCGCCTCAAGGACTACAACGAGCGCCAGGACAGCGCCCAGCGGATCGCCAATCGCCTCAGCCAGCTTGGCAGCCGCCATGCCGGCATCCAGCTGTTCCTCATGCCGGCCCAGGATCTGCGGGTCGGCGGGCGCAGCGCCAACGCCACCTATCAATTCAGCCTGCAGGCCGACGACCTCGACGAACTGCGCCGCTGGACACCCAGGGTGGAAGCCGCCTTCAAGACCCTGCCGGAACTCACCGGGGTGGATTCCGATGCGCAGAACGGCGGCCAAGAGGTGCGCCTGGAGATCGACCGCGCCGCGGCGAGTCGCCTGGGGGTGAGCGTCAAGGACCTCGACACCCTGCTGGACAACGCCTTCAGCCAGCGCCAGGTGGCCACCCTCTATCGCACCCTCAACCAGTACCACGTGGTGCTGGGGCTGGCGCCGGCCTACACCCAGGACCCGGAGGTGCTCAAGCAGCTGTACGTGGTGACCGGCAGCGGCGTCCAGGTCCCGCTGGCCGCCTTCGCCCGCTTCGCCGGCGGCAATGCCCCCCTGGCGGTGGCGCACCAGGGCCAGATGGCGACCAGCACCCTGGCCTTCAACCTGGCCGACGGGGTATCTCTGGAGCAGGCCCAGGCGGCGATCCAGGCGGCGCTGGTCAAGGTCGGCCTGCCGCGGGAGATCCAGTCCGGCTTCCAGGGCACCGCCCAGGCCTTCGCCACCCTGGTCGCGCAGATCCCCTGGCTGGTGGCCGCGGCCCTGGCGGCCATCTACCTGGTGCTGGGCATGCTCTACGAGAGCTACATCCATCCGCTGACCATTCTCTCCACCCTGCCCTCGGCCGGGGTCGGTGCGCTGTTGCTGCTGCTGGCCACCGGCACCCAGCTGACCCTCATCGCCCTGATCGGCATCCTGCTGCTGATCGGCATCGTCAAAAAGAACGCCATCTTGCTGGTGGACTTCGCCCTGGTCGCCGAGCGCGACCGCGGCCTCTCGCCCGAGGCCGCCATCCGCGAGGCCTGCCGGCTGAGATTCCGGCCGATCCTGATGACCACCCTGGCGGCCTTCTTCGGCGCCCTGCCGCTGGCGCTGGGCAGCGGCGGCGACGATGCCCTGCGCCAGCCCCTGGGGCTGGCCATCGCTGGCGGCCTGGCCCTGAGCCAGGTGCTGACCCTCTTCACCACCCCGGTGGTGTTCCTCTGTCTCGACCGCCTGAGCCGCGCCAGCCGCCGGTTCTGGCGCCAGCATCTGCGCCGCGCCGCGGCCTGAAGGTAACGACCATGCCGCTCCCGCGCCTCCTGCCCCCGCTGCTCCTGCTGACCCTGCTTGCCGGCTGCACCGTCGGGCCCGACTACCAAAGGCCCAGCGCCCCGCTGTCGACGCAATTCAAGGAGGCAGCTGGCTGGAAGGCCGCCCGCCCGCGTGACGATCAGGCCAAGGGCGCCTGGTGGCAACGCTACGACGATCCCCAGCTCAGCGCCCTGCTGACCCAGGTGGCGGTCTCCAACCAGAACGTCGCCCAGTACCAGGCGCTCTATCGCCAGGCACGCGCCCTGGTCCGCGAAAGCCGCGCCGAGACCCTGCCCAGCGCCACCCTGGACGCCAAGACCACCCGCAGCGAAAACGCCAGCAGCAGCGACAGCGGCAGTACCAGTGCCGGCGGCGCCACGGTCAGGAACGCCGACAGCCTGAGTCTCGGCCTGAGCTGGGACCTGGACCTCTGGGGCCGGCTGCGCCGCACCCTGGAAGAAGACCGTGCCAGTGCCCAGGCCAGTGCCGCCGAGCTGGCCAACGCCACCCTCAGCGCCCAGGCGGAACTGGCCCAGGACTACTTCCAGCTGCGCGTGCTGGATCGGCGCCTGACGCTCTATGAGCAGACCCTGGCCGATTACCGCCGCTATCTCGCGGTGATCCAGAACAAGTACGACGAACAGCTCGCCTCCCGTGCCGATCTCGCCCAGGCACGGACCCAGCTGGAGAGCGCCGACGCCAATCGGCTGGCCCTGACCACCCAGCGCGCCCAGCTGGAACACGCCATCGCCCTGCTGCTGGGCAAGCCGCCCGCGGACTTCGCCCTGGCCGCCGATCCCCGGTGGCAGGCCCGGCTGCCGGACATTCCCGCTGGCCTGCCCACCGCCCTGCTGGAGCGCCGCCCGGACATCGCCCAGGCCGAGCGCCAGGTGGCCGCCGCCAATGCCGCCATCGGCGTGGCCACCGCCGCCTACTACCCCGACCTGACCCTGAGCGCCAGCGGCGGCTACCAGAGCAGCCTGCTCGGCGAGCTGCTCAAGACGCCGAGCCGCTTCTGGTCACTGGGACCGACCCTCTCCGGTACCCTGTTCGATTTCGGTGCCACCCGCGCGAGCGTCGGCCAGGCGCGCGCGGCCTACGACGCCAAGGTGGCCAGCTACCGGCAGACGGTGCTCACCGCCCTGGGCGAGGTGGAAGACGACCTGGTGGCGCTGCGCGTGCTCGGTCCCGAACTCGCCGCCCAGCGCCGCGCCGTGGCCGCCGCGCGTGACTCGGCCAGCGTGACCCGCGACCAGTACGAGGCCGGCATCATCGACTACCTGGACGTGGCCACCACCCAGGCGACCCAGCTGAGCCAGGAGCAAAGCCTGCTGCAACTGGAATCCAGCCAGCTGGTAACCAGCGTGCAGCTGCAGATGGCGCTGGGTGGCGACTGGCAGGCCGCGCGCCTGGCCGACGCCCCCTGATAACCTGTTCTCGATCTCGCGAGCTAGAGACAAACAAGGCCTAGGCGGCCCCACGAAAATAGCTGAGGAAGCGGAGTTACAAATAGTGAATGAGCATTCCGACGGAGCTGGCCTTCCAGACCATTTTCAACGCCGTTTGGCCGACGCGCAGCAGATCAAGAATAGGTTCTGACAGCCACCCGTGGAGCTGCTAGCGTGCCCCTACCTTCCGCTGTCGAGATCCGCATGGGCCTGCTGCGTCTGTCCCTTTCCGCCAAGGTCTTTCTCGCCGCCCTGGCGCTCTGCGCCTTCGCCGTGCTGGGCATGGCCTGGGCCTCCTACCTGAGTTTCTCGCGGGATTTCCTCGGCTATCTCAACGGCCAGGCCGAACAGCGGCTGGATGCCCTGGTACCGCGCTTCGAGCACGCCTACGCCGAGCATGGCGACTGGAATTTCCTGCTCAACCAGCACCCGCCCGAGGCCTGGATCCAGCTGCTGCGCCCGGAATTGCCCGCCAATACCAGCGTCCGCCCCTCCCCGCCGGTGTCGGATCTCACCGGCGCCTTTCTGCGCTTCTCGCTGCTGGATGCCGAGCATCGCTACCTGATCGGCTTTCGCGACCTGCCGCCCGTCCCGCTGTTGCGGGCCATCCACTGGCAGGGCCGGGTGGTCGGCTGGCTGGCGCTGACGCCCTTCGAGGCGGTCATCAGCGACGGCGACCGCCGCTTTCAGCAGAGCCAGATCCGTTCCAGCCTGGTGATCGCCTTCGTCTGTCTGCTGCTGGCCGCCGCCCTGGCCTGGTGGATCGCCCGCACCCTGCTGCGCCCGATCCGCACCGTGGCCGGCGCCACCCATCGCCTGGCGGCCGGCGACTACGGCATCCAGCTGCCCATCCGCTCCGCCGACGAGGCCGGCCAGCTGGCCCAGGACTTCAACCGCCTGGCCCGCGTCCTGGCCAGCAACGAGCTGCAGCGCCGCGCCTTCATGGCCGACATCTCCCACGAGTTGCGGACGCCCCTGGCGGTGCTCAGGGGTGAACTGGAAGCCATGGAGGACGGAATCCGCCCGCTGGACGTGAGCGGGCTGAAGTCGCTGCAGACCGAGGTCGGCTCGCTGAACAAGCTGGTGGACGATCTCTTCGAATTGTCGCTGGCCGAAGTCGGCGGCCCCACCTACCGCCACGAAGCGCTGGACCTGGCGACCCTGCTGGCGCTGACCGCCGATGCCTGGCGCCCGCGCTATCGCCAGGCCGGCCTGGAACTGCGGCTGGAGCTGCCGGACGCCCCGCTGCTGATCCGCGGCGATGAGGCGCGCCTGGGCCAGCTGTTCTACAACCTGCTGGAGAACAGCCTGAGGTACACCGAAGCCCCTGGTCAGGTGCACCTTTCCGCGCGCCAGCTCGGCAACTGGCTGCAGGTCGATCTGCAGGACTCCGCGCCCGGCGTTCCCGCGGCCGACCGCGAACGGCTGTTCGAGCGGTTCTACCGCGTCGAAGGCTCGCGCAGCCGCCGCAGCGGCGGCGCCGGCCTGGGCCTGGCCATCTGTCGCGGCATCGCCGAGGTGCATGGCGGTCAGCTGCAGGCCAAGGAATCACCGCTTGGCGGCCTCTGGCTCGAACTGCGGTTGCCCGCCCTCGCTGACCGGAGCCCGGCATGAGCCAGACCATCCTGCTGGTGGAAGACGAACCCAAGCTCGCCGCCCTGCTGGGTGACTACCTCAAGGCCGCCGGCTTCACCTGCGACTGGTACGCCGACGGCGAACAGGCCCTGGCCGCCCTCCGCGCCACACCACCCGACCTGCTGCTGCTCGACCTGATGCTGCCCGGCCTCGACGGCCTGGAGATCTGCCGCGCGGTACGCACCTTCAGCGCCCTGCCGATCATCATGGTCACCGCCCGGGTCGACGAGATCGACCGCCTGCTCGGCCTGGAACTGGGCGCCGACGACTACATCTGCAAACCCTTCAGCCCGCGCGAGGTGGTGGCCCGGGTCAAGGCCGTGCTGCGCCGCAGCAGCGTGCCGGACGGCCGGCCCGCGCCCAGCGGCCTGCAGCTGGACACCGAGACCTACCAGGCCAGCTTCAACGGGCGGCCGCTGGAGCTGACCCCGGTGGAATTCCGCCTGCTGGCGACCCTGGCCCAGCACCCCGGCAAGGTGCTTTCGCGCGACCAGTTGCTCAACCACCTGCACACCGACTACCGCATCCTCACCGACCGCACCGTCGACAGCCACGTGCGCAACGTCCGCCGCAAGCTGCACCGCCTCGACCCGGACTGCGAGCTGATCCGCTCCATCTATGGCGTGGGCTATTGCCTGGAGACTTGACCCGCTCAGCCTGCGCTCGACCAGGCCGCACTCGCCGATCCCAGCCGCGTAGCCGGCCGCGGCCAGTGCAGGCGCAGGTCGCCGATCTGCAGCGGCGGGCGCAACCGCAGCGCCGGCCCCCAGGCGGTGGGCTCGGGGGTGGCATCGTAGTCGGCGTCCTGCACGCTGGTATAAAGGGGCGCGTAGGCCACGGCGGGATGCTCGGTCAGCAGGCAGGCGGTACGCGCCAGCGACAGGCGCGCGCTCAGCACACGGCCCTCGCGCAGGCGACCGGTGAGGCCGCGGATGACCGCCGCCGCCATCAGGTAGCCGGTGGCGTGGTCGAGGGCCTGGACCGGCAGGGGCACCGGCTGCTCGCGCTGCTGCCAGTCGCGCCCGGCCGCCGCGATGCCGCAGGACAGCTGCACCAGGCTGTCGTAGCCACGTCGCAGGGCCCAGGGCCCGCTCCAGCCGTAGGCGCACAGGGACACGTCGATCAGCGCCGGCTGCAATGCCCGGCGCTGGGCGGCACCATAGCCGAGCCGCTCTAGAGCGTCGGCGCGATAGCCGTGCACCAGGACATCCGCCTCTTCCAGCAAGGCTTCGAACACCCAACGGTCGGCCGGCCGGCGCAGGTCCAATCGCGCGCAGCGCTTGCCCAGCGTCACCTCGGGTGCCTGGGCCGGTTCGTCCCAGTCGGGGGGATCGATCCGCAGCACCTCGGCGCCCAGCCCGGCCAGCAGGCGGGTGGCGATGGGTCCGGCGAGGATGCGGGTCAGGTCGAGGATGCGAATGTCCTGCAAGGGGCGTTGTGGATCGGGGCGCCAGTCGCGCGCGGTGGCAATGGCTGTCCATTCCTGGGCGATCAGGGGTTCGGCGCGAACGGCCTGGCCCTGAGGATGCGCCTGCCAATCCGCCTGGGTACGTAGCCTGGCCGCGCAGCCGCCCGCCGCGACGATGGCCGTCTCCAGGTCTTCGCCCGACCCGCCCGCCATGGCCCGCGCCACGGCGTCATGGCTATTGGCGCAGCCCAGCACGGCCAGGGCACGCTCCCGGTGATGAGGCGCATTGGCGTGCAACCGTAGCCAGCCGTCGCGGGTACGGTAGTCGCCGGTGATCGCATCCCAGACGGCGGGCAATTCCCAGCCCAGGGAACGCAGGGAGGTCTTGAACCAGGCCGCGGCCAGGTGCCGGTCCACCTGCACCGGCAATCCGGGTGCCCCTTCGGCCAGCAGATCGGCGGCGGCCAGGCCGGCGACCCCGATCGCCGCCGTGGCGAGGTCGCTGACCGGAAAGCAGGAGGCCAGGCTATCGTTGCCCCGGACCTGCAGATTTGCCGCCTGGGCGGCAGACAGATCCAGGGCGGTGACGAGTTCGTCGAGCAGGGATTGAAAGACGGCAGGCGTACGGGACGGGTGGGTCAAGGCAAGGTCCTCCGCGGCAGCAGGCAGTGCTCTCACAGTAGCCCTGCCTGCGCGAGCAGGACACCGGCGTTCGTCCGTCTACCGTCCAGCCCGACACGGGGACAAATCGCCCTCTGCCTGGGTCTCCCCTTCATCAGCCCACCCACGCTATCGGGAGACCCCATGACCGCACGACAACTCCTCATCGCCGGCGCCAGCGGCATCATCGGCCAGGCCGTGCTGGACGCCTTCGCCAAGGCCGGCTGGTCCATCACCACCGTCGGCCGCTCGCGACAGGCACCCAGTCGCTTTCCTCATCTGACCGCCGACCTGCTGGACCCGGCCAGCCTGGCCGCGGCCAAGGCCGATCTCGCCGGCGTGACCCATCTCTTCTACAGCGCCCTCAAGCCCAACCCCGACCCAGGCGTCGAGGCGGACGAAAACGCCGCCATGCTGGAGAACCTGGTCGCCGCGGTACGGGATGCCGGCGCCCCCCTGGCCCGCATCACCTTCGTCCAGGGCGGCAAGATCTACGGCGCCCACCTGGGGGTGTACAAGACCCCAGCCCGCGAGGATGACAGCCGCCACTTCCCGCCCAACCTCTATTTCCGCCATGAAGACTTCGTGCGCAGCCTGGAGGCCGACGGCATCCGCTGGACCGCCCTGCGCCCCGACATCGTCATCGGTCACTCACTGGGCTCGGCCATGAACCTGGGCAACCTGATCGGTCTCTACGGCGCCCTGTGCAAGGCGACCGGCACCGCCATGCAATTCCCCGGAACCGAGCAGGCCTATCGCGGCGCCCTGGTCAACGTCACGGCCGCGCCGCTGCTGGGCGAAGCCGCGGTCTGGGCCGCCGAAGAGCAGCACGATGGCGCCTTCAACCTCACCAACGGCGATGTCTTTCGCTGGAGTCACGTCTGGCCACAGCTGGCCGACTGGTTCGGGCTGGACGTGGGCGAGCCGCAACCCATCTCCCTGGCCCAGCGCCTGACCGCGCTGAAGCCGCTCTGGCAGGCGCTGGCGCAAGGGGAAGGACTGGCCGAGGCCGATCCCGAGCGGATTGCGCCCGGGGCCTTCGGCGACTTCATCTTCCATGTCGAGAAGGACGCCATCTTCGATGTGACCAAGGCGCGGCAGGCCGGCTTCGGGCAGATGGTCCTGAGATCGGACGAGGTCCTGCTCGCGCACCTGGAGGACATGCGTCGGCGGCGACTGATTCCCTGAGGCATCCCGCGCCGTCCCGATAGAGGCAAAACGCCCGGGACGACATGCGGTCTCAACCCCAACGTCTCGCCATTGGAGTTCTACCTTGTACGCCGACACCCTCACCTGGGGCCATGGCCCCCGCACCTTCGAAGTCTTTCTCGAGCCCACCTGCCCCTTTTCGGTCAAGGCCTTCAACAAGCTCGACGACCTGCTGACCCAGGCCAGCCCCGAGCGGATCACCCTGAAGATCCGCCTGCAATCCCAACCCTGGCACCTGTTCTCCGGGGTGGTGGTGCGCTGCGTGCTGGCCGCCGCCACCCTCGACGGCGGCAGGGAGAGCGCCAAGGCGGTGCTGGCCGCGGTGGCGGCCCATCGCGAGGAATTCGAGTTCAAGGATCACGCCACCGGACCCAACCGCGACGCCACGCCCAACGACATCATCGCGCGCCTGGAAGGCTACAGCGGCCTGGCCCTGGCCGACGCCTTCGCCAATCCGGACCTGCAGCACGCCATCAAGTGGCACTGCAAGTACGCCCGGCAGAACGGTATCCATGTCTCGCCGACCTTCATGATCGATGGTCTGGTACAACCCGACATCAGCAGCGGGGACTCGGTCGCGGACTGGCTCGCTCGGGTGGGTTGAGCCCCAGGGCTCAGGGTCGAGAGGCGGCATAGCCCGGCCACTCGCGCTATGCTCGGCGGCTTCCTCCCGACCCGAGACAGCCCCTAGATGGCCCTTCCCGCTGGAGCCTCATCCTGGAAGCCCTGAGCGTCTACCTGGGCCTGGCCGCCCTCGCCTTCGGCGCGGCCACCCTGTTGCCCCTGCAATCGGAAGCGGCCCTGGCCGGGCTGCTGCTCACCGGGCGCTATGCCACGGCGCTCCTGCTGCTGGCCGCGACGCTGGGCAATGTCGCCGGCTCGACGCTGAACTGGTGGCTGGGTACCCATCTCGAACGCTTTCGCCAACGCCGCTGGTTTCCAGTGTCGGCGGAGCGCCTTGCGCGTATCCAAGCGGCCTATCAGCGCTGGGGCTGGTGGTCGCTGCTGCTCAGCTGGACGCCCGTGATCGGCGATCCCCTGACCCTGGTGGCCGGGGTGATGCGCGAACCGCTGTGGCGCTTTCTACTGGTGGTGACCCTGGCCAAGGCCACGCGCTACACCGTGGTCTGGGGTCTTGCCCTGGGTTGGCGCTGAGTCGGCCTGGCTATCGTTCGCTAACCAAGCTGACGCCGGCGGCGCCACAACCAGCGCGTTTCCACGGCGGCGAGATCGGCAAGCGGAATCAGGTCAGCGGGAATACGACTGCAGTTCGACAGGTTGAACACCTGGCGACCCGCGGCGCGCATCGCGGTCTGCATGACCTGCAGGCCGGGCAGGATGCGACTGTGCAGGTGCTCGTCGAGGCCGCAGGGCGACGCCGGCGAGCGGCCATCCTCGTAGAACCGCGGACGGTCGCTGTCGAGATCGACGCCGGCAAGATAGATCTCGGTGAATCCCAGGTGATAGGCCAGTTGCAGGGCGATGAAGGCCACCGTGCGGACATCGAAGATGCCGTAATCCAGGTTGCAGCTGAAGCCGATATCCCGGGCGCGACGACTGAACCAGGCAGGCAGCCGTTGCGCCTGTTCCTGTTCGGCGCCCAGGTGGTGCTCCAGGCGTGTGGCTGGCGCGCGGTGCAGCGGATGCGCCTTGGCGGCCAGTTCCGCGGGCAGGGCCTGGATGGCTTTCGGCCAGAGTGCCAGCCGGGTGGCCCGCTCCAGTCCCTGTCGATAGAGCTCGGGTTGCTGCTGCGCGAAACTGAGATCGCTGCAGACGTAGAACAGCGGACTCAGGGGACTGCCCAGCAACTTGGCGATGGCGCCATTCATGGTGATGACCGGAATGTCCCGCCAGACCGGCAGGTTGAGCCTGCCCGCCGACGGCCCCGAGGCCAGCAGCAGCACGGGGCCGCGGTAGGCATTGCGCCAGGCGGCGAAGGCGCCAGCGCTCGAACTCACAGCTTCGGTCGGGCGGAACGAGAGGGGTGAAAGGTACAAGGTACGACTCCTCGGAGTGACGATGACCAGACCTGGCGCGCCGATCGACCACTAGCGAACGCGCCACGTGACAGGGCCCAGCACTGGACAGCGCTGCGGCCCCGTCGCCCATTGTGCGTGAACCTGCCGCTGCTGGATTTCTACCCCAGGTAAAAGTCCGTCGCCACCTTGTATCCGGATCCTTACAAAGTCCGGCGTTGAGTCGTGACCGCTGCTGCCCTGGCGCCTCCCAGGCTGGATACTCTGGCCAGCCTGGGAGGCCTTGCCGCTAGGAACCGCGGTAGGTGCTGAAGCCGTAGGGGCTGAGCAACAGCGGGATATGGTAGTGCTGCTCTGGCTGGGTGACGTCGAACACCACCGGGATCTCGGGGAAAAAGGCGCTGCGGCCCTGCTGGCGATAGTAGTCGCCGGTCTTGAAGACCACCCGGTACTCGCCCTTCTCGAAGGTCCTTTCCTTGGGGAACAGCGCCGGCACCCGGCCCTGCTCGTTGGTGACCTCCTCCGCCAGCGGCTGCCAGCCCTGCCCTACCTGGCGCTCCAGGGTCACGTGCACCCCCGCCGACGGCTTGCCGTCCTCCAGGTTGAGCACGTGGACACTCAGGGGATTGGGCGCGGCGACCGCGAAGCCGGACAGGGCCAGGCCACACAACAGCACGAACGTCTTCATGGAGATTTCCTTCAAGGATGAGAGGTGAGGTTGAGGTGTTCAGCGGCCGCCAGCGCGCAGCGCTCGTCCGCCCCGCCACCGCCGGCACCGGCGATGCCCAGGGCGCCGACCAGCTGGTCGCCTTCGTAAAGGGGGATGCCACCACCGAGCAGCAGCAACTCGGGCAGGGTGACGAGATTGGCCGCATCCGGGTTCTGCCGGGCGCGCTCGGCCAACGCCTGCGACGGGGTGCGGGTGGACAGGGCGGTAAAGGCCTTGCGCCGCGCCGCCTCGGCGTTGTGCGGTCCGACGCGGGTATCGCGTTGCAGGAGGATCAGTTGACCGCTGCGGTCGAGCACCGCGAGCGCGGCGCTGCAGGGCGCGGCCTGCGCCAGTCGCTGCGCGGCCGCGAGGTCGAGATCGGGGTGCTGCGGCAGCGCCGCCTGCGCCTGACCGAGGGTGGCAGCGCCCAGCAGCGTGAGGGTGAGAGAGGGAAGAAAGCGCGACATGATTCGAGGTCCAGGAGATGACCCCGCCAAACTATCCTGATCACTCGGTCAGGAACGGGTACTGCAGAATGACAATTTTGTCAGAAGGATCAGCGAGATAGCTGTCCCGGCCCGACAGCGTCACCCCTCGCCCGCAGCGTTAACATTCCTGCCTCGCGGCGAGTGGGTAACGCGCCGAGGCTCCCGTTGCCTTGATCCCTCTCTATTGCCAGCGACCCGAGTCGACAGTGGCCTCACGAAGGGCCGTTGCTTTCCAGAGGTGCACAGACCCATCGACCACGCAAAACCATCGGGTCGCTATTGATCGATTAGATCAAAACATGCTTTATTGTGATCAGAACAATCACAAGGTAGGCATGACCATGAAATTCCGCGGCATCGTTCCCGCCCTCGTTACCCCCTTTGACGCCCAACAACGTGTCGATGAAAACGCTTTGCGCGGTTTGATCGAAAACCTGATTGGCGCCGGCGTCCACGGCCTGTTCGTACTGGGCACCAACGGCGAGTTCTTCGCCCTCTCCGAAGCCGAAAAGTTGCGTATCGCCGAGCTCACGGTGGACGCCGCGGGCGGCCGGGTCCCGGTCGTAGCCGGTACCGGTGCCTTCGCGACGCACGAAGTGATTGAACTGAACAAAAAGATGGCGGATCGCGGCGTCGATGCCCTGTCGGTGATCACGCCCTACTTCAATGCTGTCAGCCAGAAAGAGCTGATCACTCATTACGAAGCCATTGGCGACGCCTCCCCACTGCCGCTCATGCTCTACAACATTCCGGCCAAGACCGGCATGTCGATCGGCATCGGCGCCGTGGCCACCTTGAGCCAGCATCCGCAGATCAAGGGGATCAAGGACAGCGCGGGCAACTTCGACGCCCTGGTGCAGATGATGAAGTACCGCAGCGATGACTTCGCCGTCTTCGCCGGTACCGACTCCCTCATCTACTGGAACCTGCTGGCCGGCGGCGATGGCGCGGTGGCCGCCACGGCCAACGCAGTACCTCAGGTCGTCATGACCATCTGGAACGCCTTCCAGGCCGGCGATCACGCCACAGCCCGCGCCGCCCAGGAAAAGCTGCGGCCGCTGCGCGATGCCTTCGCCCTGGGCACCATGCCATCGGTACTGAAGAAGGCCGCCGACCTGCTCAACGTCCCGGTCGGCCCCTGCCGCGCTCCGGTCGCGCCGCTGGACGAAGCCACGGTGCACAAGCTCGAAGGCCTGCTGGCCATCTATCGCGACTGACCCGGAGCGCCCATGTCCCTCTATCATTTCCAGACCGTCAAACACCTGGTCCACGGCGCCGGCGCCCTGGATCAGCTCGGCGACAAGCTCGCCCTTCTCGACGTCCCGCTGCGCCGCGTGGTGCTGGTCACCCAGAACGCCATGCATGGCCTGGGCGTGACCGAGCGCGTCAAGGCGCAACTGGCCGCCCGCGACATCGACGTGGCGGTGATCGACAACGTCGAGATCGAGCCGACCCTTGAGAACATCGAGCAGGTCTTTCGCGAGCAGGTCGCGCCGCGCCAACCGGACGCCCTGCTGGCCATCGGCGGCGGCTCGGTGCTGGACGCCGCCAAGCTGTTCGCGGTCATGCTCACCAACGAGCAGTCGCTCAGGTCCATGCTCGGCATCGACCAGGTGGCCCGCGCCGGGCTGCCCACCGTGCTGGTCCCCACCACTGCCGGCACCGGCTCGGAAGTGACGCCCAATGCCATCGTCACCCTGCCCGACGAAGAGTTGAAAGTAGGCGTGGTCAGCCGCCACCTGCTGCCCGCCCTGGTGCTGCTCGATCCACTGCTGACCCTGAGCCTGCCCAAGGCCATCACCGCGGCTACCGGGATGGACGCCTTCACCCACTCCCTGGAGTCCTTCATCTCCAACAAGGCCAACCCGGTCAGCGATACCTTCGCCCTGGAGTCCATGCGCCTGATCGCCGGTAGCATCGTCGAGGCCTACCAGCAGCCGGATTCGGTACGCGCCCGCAGCGACATGCTGCTCGGCTCCACCTATGGCGGCGTGGCCCTGACCGCCGCCGGCACGGCCGCTGTCCATGCCCTGGCCTATCCCCTGGGCGGCAAGTTCCACGTCACCCATGGCGTGGCCAATGCCATGCTGCTGCCCCATGTCATGGCCTTCAACCTGGACAGTTGCGCGCCGCGCCTGAAGCGCGCCGCCCTGGTCTGCGGCCTGGCCCGCGAGGAAGACAGCGACGAAGCCGCCGCACACAAGTTGATCGAACAGATCGCCGCCTGGACCGCCACCCTGGAGATTCCGCAGGACCTGGCCGCCTTTGGTGTCCGCGAGGAACACCTGCCAGAGATGGCCGTGGCGGCGTCCAAGGTCACCCGACTGATGGTCAACAATCCCAAGCCGCTGAGCCTGGACGACATCCAGGCGCTCTATCGGCGGCTGCTGCCATGACCCGCCTGCTGATCCTGGCCGACGACCTCAGCGGCGCCGCCGACTGCGCCCTGGGCTTTGCTAAGGCCCAGGCGACCCGGGTGCTGCTCGACGCCGCGGCCCTGGTTGCCCAGGCACCGGTGACGGCACTGGATCTGGACAGCCGTCGACTGGACGCGCGTGCGGCCGCCGCGCGCCATGCCGCACTGCTCGGGCACCCGGCGTTGGCGGGCGCCGCGCTCTACAAGAAGATCGACTCCACCCTGCGTGGCAATGTCGCCGCCGAGGTAGCGGCCCTCGCCCCGCGCGGCCTGGCCCTGGTAGCGCCCGCCTACCCGGCACTGGGCCGCACGACCCAGGGTGGCATCCAGTATCTGGACGGCGTACCGGTCGACCAGACCGATGTCTGGCGCAACGAGGGCCTGACCGGCAGTGCCGATCTGGTCGCTCAACTGACCGATCACGGCATCAGCTGTGCCCGGCTGGACCTCGCCACCCTGCGTCAGCCGGTGGCCCTGGCCGCCGCCCTGCGCCGCGCGCTGGACAGTGGTCTGCCCGCGCTGGTCTGCGACGCCGAGCGCCAAACGGACCTTGAGGCGCTGGCCCGGGCCTCCGCGCCCTTGGCGCAGCAGCTGTTCTGGGTCGGCTCCGCGGGCCTGGCCGAGGCGCTGCCTGCTGCCCTGGGCCTGACTGGCCACACCGCACTCCGCCCTCCAAGCGACGGCCCGATCCTTACGGTGGTGGGCAGCATGTCACGACACTCCCAGGCCCAGGCCGAGCGTCTGGTGGCGGGGAGCGGCCAACACTGGCAGCGGCTGGCCCCTGCCTGGCTGCTGGAGCCGCAGCACGCCGCCGAGCGTACCGCGCTGGCCACGGCCCTCGCTCGGCAGCTCGCCCGTGGCGAAGACGTCCTGGTGAGCCTTGACCAGCAGGCCCGCGACCCGCGCCAGGCCGTGGCCCTGAGCCAGGCCCTGGCCGAACTGCTGCAGCCCGCCCTGCAGGAGGCCGCCGCCCTCATGGCCACCGGTGGCGAGACCGCACGCGCCCTGCTCGCCCAGGCTGGCATCACCGCGCTGGACCTGCACGGCGCCCTCGCCCCGGGCGTGGCCCTGGCCAGCACCCGCTGGCGCGGTCGCGCCCTGCGGGTAGTGACCAAGGCCGGCGGCTTTGGCCAACCCGACACCCTCCTCGACGCCTGGCGCCACCTGCGCGCCAGCCTACCCGCACAGGCCGCCACGGCCTGCCTGCAGAAGGAAGCCCACCATGTCTGAACGTCCCGTCATCGGCATCACCATGGGTGACGCCACCGGCGTCGGTCCCGAAATCATCATGAAGTCCCTGGCCCACGCCTCGGTCTACGACAGTTGCCGGCCGCTGGTCATCGGCGACGCGGGTCGCCTGGAGGATGCCAATCGCATCGTCGGCGGTCGCCTGCAGATCAACGCCATCGAGCGGCCCGATCAGGCGCGCTTCCAACCCGGCGTGGTGGATTGCATCGACCTCGGGATGATTCCCGCCGACCTGCCCTACGGCAAGCTGTCCGCCCTGGCCGGCGACGCCGCCTATCGCTACATCGAACGCACCGTGCAGCTCACCTCCGCCGGTGAACTCGATGCCATCTGCACCGCCCCGCTGAACAAGGAAGCCCTGCACGCGGGCGGCCATATCTTCCCGGGCCATACCGAGCTGCTGGCGCACCTCACCGGCACCGAGGAGGTGTCGATGATGCTGATGACGCCAATCCTCAAGGTCATCCACGTCACCACCCATATCGGCATCATCGACGCCATCGCACGCATCGAGCCGGGCCTGGTCAAGCGCACCATCGAACGCGCCCACGCCACCCTGCAGCGGGCCGGCATCCAGGATCCCCTGATCGCCGTCTGCGGCATCAACCCGCATGCCGGCGAGAACGGCCTGTTCGGCTACGGCGAAGAAGAAACCAAGATCCAGCCGGCCATCGACGAACTGCGCGCCCGTGGCTGGCGCGTGGAAGGCCCGCTGCCTGCGGACACCCTGTTCTTCCGCGCCGGTCGCGGCGATTTCGACTGCGTGGTGGCCATGTATCACGACCAGGGCCACGGCCCGGTCAAGGTCATGGGCCTGGAAGCGGGCGTCAATGTCACCGTCGGCCTGCCGGTGATCCGCACCTCGGTGGACCACGGCACCGCCTTCGACATCGCCGGTAAGGGCATCGCCGACGAGCGCAGCCTCATCGAGGCGCTGCGCCAGGCCACCGAACTCGCCAGCCGGCACCGCGCCAGCCAGGCCGCCTGAGGAGCCTGACCATGAAAGTCGTCTGCACCTCGCCGTCCTTCGCCAAGTACTCCCGGGAACCGCTCGAGCTGCTGGCCCGCCACGGCATCGACGTGGTGACCCTGCCCGCCGACATCGATGCCGAGGATTTCATCGCCGCGGCCGCCGATTGCCAGGCGGCCATCACCGCCTTCAACGTCTTCGACGCCGCCACCTTCGCGGCCCTGCCGCAGCTGCGCCTGGTGTGCAAGCACGGCGTCGGGGTCGACAACATCGACCTGGACGCGGCCCGCGCCCATGGCGTGACCGTCTGCAACGTGCCCAACTCCAACCGCCATGCGGTGGCCGACTACACCTTCGCCCTGCTGCTGGCCTCGGCCCGCCAGGTGGCCCGCGCCGACCGCGAAACCCGCGCCGGCGAGTGGCCACGGCTGTTTGGCGCGGATGTCCATGGCAAGACCCTGGGCATCGTCGGCCTGGGCAGCATCGGCAAGGAAGTCGCGCGGCGCGCCAGTGGCTTCGCCATGCGCGTCATCGCCCATGACCCCTATCCCGATCAGGCCTTCGCCGACCGCGAACGCATCGAGTTTCGCGCCCTCGACGAGCTCCTCGCCGAAGCCGATTTCGTCACCCTGCACATCGGCCTGTCCGACGCCACTCGCCACCTGCTGGAGGCACGGCGACTGGGCCTGATGAAGCCGGGCGCCCACCTGATCAACGCCGCCCGCGGCGGCATCGTCGATGAAGAGGCGCTCTACCAGGCACTGCACAGTGGCCACCTGGGCGGCGCAGCTCTGGACGTGTTCGAGAACGAGCCGGCCAACCAGCACCCGCTGTACGGGCTGCCCACCGTGGTGGTGTCACCGCACATCGCCGGCTACACCCCGGGCGCGCTGGACATCCTCAGCCTCACCTGCGCCCGCAACGTGGTCGCCGCCCTTACCGGCAGCACCACCCTGGAGTCCGTCGTCGTCGCCCCCTGACCCCCCTACCCCTTTCGGAACCTGATCATGGATAACAACAACAAGGCCACCAGGATTCGCTGGATCATCGCCGGACTGATGTGGACAGCGATCGCCATCAACTATATCGACCGGGTGGTGCTCTCCGCCGCCGCGCCCTTCATCAGCAAGGAATTCGCCCTCAACGCGACCGAGATGGGGCTGATCATGTCGGCCTTCTTCTGGTCGTACGCCCTGCTGCAGTTGCCCGCCGGCTGGCTGGCCGACCGCTTCGGTCAGAAGGCCACCCTGGGCGGCGCGGTGCTCTGGTGGTCGCTGGCGACTGCCCTGACCGGCCTCGCCACGGGCTTCAAGTCGCTGTTCGCCTTGCGCATCGGCCTGGGCATCGGCGAGGCGGCGGCCTACCCGAGCAACGCCGGCATCACCTCGCGCTGGTTTCCCGACAAGGAGCGCGCCACCGTCTCGGGCATCTTCGACAGCGGTTCCAAGTTCGGCGGCGCGGTGGCCATGCCGCTGATCGTCGGCCTGATCGCACTGTTCGGCTGGAAGCTGACCTTCGTCATCAGCGGCGCCCTCGGCATCCTCTGGGCCCTGGCCTGGTTCGCCTTCTACCGCAACGATCCGGAAGACCACCCGCGCATCAACGAGGCCGAGCTGCGCTACATCCGCGAAGGCCAGCGGCGCCGCGAAGGCAATGGCGAGAAGCCGGCCATGCGCTGGTACGAGCTGCTGCGCTATCGCAACGTCTGGGCCATGTGCCTGGGCTTCTTCTTCATCAACTACAACTCCTACTTCTTCATCACCTGGCTGCCCACCTACCTGGTCAAGGAAAAGGGCATGGACCTCATCTCCATGGGCTTCATGGCGGCGCTGCCGCTGCTGATCGCCATGGTGGTGGAAGTCTTCGCCGGCTGGCTGTCGGACCGCATCTACCGCAGTGGCCGCTATTCGCTGACCACCATCCGCAAGACCTTCCTGATCGTCGGCCTGCTGATGGCCTCCTGCATCGGCCTGGCCGCCTTCGCCGAGTCGGCCTGGATCGCCATCGTGCTGCTGTGCATCGCCAAGTCCGGCACCACCGTGGCCGCCACCCAGGTGTGGGCCATGCCCGGGGATATCGCCCCGCGCGGCATGACTTCGATGCTGGCCGGCCTGCAGAACTCGGTTTCCAACATGGGCGGCGTGGTCGGCCCCATCGTCACCGGCTTCATCGTCGCCACCACCGGCTCCTTCAACATTGCCCTGCTGTTCTCGGCGGCGCTGATCGTGGCGGCCATCCTCAACTACCTGTTCCTGCTCGGCCGGGTGGAACCCATCGTCACCGACGACGACCCGGAGGCGGACCTGCTGGGCGCCGGCCAACCCAGCCACTGACGTTCCTCGTTCAGGGCGCCGGCGGCCTGTCGGCGCCCTGTGAAAAAGCTCGTACAACAACAACACGGAGCGATTTCCATGCAGACGTTCGACGTGCAAAGCACCGCCATCATCATCGGGATGGTGGTGGTCTACATCCTCTTCACCACCTGGCTCAGCATCCGCCTGCGCAGCCGCACCAGCGGCGAATTCATGGTGGCCGCGCGCAGCATGCCGGCCTTCGTGGTGGGCATCCTGATGATGTCGGAATTCATCGGCGCCAAGTCCACGGTGGGCACCGCCCAGGCCGCCTTCGAGAGTGGTTTCGCCGCCTCCTGGTCGGTGATCGCCGCGGCCATCGGCTTCCCACTGTTCGGCCTGCTGATGGCGCGCAAGCTCTACGCCTCCGGCGAATTCACCATCTCCGGTTTCATCGCCCAGAAGTACGGCCTGTCCACCAAGCTGATGGTGTCGATCATCATGATCTACGCCCTCCTGCTGGTGAACGTGGGCAACTACGTCAGCGGCGCCGCGGCCATCGCCACGGTGCTCAAGATCAACCTGCCCACCGCGGCCTTCATCACCGCCATCGTCAGTACCCTGTACTACGCGTTCGGCGGGCTGAAGAGCGTGGCCTACGTCAGCATCCTGCACACCGCGGTCAAGTACGTGGGCGTGCTCATCGTCACGGGCGTGGCCCTGCACATGACCGGTGGCTTCACCCCGGTCATGCAGAACATGCCGGAGCACTACTTCACCTGGGACGGCGCCATCGGCGGCAGCAAGATCTTCGCCTGGATCATCGGTACCGTCGGCGCGATCTTCTCCACCCAGTTCATCATCCAGGCGATCTCCTCGACCAAGGATGCCCGCGCCGCGCAACGCTCCACCTTCCATGCCTCGCTGCTGTGCATCCCCATCTCCCTGGCGCTAGGCTTCATCGGGGTCGCGTCCAAGTACCTGCATCCGGAAATGAGCAGCCTCTACGCCCTGCCGGTCTTCCTGCAGTCGATGCACCCGGTGCTGGCCGGCGTGGTGACCATTTCCCTGGTCGCCTCCATCTTCGTCAGCGTCAGCACCGTGGCCCTGGCCATCGCCTCGCTGGTGGTCCGCGACTTCTACGTGCCGCTGCGCAAGCCGACGCCCGAGCGTGAATTCAAGGCCACCCGGGTGATCTCCCTGATCATCGGCTTCGTGCCGCTGTTCTTCGTGTTCTTCGTGCCCGAGATCCTGAACCTGTCGTTCTTTACCCGGGCGCTGCGCCTGTCCATCGCGGTGATCGCCATGATCGCCATCTACCTGCCGCTGTTCGCCACCAATCGCGGCGCGACCCTGGGCCTGCTGGCCTCGACCATCACCACCAGCGTCTGGTATCTGCTGGGCAACCCCTATGGCATCGACAACATGTACGTTGCCCTGGCGACGCCCGCCATCGTCGTGGTCATCGAACGGCTCTTCCCCCAGTCCGCCGCCAAAGCCGCCCCTGCCGAGGTCCCCCATGTCCATCACTGAAATCGCCATCGCCGGCCGCCAGGACAGCTTCCTGCCGACGCCCTATCCGCAGAACCACGCCGCCAACCTGCTGGCTCAGCCCGACGGCACCCTGCTGTGCACCTGGTTCGCCGGCACCCAGGAAGGCAAGGCCGACATCTCGGTGCTGCTAAGCCGCCGCGATCCATCGAGCGGGACCTGGAGCGAGCCCGTGCAGCTGTCGGACGACCCGACCCGCTCCGAACAGAACCCCATCCTGTTCCAGGCGCCGAATTGTCCGCTGTGGCTGCTGTGGACGGCCCAACTGGCCGGCAACCAGGACACCGCCATCGTCCGCCGCCGCCTGTCCACCGATGGCGGCCACAGCTGGGGCCCGATCGAGACTCTGATCGACACCCCCGGAACCTTTGTTCGCCAGCCGCCGGTGGTGCTGGCCAATGGCGACTGGCTGCTGCCGATCTTCCACTGCATCGCCCGCGCCGGCGAGAAGTGGGTGGGCAGCCATGACACCAGCGCCGTGCTGATTTCCGGCGATCAGGGCCGCAGCTGGACCGAACATGCGGTGCCCGAGAGCAGCGGCTGCGTGCACATGAATATCCAGCTGCTGGGTGACGGCAGCCTGCTGGCGCTGTTCCGCAGTCGCTGGGCCGACTTCATCCATGCCAGCCGCTCCCAGGATGGCGGTCGCAGCTGGAGCGCACCTACCCCGACGGCCCTGCCCAACAACAACTCATCCATCCAGTTCGTTCGCCTCACCAGCGGCGAACTGGTGGTGGCCTACAACCCCACCAGCGCCGCCGACTACAGCGAGCGCCGCGCCTCGCTCTATGACGAGATCGACGATGGCGACAGCCGCGTCGATCCGGTGGCGAAGGACGGTGAACGCAGCGCTGTCTGGGGCGTGCCGCGCGGCCCCATGAGCCTGGCCGTGTCCACGGACGAGGGTCAGAGCTGGCGGCGCCTGGACGTCGAGGCCGGCGATGGCTACTGCCTGACCAACAACTCCACCGAGAAGCTCAATCGCGAGTACTCCTATCCGAGCCTGGTGCAAGCGCCCGACGGTGATCTCCACCTGGCTTTCACCTACTTTCGTCAGCGCATCAAGCACGTCCGCCTGCCGCTGGCCGCGCTGCGTTAGAGGAGACGGCGATGACAACTCAGCCTCATGCCCTGATTACCGGCGTCAGCTCCGGCATCGGCGCCGCCATCGCCCAGCGCCTGCTCGCCGAGGGCTGGCAGGTGACCGGCCTCAGCCGCCGCCCGCCCGAGCACAAACATCCGGCGCTGACCTGGATCGGCGTCGACCTGGCCGATGACCAGGCACTGGACGCCGTGCTGGCCGACATTGGCCCGCTGGACGCCATCGTCCATGCGGCCGGCTTCATGCGTACCGCGCCGCTGGGCGCGCTGGACCCGGCCGATGGCACCGCCATGTGGCACCTGCACGTCGCCGTGGCCAGCCGCCTGGTGGACCGCCTGATCGAGCGCCTCGCCGCGGGCGGGCGCATCGTGCTGATCGGCAGCCGCACCATGCAGGGCGCGGCCGGACGCAGCCAGTACGCCGCCACCAAGGCAGCCCTGGTGGGCCTGGTGCGTTCTTGGGCGCTGGAATTGGCTTCGCGTGGCATCACCGTGAACCTGGTGGCGCCCGGGGCGACCGAGACGCCCATGCTGCGTGATCCGGGTCGTGCCGGCACGCCGCCGCGGCTGCCGCCGCTGGGCCGCTATGTGCAGCCTGAAGAGGTCGCGGGCCTGACCGCCTTCCTGCTCGGCCCGGATGCCGGCGCCCTCACCGGCCAGACGCTGACGGTCTGCGGCGGCGCCTCGCTGTGATGTGGGGGAAGCGTGACTGCGCTAGAGTAGCGCCGTCTCTCCCGATGGATTCCCCATGAAGGTCGCCAAACGTCGCCAGGCCATCCTCGAACTGGTCCTCGCCGGTCACACCAACGTCGAAACCCTCTGCCGGCATCTGGGAGTGTCGGAAGCCACGGTCCGCCGCGACCTGACCGCCCTCGCGGAAGAAGGCCAGATCCTGCGCACCTACGGCGGCGCGACCCACATCGGCACCCGTGAGCCCGAGCCATCCCTGGAGCAACGCAGCAACCAGTCCGGCCCGGAAAAGGCCCTGCTCGCCCGCGCCGCCCTGGCTCATATCAATGACCACGACACCCTGGTGCTGGACGGCGGTACCACCACCGCCGCCCTGGCCAAGCTGCTCAGCGAAAGACGCGGCCTGCACGTCATCACCAACAACCTGCTGGCGGTGCCGCTGCTGCGCGACCTGCCCGAAGGCCACGTCACCCTGCTCGGCGGCGACCTCCGCCCCGGCAGCATGTCCACCTTCGGCCCGGCGGCCTTCACCATGCTGGAGCGGCTGTCGGCCGACAAGGTCTTCCTCAGCGCCGACGGCGTGGTCGCCGGCCGCGGCCTTTGCGAGGCCAGTACCGAGCAGGCCTACCTCAAGGAGCTGATGATCCAGCAGGCCGCCGAGGTCTTCGTGCTTGCGGACTCGACCAAGCTGGGGCGTGATCGCCAGCAACACTGGACGCCCCTGAAGACGGACTGGACGCTGATCACCGATGCGACGGCGAGCGAGGTCCTGACCCCCTTCAGGCAGCAGGGGCTGGTAAGGGTTGAAGTGGTGTCCTGAGCGACCTGCCCCCGGCGTCGCCAGCCGCTGGTGATTACGGATAGGCGCACCGCCTCACACGAGCCGATGCGCCCTGCCTCACTCCGCCGCCGCGACGATGGCGATCTCGACCAGCAACTCCGGCGCCGCCAGCCTGGACTCCACCGTAGCCCGTGCAGGTGCCTGCCCTTCCGGGGCCCAGGCGTCCCACACCTCGTTCATGCCGGCGAAGTTGGCCTGGATGTCCGACAGCCACACCTGGGCGCTGAGGATGCGCGTCTTGTCCAGCCCGACCTTGGCCAGGTAGTCGTCGATCTTCTGCAGGACCTGCGCGGTCTGCCCCTTGATGTCCTGGGTGCGATCATTGGCCGTCTGGCCGCCGACGAAGGTGATGCCGCCCTTGTACTGGACGACGCGGCTCATGCGCTGGTTGGTTTCGATACGGGTAATGGGTTGCATATAGGCTCCTTGAGTGGCCTGGGGGTTGAGGAATCTCTGTGGAAGCGATCGATGGTGAAGGCCGCGAGATCGATGGGTGAAGACTCGTCGAGCACCAGCTGCGCGACGCGCTGGCCGGTGCCGAGGCTCATCTGGAAACCGCTACCGCAGTAACCGAACGAGTAGGTCAGGCCACTGGCGCGACTGCTGCCAGAGATGACGGGCAGGTCGTCTTCGGTGAAGGCTTCGATACCGGACCAGGCGCGGTTGATGCCCAGATGCCTGAGGTGGGGAAAGAGATCCGTCACCGTCTGGGCGCTGGTCACGAGCCGAGCGATATCGACTTCGCCGTGGCGCGCCTCGAAGTCCAGGGCACCGATCAGCTTGCCGCCAATGACCACCGTACCGTTGTCGAACTGCTTGAAGGACAGGGCGCGGCCGGTGGCGCCGAGTACCTGCCTGCAGAAGGGCGCCACCCGATGGGTCACCATCAGCATCAGGCCTTGCGGATAGGTGGGCACCGGCTCGCCCGCCTCGGCAGCCAACCGTCCCGCCCAGGCACCGGCCGTCACCACCAGCTGGTCCGCCGCGAACCGACCTTGGCGCGTCTCGACCTGCCAACGGGTGCCTCGCTGGGTGATGGACAGCGCAGGCGTCTGTTCATGCAGCAC
This sequence comes from Pseudomonas flavocrustae, assembly GCF_029872515.1. NCBI lineage: Bacteria > Pseudomonadati > Pseudomonadota > Gammaproteobacteria > Pseudomonadales > Pseudomonadaceae > Pseudomonas > Pseudomonas flavocrustae. Next base: position 163,029 of record NZ_JAPDIQ010000002.1, on the reverse strand, counting down.
CATCCCCAGGCGCTCCGCTGCCTGCCGAACCGCGGTCACCACGCGGTAAGGCGTCGCGTAGCCATCGTCCGCCACCCAGATGCCGCCCACCACATGGGGCGCCACCGTCGGCAGGAGTTCGAAGACCTCCTGCCGATCAATGAGCACCTCATGGGTGAAGCCATGGGCCTGAAGTTCTGCGACTCGATCCCGACAGTCCTGCAGCTCTGCGTCGGTTTCGGCCAGCTTGAGCTGGCCGCTGGCGACGAAACTCGCGTCCGTCCCCAGCAGCGCCGGCAGGTTGTGCCAGAGTTCGCGGGACGCCAACGCCAGGGGGATTTCCGCCAGATGCCGGCCGAGCGTCCGCACTCCTCCGGCGTTCACACCGGAGGCATGCCGCCCGGCGTAGTCGGCTTCGAGCACGGTCACCCGCACGCCGCGCTGCGCAAGCTGCCAGGCCGTACTCAAGCCATGCAGCCCGGCGCCGATGACGATCACGTCCGCCGTCCTGTCAGCCACTGGCGAGCTCTCCCAGGGTAATGGGCTTGATCGGTGGCCGAATGCGGTAGTAACCCACCTCGTCGGGCGTGAGCCCACGCGACTTGGCGATGATCTCGGTGACGGTCAAGCCGCACATCCGTCCCTGGCAGGGACCCATGCCGCAGCGACCGAAGGATTTTGCCTGATTGGGCCCACTGCAGCCCAGCTCGACGAAGCGGCGGACATCGCCTGCCGTGACCTCTTCGCAGCGGCAGATGGTGACGTCGTCCCGGGCGGGAATGCGGTTCTCCTCGCGCGGGCGATACAGGGCATCGAGGAAGGGACGGATACGCAGGTTGCGCTCCAGCTCGGCGCGCAGGGGCGCAGCCTGGGCATCGCGCTGGGCCGGGGTGATCTGGCCGAGGCTACGCGCCAGCCCCAGCGCCGCGAGCTGCCCTTGCAACGCGGCCGCCTGGGCACCGCCAATCCCAGCGCCATCGCCGGCCACCGCGATGAAGGGCACATCGAGCGCGCCCCAGCCATCGGTTTCCGGGACGAAGCACAGCTGCGCATCATCCCAGCGATGCAGGGCCCTGAGCGCCTGGGTGAACTGGATGTTCGGCACCACGCCCTGGTGCAGCAGCACGGTGTTGGCCAACACCCGGTGTGCCTTCCCGTCGACGACGAAGCTGAGCGCCTGGGCCTGCCCTTCCCCCTCGACCTGTAGCTGCTCGGCGCCGGTGTAGTGCGGGACCTGGCCCTTGCGCAGGGCGCGCAACAGCGAGACCCCCTTGCGCAGGTAGGGCCAGGCCCGCAATGCCGCCAGCAGGTGCCTGCGTGCATTCCAGTAGTCCTCACGGCGACTGGTGTCCACCAGGGCCGCAATGGGGATGCCCGCCCTCAGGTATTGCCAGCCGAGCAGGTAGAGCAGCGGTCCGCAGCCGGCCAGCACCACCGGTCCCTGCGGACCGATGCCAGCGGTCTTGAGCAGGATCTGCGCGGCCCCGACGGTCATCACCCCGGGCAAGGTCCAGCCGGGAATGGGAAAGGGCCGCTCCATGGCGCCGGTTGCCAGCAGCACGGCCCTGGCAGCGAAGGAACGTACCCGTCCGTCCTTGAGGTAATGCACCTGACGCTCGCGGGTGATCTGCCAGACGGACGCTCCCGTCTCGTGGCGCACGGTCGTGCTCTTCACCGCCTCCGCCAAGTGAGCGCCGGCCGCATAATCCGGTCCGAGCAGCGAACGCCGTGCCGCTGAGGCGCTGGCGATACCGCGATAGATCTGCCCGCCGACCGCGGCCTGCTCGTCGAGCAGCACCACGGAAAGCCCCAGATCCGCCAGGGTTCGTGCCCCGGCCATGCCGGCAGGACCCGCACCGATGACGACGACGTCTATAGGTTCGAGATTCATGGCTGCACCTCCATCACCACGGGCTCGACGGCGATGAAGGGCAGCTCCCGGGCGCCCTGCTGCGAACGGATGCGCATGCCGTCGGCCGCCTCGATCAGGCAACTCTGGCGACTCGGCACCCCGTCGATCTCGACCAGGCATTCGAAGCACACGCCCATCATGCAATAGGGTGCACGGGCTTCACCGCCTACCGGTGAGGTGCGGAACCGACGTACGCCCGCCAGCAGCAAGGCGGCGGCAACCGTAAGACCGCTCGGCACCTGGAAGGCCTGGTCGTCGAAGGTCAGGGTGATGAGGCGACCGCCTTCAGCATCGATGCGGCGAAACAAGGAATCAGTGGGCATGGGAAAACACCTCCCCCGTGAGAAAACGTTCGCCAGCGAACACCGCCAGCTCGTCCGGCTGTTCACCGCCCCGTACCCAGGGCGCGATACGGGTCGCGTGCGCCGCGGCTAGGGTCACGCCGCTGTGGCAGGTGACGACGAAGGCACCAGGGTGCGACGCGGACTCCTGATAGATCGGATAGCCGTCCGGGCTCATGACGCGCAGCGCGCCCCAGGCCCGCACCAGGCGCACGTCAGCCAGCAGCGGAAAGGTGCTGACGCCGCGCTGGGCGATCCTGGCGAGCACATCGGTGGTGGTGAGGTCGTTGAAGCCGACCTCCTCCATGGAATCGCCAAGCTGCACACTGCCCTCGTCGGTCTGGCGCACATTGATCGTCGGGTAGTCCAGGAAGGGGCGAACCCGCTCACTGACCAATACCTGCCCACGATTCGGCGCGACCGGGGCATGCAGTCCGACCTGCTCCCCCAGCGGCCGATTGCCCAGGCCCGCCGCCAGCACCAGGCGCGGCGCGGTGAAGCGCTGACCGGGGGTGACCACGGTGAATTCGCCAGGCGCGGAATCGATCCGCTCGACCGGCATCCGCCCCAGTACCGTCGCCCCGTGGTGCTGTGCTCCCGCATGCAAGGCCCGCAGGAGCTTGAGCGGATTCACGTGGCCATCCATGGGTGTGTAGCTCGCCCCGACGACCTTGGGACCGATACCGGGCAAGCGTGCCCGCAGATCCGCCTGATCCAGCATTTCGAAGGGGTAATCGCCCAGGCCCGCCTGCATACCTGCCAGCCGCGCCTGGCGCTCCGCCAGCTCCTGCTCGGAAAAACACATGTGAAAGCCGCCGGGCTGCTTCAGGCGGACATCGACGTCCGTCTCCTTCAGCAGGTCCTCGGCCAGCCCGGTCCAGGCCAGCGCCGAGGAACGCGTCCAGCGGGAATATTCGAGGCGGTCGAAGCCCTTGCCCTGCACCCAGACCAGACCGAAGTTGCCCCGGGAGGCGCGGAAGGCGTCATCGCCCTGGTCGAGCACCAGCGTCCTGGTACCGGCCTTCGCCAGGCCATAGGCGACCGCCATGCCGACCAGTCCACCGCCAACCACGATGACCTCTGCCGAGGTGGATACGCTGCTGTCGTTCATTGCTTCTCTCCGATCAGCACCCGATCCAGGCCGACGAGCCGATCGAGCAGCAGCATCACCGCCAGGGTGCCCAGGATCAGCACCGTGGAGGCCGCCGTGATCAGGGGATCGATGGTCTGGGAGATCTGGTTGTACATGGCGACCGGCAAGGTCGTGGTGCCGGGTGTGGCGACGAAGACCGTCATGGTCAGCTCGTCGAAACTCTGGATGAAGGCGAGCAGCCAACCACCGACCACACCGGTGCGGATCCGCGGCAGGATCACCCGCCAGAAGGTCTGCAGCCGATTGGCGCCCAGGGACAGCGCCGCGTGTTCCGCATCGCGCTCCAGGCCGATGGTGGACGCCAGCGTCAGGCGCAAGGCATAGGGCAGCACGACGATGACGTGGGTGATGCTCAGCGCCCACAGCGAGCCGCCCACCTGGGCGAGGGAAAAGAAGCGCAGGAAGGCGATCCCCAGCACCACCGAGGGAATCATCAGCGGCGACATCAGAAAGCCGGTGATCGCCCCGCGTCCGGGAAAGTCGTAGCGACTGATCGCCAGCGCCGCGGGCACCGCGAGCAAGGTCGCGACCGTCGCCGACACCAGGCCCAGCTTGAGCGACAGCCAGAAGGCATCGAACATTTCCTGGTTGGCCCACAGCGCCTCGAACCAGCGCAGCGACAGGCCACCGGAAGGCAATGAAATGAAGCCTTCGCCGGTAAAGGACACCGCCATCACCACCACCAGCGGCGCGACGATGAAGGCGATGAACAGCGCATGAAAGGCAAGGGAGAAGAAACCGTTCCGGTACATGGCGATCACTCGAAGACGTGTTTGAAACGGCGCTCGGCCAACCGGCTGCAGCCCACCACGATCACCAGGTTGGCGATCAGCAGCAGTACCGCGATGGCGGCGCCCAGCGGCCAGTTCAGCGAACCGAGGAATTCGTCGTAGGCGGCCGTCGCCACCACCTTGAGGCGTCGTCCGCCGATGATCGCGGGGGTGGCGAAGGCCGAGGCCGCCAGGGCGAAGACGATGATCGAGCCCGAGAGGATTCCCGGCACGATCTGCGGCAGCACCACCCGCCTGAAGGTCGTCATCCGCGAAGCGCCCAGCGACAGGCCGGCCTGCTCCACCTGCAGATCGAGCTTTTGCAGGCTGGCCCAGACGGCGATCACCATGAAGGGCACCAGCACATGGGTCAGCGCCAGCACGACCCCGAACTGGGTGAACATCATGCGGATGGGAAAATCGATGACGCCCAGTGCCTGCAACGCCTGGTTGATCAGCCCGTTGTTGCCCAGCAGGATGGCCCACCCCAGGGTGCGCACCACCACCGAGATGAGCAGGGGTCCGAGCACCACGAGCAGGAACAGCGACCGCCAGGGTGCCCGCATGCGGGCGATGACGAGCGTCTCCGGCACGCCGATCAGGACCGAACAGACGGTCACCGCGAGCGCCATGCCGCCGGTGCGCAGGAAGATCTCGTGAAAATAGTCGTCGCCGAACACCTCCAGGTAGTTGGCCAGCGAGTACACGGGAATGACCCCCTTGGTGTCGCTGAACAGGTTCAACGACAGCATGGCCGTGAGCACCAGCGGCGCCGCCAGCAGGGTCAGGAACACGAGCAGCGCAGGCCCGGTCAGCAGCCAGGGGGCGCTACCAACACGCTCCGCATCATCGGTGGCCATAGGACACCTCCCGGCCGAGCAGGCGCAGGTCGTCGTCCAGCCAGGTCAGGCCCACCTCCTCCCCTTCCAGCGGCGGCGGCGCACCAAGATTCGGCTGCGTCAGATTCACCGGCCCCAGGGGGCTCTCGACACCGATCAGCCAGAGGTTGCCGAGGAACACCCGCATGCGCACCGTGCCGCGCAACCGGGCTTCGGCAGGATCGGCCAGGCGGATCTTTTCCGGCCGCAGGTAGACGTTTACATCGCCGTCGAACTGATGCCCCTCATGAGGGACGTGCAGCATCAGGCCATCGACCTTGACCTCGTAGCAGCGTGGCTTGCGGTTATGGACGGCGCCAGGGAAGGCATTGGTCTTGCCCAGGAAGCTCGAGGCGAAGGGCGACTGGGGCCGCTCGTAGATCTCGAACGGCGAACCGATCTGCACGATGCGCCCGCCGTGCATCACCGCGATGCGGTCGCTCATGGTCATCGCTTCAACCTGGTCGTGGGTGACCAGGATGGTGGTGATGCCGAGGTCGCGCTGGATGGCGCGCAACTCGATGTGCATGTCCTCGCGCAGCTTGGCGTCAAGGTTCGACATCGGCTCGTCCAGCAGCAACAGGTCCGGGCGGATCGCCAGTGCCCGGGCGATGGCCACCCGCTGGCGCTGCCCGCCGGACAATGCCTTGGGATAGCGTTCGCCCAGGCCCTGCAGCCTAACCATGTCGAGCGCCGACTTCACCAGCTCTGCCCTTTCGCTACGCGGGACACCGCGCATCTCCAGGCCGAAGCTGACGTTCTCGGCCACGGTCATGTGGGGAAACAGGGCATAGCTCTGGAACACCATCCCCAGTCCGCGCTTTTCCGGGCGGACATGGGTGATGTCACGACCGTCCAGCACGATGCGCCCGGCGCTGGGCTGTACGAAACCCGCAACACTTTGCAGCGTCGTGGTCTTGCCGCAACCCGAAGGGCCGAGCAGGGAAAGAAATTCGCCTTTCTCCACGGCCAGATCGAGTCCGGCAATGGCGGTGAAGTCACCATAGGTTTTGACGAGTCCGTCGAGGATCAGGAAAGCCATGGGCATGCCTCCGGCGATCACGAAGGCGTGATCGCTGTTCGTCCAAGGGAGGTTGGAGCGACCGATTGCTAGGGAAAAACCAGCCACTCGATCATCGAGCGAGGTAAAACCGGACGATGGCGAAATGGACGTGAGGGCCTGCTGCTACAGCGGGCGGAGGGATAGCCCGAAGCCGCCCTCCTCTCCACTCGCAATCCCGCTGTCACTTCATCGCCATCTGGCCGATACGCCACTATCGCTCGATGGTCCTGTTCCAGCGCGTCGTCCATTCGGAACGCTTCTGGTTGATGGTGTCCCAATCGACCTTGAGCAGGCTGTCGACCTTTTCCTGGCCGTAAGGCATACGGGAAGCCAGTTCTGGCGGCAGCTTCACGGTGCGATTGACCGGCGCGAAGCCGTTGCTTTCGGACTGGATCTTCTGGATTTCCGGCGACAGCACATACTGAATGAATTGCTGGGAGAGTTCGGACTGCGCATTGGGCGTGACGGAGCAGGCAGCGACCTGGAGGGCTACCGCGCCCTCCTTCGGATAGATGAACTTGAGCGGAAAGCCGGTGTTCTGCAGCGCCACCGCACGGCCACTGCCGTACACCGCCATGACCACATCGCCGTTCTGCATCATCCCGTCCATCTCGCCCGGGGCACTGACCCAGGCCAGCACGTTGGGCGCGATCTTCTTCTCGAACACCGCGAAACCCGGATCGATGTCTTTCTCGCCGCCGCCATTCAGCCGCGCCATCTCGATCAGCGAATGCAGGCCGTAGGTGTTGGTGATCGGCGGCATGCCCAGCAGCTGCCGGTACTTCGGATCTTCCAGATCGGTCCAGGACGTGGGGGCCGCCCAGCCGCGCTTCTTGAACGCTTCTTCGTTGTAGCCGATCCCGGTGGCAACCATACCTACCGCAGTCGCCTCGGGACTCAGACGCGCCAGGGGATACAGGTCCTGGTAGACAGGCGCATCCGTGAGCTTTTCGCAGAAGCCGAGCTGCAAAGCCTGGTACATGGGGCCGTCGTCCATCATGGCGACGTTGATCTGCTGCCGCCCTTTCTGGGCCTGCAGCTTGGCCAGCGTTTCAGTCGAGTTGCCCGATACATACACGACCTTGACCCCATGCGCCTTTTCGAAGGCGGGAATGACGCGGGTCTTGTACATCTGCTCTGTTGAACCGCCGACGCCCGCGACATACAGCGTCGTCTCGGCGTGAGCGGGAAGCGCCATGCCAGTGCCGGCAGCGGCCAACAGCAGCGCGGACAGACCCTGACGCAAGAAGATGGATGAGGTACGGACGAGATACGGACTGGTCACGGGCAATGCTCCCTTTTTTGCGTTGCGGCAGATCGAGAACGTCGTGAGGACACGACCGGAAGATCCATGCATCCGCCTCCGAGGACATCGCGGTAACCGCCATTCGGAAACGCTTTCTTTTTATGGGGCCATTTGGCTTGTGACCGAGTATTGTCAGCCTGAACCCATAGGGTCAAATACGAAGGTACGGGTTAAGTATTCATATTTGATATGGAGAGCTCTGTTGAATCTCAGACAGATCGAAGCCTTCCGCAGCGTGATGCGTCTAGGCTCCATGACCGCGGCCGCCGAAGCCCTGCACACCTCGCAGCCCAACGTCAGCCGACTGATCGCCCAGCTGGAATTGAGTACCGGACTCAAACTGTTCGAACGCGCGGGGGTACGGCTGATACCCACGAAGGAAGGCAGCGCCTTCTTCCAAGAAGTGGAACGGGCCTATGTGGGGCTGGACAGCCTGCGCCAGTCGGCCAAGAACATCCGCAACCTGGGTACCGGTCGCCTACGTATCGCGGCGGTACCCTCGACCGGCCTCACACTCATACCCCACGTGATCAAGGACTTCGTCGCGACCCGCCCAGAGCTGACCGTCTCCCTACACATGAACGCCTCCCCAACCGTAGTGCAGTGGGTGCAGTCTCAATTTTGTGATCTGGGCGTAGTAGTCCAGCCCAGCGACGCCGGCCCCCTGGAAACGCTGCTGATCACCCGGCTCCGCGCCGTCTGCGTTCTGCCACCAGGCCATCGACTGGCGGCGCAGGAAGTCATCAGGGCGCAAGATCTCCATGGTGAGAACTTCGTATCTCTCTGTCATGGCGACGGCACCCGCGAGCAGATGGACAGGGTCTTCGAACAGGCCGGTGTCGAACGCAAGCTCGCCGTGGAAGGCCAGTACAGCTCGATAACCTGCGAGATGGTCGCCGCCGGCATGGGCGCCGCCCTCATGAGCCCGAACGTTGCCCAGGATTTTCTGCACAAGGGCATCACTATCCACCGCTTCGAGCCTGAGCTGTTGTTTCCGGTCTACGTGGTTGCTCCCGCGGGGACAGGTCAAACGCCGCTGGCAACAGACTTTATTCAGGCATTACAAAAGCACTACGCAGCGCACTATCCACATTGAGGACTGATTTCAATACTTCTCTACTCACACGGTGGGAGCATCTTGGTCACCATCGTGAGTATCGCTAAGCGCACCAAGCTGCTTAATAAACCTCGCGTTGGTTCGCCATAAATAGTCCGCAGGATATGAGGTCATTCATTCGACTAACTGCGGCTATTGACCTATTCCGGCCTAGACGCCATAGACAGGCTGAGGGAGGGACAGCTTTAAACCCCTTCGTACATACGCCTCATAGCTGCACCCCCAACAGCCAGACGCTTGGTTCTGCAGCAGCACGCTCTTGGATGGGGCAAAGGCCGACGGCCGCGGCACAAAAATAGTAGGTACAAAATCAAGCGCCCTTGAGTAGCTGACTCCAATTGCAGTTGAGCTAGAGCGACCTAACACTCGTGGTTCGAACATCGAAGTACTGCAAAGCCCCGCAATCCGCGCATAAGGACGCTCAAAAAGATATTTGGCACCTGCTTCGCAGGCACTGGCCATCTCAATGACGGTCATAACCTTTGCACACATACGAGGAGACCACATGGCTATCAATGCAGAACTCAAAGCTGAAATCTTGCGCCGCCTGTATCACTCGCATCCGGAAGGCCTGGGTAACGAAATTCTCGACAACCATCATGGCGAAGAGGCCGTCATGGATGTCCTTCAGGACCTGCAAGAGCATGGACTTATCCAAAAAGGTCATCTTTCGGTAGACACGCAAGGACAGCGCTCTCTGATGCCGCCCGTAAAATTGACGTCCGCTGGGGCGGATGTAGCAAAGGACGTTGAGTGATCGGAAGAGCCCAACGCTATCGTTGGGCTCTTCTCCATCAGGCATGCTCATTTAGCAATAACAACTGATCGAACATGACCGACAAGTCGATAGCTACACGGATTTCAGGGCTACGTCCTGATTTGGCATCGATAGAACTAGGCTGTAGCAGAGGAAACAAGGTGTCGGCAGATGCAGCAGCACCAAGCCTCAGAGGCTCTTCTACACTGTCCGGACCGTCAAGATTTAGCAGAACTCGTTGCGCCCACAGGGTCGACTTGGCTACCAGCCGGCAGCCTAATATCAAAACTGAACGCTGGTAGCACCTAAGCGGGGTAGCCAGCTGGTTTTGCTCGGATTTTGATTCTGTTTTGATTGGAGCCTAGAAACGAAAAAGGCCCAAGCAACTAAGTGCTTGAGCCTTTTCGTTAATTTGGTCGGGACGGAGTGATTCGAACACTCGACCCCTTGCACCCCATGCAAGTGCGCTACCAGGCTGCGCTACGCCCCGACTGTGTTCCTCTAGGGAACGGCGTGCATCTTACTGCAACGCTTTGATTAATGGAAGCTTTTTTTCACTTCTTCAGTACGACGAGGACTTCTTCGAGTTCGCTGATCATCTGGCGGATGAGCTGGTGGTACTGCGAACCCTCGTCGCGGGTCTCGTCGCCCTGGGTGAGGCGCTGGCGCGCCCCGCCGATGGTGAAGCCTTCGTTGTACAGCAGTGAGCGGATCTGGCGGATCATCAGCACGTCGTGGCGCTGGTAGTAGCGCCGGTTGCCGCGGCGCTTCACCGGGTTCAACTGGGGGAATTCCTGCTCCCAGTAGCGCAGCACGTGCGGCTTGACCAGGCAAAGATCGCTCACCTCACCGATGGTGAAGTAGCGCTTGCCCGGTATGACCGGCAGTTCGTCGTTATGACTTGGTTCCAGCATAGGCCTCGACCCTGGCTTTGAGTTTCTGCCCGGGGCGGAAGGTCACCACACGGCGTGCCGTGATGGGTATCTCCTCCCCCGTCTTGGGATTGCGTCCGGGGCGCTGGCGCTTGTCGCGCAGGTCGAAGTTGCCGAAACCGGACAACTTGACCTGCTCGTTGCTTTCGAGCGCATGACGAATTTCTTCGAAGAACAGTTCGACCAATTCCTTGGCTTCACGTTTGTTCAGACCGAGCTCTTCAAACAGACGTTCGGCCATCTCAGCTTTCGTCAGGGCCCCCATGCGCTATTTCCTTAAGGTGGCGTTGAACCTTCTTTCCAGAGAAACGAGGATTTTCTGCGTCGTTTCGTTGACTTCTTCATCGGTTAATGTGCGCGATGGATGTTGCAAGGTCAAGCCGATGGCGACGCTTTTTCTATGTGGATCAATGCCTTTGCCTTGATAGACGTCGAACAGACGCAGCTCCTTGAGGCCTTCTCCGGCGTTTTCGCGGATGTCGGCCAGGAGGTCGCCTGCGGCGACGCTTTCGTCCACCACCAGTGCCAGGTCACGCCGCACTTCCGGGAAGCGCGACAGCTCGCCAAAGCGCGGCAGACTGCCAGTGGTCAGGGCATCGAGCACCAGCTCGAAGAGGAACACCGGACGATCCACGTCCAGTTCGCGCGCCACTTCCGGATGCAGGGCGCCCAGGTAGCCGACCGGCTGCCCTGCCCTTTCGATCAGTGCGGTCTGCCCCGGGTGCAAGGCCGGATGCTCGCCTGCGACGAAGCGGAAGTCGCTGCCTGCACCGGACTGCGCCAGCAGCGCCTCGACATCGGCCTTGACGTCGAAGAAGTCCACCGCCTCACGCCCGGACGACCAGCTCTCCGGCAGACGCGAACCGCAGACGGCACCCGCCAGGACGTTTTCCTGCACCAGGCCTTCCAGCTGACCGACGAATCTCAGCCCCGACTCGAACAGCCGGACGCGGTCCTGCTGACGGTTGAGGTTGTACTGCACGGCCTTGACCAGACCCGGCCACAGCGATGAGCGCATAGCGGCCATGTCGGTGGAGATGGGATTGGCCAGCATCACCGGCTGAGCCTCAGGGGCGAACAGACGGAAGGTCTTTTCGTCGATGAAGCTGTAGGTGATGGCTTCCTGGTAACCGCGGGCCACCAGCAGGCGACGCAGCTGGCTCAGCTCACCCTTGCTCTCGGGCAGGGGCTGCGGCGCCAGGCGGGCCTGAGGGAAACGGATCGGCAGCTGGTTGTAGCCATAGAGGCGCGCCAGCTCTTCGATCAGGTCCACTTCGATGCGGATATCGAATCTGTGACTGGGTACGCCCACCTGCCAGCGACCGGCCTCCAGGCGGGCCACGGCCAGGCCGAGGCCGCTGAGCAGACGCTCGACCTGGGCATCGTCCAGGGTCAGACCCAGGACGCGCTCGATGCGCTCGGCGCGCAGCAGGATCGGCTCGACCTGCGGCAGGTGCTCGGCGCTGACCGCCTCGATCACCGGTCCCGGCTCACCGCCAACGATGTCCAGCAGCAGGCGGGTCGCGCGCTCCATGGCCTTGCGCGCCAGCTCGAAGTCCACGCCCCGCTCGAAGCGGTGGGAGGAATCGGTGTGCAGGCCATAGGACCGCGCCTTGCCGGCGACGGCGATGGTGTCGAAGAAGGCGCTTTCCAGGAACAGGTCACGGCTACCGGCGGCCACACCGCTGTGCTCGCCGCCCATGACGCCGGCGATGGCCAGGGCGCGCTCATGGTCGGCGATCACCAGGGTGTCGTTGCGCAGTTCGATGTCCTGGCCATCCAGCAGCACCAGACGCTCGCCGGCATCGGCCAGGCGCACGCGGATGCCGCCCTTGATCTGGTCCAGATCGAAGGCATGCATGGGCTGACCCAGTTCGAGCATCACGTAGTTGGTGACGTCGACGGCGGCATCAATGCTGCGCACGCCACTGCGGCGCAGGCGCTCGACCATCCAGTCCGGCGTGGGACGGGACAGGTCGACGTTCTTGACCATACGACCCAGGTAGCGCGGGCAAGCCTGGGGCGCCAGCACCTCGACCGGACGGGTCTCCTGGTGCGTAGCCGCTACGGCCTCGACCTGCAAGGGCTCGACGGTGGCGTTGTACAGGGCACCTACTTCCCGCGCCAGACCGGCGATGGACAGGCAGTCGCCGCGGTTCGGGGTCAGGTCGACGTCGATGATGGCGTCATCCAGCTGCAGGTAGCTGCGAATACTCTCGCCCACCGGCGCGCCGGCCGGCAGCTCCAGCAGGCCGCTGTTGTCTTCGCTGATCTGCAGTTCGCTGGCCGAGCAGAGCATGCCGTGGGATTCCACGCCGCGCAGCTTGGCCTTCTTGATGGTGAAGTCACCGGGCAGCGTGGCGCCGACGGTGGCGAAGGGCACCTTCAGGCCCGCGCGCACATTGGGCGCACCACAGACCACCTGGAAGGATTCCTGACCGTTGCTCACCTGGCAGACATTGAGCTTGTCGGCATCGGGATGGCGCTCGACGGAGATCACCTCGCCGACGATGACGCCCTGGAAGCTCCCGGCCGCCGCTTCGACGCCGTCCACTTCCAGGCCGGCCATCGACAGCCGGGCAACCAGATCCTCGTGCGTAGCCGCAGGGTTCACCCAGCTACGCAGCCATTGTTCACTGAATTTCATAGGACTCCCGTCTGGCAGCTAGCGGAATTGCGCCAGGAAGCGCAGATCGTTGTCGAAGAAGAGGCGCAGGTCGTTGACCCCGTAGCGCAACATGGCCAGGCGCTCGGCGCCCATGCCGAAGGCGAAGCCCTGGTACTTCTCCGGATCGATGCCGGCCATGCGCAGGACATTGGGATGGACCATGCCGCAGCCCAGCACCTCGAGCCAGCGCGAAGCCGGTTCGCCATCGCGACTTGGGCGGCGGATGTCCACCTCGGCCGACGGCTCGGTGAAGGGGAAGTAGGAGGGACGGAAGCGGACTTCCAGCTCTTCCTCGAAGAACTCGCGCAGGAAGGTCACCAGGGTGCTCTTGAGATCGGCGAAGCTGACTTCCTCATCGATCACCAGGCCTTCGACCTGATGGAACATCGGCGAGTGGGTCTGATCGCTGTCGCAGCGATAGACACGACCTGGGCAGATGATGCGGATCGGCGGCTGCTGGCTCTCCATGGTGCGGATCTGCACCGGCGAGGTATGGGTGCGCAGCAGCATGTTGGCGTTGAAATAGAAGGTGTCGTGCATCGCCCGCGCCGGGTGGTGGCCGGGAATGTTGAGCGCTTCGAAGTTGTGGTAGTCGTCTTCGATCTCGGGACCGGTGGCGACGCCATAGCCGATGTTGGCGAACAGGCGCTCGATCCGCTCCAGGGTGCGGGTGACGGGATGCAGGCCACCGGAGGCCTGGCCGCGCCCGGGCAAGGTCACGTCGATGCGTTCCGCGGCGAGGCGAGCGGCCAGGGCGGCCTGCTCCAGCGTCGCCTTGCGGCTGTTGATTGCGTCCTGGACACGTTCCTTGGCGGCGTTGATCAGCGCGCCAGCCTGGGGACGCTCCTCCGCGGTGAGGTGGCCCAGGGTCTTCATGATCTGGGTCAGCTCACCCTTCTTGCCCAGGTAATTGACCCGGAGCTGTTCCAGGGCATTGGTGTCTTCGGTGTGCCGCACGGCCTCCAGTGCTTGGGAGACCAGCGCATCCAGGTTTTCCATCTAGGGACTCCAGATACAAAATAGGGGAAGAGCTATGAGGCTCTTCCCCTATTGATAACGTTGCTTCGCGCCAGAGACGCGAGATTGCCGGGGGGCTTAAGCCAGCGAAGCTTTAGCTTTCTCGACAATCGCAGCAAACGCCGCTTTTTCGTTCACGGCCAGATCGGCCAGTACCTTACGGTCGATCTCGATGGCCGCTTTTTTCAGGCCGGCGATCAGACGGCTGTAGGACAGACCGTTGATACGAGCACCAGCGTTGATACGAGCGATCCACAGAGCGCGGAACTGACGCTTCTTCTGACGGCGGTCGCGGTAGGCGTATTGGCCTGCCTTGATTACCGCTTGCTTAGCGACGCGGAAGACGCGCGAACGGGCACCGTAGTAGCCTTTTGCGAGCTTCAGGATTTTCTTGTGACGGCGACGAGCGATAACGCCACGCTTAACACGAGCCATGAGTAACTTCCTTTAAATTCTTAACCAGGATTAACGAAGGCGCAGCATGCGCTCGACCTTTTGGACGTCGGATGCATGCATCAGCGACGTACCGCGCAGCTGACGCTTACGCTTGGTGGTCATCTTGGTCAGAATGTGGCTCTTGAAAGCGTGCTTGTGCTTGATGCCACCAGCAGTTTTCACGAAGCGCTTCGCAGCGCCGCTTTTGGTTTTCATCTTTGGCATGTTCGGATACTCCGCATTGAGTGATTACGCATAACAGCAAGGCCTGCCAGTGCCCTGGTAGTTACTTTTTCTTCTTGGGGGCGATGACCATGATGAGTTGGCGTCCTTCCATCTTAGGATGCTGCTCAACGGCGCCGTGTTCGACGAGGTCAGCTTCGACCCGCTTCAACAGCTCCATGCCCAGCTCCTGGTGGGCCATCTCCCGGCCGCGGAATCTCAACGAGACCTTGGCCTTGTCCCCCTCGGTTAGGAAACGTACCAGGTTGCGTAGTTTTACCTGGTAATCCCCTTCTTCCGTCCCTGGACGAAACTTGATTTCTTTGACCTGAGCCTGCTTCTGGTTCTTCTTCGCCGCCGCGACTTGCTTCTTCTTCTCGAAGACGTGCTTGCCGTAGTCCATGATCCGGCAGACCGGAGGTAGGGCGTCGGCGGTGATTTCCACCAGATCCAGCTTGGCGTCTTCAGCAGCCTGCAGGGCCTCCTGGATGGAGACGATGCCTACTTGCTGACCATCGGCGCCAATAAGGCGAACTTCCCGGGCGGTGATATTTTCGTTGATCGGTGCCCGGGGTGCGGCTCGCTTGTCTTGTCTCATGTCACGCTGCTTGATAGTGATTACTCCGAATCTTGCCGGCCACGCCGGGAAACCGCTTGCGTGAGCAGCTCGCGGAAACGCTCGATGGGCATGGAGCCCAGGTCAACGCCTTCACGGGTACGCACGGCAACGGATCGTGTCTCAACCTCCCGGTCTCCGATAACCAGGAGATAGGGAACCTTGAGCAAAGTATGCTCGCGGATTTTAAAGCCGATCTTCTCGTTTCTCAAGTCGGCTTTGGCTCGGAAGCCCTCAGCGTTCAATTCGCCGACGACCTGCTGGGCAAAATCGGCCTGCTTGTCGGTGATATTGAGCACCACCGCCTGGGTCGGAGCGAGCCACGCCGGGAACAGACCGGCATAGTGCTCGATGAGCATGCCGATGAAACGCTCGAAGGAACCGAGGATGGCGCGGTGCAGCATCACTGGACGCTGACGGCTATTGTCCTCGGAGATGTAGCTGGCATCGAGACGCTCTGGGAGGTTCGGATCGTATTGCAGGGTACCACACTGCCATTGACGACCCAGGCAGTCCTTGAGGGTGAATTCGATCTTCGGCCCGTAGAAGGCGCCCTCGCCCGGCTGGTATTCCCAGTCCAGACCCGAGGCATCCAGCGCATCGGCCAGGGCCTTCTCGGCGCGATCCCACAGCTCTTCGGAACCGACGCGCTTGGCCGGCCGGGTGGAGAGCTTCATGATCACGTCGGTGAAACCGAAGTCGGCATAGACCTGCAGGGTCAGCTTGATGAAGTTGTCGGCTTCCTGCTTGACCTGCTCTTCCGTGCAGAAGATGTGGGCGTCATCCTGGGTGAAGCCGCGCACGCGCATGATGCCGTGCAAGGCACCGGACGGCTCATTGCGGTGGCAGGCACCGAATTCGGCCAGGCGCAGCGGCAGGTCGCGGTAGGACTTCAGGCCCTGGTTGAACACCTGCACATGGCAGGGGCAGTTCATCGGCTTGATCGCGAAGTCACGACTTTCCGAGGCCGTGGTGAACATGCCTTCGGCGTAGTTGGACCAGTGACCCGAACGCTCCCACAGAACGCGATCGACCACCTGGGGCGTCTTGATCTCCTGGTAGCCGTGGTCGCGCTGGACCTTGCGCATGTACTGCTCGAGCACCTGGTAGACGGTCCAGCCATTGGCGTGCCAGAACACCATGCCGGGCGCTTCTTCCTGCAGGTGGAAGAGGTCGAGCTGCTTGCCGATGCGGCGATGGTCGCGCTTCTCGGCTTCCTCGATGCGCTGGATATAGGCCGCCAGCTGCTTCTTGTCCGCCCAGGCGGTGCCATAGATGCGCTGCAGCTGTTCGTTCTTGGCATCGCCACGCCAGTAGGCGCCGGACAGCTTGGTCAGCTTGAACGCCTTGAGGAAGCGGGTGTTGGGCACGTGGGGGCCCCGGCACATGTCGACGTATTCCTCGTGGTAGTACAGGCCCATGGCCTGCTCCTCGGGCATGTCGTCGATCAGGCGCAGCTTGTACTCCTCACCCCGGGCCTTGAACACCTCGATGACCTCGGCGCGCGGCGTCACTTTCTTGATGACGTCGTAGTCCTTGTCGATCAGCTCGCGCATCCGAGTCTCGATGGCCGAGAGGTCATCGAGGGTAAAGGGACGCTCGAAGGCGATGTCGTAGTAGAAGCCTTCATCGATCACCGGACCAATGACCATCCTGGCGGTCGGGAACAGCTGCTTGACCGCATGACCCACCAGGTGGGCGCAGGAGTGGCGGATGATCTCCAGACCGTCCTCGTCCTTGGCGGTGATGATCTGCAGGTTGGCATCCTGCTCGATGAGATCGCTGGCATCGCGCAGCTGGCCGTCGACGCGACCGGCGATGGTGGCCTTGGCAAGACCGGCACCAATGGACTGGGCGACTTCGGCTACGGTGACGGGCTTGTCGAATGGACGTTGGCTACCGTCGGGGAGAGTAATGACAGGCATGGCGCCTCCTCAACTCAGTGGTGACCCATACCAAGGGCCACATGGTGGGATTGGCCAGTAAGCAGCCGCACCGCTGGAAATCCCGCCGCACAATGGCAGGGCCGCAAGGCATTCCGGGCGACGCGAAAGGATCACTGGAAAGTTTGGGACGGAAATCCTTTCAGAAACTGAGACCTAGCGCAACCTCGCAAGGGACTGCCGTCTCTCTAGCGGGCCGCGTCGGGGTACTTCTTGAGGAACTGCTTCTGCATTTCCTGACAGTTTTCCATCAGCGCCTGGCGATCGGCCGGCGAGGTGTCCGCGGCGTTGGCCCGCGCCAGGCACTGGTCGATGGCCTGCTGCTCGTTGGCGCGGCTGACCGGCGTCGCATTGTGGCGATAGACGTAGATGATGGAGCCGAAGACCACGACCGCGAACAGGATCGACAGCAGGATCAATCCCAGGCAACCACCCTTGCCGATCTGCCGGCCTTCACCACCCTGCGTCATCACTCGCTCCTCGCGGTAACGGGCCCTGCTCGCGCCTGGCGAAGCAACGAAGCCCAAGAAAAATCGTCCGTCAGTCTACGTGAAAACCCAGGGCCTCACGACCGAGGCAAGCGGTCACACCCCTATTCGAATGATCCACGGAAGATCGACGTGGACTTCCGAAAAGTTTTACCGCGCAAAACAAACTTATGCCGGACTCAATAAAACTCTTACCTGTATCAAGTACGGCAAGATCACCCAGATTTAGCCGCGCAAACTCGTTCAGCAATTATTCAAGAAAAGCCCCACCCTTATTAATCCAGTGTTAAGCGATACGGCGGAGTATCGATTCCAGGCACTGCAGAACCTGGTTCTGGTACCTGAGCGATAGCCTTACTTCAATTGCATATCCGCTGGAGGCAGCAAATGAACGTCAAGAATAAACTGGCAAAGAGCATGCTGGTCGTCGCCATCGTAGCCGCCTGCTCGTCTGCGGCCATCGCCGCGAACCAAGCCCCCTCGACAAACGAGCTGGGCAGCTTCCAGGCCCTGTCCACCCAGGGGCAACGGGCCTTCACCGACATCTCCGCGGCACGCCTGGAGCTCTTCCAGGGGCAAACGAAGCAAGCAGTGTCCCATGTCAAGGACGCCCAGCAGGCACTCAAACTTGCGCAGTCGGATAATACCGCGCTGAAAAAAGCCGCGAGTGAATTACAGGTCAAGGACAATCAGGGCAAGGCCGATACCAGTACCGCTGTAACCTCCTGGCTACCTATCTGGGGCGATACCGTGGTGCAGGACAGTTATATGGCCAGCCCGCAGAAGGTTAAGGCAGTGGCCGATGCCAATAACAAACTCAAACATGGCGACGCCAAGGGTGCTGCCGAAACTCTGCGCCTGGCCGATGTGGATATCGATACGGCCATCGCCCTGGCACCGCTCAAGCAGACCATGACAGACGTCGACCAGGCGGCCAAGCAACTGGCCAGCGACAAGTTCTATGAGGCCAACCTGACGCTCAAGCAGGTTCAGGATGGCGTGCGCTACGCTTCGACGACCCTGGACTTCACGGCGAACAAGCACGGGCTGCAGCCGGCGGGCTCCTTCACCGAGACCGTCACCCCGAGCAGCTAATGGCTTTTGACGCACAACAGGGCGATCGCAAGGTCGCCCGTTAAACGACTCCATGCCCGGCAAGTCCGCCTCGATCACGGCGTACAGCACAGGCAAACACGAAAAGGGCGATCTTTCGGATCGTCCTTTCTATTACCCGCCACCGATGGGAATTTCGTTTTGCCAGGTCCAGCTGACCCCAAACCCATCTCCCTCCCCGCATGAGCCTTGACGAAACCTGTCCACAGCCGCCGGCACCTAAAACTTCAAGGCGCCAGACATGGGCTGCCGGTGCAGGAAAGGCAGTCGGTGTGCAGATGACACCCAGGCCTGTTGGCGTGTTGACGCTCCGCTCCGCCCATCGATCCGCACGAGCCTTCATCTCCCCTTCTCCACAGGCAGAGCTACCAGGTCCTACCGATACCTCCGCCAGGCGGCTGCCAACGCTCGGATCAAACATGGTCATCCAGCTCTGCGCATATCGTCCTGAAATGCACGATTGTGCGTAATCTTGCTTAATCATGCATGATCAGCTAACACTGGTATGAGGTGTGATTACCCCTACTGCCGTCTTATTTCGGAGCCTCTCCAATGCAACATGTGCAACTCGCTGCCCAACAGCCTTCGGGAGCGATCGAGCAATGGGCGACTCGCGCCGGCTTCCTCATTGCGGGTTCGGCCATGGCCGCGTGGGCACCCCTGGTGCCCGTCGCCAAGGCGAGGATCGGCGCCGATGATTCGACGCTTGGCCTCCTGCTGCTTTGCCTGGGCCTGGGATCCATTGTCGCGATGCCCATCGTCGGCATCCTCGCCAGCCGCTTCGGATGCCGTGCGGTGATCGCGACCAGCTCGGTGGCACTGGCGCTGGTGCTGCCGCTGCTTGCGGTCGCCGATTCGCTTCTCGGCATGGCCATAGCCCTGGCCCTGTTCGGGGCCAGCGTTGGCGCTCTGGATGTCGCAATCAACATCCAGGCCGTGATGGTCGAGAAGGACAGCGGGCGCAACATGATGTCCGGCTTCCACGGCCTGTTCAGTGTCGGCGGGATCGTCGGCGCCGGCGGCATGAGCGTTCTGCTGGGGGCTGGAATCCAACCGCTGGTTGCGACCCTGGTGTTCAGCGCGTTGTTGATCCTTCTCCTCGCGGCCTCAATCAAGGGTCTGCTGCCCTACGGCAATCATGACGCCGGGCATACTCCGCTGTTCACGTTGCCGCGCGGGATCGTCGCCTTCATCGGCCTGCTCTGTTTTCTGATTTTTCTCGGCGAAGGCGCGATCCTGGACTGGAGCGCCCTGTTCCTGATCGATGCGCATGGTGTAGAGCCGGCGCAGGCCGGCTTCGGTTACACGGTATTCGCGCTGGCGATGACCATCGGCCGCCTGACCGGCGACTGGATCGTGAAGACGCTGGGCGGCCTGAAAGTGGTCGTAGGCGGCGGTCTACTCGCCGCGGCAGGCTTCCTGATGGCGGTCTTGGCACCTACCCAGCCCCTTGCCTTCGCAGGCTTTCTGCTGGTTGGCCTCGGGGCGTCCAACATCGTCCCCGTGCTCTTCAGTGCCGCCGGAAGGCAGACCCGGATGCCCGCAAGCCACGCCATTGCAGCGATCACCACAATCGGCTACGCCGGCATTCTCTTTGGCCCGGCCGCCATCGGCTTCGTAGCGCAGCATTGGAGCCTGAGTGCCGCGCTGCTGCTGGTGGGTGGCGGGATGGCATTCGTGGCGCTCACATGGCCGATGACTGCCCGGCAGCGAGACGCCTAGCACCTCGCCTTCTTGGGGGCAAAGACCCTGGCCCAGCAGCACGCCGTTGGAATGACTCAGGTCATGAAGCATGCCGAGCAGCAGCGCCAGCGGCTTGCCGAGAGGGCCTAGTGGCTACTCAAGGGCAGCTGCGACGGTGGAATGGCGGTGCCGCGCTATTAATCATCAGCCCAAATCGCCAGGACGGATCTGAAGTCCTGACCACTTTGCTAATCCACCCCCAAACGAAAAAAGGCGACCCTTTCGGATCGCCTTTTTTCTTACCCGCCAGCAGTGCGGGTTTTGTTTGGTAGGCACGATTGGATTCGAACCAACGACCCCCACCATGTCAAGGTGGTGCTCTAACCAACTGAGCTACGTGCCTGCTGTGGGTGCGCATTCTACAGCGCGGGACTTTAGCGTCAAGCCCTTTTTTCAGCTAAACGCCTGAAAACGTGAAATTTTTTTGAAGGCTAGGACACCCGCCGGGCGGGACGCCGCGGATAGAGCAGGATAGAAAGCCAGAGCGCGAGGGTTTCCACCGTCACCGCCAAAGCCAATCCCAGCCCTATTCCCCAGCCGATGGCTTCGGGGGTAAGCACCACCTGATAGCGATACTGCTGCAGGGTCTCGTCGCGCAGTTCGCTGTTGGGCGACACCAGGATGTGCCAGGCCCGCTGGTACCAGGGCCCCTGCAGCGCCTGCCACTCTTCGTTGAACAGCGCATTACGACGTATCAGTATGCCGAGACTGTCGGCATCGCTGCGAAAGACCGGATCGTCACTGGCCTGGTAATGCGCCAACAGACCCTCGAGACTGCCCTCGAAGTACTGCTGCGCGGTCCGTCTGAAACCGCTCAGGGCCTGATCGGACTCCAGGCGATGGGCATCCACGCGCTGCTCGTAGTCGAGCATGAAGCCGGGAATCTGTACCCCTACCAGCAAGGCCAGGGTAAACAACAGCAGACGAATATAACTGCGCAGCATCGTGGTGTGGCTTCCTGTCTAGACGCGGCCCTGGGAGACGATCTCGCCATCCCACCAGAGATGCCATTCCCCTGGCTGGTGCAGGGTCCAGACCTCGTCGGAGGTCAACGGCTCGGTGGCGATGATGGTGACGACGTCGTTGGGCGAGGTCTCGGCCTTGAAGTCGATGTGGACTTCCGCATCGCGCAACTGGGCCGGACCGAAGGGGGCGCGGCGGGTGATATGGGCCAGCTTGGTGGTGCAGAAGCTGAACAGCCAGTCGCCGTCGCTGAGCAGGCAGTTGAAGACGCCCTTCTTGCGAAAGCCATCGCAGGCATTCACCAGCTGCGGCAACAGCATCTCCACCGGGACGGGTTCGGGAAAGCGCTCGCGGACCTGATCCAGCAGGCTGCAAAAGGCCGTCTCGCTGTCGGTATCGCCCACCGGCCGGTAGAAGCGCGGCTCGGGATGGAAATCCTGCAGCTGGCCGTTATGGGCAAAGCTCCAGTAGCGTCCACCCAGTTCCCGCACGAAGGGATGGGTGTTGGCCAGATTGACCGACCCGACGTTGGCGTGACGGATATGGCCGATCACCGTATGGCTCTTGATCGGGTAGCCCTGGACCAGCTTGGCCACCTCGGAATCGGCGCCTGGCAGGGCATCCTTGAACAGGTGCAGTCCCCTGCCCTCGTAGAAGGCCACGCCCCAGCCATCCCGATGCGGACCGGTGCGGCCGCCGCGCTGCATGAGGCCCTGGAGACTGAAGACCAGATCCGTGGGCACGTTGGCACTCATGCCCAGCAATTCGCACATGTCCGTCCCTCCGGGGTGGCTGCCTGGTTCAACGGCGGCTGCAGCCGCTGCCCTTCGCCAGCATGCTGAAGGGGTCACGCCCCGGGCGCAAGCCTGGATTACAGGCGGGGTTCGACGCGCTCGCCACGTCCCCGGGGTTCGCGGCGCTCGACCGGGGCTGCCGGGGCCCGCGGGGCCACCGGCGATTCCGGTTGCGGATCATCCGTCGGCGCTGCCGCGGCGACCGGGGCGGGACGCGGATGGGAGCGCCGGTACAGCCAGCGACAGAGAACGAAGATCAGGTAGAGCACCACGGCGATGGTGCCGGCTGCGGCCAGGTTGGCCACGGCCGACCAGGCGCTGTTGCCCACCTTGAACACCAGATCCAGCACCGTCACGGCGATCGCCGGCGCATAGAGGCCGTGCTCGGCATCCACCAGGGCCGGCGTCACCAGCAGCACGGCCACCACCAGCCGGATGGGTTCGCGCAGCCAGCGCCAGAGCCAGCCGGTGGCCTTGAAAGACACCACCAACAGCAGCAGCGCGGCGATGGCGTAGACGGCCCAGGCGATCAGGTACTCTTGCTCGGTCATTGCGATCCATGGCGATAGCGGAAAGGAGAAGCCTATGATAGCGGTTTTGCCCCGCCCGCGTGCTCTTGCGCGGCGCCCAAGGAGCCCGCATGACCCAAGCCCCCATTGCCCGCCGCGCCCCCGGTGACGATCCCTACGCCTGGCTGGAGAGCCGCGACGCCCCCGAGGTGCTGGCGCACCTGGAAGCCGAGAACGCCTACCTGGAAGCCGAGCTGGCACCCGAGGCCGCCCTGCGCGAACAGCTGTTCGAAGAGATCCGCGCGCGCATTCGTGAGACGGATCTGTCGCTGCCCGTCCCCCGCGGCGACTATCTCTACTACCAGCGCACCCAGGCCGGTGACGAATACGGCCGTAACTATCGCTGCCGTCGCCCCGCCAATGGCGACCTGACGCCCGATCCAGCGACCGAAGAGCTGCTGTTCGACGGCAATGCCATCGCCGACGGCGGCTTTCTTTCGGTCGGCCGCTTCACCATCAGTCCGGACCAGACCCGCCTCGCCTACAGCCTCGACCAGGTCGGTGACGAGACCTACCGGCTCTATGTGAAGGAGCTGGCCACCGGCTCGGTGACCGAACTGCCCTTCGAGGAGTGCGACGGCAGCCTGACCTGGGCCAACGACAGCCGCACCCTGTTCTTTGGTGAACGCGACGAATCCCATCGTCCGCACAAGCTCTATCGCTACCACCTGGGCGATGCCGAGCCGCAACTGGTCTTCCACGAGACCGACGGGCGCTTCTTCCTCGGCTGCTATCGTTCGAGCTCCGAGCGCAAGCTGCTGCTGCTGTCGCACAGCAAGACCACCAGCGAAGCCTGGGTGCTGGACGCGGATCGACCGGACGAGGCCTTTGTCTGCCTGGCGCCCCGCGAGGAAGGTCACGAGTACTTCCCCGATCATGGCGTCGATGGCTGGTACATCCGCAGCAATCAGGACGGCATCAACTTCGCGCTCTACCAGGCCGCCGAAGACAGCCCCACGCGCGCGCACTGGCAGCCGGTGGTGCCCCATGACCCGGAGGTGATGCTGGAGGATGCCAGTCTCGGCGCCCAGGCGCTGGTGCTGAGCCTGCGCAGCGCCGGCCTGCCAATTCTGGAGGTGCGGCCCTACGGCAAGGCGCCCTATCGGGTCGACCTGCCGGACGAGGTCTACAGCCTCGATGCCATGGACGTGCTGGAATTCAACAGTCCGGTCATGCGCCTGCGCTACGAAGCGCTCAATCGCCCCGCCGAGATCCGCGAACTGGACCTGGCCAGCGGTACCCAGCGGGTGCTCAAGCAGGTCCCGGTGGAAGGCCCGTTCGACGCCGATGCCTACGAGAGCCGCCGCCTGTGGGCCACCGCCGCCGATGGCACCCGTATCCCCATCAGCCTGGTCGGTCGGCGCGACCTGCCGCAAAGCGCCCCGCTCTATCTGTATGGCTACGGCGCCTATGGCCACAGCCTCGATCCCTGGTTCTCCCATGCCCGCCTGAGCCTTCTGGATCGTGGCGTGCGCTTCGCCATCGCCCATGTGCGCGGCGGTGGCGAGCTGGGTGAAGCCTGGTATCGCAGCGGCAAGCTGGAACACAAGCAGAACACCTTCGACGACTTCATCGCCTGCACCGAGCATCTGCTGGAGCAGGGCCTGACGACACCGCAACAGGTGGTCATCAGCGGCGGCAGCGCCGGCGGTCTGCTGATCGGTGCGGTGCTCAACCAGCGTCCGGACCTCTATGCCGCCGCCATTGCCGAGGTGCCCTTCGTCGATGTGCTCAACACCATGCTCAAGCCGGACCTGCCGCTGACCGTGACCGAGTACGACGAGTGGGGCGATCCGAACGAGCCCGAGGTGCGCGCGCGCATCGCCAGCTACGCGCCCTACGAAAACGTCAAGGCCCAGGCCTATCCGGCCATCCTGGCGGTGGCCGGCTATCACGACACCCGGGTGCAGTACTGGGAAGCCGCCAAGTGGGTGGCGCGGCTGCGCGAGCGGCGGACCGATCAGGCGCCCCTGCTCCTGCTCAAGACCGAATTCGGCGCCGGCCACGGCGGCATGAGCGGGCGTTACCAGGCCTTGCGCGACGTGGCCCTGGAATACGCCTTCGTCTTCCGGGTACTGGGCCTGACCGGCTAGGGAACGGCGGGGGCTCTGGGCAGGTCTTTTCCACAGCTAAAGGAGAATCTGCCATGCACCTAGATGCCCCCACTCCCACTCTCACTCCTCCGCCTCGCGACGCCGCTGCCATCAAGGGCGTCGAACGCCTGGCCTCCGTGGCCGGCGGTGGCCTGCTGATCAGCCGCGGTCTGGCGCGTGGCGGTCTGCTCGGTCTGCTGACCGGCGCCACCGGCGCCTGGCTGCTGAAACGCGGCCTGCGCGGTCACTGCTCGATCAAGAGCACCCTGACCAAGGTGCGTTTCGAGCGCGACGTCCGCCGTTCGCTGGCCTGGCATTCGGCAGCCTCCCAGACCCGCCGGATCGTCATCGCCCGCCCCCGCGATGAGCTCTATCGCTTCTGGCGCGACTTCTCCAACCTGCCGATCTTCATGCGCCATATCGAACGCGTGGACGTGCTCAACGACCGCTATTCCCACTGGGTGGTCAAGGCGCCCATGGGGCGCTTCGAATGGGACGCCGAAGTCACCGACGACGTACCGGGTCGGCTGATCGGCTGGCGCTCCTGCGGTTACGCCGGCCTGAACAACCTGGGTTGGGTCAGCTTCGCCGATGTGCCCGGTGGCACCGAGGTGACCGCGGTCATGGCCTACGAGCCGCCAGCCGGGCGCCTCGGCCATCTGTTCGCCCGTCTGCTGCGTCGCGACCCCGGTACCCGCATCGCCCAGGACCTGTCCGAGCTGAAGGTGCTGCTGGAACGCGCCCATGCGGTCGGCGATCACTATGGCGCCGTCGAGCGCACCTCGCACATGGAGTCACCGCTAGGCTGACCTCCGGCTGTACTGCGGCGTCTCTTCTGGGACGCCGCTACCTTCCTTCAGGCCATTCAGCCCCGATTGGCTTATCTCTTAACGACCCCCAAACCCGCTTTGCGACACCTCGGTAACAACCGGCGTGCGGCCTCTTGCGACGCCTGGAAAACCAATGTTAGCTTTCGAACAACGGAGCTTTTAATGACAGCTCGATAACATTGCGGATCTACACCTTGACCAAGCCGCTGTTCTTCCAGGCCCTCGAAGGCGCCTTCGCCGACCTTACGCCCACCGGCAAACGCGTCGCGGGCTACCTGTTGGCCAATCCGGAGAAGCTGCCCTTCGAGACCGCCGACAGCATCGCCCAGCGCACCAACACCACCGGCATTTCCGTGGGCCGGCTGCTGCGCTCGCTGGGCTATCGCAACCTCGACGACGTCAAACAGAGCCTGAGAGACGAAGGTCTGGAAGCCTGGCGCATCACCGATCGCTTCAGTGCCTTTCGCCAGCAGAGCGGACGCAGCGACGCCCTGGACCGCTCCCTGGCCGCCGAGCTCGCCGCCATCGAGGACGTCTACCAGCTGGCCCGCGGACCGGTGTTCGAACAGGTGGTCCGGCAGCTGACCGGTGCCGATGCCGTGTTCATCGCCGGTATCCAGACCACCCGCGGGGTACTCGGCAGTTTTCACAGCCTGCTGGAATACATCCGGCCCAAGGCCTTCTACGTCGACGGGCTGTCGGGCACCTACGCCGACATCTTCAACAGCGGCTTCGCCCAGCCCTACCTGGTGGTGGCCGACTTTCGCGCCTATTCCAGCGTGACCCGCAAGCTCTGCGAGAGCGCTCGCGATGCCCGGCTGCCCATGGCGCTGATCACCGACTACCACTGCCCCTGGGCGCGGGATTACCCCGCCGACCTGCTGCAACTGCGCCTGGAAGTCGACCAGTTCTGGGACTCCCTGGCGCCGCTGGCCTGCCTGCTGAACCTGCTGGTGTCGGCGGTGGCGGATCGCTCGGGCGATGCCCTGGAACAGCGGCTGGCCAGCAACCGCGCCCTGCAGCAGCGCTTCGGGCAATTCGAATGAGCCCTGGCCCTCTTCTTCACCCCAAGGAAGCCTTCCGTACCGTGAACCATCCAGAACTCGTCGAGATCGACGCCGACCACTACGGCGTAGCCATCCACCTGGTCTATGCGACCGCCGACAACCTGGCCGGCAAGGTGCTCTACCAGGACGCCCACTGCCTGCTGCACCGGGATGCCGCCGTCCGCCTGCACCGCGCCAGCGCGCTGGCGCAACAGGCCGGTCTGCGCCTGCAGGTGCTGGATGCCTACCGCCCGCCCTATGCCCAGCAATTGCTGTGGCGGGTGCTGCCCGACGCCCAGTACGTGAGCGATCCGGCGCAGGGTTCGCACCACAGCCGCGGCGTGGCCGTGGACGTGACCCTGCTCGACGAGGCCGGTGAACCGCTGGACATGGGTACTGGCTTCGACGACATGCGCGAGCTGTCGCACCTGTTCAATCCGGCGCTGCCCGCCGCCGCCCAGCGCAATCGCCTGCTGCTGCTGGGCATCATGCAGAGCGCCGGCTTCACCTTCATCCCCAGCGAGTGGTGGCACTTCGAACTGCCCGACGCCCGTCGTTATGCGCTGATCGACTACCACCATCTCGGCCAGGAGGAGCTCGCCACCCTGCTGAACTGATCCTGCCGGCGACCGGGTCATTCGAATCCGGCGCCGCGAGCCCTTCGCTCGACCGCCTTGCCCACTGCCGAAACACCCATAAACCCAAACAATCCGAGGTACCGGCATGTTCTCGTCTTCGCGCACCCACGTTTCATCGGCGTCCCGCGTGCTCGTCCTGGTTTCCCTGCTGGGCCTCGGCGCCTGGCAACCGGCCAGCGCCGCCACCGCGACCGACACCCTGGTCATCGGCAAGCCTGCAGATCTGCAGACCGTCGATCCGGGCGTGACCTTTGACAACAACGACTGGACCGTGACCTACCCGGCCTACCAGCGCCTGATGCGCTACAAGGTGGAAGACGGCAAGGGCAGCACCGACGTCGAGGGCGACCTGGCCAGCGGCTGGACCGTCTCTCCCGACAACCTGGTGTGGACCTTCACCCTGAAGCCCGGCAACAAGTTCGATGATGGCAGCGAGGTCACCGCCGAGGCGGTCAAGTTCTCCGTCGAGCGCCTGATGAAGCTCAAGCAGGGCCCGTCCAGCATCTTCCCGGCGGACATGACGGTGACCGTGGTGGATCCGCAGACGATCAGATTCACCCTGCAGAAGCCCTTCGCGCCCTTCCTCTTCGCCCTGGCCCACGACGGCGCCAGCGTGATCAACCCCAAGGTGGCCAGCACCCACGGCAAGGACGTGGACGCCTGGCTGGCCGGCCATACCGCCGGCTCCGGCGCCTATCGCCTGGCCGCCTGGCAGAAGGGCCAGTCGCTGACCCTGGAACCCAATCCGCACTACGCCGGCAAGGCGCCCACGCTCAAGCAGGTGGTAATCCGCATCATCGCCGAGCCTTCGGTACGGCGCCTGCAACTGGAACAGGGCGATCTGGACATCATCGAGGACCTGCCCGAGGACCAGGTCAAGGCGCTGGCGCAGAAGTCCGGCTTCGTCACCACCGCCTACCCCTCGCTGCGGGTGACCTACCTCTACCTCAACAACAGGCGCGCGCCGCTGAACGATGTCAACGCGCGCAAGGCGGTGGTCGACTCCCTCGACTACCAGGGCATCGTCGAAGGCATCGCCATGGGCAAGGCCAAGCTCATGAACGGCCCGATCCCGGACGGCATGTGGGGCCATGATCCGAGCCTGCCAATGCCCAGGCAGGACCTGGAAGCGGCCCAAGCCGCCCTGGGCAAGGCGCCCAAGGTGCGGGAGCTGCAATTCCTCTACTCGGACAAGGATCCGGCCTGGGAGCCCATCGGCCTGACCCTGCAGGCGGGCCTGGGCACCCTAGGCGTCAACCTGAAGATGGAGAAGCTGGCCAACGCCACCTTCCGCGAGCGCCTGGGCAAGGGCGACTTCGACGTCGCCATCGGCAACTGGAGTCCGGACTTCGCCGATCCCTACATGTTCATGAACTTCTGGTTCGACAGCACCAATGCGGGACTGGCGGGCAACCGCGCCTTCTACAGCAATCCCAAGGTGGACCAGCTGTTGCGCGACGCCGCCAGCGTCAGCGACGTGGCCCAGCGCAAGGCGCTGTACCAAGAGGCCCAGAAGATTGTGGTGGGCGACGCTGCCTACGCCTACCTCTACCAGAAGGCCTACACGGTGCCGATGCGCGCCGCGGTCAAGGGGTACGTGTTCAACCCCATGCTCGAACAGGTCTTCGATTTCGTTGCGATGTCCAAGTAAGGGCGACGGGTGCCGGCGCGCTCCGGCACCCGCCTCGCGAGGTATGCCATGGCCTTCTTCCATCTGCTGCGCAAGCAGCTGACCGATATCCTCATCGTGGTGATCGGGGTGTCCCTGATCACCTTCGTCATCTCCCATCTGATCCCCGGCGATCCGGCACGGCTGATCGCCGGCGAGCGTGCCAGCGATGAAATCGTCGCCGGCATCCGTCAGCAGCTGGGCCTGGACCTGCCGTTGTACCAGCAATACTTCCGCTACATGGGAGACCTGCTGCAGGGCGATCTGGGCCAGTCGATCCGCACCCATCGCCCGGTGCTGGAAGACCTGCAGCTGTTCTTCCCGGCCACCCTGGAGCTGGCCCTGGCCGCGCTGCTGCTGTCGATCCTGATCGGCGTGCCCCTGGGCGTGCTCTCGGCGGTCTACAACAACCGCTGGATCGATCACATCAGCCGTACCCTGGCGGTGGCCGGCATCTCCACCCCGGCCTTCTGGCTGGGCCTGGGGCTGATCGTGCTGTTCTACGGGCACCTCGGCTGGCTGCCCGGCGGCGGGCGCCTGGACCAGGGGCTGACGCCACCGCCAGCGGTGACCGGCTTCTATCTGATCGATACCCTGCTGGCGGGCGATCTCACCGGCTTCGTTAGCGCGGCCAGGCACCTGTTGCTGCCGGCGGTGACCCTGGCCTTCGTCAACCTGGGCGTCATCACCCGGCAGATCCGCGGCGCCATGCTCGAACAGCTGGGCGAGGACTATATCCGCACCGCCCGCGCCTATGGCCTGTCGCAGACCACCGTGGTGCTGCGCCATGCGCTGCCCAATGCGCTGATTCCTTCCATCACGGTGATCGGCCTGGCCCTGGGAGACCTGCTCTATGGCGCGGTGCTCACCGAGACCGTGTTCGCCTGGCCGGGCATGGGCGCCTATGTGGTCAAGTCGATCCAGGCGCTGGATTTCCCGGCGGTCATGGGCTTCGCCATCGTGGTGTCCTTCATCTACGTCCTGCTCAACCGCTTCATCGACCTGCTCTACCGGCTGGTCGATCCCCGCATCGGCAAGGTGAACTAGCATGACGACCCTGATCTCTGCGCGCCCCGGCTGGCGCGAGCAGACCGCCTGGCTGGCCTGGCGCATCCGCCGCAATCCGCTGATGCTCACGGGGCTGGTGATCACCCTGCTGGTGCTGCTGTGCATGGTCGCCGCACCCTGGCTCGCGCCCTACCAGCCCAACGCGCTGAAACTCACCGCCCGCCTGCAGGCACCCAGCGCCCTGCACTGGTTCGGCACCGACGAGGTGGGTCGCGACCTGCTCAGCCGGGTGATCTACGGCAGCCGCCAGTCGGTGGGCGTCGGCCTGTTCGTGGCCTTTGCCGCCTGCGCCAGCGGCGGCCTGCTCGGCTGCCTGTCGGGCATCGTCGGCGGCGCCTTCGATCGGCTGATGATGCGCCTGATGGACATCATCCTCTCGGTGCCTTCGCTGGTGCTGATCATGGCCCTGGCCGCCGCCCTCGGGCCGAGTCTGTTCAACGCCATGCTGGCCATCACCCTGGTGCGCATTCCCTTCTATGTGCGCCTGGCGCGCGGTCAGACCCTGAGCATCCGCCAGCTGGCCTATGTCCAGGCGGCACGCACCTTCGGCGCCGGCAAATGGCACCTGGTGCACTGGCACGTGGCCCGCAACGCCATGCCGCCGCTGCTGGTGCAATTCAGCCTGGACATCGGCAACGCCATCCTCATGGCCTCGGCGCTGGGCTTCATCGGCCTGGGCGCCCAG
The DNA here is from genome assembly GCF_029872515.1 of Pseudomonas flavocrustae. Taxonomy (NCBI): domain Bacteria; kingdom Pseudomonadati; phylum Pseudomonadota; class Gammaproteobacteria; order Pseudomonadales; family Pseudomonadaceae; genus Pseudomonas; species Pseudomonas flavocrustae. The sequence continues at coordinate 132,221 of NZ_JAPDIQ010000002.1, read as the reverse complement.
CCGCCCACCGCGGAATGGGGCGTGATGGTCGCCAGCGGCCGCAATTTCATCCTCGATCAGTGGTGGTACTCGACCTTTCCGGGCCTGGCGATCCTGGTCACCGCCATCGGTTTCAACCTGCTGGGCGATGGCATCCGCGATCTGCTCGATCCTCGCCAAAAGGGCAAATGACATGGGCCAGCCCGTTCTGCACATCGACCAGCTGAATCTGGAATTCCCCGGCTTTCGCAGCAGCGCCAAGGCGCTCAACGGCGTCAGCCTGAGTGTGGCCCCCGGCGAGATCGTCGGCGTGGTGGGCGAGTCCGGCTCGGGCAAGTCGGTCACCGCGATGCTCACCCTCGGCCTGTTGCCCCCCGGCAGCTACCGGGTCACCGGCGGCAGCGTCAACCTGGTGGGCCACGACATGCTCGCCTTGAGCGAGCGCCAGCTGATGGAGGTCCGCGGCCGCGAGGCGGCGATGATCTTCCAGGAGCCGATGACCGCGCTCAATCCGACGCGGCGCATCGGTCGCCAGCTGCTGGACGTGATTCGCCGCCATACCGCGCTGGATACCGCCCAGGCCCGCGCCAAGGCAATCGAGTTGCTCAAGGACATGCATATCGCCGATCCCGAGCAGATCCTCGAACGCTATCCCTTCGAGCTGTCCGGCGGCATGCGCCAGCGCATCATGATCGCCCTGGCTTTCTCCTGCGAGCCGCAGCTGCTGATCGCCGATGAGCCGACCACCGCGCTGGACGTCACGGTGCAGCGCCAGGTGCTGCTGCTGCTGCGCGAGAAGGCACGGGCCCGGGGCACCGCCATCCTGCTGATCACCCACGACATGGCCCTGGTCGCGCAATTCTGCGATCGCGTCTATGTGATGTACGCCGGCGGCATCGTCGAACAGGGGGCTACCGCGGCGGTCATGCAGGCACCTCGGCATCCCTATACCCAGGGCCTGATGGCCTGCCTGCCGGAAAAGGCGGTGCCGGGCAGCGACCTGGCCAGCATCCCCGGGCAGGTGCCCAACCTGGCCCAGCTGCCTGGCGGCTGCAGCTTCAAGGATCGTTGCAGTCGGCGCCATGAACGCTGCGAGACGCGCCCCGCGCTGCTGCCGACGGACACCCCCGATCATCTGAGCGCCTGCTGGCTGCAGGCGGAGGACGCCCCGGCATGAACACCCTTGCTCCGCCTGCCGTACCGCTGCTGGAACTCAGCGGCGTCGAGGTGCGTTATCCGGTGGGCCGCGACTGGCTCGGGCGCACCAAGGGCCAGGCCCATGCCCTCAACGGCATCGACCTGCGGCTCTTTCCCGGTGAGACCCTGGGCGTGCTCGGTGAATCCGGCTGCGGCAAGAGCACCCTGGCTCAGGTCCTGATGGGGCTGGTGGCGCCGGTGAGCGGCTCCCTTCGAGGCACGGCCCGTGGCGAGCGCAACATCCAGATCGTCTTCCAAGACCCCCAATCCTCACTGGATCCGCGCCTGCCGGTGTGGAAGCTGATCACCGAGCCGCTGGTGGTGCGGGGTCGCAGCTCCTCTGTCGAATTGCGCGCCCTGGCCGAGCGCCTGGCGGTGCAGGTCGGTATCCGTCCCGAATACCTGGATCGCTACCCGCACCAGTTCTCCGGTGGCCAGCGCCAGCGCATCGCCATCGCCCGGGCGCTGTCGTCGGACCCGGACGTCATCATTCTCGACGAACCCACCTCGGCCCTGGACATCTCGGTACAGGCCCAGATCCTCAACCTGCTGGCCCAGCTGCAACGCGATCGCGGCCTGACCTTCGTGCTGATCTCCCACAACGTCTCGGTGGTGCGCCACCTGGCCGACCGGGTGGCGGTGATGTACCTGGGACAGATCGTCGAGCTGGGGGCGGCGGCAGAGGTGCTGGAGCAGCCCAGCCACCCCTATACCCGGCTGTTGCTGGAGGCGGTGCCGCGGCTGGACCAGCCGCTCACCGGCAATGCCGCAGCGCAGCGCACCGAGTTGCCGGGCAACCGGGTGCTGCCGACGGGCTGTTTCTTTCGGGATCGCTGTCCGCAGGCGGGCGCCGGTTGCGAGCGACCTCAGGCACTGCTGCCAGGCACCTTGGCGGAGGTACGCTGCCATCGAGCGGCGGACCTGGCCGTACCGCGGCGGGCCAGCCCCGCGGTGGTCTGAAGCCGTTATCAGCCCGCGCGGAAGATCAGATAGTCTTCCCAGTCGTCTTCGGCGACCTGGGTCTCGCTGAGCATGCGGCCGGACTGGGAGATACCGGCCTTGTGCACCGCCTCGCGGTCGTCGCAGATCAGCGGGTGCCACTCCGGCAGATCCTTGCCTTCGGCCACCAGGCGATAGCCGCAGGTGGGCGGCAGCCAGGCGAACTGGTCGGCCTGGGCCGGCGTGAGCTGGATGCAGTCGGGAACGAAGCGGGTACGCTCGGCGTAACGGCTGCACTGACAGGTCTTGAGATCCAGCAGCTTGCAGGCGATGCGCGTGTAGTAGACGGCGCCATCGTCCTCGTCTTCGAGTTTCTGCAGGCAGCACAGGCCACAGCCGTCGCACAGCGACTCCCATTCCTGGGCATCGAGCTGATCGAGGGTCTTGCGCTTCCAGAACGGCTGGGTGATGGCGGCCATGGCAGAGATCGTGGCAAGGAAAGGGGGCGCGCAGTCTAGTGCCGCACGCCGCGAGCGCCAAGCACCGTTCGCACCCTTGTCGACTCCGCCCGACCGGATTACCGTGCCGGACTCCCCTTTCCTCCCGTGGTGAAGCCATGACCAGCAGCAGCCGTACGCCCCAGTATCCCGTCGATTCCCAGTTCGTCCAGCGCTGGTCGCCCCGCGCCTTCGACCCGGTCGCCATCGAGGAGGAGACACTACTCGGCTTCATCGAGGCCGCGCGCTGGGCGCCGTCAGCCTTCAACGCCCAGCCCTGGCGCTTCCTCTATGCCCGCCGCGACGACGCCCACTGGGCGCTTTTCCTGTCGCTGATCAGTGAATTCAACCGCGGCTGGGCGCAGCACGCCTCGGCGCTGGTGATCATCCTGTCGAAGACCACCCTGCTGCGCGCCAGCAGTGGCGAGGAAGTCCCCTTCCCCAGTCACAGCTTCGATGCCGGTGCGGCCTGGGCCTACCTGGCGCTGCAGGCGACCAACGCCGGCTGGCACGCCCACGGCATGGCCGGGATCGACCGCGAAGGCATCCAGCGCGAACTCAAGGTGCCGGCGGCGTTCAAGGTCGAGCTGGCGGTAGCCATCGGCAAGCTGGGCGACAAGGCCAGCTTGCCGGAGTCCCTGCAGGGGCGCGAGCTGCCCAGTCCGCGTCTGACCGTCGAGGAGCTGGCGGTGGCCGGCCCCTATACCTTCGACTGAGCGGCCAGGTCGACGGCGCCGCGCAGGGGCTGCCCCTGGTGCAGGCGCTGGAGATTGTCGAGAAACAACCGGACCGCCGCCGCCGGCGGCGTAGGTCCGGCGACATGGGCGGTGAGGTGCAGGTTGGGCGTCCGCCAGAAGGGGTGCTCGGCCGGCAGCGGCTCCTGACGGAACACGTCCAGCACCGCCCCGGCCAGCTGCCCGCTCTCCAACGCGGCGATCAGCTCGGCGTCCACCACGCTGGTGCCACGCCCGGCATTGATGAACAAGGCACCTGCAGGCAAGGCAGCGAAGAAGTCCGCATCGTAGAGATCCCGGGTGCTACCACTGTCCGGCAACAGATTGACCACGAAGTCCGCATCCCGCGCCGCCTGGCGCAGTTCCGCGAGCGGCACCACCCGGGCAAAGCCAGGCAAGGTTCGTGCGCTGCGGGCGACGCCGGTGAGGCTCATGCCGAACGGCGCGAACAGGCGGGCGATGTCCTGGCCGATGTCCCCTGCCCCGACCAGCAACAGCCGCCGCCCGGCCAGGGTGCCAGGCGCCCGGGTATCCCAGCGTCCTTCCTGCTGACTGAGCTGCCGCGCAGCCACCTGGCGCTCAAACTGCAGCAGATAGGTCAGGACGTATTCGCCGATGCTCTGGCCGAACAAGCCTACCGCCCTGGTGAAGCGATAGTCGCAGGGCAGATCCGCCGCCAGCAGCGGTGCGTAGCCGGCCCAGGTCGATTGCAGCCAGAGCGGCTTGACGCCCTGGCGCAACAGGGCCGCGGCGCGATCGGGCTGGCCGAGCCAGAAGCACGGCTGCTGCGCCAGACGCACGGCCTCGACCAGGTCCGCCGGTACCTGTAGGTCCAGCTCCGGCGCCCACTGGCGCCAGGCATCAACATAGCCGGTCGGCGCGTCTTCCAGCAGCAGGACGGCGGTCATAGCGGATCGTTGAGCCGCAGCAGCTCCTCGGGCAGGTGCTCGAGGTAGTCATCGCGCTCCAGCTCCGGCGGCGGCATCTGCAGGTGATAGCCCTGCTTGGCGATGTTCTCGAGGACCTTGGCGACATCTTCCCGTGCCAGCTTGCGCTCCGGGGTCAGCACGAATTCGAAGGCCAGCGCCGGCGGACCGAAGGCCGTGAGCAGGCCCTCGGGCACGGGTTTCAGGCCCTTGAGCTTGTCGACATAGAGGTACATTTCCGGCTTGCGCGGACTGCGGTAGATGGAGCAGAGCAGTTTCATGGGGTGTCTTCCAGGGGCGCCGGCGGGGTGCGTTGCGCCTGCAGGTGAGCGAGAAGGGCCTGGCCGAAGCGCTCGCGACGCCAGCCGCGCAGATTCGCCGGCAGCTGGTAGTCGCCATCAGGCCAGCCGGTGAGCAGCAGGGCTTCGAGCACCTTCTTGCGCAGCATCAGTTCCGGCGCCATGCCCAGGGCCTCGGCATCCCGTTCGCCGATGGCGCGCAAGGCCTTGAGCAGCGGCGACGCCTCGTGGGGCAAGGGTTCGGCCTGCAGCGCCGGCCATTGCTCAGCCGGGGTGGCCGCGCCTTCGGCGATCAGTTCCAGCAGGGTATCGCCATCCTGGCGCACGGTGCGCGGGTGCATGTCGTCGATGCGCGCCAGGGCCTGCTTGTCGGTCGGCTGGAAACGCGCCAGCGGCCACAGCGAGCGCTCGCGCAGGACATGGTTGCGTGGCTGATCGCGCTCGCGGGCCTTGACCTCGCGCCAGTGGCAGAGCACCCGCAGCACCGCCAGTTGCTGGCGCGACAGGCGCCAGGCCAGCTTGACGTCGCGATAGGCTTCCCAGGGATCGCTGATACGGCGCAGATTGGCCACCAGCTCGGCGCCATCCTCCAGCAGCCAGGCACGCCGCCGGTCATCCAGGCGCGCGTCGAGATAGAGATAGACGTCGACCAGATAGGTCACGTCGGCCGCCGCGTAACGTTCCTGCAACGGCGTCAGCGGCCGTTGCAGCCAGTCGGAACGGGTCTCGTCCTTGGGGATGTCGATCTTGAGCACTTCGGCGACCAGCCGCGAATAACCCATGGAATGGGCCAGCCCCAGATAGGCCGCCGCCAGCTGGGTGTCGTACAGCGGCTGCGGCAGGCTGCCGGTCAGGCGCAACAGCACTTCCAGGTCTTCGCTGCAGGCGTGCAGCACCTTGACCACCGCCGGGTCCTCCAGCAGCGCGGCGAAGGGTGTCCAGTCGCCGATGCACAGGGGATCGACCAGGTAGGCCTGTTCGCCGTCGCCAATCTGGATCAGGCCGGCCTTGGGATAGAAGGTGTCGACCCGCATGAATTCGGTGTCGAGGGCGATGAAGGGCAGGGTCTGGCACCGCGCGCAGAGGGCGGCCAGCGCCGCGTCGTCGCGGATCCAGTGAGGGGCAGAAGTCAAGGGCGCACTCCGAACAGATGAGCAGACAGTATAAGCCACCCGGGCCGCTTCTTCGGTGCCGCTTGACGCCCCTGTCATACACCGGGAAGCGTGGCATTCAGCGGCTTTCCAGGCGGGTTCGTCGGATGAACGCTTGATGACCGCCCCGAACCAAACGTGACCGAATAGTTTTTTTTGTATTCGCAGGCAGGGCCTGCTAAAAGCTGAGTGTGCGCAGGTACTCACTCGGACTTGGGAATCCGCGGAGGTAAGCGCTTCTCGCCTTTCAATGGAGCTGCAAGAGCATGAAAACAATAAAACTGACCCTACTTGCATTGGCCGTTTCGAGCGCTTCCGGCTATGCCCTGGCGAACGGTCTGGCTATCAACGAACAGAGTGTCAGCGGGATGGGTACCTCCTTCGCCGGACGCTCTTCCTCCGCGCAGGACGCTTCCACCATCTATGGCAACCCGGCGGGCATGTCGCGCCTGGGCCGTGAGGTGTCCCTGGGTGGCGCCTACATCCACGCCAAGGTCGATATCAAGGACGTCAACGCCCGTTATGCCAACGGCCAACAGGTGCCCGGCAGCAACGACGGCGACATGGTGCCCAACTCGGTGGTGCCCTTCGGCTACTTCGTGACCCCGGTGGATGACCGCCTGCACTTCGGCCTGGGTGTGTATGTCCCCTATGCGCTGATCAGCAACTACGAGCACGCCTTCCAGGGTCGCTACCAGGGTCAGGCGAGCAAGGTGGAAGTCATCACCATCCAGCCCACCGTCAGCTACAAGATCACCGACAAGGTTTCCATCGGCTTCGGTCCGACCATCAACCGCATCGAAGGCAAGCTCAACAGCAACGTCAACTTCGGCAGCACCCAGGATGGCCAGGTCAAGATCGATGGCGACGACACCGCCTATGGTTTCAACGTCGGCCTGCTCGCGGACCTGACCGATGACCTGACCTTCGGCCTGACCTACCACTCCAAGGTCACCTACAAGCTCAAGGGCAACACCGAGGTCACGGGTGCCAACAGCCAGGCCAGTCCGATCACCAACGCCCTGGTCAGCCGGCTCAACGGCAAGTATGACGCCAGCCTCAACATCACCCTGCCGGAAAGCAGCGATGCCTCCTTCACCTACCGTCTGAACAACAACTGGACGATGTACGCCGGTGCCACCTGGACCCGCTGGAGTCGCCTGAAGTCGATCGACGTGGAGAACGAAGGCACCCCCACCCTGCCGGTGCTGGGTTCGCCCCTGGCGACCGTGACGGAGGAACTCAACTGGAAGGACACCTGGTCCTACGCCATCGGCACGGCCTATCAGCTGAATCCCCAGTGGGTGCTGCGCGCGGGCATGGCCATCGACCCCTCGCCGGCCGACAACGGCAACCGCAACGTGCGCATCCCGGTGGGCGATCGCAAGACCTTCTCGGTGGGCGCAGGCTGGTCGCCGACCAAGGACATGACCATCGATGTGGCCTATGCCTACCTCTGGGAAGACGATGTGTCGATCAATCGCCCCGCCACCTCCACCAAGGCCGGCTACAGCGCCAAGTACGACAACAGCGCCCACGGTCTGGGCGCCCAGCTGACCTACCGTTTCTAAGCGTCAGGGTCCGCTACCGAAGCCGCCGCCAGGCGGCTTCGTGCTTTCCGGGACCGGGATCGCGCAGCACCATCCGCGTCGACGAATAGCCGCGGTGCTCGCCTACGCTCTGAGCCCCCAGTAGCCCTGCTCCTGCTCCGCGTACCAGCGCTGGAAGTCGTCCAGCGACAGGGCGCCGGCCACCAGTTGGCCCTGGATCTGGTCGCAGCCCAGCTCGGTGAGGACCTGCAGGGCCTGGCGGGTCTCCACGCCTTCGGCCACCACCCGCAGCCCGCGCAACTGGCCGAGCTGGACCAGCAGCCTGATGACCTCCTGATCACCGGGCAGCTGGCAGTGCTCGATGAATTGCCGATCGATCTTCAGCTCGTCGATGGGAAAGCTGCTCAGGCAGGCCAGCGAGGAATGCCCGGCGCCGAAGTCGTCCAGCGACAGCTCGAAGCCCATGGCCTTGAGCTGGCGCAGGCAGTCGAGCACCTGTACCGGATTGCTCATGGCCCGGGACTCGGTGATCTCCAGGCAGAAGCCGGCGGCGACGGCGCCGGTCTCGTCCAGCAGCCGGCCGATGCGGGCGATGAAGGCGGGATGCTCGAGGTCCAGCAGTGACAGATTGACGTTGAGCTTGAGGGCGCCCAGCTGCCGCTCGCGCTGCAGGCGCATGCAGCGCTCCAGCACCCAAAGGGTGATGTCGCAGATCTTGCGACTCTGTTCGGCGATGCCGACGAAGGCGTCCGGCTTGAGCAGCCCCAGTTCCGGATGCTGCCAGCGGATCAGGACCTCGGCGCCTTCCACGCGGCCGTCGGGTAGCGCGATCTTGGGTTGCAGATAGAGGCGCAGCTGATCGTGATCCACGGCCAGGTCGAGGGCGTCGAGCATGGCGATGCCCAGCTGCCGCTGACGCTCCTGGTCCGGATCGTGGAAGGCGAAGGGCAGCTGGCGCCGGCGCGCATCCTGCAGCGCGGTCTCGGCGTTGGCCAGCAGGGCCTCGGCGCTGGCGCCATGCTCGGGGTAGCAGGCGATACCGAAGGTGATGCGCAGCGACACCCGCTGGTTGCCGCTGACGAAGGGTTTTTCCACCAGGTTGCGCAGCGACAGCAGCGCCGCCTCCGCCGAGGCGTCGTCGAACCAGGGTAGCAGCAGGACGAAGGTGTCGGCGCCGATCCGCGCCACGCCATTCTCTTCCGGCGCCGCGACCCTCAGCCGACGCGCCAGGTGGCGCAGGATCTTGTCGCCACCTTCCTGGCCGAGCAGTTCGTTGATGTTGCGGAAGTTGGCCACATCCAGCAGCAGCACGGCGAAGCGCCCGGCCGCGGCATGCTCGATGCGCTGGCGAATCTCCAGGACCAGCCGCACCTGGTTGGGCAGCCGGGTGAGCATGTCGCGAAACGCCAGCTGGCTGATGCGCCGCTCGCGCGCGGCCAGGGCGGCGCCCATCTGATTCATGGCGCGACCGAGCCGGCCGACCGGATCGCGGCCTTCCTTGAGGCCCAGCTGATAGTCGCCATCGGCGATGCGTTCGGTGGCCTGACCCAGACGGAGCAGATAGCGATTGAGTGCGCCTGCCAAGATCCGGCTGACCAGAGCGCCCATCGCGAAGATGATCGCCCCTATGAGCAGCGAATCCAGCAGAGCCGACTGCTCCGCCGCTGCTATTCCTTCCATGAACATGTCCGCCCCTATGACGACTGCTTGCCCGTTCTGCCCTGGAATGGCCAGGAACAGGGAACGGAAACTGCCAAAGTTATCCTGGTATTCCGCGAAACGCGGTTGATGATCGGCAAACACCGCTGCGAGTTCCGGGGGTGCCTGCTCGTAGAGCTGGCGATAGTCGCCGAAATAGCCAACGCGGATTTCCTCCTCGTTGGCCGAATCCATGATGAAGCGAAAGCTCGAGCCTTCCTTGACGAAGGCATAGAGCGAGGCCAGCCCGGCCTTGCGGGCATAGCGATCCAGGGTGATCAGGGTTCGCTGGTAGCGTTCGGGATCGGCCTGGGCCGGATCCTGCAATTGGGCGAGATAGTCCTCGCCGAGAATTTCCGGCAGCGCCAGGGCCGCGCTCATCAAGCGATAGTCGATGCTCTGGCTGCTGGCTTCGCGCGCCTGGTGGTAGCTGTGCAGAGTGAACAGCAGGGTGCCCAGGGCATCCACCAGGATGAACGCCAGAAAGAACTTGGCGAACAGGCTGCGTGGCTTGAAGCGGAGCCGCGACGCGGGGGCGACTTCCCGGGGCGAGGCGACGCTGTGAGGCGCATCGAGCATTGGGGCTCCTTGTCCAACTGACGACGACTCCCCCTGGACCCGCTCGTGCCGAGGCGGTTTCGCTGGACGCGCAACCAGGCGCCTTCTTAACGGTTTAACCGACGTCGTTCAAGGACCACGGTCGCAAAATCCCGGGTGCCTCACGCTTGGGCCGATTTTTCAGCCCAGCGTCAGGGCCAGCGCGACCAATACCCCGGTCTCGGTGAATTCCAGCAGGGCTCCGGCGGTATCCCCGGTGGTACCGCCGAGACGCTGGCGCAGGGCGCGTCGCACCAGCAGCGCGACCCCGGCGGTGACCAGCAGTGCGGTCCAGCCCTGGGGCAGCAGGAGGATGGCTAGCGCGCCCAGCAGCAGCACCCGAGTCAAGGTTGTCCGCGGCAGGTGGCGACTGAGCAGATCGCCCAGACCGCCAGGGCGTACATAGGGGGTGGTCAGCAACAGCCAGGGCAGCGCCAGGCGACCGGCCAGGGGCGCCAGCCACAGACAGCCCGGCGCGTGCGGCAGGAGCACCACCAGAGCGCTCCACTTGAGCAGCAGGGTCAGCAGCAGCGCCAGCACGCCCATGGGTCCGCAGGCCGGATCCTTCATGATGGCGAGGGTCCGCTCGCGATCGCCATAGCCGCCGATCCAGGCATCCACGGTGTCAGCCAGGCCATCCAGATGCAGGCCGCCGGTGAGGATCACCCAGCCGGCCAGCACCAGGGCCGCCTGCAGGAAGACGCCGCCCGCGGCGCCCAGCCAGGCGATCAGACTGAGGAGCGCACCCAGCAGCAGGCCAACCGCCGGATACCAGAGCACCGAGCGGCCGACGGCTTCGGCGGGCGGCAGGCCGGGCAGCCGGACCGGCAGACGGGTCAGAAACTGCACGGCGATCAGCAGGGGTAGCGGCATCAGCCCTCCTCCAGCGTCAGTGGCTGCAGGGTCGCGTAGGGCGCCTCGACCTGCAGCAGGTCCCTGGGTGCCAGACCCCGCTGGCGGGCCAGCAGCAGGCGGATGACGCCGCCATGGGTGACGATCAGACTGCGGTGGCCCTGCAGCCGGGGCCGCCACCGTGTCACCGCCCCCAGGACCCGTTCGGCGAAGGCCGCCACGGGCTCGCCCTCGGGCGGGGTATAGGCATAGGGATCGGCCCAGAACCGCCCCAGGGCCTCCGCCTGGTCCTGCATGAGCTCCGCGGCGCTACGGCCTTCCCAGGCGCCGAAATCCAGTTCGCGCAGATCCGCTTCCAGCACCAGCTCGGCGCCCTGCTCCGCCGCCAGCCACTCGGCGAAGCGCGCGCAGCGCTGTTGCGGCGACGTCAGGATCAGCTCGAAAGGCGGCTGCGTGGCGACGGCGGCACGCAACTGCGCCCAGCCCTGCTCCGCCAGCGGCGGATCGAGGCGTCCGCGAAAGCCTTCGGGGCCTTGGGTGACGCCATGGCGCAGCAGCCAGCAGTCAGTCATGGGCGCGGCTGGAGACACTGGCTTCGGCAAAGGTCGCCATCTCGCTGTGCAGGCGGCAGGACAGTTGCAGCAGCGGCACGGCCAGCGCCGCACCGCTGCCTTCGCCCAGACGCAGGCCAAGGTCCAGCAGCGGCTCGCCGCCCAGCGCCAGCAGCACCGCGGCATGGCCGGGCTCGGCGCCGCAGTGGGCGAACAGCAGCCAGTCGCGGGTGGCGGGTTGCAGGCGCTGGGCGCAGAGCGCTGCCACCGAGCAGATGAAGCCGTCGATCAGGGTCGGCAGGCCCTGCTGGGCACAGGCCAGATAGGCACCGGTCAGGGCCGCCAGCTCGAAGCCGCCCAGGCGCCGCAGCAGCTCGTAGGGATCGTCCAGGGCGTCGCCATGGCGCAGCAGCGCGCGCTGGATGACCGCCACCTTGCGCGCCACCCCATCGGCGTCCAGGCCGGTACCGGGCCCGGCCAGGGCCAGCGGCGAGGTATCCAGCAGCACACTGGCAATGGCGCTGGCGGCGGTGGTGTTGCCGATGCCCATCTCGCCGCCGATGAACAGATCGGCACCCCCGGCGCAGGCGCGCAGGACGGCGTCGCGCCCGGCCTGCAGCGCGGCCTGGCACTGGTCATGGGTCATGGCCGGGGTCAGGGTGAAATTGGCGGTACCGCGCCCTAGCGGCAGGTCGATGATCCCGGGCAGGGCTTCCAGCGGCGTGACGGTGCCCAGGTTGATGACTTCCAGGGCGGCGTCCAGTTGCCGGGCGAGCACGCTGATGGCGGCTCCGCCACGCACGAAGTTGCGTACCATCTCGGCGGTCACGGACTGCGGATAGGCCGAGACGCCCTCTTCCACCACCCCATGATCACCGGCGAAGACGGCGATGGCGGTCCGCTGCAGCAGTGGCCGCGGCGTGCCCTGCAGGGCCGCCAGCTGGATGGCCAGCACTTCCAGATCGCCGAGCGAACCGCTCGGCTTGGTCAATACCGCCTGCCGCTGGCGCGCGGCTTCGGCGGCGGCGGTATCGGGTTGGCGGCAGGGTCCTTGCCACCAGGGCATGCTCATAGCGGGATTCCTTTGAGGGTCAGGGGGAGACCGGCGACGGTCAGCACCACGCGCTCGCAGCGCGCGGCCAGGGCCTGGTGCAATTCGCCGGCGGCATCGACATAGCGGCGCGTCAGCTCGCCCAGCGGGACGACGCCCAGACCGGTTTCGTTGCTGACGAAGATGAGGTGGCCGGGCAACTGCGGCACGACGTCAAGCAGCTCCGCGCAGGCACTGTCGAGGCGCCGGGGATCGTCGAGCAAGAGCAGATTGGTCAGCCAGAGGGTCAGGCAGTCCACCAGCAGGCAGGCATTCGGCGCCGCCAAAGCCTCCAGGCGTTCGGCCAGCGCCAGGGGTTCTTCCACCAGCCCCCAGTGCGCCGGTCGGCGGGCGGCATGGCGTTCGATGCGGCGGGCCAGTTCGGCGTCGCTGCCGCCGGCGGTGGCGATATAGGTGACGGCAAGGCCGGACTCGGCGGCCAGGCGCTCGGCCAGGGCGCTCTTGCCGGAGCGAGCGCCACCGAGGATGAATTCGCGCATCTAGAGCTCGCAGAGGGCGCGCAGGCGCCCGGTGTCCAAATGGTGTTCGACCAGATCGGCCAGGCGCTCCAGATCGCGCTCGCGCAGGGCGTGGTAGTCCAGCTGCTGCGCTTCGGCGAGACCCGCCCAACGCAGCAGGGCGACGCTGGCGGCGGGCGATTCGAACAGGCCGTGCAGGTAGGTGCCCAGCACCTGGCCGTCGTCGCTGAGGCTGCCATCCACGCGGCCATCGGCAAAGCGCAGCACCGGCCGCTCCAGGGCCGGGCCCTGGCTGACACCGGCATGGATCTCGTAGCCGGCCACCTCGGCGTCGCCGTCGCTCAGCCAGCCGTGCACGTTGCGCAGCTGCTTTTCCGCCGCCAATTCGGTGCTCATGGCCAGGAGGCCCAGACCGGCGCTGTCACCCGGCGCGCCTTCCAGCCCGAGAGGATCGGCGATCCGCTCGCCGAGCATCTGGAAGCCCCCACAGATGCCCAGCACCCGCCCGCCGTATCGCAGATGACGGGTGATGGCCGCGTCCCAGCCCTGGGCGCGCAGAAAGGCCAGGTCGCTGCGCACGCTCTTGGAGCCGCCGAGGATGATCAGGTCGGCGGCGGGTAGCGCCTCGCCCTGGCGGACGAACAGCAACTCCACCTGGGGATGCAGGCGCAGGGGATCGAAATCGGTGTGGTTGCTCAATCGCGGCATCACCGGCACCGCCACCCGCAGACGCGGTCCCTGCTTGGCGACCTGGCCGGTGGCCAGGCGATCCTCGGCTTCCAGGTGCAGGTCGTGCAGATAGGGCAGCACGCCGAGCACCGGCTTGCCGGTACGGGCTTCGAGCCAGTCCAGCCCGGGTTGCAGCAGCGCCAGGTCACCGCGGAAGCGGTTGATGATGAAGCCGGCGACGCGCGCCTGTTCACTGGGTTCGAGCAGGTCGAGGGTGCCGACCAGATGGGCGAAGACGCCGCCCCGGTCGATGTCGGCCACCAGCAGCACCGGGCAGTCCACCGCCTCGGCGAAGCCCATGTTGGCGATATCGCCCTGGCGCAGGTTGATCTCGGCCGGCGAACCGGCGCCCTCCACCAGCACCACCTGATAGCCCGCCGAGAGGCGGGCATGGGAGGCCAGCACCGCCTCCCGGGCTATCGGCTTGTAGGCGTGATAGGCCTTGGCATCCATGCTGGTGACGGCGCGACCGTGAATGATCACCTGGGCGCCGACATCGGTGTTGGGCTTGAGCAGCACCGGATTCATGTCGGTATGGGGCGCCAGGCCACAGGCCTGGGCCTGGACCGCCTGGGCCCGGCCGATCTCGCCACCATCGGCGGTCACGGCGCTGTTGAGCGCCATGTTCTGCGGCTTGAAGGGCACCACGGCCACGCCCTGGCGATAGAGCCAGCGGCACAGGGCGGCCACCAGGGTGCTCTTGCCGGCATCGGAGGTGGTGCCCTGCACCATCAGCGTACTCATAGGGGACTCCGGTAGCTGGCGAGGCCCTGGTCCAGGCGCTGCCAGCCGGACTCGTCGCCGGGCAGCCCGAATCTCAGGGCGCCAAGCGCGGGAAACAGGCGGGTGAGGATGGCCTGGCGGGCCAGGTGTTCGTGCAGCTCCGCGACGTCCGCGCGCTGCAGCAATTGAAAGAGGGCGCAGCCACCGCTGGGCGCGAGGGCGTGCCGGGCCAGCAACGCCGCCAGGCGCTCACCGGCCTTGAGCAGCGCCTCGCGCTGACGCTGCTGGCCCGGCTGATCGGCCAGCAGTTGCCGGGCGAGATGACGACTGGGGCCGTTCACCGTCCAGGGACCCAGTTGCTCGTCCAGCTGCGCCAGCAGGCTTCGCGCCGCCAGCACGAAGCCCAGGCGCATCCCGGCCAGTCCGAAGAACTTGCCAAAGGAGCGCAGCACGATCAGCCCGGGCAGATCGCTGAAGGGTGCAAGACTCGCTGCAGGGGTGGGATCCATGAAGGCCTCGTCCACCACCAGCCAGCCACCGCGGCGTTCGAGGCGGGCGTGCCAGTCCAGCAGCCGGGCCGGCGACAGGCGTTCGCCCGTGGGATTGTTGGGATTGACCACCACCACCACGTCCAGCTGGTCGAGGTCGGCCGCGATCCGGGCTTCGCTCCACTCCAGCACCTCGTGCCCGGCGCGACGCCAGGCCAGGGCGTGTTCGGCGTAACAGGGCGCCAGTACCGCGACCCGCGCGGGTGCGCGCAGGGTCGGCAGTGCCTGGATGGCGGCCTGGGAACCGGCCACCGGCAGCAGCGCGCCGGCCCGGTAACAGGCACCGGCAGCCTCCACCAGGCCGTCATCGGGCTCCGGCAGCCGGGCCCAGGCGCTGGCCGGAATCTCCGGCAGCGGCCAGGGCCAGGGGGCCAGGCCGGTGGACAGGTCCAGCCAATCGCCCAGGGGAATGTCGTAGCTGCGGGCGGCACGCCGCAGTCGACCGCCATGCTCAAGCAAGCAGCAGTCCTCCCAGGGCGATCAGCGCGGTCCACAACCAGGCGCCACGGCGCACCAGTTTCAGGGCGCGGGTGATGGCCAGGAAGGTCGGCGCCGGTCCACGGCCCAGCACCGGACGCTCGTGCCATTCGCCGTGGTAGCGAGCCGGGCCGCCCAGGCTCACGCCCAGGGTGCCGGCACCGGCCGCCATCACCGGACCGGCGTTGGGGCTGTCCCACAGCGGTGCCTGGGTGCGCCAGCTTTCGATGGCGCTCCAGAAGCGGCCAAGGCCGGCATAGGTCAGGGCTACCAGGCGCGCAGGGATGTAATTGAGGACATCGTCCAGCCGCGCCGCGGCCCAGCCGAAACGCTCCAGGCGCGGCGTGCGATAGCCCCACATGGCGTCCAGGGTATTGGCCAGGCGATAGAGCACCACGCCCGGGGCACCCAGCAGGGCGAACCAGAACAGCGCGGCGAAGACGGCATCGCTGCCATTCTCCAGCACCGATTCGGTGGCGGCGCGGGCCACGGCGGTCTCGTCCAGTTCGCTGGTCTCACGACTGACCAGGTAGCCGACCCGACGCCGTGCCTCGGGCAGATTGTTGCGCTGCAGGGCGCGGGCCACCGGCTCGGCGTGCTCGCCAAGGCTGCGTAGTCCCACGGCCAGATACAGCGCCAGGGGCTGGATTATCCAGGCCAGCCAGTCGAGCTGGCAGAGCAAGGCGGTGAGCAGCACCCAGGGCAGCACGGCCAGGCTCCAGGCCACCACGCCATGGCTGCGCCAGCCACGGCCACCGGGATTGAAGCGGGCTTCGAGGCTGTCGGCCAGGCGCCCGAACAGCACCAGGGGGTGGGCGCGGCGGGGTTCGCCGAACAGCAGGTCGAGCAGCATGCCGCTGACGACCGCGAAGGCCAGCATCATGGTTTCTGGCCCCAGCGATTCTCGAAGACCAGCTCCTCCAGCGGCCGCCCCTGGCGCCAGCCCTCCTCTTCCAGCATCGGGCGCGGATAGAAGGCTTCCACCGGTCCCAGGCAGAGGATGGCCGCCGGCTGCGCGCCTTCCGGCATCTCCAGCAGGCTGCGCACGGCTTCCGGCTCGAACAGCGACACCCAGCCCATGCCCAGGCCTTCGCAGCGCGCCGCCAGCCAGAGATTCTGGATGGCGCAGGACAGCGAGGCCAGGTCCATCTCCGGCAGGGTACGGCGGCCGAAGACGTGGGCTTCACGGCCGTCCATGAGCGCGGCCACCAGCACCTCGGCGCAATCGAGGATGCCCTGCACCTTGAGTTTCATGAAGTCGTCGCTGCGCTCGCCGAGGGCGTCGGCGGTGGCGCAGCGCTCTTCTTCCACCAGCTCGTGCAGGCGCTGGCGCAGGGCCGGATCGCTGATGCGCAGGAAGCGCCAGGGCTGCATCAGCCCGACGCTGGGCGCCTGGTGGGCGGCACCGAGCAGGCGGGCCAGTTGCTCGGGGGGCACCTCGCCACCGCAGAAGTGGCGCATGTCGCGGCGCTCGGCGATGGCTCGGTAGACGGCGGCTTGTTCGGCGGGGGTATAGGGGGTCGTGGTCACGGCTTGAGCATCGCGGCGGCCGCGGCGGGTGCCGACGGCATGTAGAAGTGAATATAGCTGGCGGTGAGGCGACCGTCGCGGTAGACCGCCTCGGCGACCGCCTTGCCGTTGGGGCACAGCCCGCGCGCCCAGGGCACCTCGGATGACTCGAGGGCCGAGTGATGATAGGTGTGGCCACGCAGGGTGCCCTGCTCGAACTCCACCGACTGCAAGGCCAGGGCGGTGAGGCGTGCCTGCATCCGCGCGCTGCCCGGCAGCAGTCCGAGCAGGCTGGCGGATTCGCCGGCCTTGTCGGTCAGTTCGTCGAGCAGATAGAGCATGCCGCCGCACTCGGCGAGGATCGGTTTGCCGGCCGCATGGTGGGCGCGAATGGCCGCGCGCATGCCCAGGTTGTTGGACAGCGTCTGCAGGTGCAGCTCGGGATAGCCGCCGGGCAGATAGAGGCTGTCCACCGCTGGCAGCGCCGTGTCGGTGAGCACGGAAAAGAACTGCAGCTCGGCGCCCAGGGCGCGCAGCAGATCGAGATTGGCCTGGTAGATGAAGGCCAGCGCCGCATCCCGGGCCACGCCGATCCGCACCCCCGCCAGCAGCGGCTCGACCACGGTCGGCGGCGGTGCGGCAAAGGCCACCGGCGGCGGCACTTCGAGTGTGGAACTGGCGCCCAGGGCATCGGCCGCCATGTCGAGACGACGATCCAGGTCGGTGACCTCGTCGGCCTGGATCAGCCCCAGGTGACGACTGGGCAACTCGATGCCGGCATCGCGCGGCAGGCTGCCAAAGAAGGTCATGCCCGCTGGCAGGCTGCCGCGGATCAGTTGCGTCTGCCGCGGACTGCCACTGCGATTGGCCAGCACCCCGGCGAAGGGCAGGCCCGGCCGATAGTGGGCCAGGCCATAGGCCAGGGCGCCAAAGGTCTGCGCCAGGCCGGCGGCGTCGATCACTCCCAGCACCGGTACGCCAAAGCGCTCGGCCAGGTCGGCCGCCGAGGGCTGGCCGTCGAACAGGCCCATGACGCCTTCGATGAGGATGAGATCGGCCTCCCCCGCCGCTTCCCACAGCAGGCGCCGGCTCTCGGCCTCGCCGATCATCCACAGATCGAGCTGGTAGACGGGTGCGCCGCTGGCGCGGGCAAGGATCATCGGATCGAGAAAGTCCGGACCGCACTTGAACACCCGTACCCGCCGCCCCTGGCGGGCGTGCAACCGGGCCAGGGCGGCGGTGACGCTGGTCTTGCCCTGACCGGAGGCCGGGGCGGCGATCAGCAGCGCCGGGCAATGCCGCGTCTCGCCTACCATTCGATACCCTGCTGGGCGCGGACGCCGGCCTGGAAGGCATGCTTGACCAGACTCATGTCGGTCACGGTATCGGCGGCCTCGACCAGCGCCGGCGGCGCACCGCGCCCGGTCACCACCACGTGCTGGTGCGCCGGGCGCCCGGCCAGATCGGCCAGCACCTGGTCGACGTCCAGATAGCCGTGCTTGAAGGCGATGTTGAGTTCGTCCAGCAGCACCAGGCCGATGGCCGGATCGCGCAGCAGCTCGACCGCCACCGCCCAGGCCGCGGCAGCCGACTGCAGATCGCGGGCCCGGTCCTGGGTATCCCAGGTGAAGCCCTCGCCCATGACGTGGTAGCGCACCTCGTCCGGGAAGCGCCTGAAGAAGAGTTGCTCGCCGGTGTCGCGGCGGCCCTTGATGAATTGCACCACGCCCACCTTCATGCCATGGCCGAGGGCACGCGCCGCCATGCCGAAGGCCGAGCTGCTCTTGCCCTTGCCGATGCCGGTGTGGACCAGCAGCAGGCCGCGCTCGTCCTGGGCTTCGGCGATGCGGGCGTCGATCACCGCCTTCTTGCGCACCATGCGCGCGCGGTGGCGCTCGTCGCGCTCGGGGCTGGTCGAATCGGGGCTATCGGTCATGGGTGGTTCTCCGGGTGCGGGCGCGGCGGAGAAACGGGCAGAGACGCCGCCCGCGCAAGGCAGGTGGCGACGCCGCGCGACGCCCTCCGCATCGCCGAGATGAACGCAAGCGTGGCCGGTCTCCGGGCTGGTGAGCCGATGCCCTGGGGGCATCCGCTGCGCCCCTTCCCGGCCAGGGCCAGTGGGTGTCGCGCAGCTACTGCTCAACTACCGTTGCGGGGGCAGCGCCGGCTCGACCGGCTTCCCTGTTTCACCCCGGCGAGGCGGGGCACCACGTGCAAGGGCGCAGGGTACGGACTACCCGGGAGAGCGTCAATCGATCGCACCGGCCGAACTCGGCGCCAGCCGACCGGGTCCACCCTAGGCACCCCACACCAGGAGCTACCGGATGAACGATGCCACCCTCGCCGCCTGTATCAAGGCCTGTCTCGACTGCGCTGCCGCCTGTGAAACCTGTGCCAGCGCCTGCCTGGGCGAAGCCAATCTGGACATGATGCGCGACTGCGTCCGCCTGGACCGGGACTGCGCCGATGCCTGCCGCCTGGCCGCCACCTTCATGCAGCGCAATAGCGACCGCATCGCCGAAGCCTGCGCTCTGTGCCTGGCCACCTGCCGCGCCTGCGCCGCCGAATGCGGCAAGCACAAGGCCGATCACTGCCAGGCCTGCGCCCGGGCCTGCGAAGCCTGCGCCGATGCCTGCGCGGCCATGGCGGCCTGAGCAGGTCCTTCCGCTACTGCGCGCTCCGGTCGCAGGCAAAAAGGTCCGGCTGACCCACCGCTGGAGCGGTCGGCATTGGCATTACCCGTCGACGCCAGGGATAATGCCCGCCCTTTAATCGATATCCAGGCCTTCGCCATGACCGATACCAACCAAGATCCCCGTTTGAGCCGCATGAAGCGTCGCCTGCGCAAGAAGCAGTACCTGGGCGAATTCCAGGAACTGGCCTTTGAGATCAAGGTGAGCTTCAAGAACGAACTCAGCGAAGACGATCTGGACACCTTCCTGGGCGACTTCATCGACTACGTCGAAGAGCGCACGCTGGACTACATCGGCGGCTTCGACAACGCCTGGGTCGAAGGCACCATCATGGCCAACAAGCGCTACACCTCGCCCACCGCGGAAGACCGTACCGCCCTGCTGGACTGGCTCAAGGCCCGCCCCGAAGTCGGCGAAGCCAACGCCTCCGAGCTGCATGACGCCTGGCACCACGACGGCGAAGTCTAGCTAGCGTTCGCCGGATCGCTTGGCGCCCGTTGCGGTCGTAAAGGGGAATCCGTTGGAAACCAGGTCCTCATGACGACCCTCCTGCAAATCTCCGATACCCACTTCGGCACCGAGCAACCCGCCGTGGTCGCGGCTCTGGAAGCCCATGTCCGCGAACACGGCGCCGATGTCCTCATTCTCTCCGGGGACATCACCCAGCGCGCCCGGCGCGAACAATTCGCCGCCGCCAAGACCTTTGTCGAACGCCTAGAAAGCCACGGCATTCCGCAAACCTTGGTGATCCCGGGTAATCACGACCTGCCGCTGTACAATGTCTTCGCGCGTTTCCTGACGCCCTATGGCAACTATCGCCGCCATTTCGGCCAGGATCTGGAGCCCAGTTTCGAAAACGACGAGCTGTTGCTGGTCGGGCTCAACACCACCGCTCCGCAACGCCACAAGGACGGAGCGGTAAGCACCGAGCAGATCGAGCGGGTGGCCGAGCGCCTGCGCCGCGCCGGTCCGGGCAAGCTGCGCATCGTCATCGCCCACCAGCCCTTCGGCGCCCTCGAACTCAGTGACCTGAGCAATCTGCAGCACAACGCCGATCACGCCCTGGCCACCTGGGCCGACGCCGGACTGGATCTGGTGATGGGCGGGCATATCCACCTGCCCTATGTGCTGCCGCTGAGTCGCCAGTACCCCACCCTGCCCCGCGAGGTCTGGATCGTCCAGGCCGGCACCGCCCTCTCCTCTCGCGTGCGCGGCACCTCGCCCAACTCCTTCAATCGCCTGCTGGTCGGCGAAGGGGCGGAGAAGACCGTGGACGTGGAGCGCTGGGACTTCCAGGGCGATCGTTTCGTCGTCGGCGAGCGCCACGCACTGCGCTGGCAGGCTGCTCAGGACGCTCTGGCGAAAAGCTGAGGCGTCCAGTCGGGGGCGCCGATGCGCGCTCCTGCGCACTTCCAGCAATGGAAATTGATTCAAGCTGTTGAAACGGCTGGCAGGCCACGGGCGCCACGTAGTCTTAGGACTTTCGGCAAGAGTGGCCTCCCATGGAATCCCTGACGCAATCGCTGCTTGGCTTTATCGAAACCCACCAGGCCTGGGCGCCGCTGCTCGTCGGCCTGCTCGCCTTTGGCGAGTCCCTGGTGCTGCTGGGCGTCTTCATTCCGGCCACAGCACTGCTGCTGGTGGTCGGCGGCCTGGCCGGCTCCGGGGTGCTCTCGCCGGTGCCGCTGGTGCTGGCCGCCATCGTCGGCGCCATCCTCGGCGACATCTGCTCCTACATCATCGGCCGCTGGCTCGGTCCCAGTATCGTCCACCGCCCGCCCTTTCGCCGCTATCGCAAGCAGGTGGCCAGGACCCGACTGTTCTTTCGCCGCTATGGTTTCTTCGCGGTATTCGGCGGACGCTTCCTGACCATGATCCGCAACACCGTGCCCCTGGTGGCCGGGATGATGGCGATGAACCAGCTGCGCTTCCAGTCGGCCAATGTGCTCTCGGCCATCGTCTGGGCGCCACTGATGATGGGCCCGGGTTATCTGGCGGCCAAGGGCGCCAACCACTTCAGCTTTGCCGGCAACGAGTCGCTGTGGATCGGTGCGGCGATCGTCGCCGTGCTGGGCGCCGGCGCCGCGCTGTTCTTCAAGCAGCGGCTGAAACGCGCCTAGCGGCTAGCGGCTAGCGCCTCGCGCAGACGCTGGCGATTCAGCGGTACCTCGCGCAGGCGCAGGCCGGTCGCTGCCGCCACGGCATTGGCGATGGCCGCGGGGATGGCCGCGGTGGTGGCCTCCCCGGCCCCCACCGCCGGTTCTTCCGGCCGATCGATCAGCTCCAGTTCCAGCTCGGGCAATTCGTTGAAGGTCAGCGGCGGATAGGCACCCCACTCCAGGCTGGTCACTCCCTGGTGATCGAAACGCACCGCCTGCTTGAGGGTCCGGGCGATGCCCTGGACCACGCAGCCTTCCAGCTGATTGCGCAGGCCATCCGGATTGACGATCAGACCGCAATCATGAGCCACCACCACACGAGTGACCCGGATCCCCGTCGCCTCGCTCACCGCCACCTCGACCACCGCGGCCACATAGGCGTTCTCGTTTTCGTAGTGCAGGAAGGCCAGCCCCTGCCCTTTCGCCAGGGCACCGTTCCAAGCCTTTTCCTGCCGGGTGGGTGGTTGCCAACCGGCCTTGTCGGTGGCGGCCTGCAGCACCGCCCGTGCGCGAGGGTCCTGCAGATAGCGCAGGCGGAATTCCAACGGATCGACCCCGGCCGCCAGGGCCAGCTCGTCCATGAAGGATTCGTTGGCAAAGGTATTGCCTACCGCTCCCAGGGCGCGCAGGGCCGAGGGTCGCAGCGGCGAATCCCCGGCTTCCAGCCAATGGGTCGCCACCTGGACGTTGAGCAGGTCGTAGTCCAGCGGCGCATTGCGATTGCCACCGCCCCGCCCACCCTCGAGCGGCAGGTTGTAGGCCAGCTGCCCGGCGAGCAGCGCCGCCTTGCCGGTCTGGCCATTGGGTCGGGTCAGGTGGGTAGGCGTCCAGTTGGCGAAGCGCCAGGCGAGCAGATCACCAGCCGCGCTCAGGCCACCCGCCAGACGCAGCAGCATGGCCGGGCCCTTGGGATTCCAGCCGTGCTCGTCGGCCCGACTCCACTGCACCCGCACCGGACGGCCGCACAGCTTGGACAACAGCGCCGCATCGGCCGCCGCATCATCGGCGCCGTTATGGCCATAGCAACCCGAAGCCTGCTGATAGATGACATGGATACTGTCTTCCGGCAGCGCCAGCAGATCCGCCAGTGCTGCCCGGAGCTGGTAGACGCCCTGGGTACCGCTCCAGACCGTGGCGCCGTCGGCACGCACGTCCGCCACCGCGCAGGAGGGACCGATGGAGTCATGGTTCTGATAGGGCCAGCGATACTCGGCGTCCAGCCGCTGCGCGGCATTCGCCAATTCGCCCGCGACATCGCCGGCCTCCTGCTGGATGTCGGCCGGTCCGGCCTTGGCTTCCAGCTGGGCGTAGAGTTCGCCCGGCAGCGGCAGATCCGGCACCAGGCTCCAGTCCACCCGCAGCGCCGCCGCGCCCTGCCGCGCCAGCCAGGGCTGCTCGGCCACCACCGCGACGAAGGCGCCTTCGTACACCAGCTGAGCGCCAGCCGGCAGCGCGCTGGCATCGATACCGCGCAGGCTCACCCCCGCCAGCCGCGCCGAACCGGTGCAGGGTGGCCGTATCACGCAGCCGTGCAGCATGCCGGGCAGGCGCCGGTCGTGGACGTAATCGAAGCTGCCAAACAGCTTGGCGGGGATGTCCTCGCGCGGCACCGAGGTGCCGACCAGGCGGTAATCCTTGACGGCGCGGGTACGCACGGCCTGATTGACCAGCCGCCCCAGGGGCCGTCCGCCCACCAGTTCGCCATAGCTGACATAGCGCCCGGTGGGATCGCCACGATAGACCACGCGGCCATCCACCGTGTCCACCACCGCCAGATCCAGCCCCAGGCGCCGCGATCCCTCCAGAAACAGGAATTGCCGCGC
Source organism: Pseudomonas flavocrustae (assembly GCF_029872515.1). Lineage (NCBI taxonomy): Bacteria > Pseudomonadati > Pseudomonadota > Gammaproteobacteria > Pseudomonadales > Pseudomonadaceae > Pseudomonas > Pseudomonas flavocrustae. Next base: position 109,021 of record NZ_JAPDIQ010000002.1, on the reverse strand, counting down.
GCTGGCGGCGGCCTTGCGCAACTGGGCGCCGCCCACCTGCAGACTCTTGCTGCCGGCGGTGATGCCCTGGTCCGGGGTCAGCCGGGTATCGCCCTGGATCAGCCGGGTGGCGGCAAAGGCCACGCAAAGCTCCTCGGCCACGATCTGCCGCAACGCCGTGCTGACCCCGGTACCCAGTTCCACCTTGCCGCTGTAGACGGTGACCTGGCCCTGGGCATCCACCGCCAGCCAGGCGTCCAGCTGGCGCTGATCGAGGGTCTTGGCCAGGTCCGCCGGGTCAGCCGGCGCAGGCAGCACCTGGGCGGCGACCGGTCGCTGCAGGCTGAAGCCCAGCAGCAGCACTGCGCTGCCGCCGAGAAAGGCACGTCGCGACAGCGTCATGCCGGAGCCTGCCCGTCGCGCAGGAGCACCGCCGCCCGCTTGACCGCCCGCAGGATGCGATAGTGGGTACCGCAGCCACAGAAGTTGGCCGCCAGCGCCTGGCGGATCTGCGCATCGCTGGGATCAGGCACGCGTTCGAGCAGCGCCCGGGCGGTCATCACCATGCCGGGGATGCAATAGCCGCACTGCGCCGCCTGTTCCTCGATAAAGGCCTGCTGCAGCGCGTGCGGCGCCTCAGGCGTACCCAGACCTTCCAGGGTCAGCAGCTCACGACCGGCAAAGGAGACTGCCGGCAACAGGCAGGCACGCACCGGCTTGCCATCCGCCAGCACCGTACAGGCGCCACACTCGCCCAGGCCGCAGCCGAACTTCGGCCCCTTGAGACCCAGTTCGTCACGCAAGGCCTCCAGCAAGGGCATGCGCGGATCGACGTCGAGTTGTCGCTGCTCGCCATTGACCTTCAATTCGATGGCCGCCACCGCTATTTCTCTCCTTTGCGCGCGGCCGCCACGTCCGCAGCACGGATGTCGGCGGCGTGACCGCCAAAGCGGCGGCCGATGTAGGTGGCCAGGTCGGCCAGTTGCTGATCGCTGAGCAAGTCCCGATAGGCTGGCATGAAGGCATGTTCGGTCCGCCCCTGGCGATCGAGGCCGTCGAGCAGGACACGCACCAGGTTGGTCCCCGCGGGATCGCGCACCGCCGAATAGTTGCTGAAGGATCGTGGATAGGGACCAGCCGGCCCCCGGTCGTCCGGGGCATGACAGCTGGCGCAGGCGGATTGCAGCAAGGCCGCGCTTTCCGCCTCGGCGGCGGTGAGCGGCCCGGTTTCCCCGGGCGGCTGCACCTCGGCCCGTGCCGGCACCGCTCCGGGCTGCGCCGGCAGGGTCCGCAGATAGGCGATCAGGGCGCCGAGGTCCGCATCGTTCAGATGACGGGTACCGCCACTCACCACCTCGGCCATGGGTCCCGCCGCCACGGCTTCGCCACGCTGGTGCCCTTCGCGCAGATAGCTGGCCAGCTTGGCATCGCTCCAGCCGCCAAGGCCGCGGGGATCCGCGGTGAGATTCCAGGCGGTCCAGCCCTGCTGGGTCGCGCCGGTATAGGCCCGGCCGCTGTCGAGACCCTGGCTCCAGGTGCGCGGCGTATGGCACTCCTGGCAGTGTCCCACCGCCTCCGCCAGGTAGGCACCCCGCGCCACCTGAGCGTCCGTCACGGCGGGCAGTGGGCCCTGACGGAAGTTCAGCCATTTCCAGCCACGGATCAGCGCGCGCTGATCGAAGGGAAAGCGCAGCGCGTTGGCCGGCGGTGCATAGGGCACGGGGCGCTGGACCTGCAGATAGGCGAAGATGGCCGCGACATCCTCGTCGCTCAAGCGGGTAAAGGCCGTATAGGGAAAGGCCGGATAGAGCTGCTCACCCTCGCGCCCGAGGCCTTCGTGCAAGGCCCGGCGAAACTCGTCTGCCGTCCAGTCCCCCAGTCCGTGTTCGCGATCCGGGGTGATGTTGCTCGAATAGAGACGGCCAAAAGGCGTCTCGAAGGCGACGCCACCGGCGAAGGGCGCGCCATCGGGACGGGTATGGCAGCCCTGGCAGTTGCCCAGGCGGGTCAGATATTCGCCACGCGCCAGGGGCGTCTCGTCGGCGTGGACCAGCGCGGTCCTGGACAGGAGCAGCATCCCCGCCAGCAGGGGCAGGGCCAGGGATCTCATCAGCTCTCCTCGTGAGGTCGAATCGGACTGGCCGATTACGCCGTGGCTTTGCCTTCATCCTAATCGCAGCGGCAAGCCGCCGTGACGTTCGCCCCCGGAGGTGAGATACAGACGACAGTTTCGACCCGCACCTTGACGACGGCCTTTACATTCCCACCCTGGTCCGGCTTCGTCCTGATGCGTGCCCTTGGAACGCTGCCTGCCTCGGATCCTGATTACCTGCACTCCGAACAGGAAGGAAACCACCCAGACGTGAAACTCTACAGGGGTGGTATTACTCAACGCTTGGGCACGAAGCCATCGGGCTTGGCCGCCAGCCAGTCAACGAACTGGCGAATGCGCGGATCGCTGAGCAGCAATTCGCGGCTGTTGTATTCCAGCGCCAGGGTCTTTTCGTCGAAGGTCTGGTGGATATGGTTGTGGCAGGGTCGGCAGACCCAGAGGGTGGCGGTGATCCGGCTGATGCGGTCGAATCTCTTGCGCACGTAGGCCTTGTCGTGCAGCGAGCGAGGGATCAGATGATGGCGGGTGAGCGGCGCCGCCCGACCGCACAGCTCGCAGCGAGCCGGCTGGGGCGGCAGACGTATCGCCTGGGGCATGATGGGCTCCGCACGGGCTGGATACCCATTCGAGCGACCCGGGCGAAACGGGGTTCAATAGCCGCCGGCGAGACTCGGCGTGACCAGCACCCGCTTGGCCTGCAGGTAGCTGTTCTGCCAGTAGGGCTTGGCCAGGCTGTCCAGGCGCACGGTACCGCCGGTACGCGGCGCATGGACGAAGCGCCCCTCCCCGACATAGATACCGGCATGGCTGACCTGACGGCCACCGGCGGTGGCGAAGAAGATCAGATCACCGGGCTGCAGGGCGTTGCGCGCCACATTGGGCGAGCCGAGGGTGATCATCTCGCGGGTCGAGCGCGGCAGGGTCACGCCAGCCGCATCGCGATAGACGTAGCCGATCAGACCGCTGCAGTCGAACCCACCGGCCGGGGTGTTGCCGCCGTAGCGATAGGGGGTGCCGACCAGGCCGATGGCCCGAAAGAGTACATCGTTGGCCGCCTGGGCCTGGCTTTCCAGCAGGGGACGGGAGACGACCGGGGCGACCGGTGCGGGGGCCTGGGGCGGCCTGCCGGCACAGGCGGCCAGCAGTACGAAGGCGCAATACAATCCGAGGCGAGCCGCATGCGGCATTGGAGACATCCTTAGTTATCCATCGATCACCGTCGGCCTGCCACGCAGCCTCGACGGGTCCTCGAAGCGCACCGGCGAAGATCGCGGCGATACGCCTCAGCGCAATACGCGCTTGCCTTCCAGGAAACTCACCTTCCAGTACTGGTCGTTCAGGCTGTCCACCCGCACCCCGCCGCTACGACGACTGGAGGAATGGATGAACTTGCCTTCGCCCATGTAGATACCGGTGTGACTGACCCGGCCACGGCCGTTGCTATTGAACAGCAACAGGTCGCCAGGTTCCAGGTCGTTCTTGCTGACTACCGGTACTTCGAGATCGATGATCTCGCGGGTGGAACGCGGCAGGGTCATGCCGGCGCGCTCGCGAAAGACGTAATTGACGAAACCGCTGCAGTCGAAACCGGCCAGGGTGCTGCCGCCACGGCGATAGGGCGTCCCTACCAGTTGGGTGGCACGATTGAGGATCTGGTCCGCCAGATTCGGCAGCGCCTGGCGCGGGCCGACCTCGCGCTCCCAGTCGAACTGATGCGGCGACTGGGTATGAGGGAAGACCGGACGTTGCTGAGCACCCTCGGTCTCCATGGGCACGGAGCCGTTCCCAGCGCCACCCAGCCCATGCAGCGAAGCGGTCTGGAACGTCCGGGAAGTACTGGAAGAATCCTGGCTAACGACGGCATCGGGACTTTGCGGCGCACTCGCACAGGCGGCGAGCAGACAGACAAAAGACAGGGGCACGAAGGGTGCGAAGCGGTTCCTTGGCATGGGCACGACCGTGTCGTTTTTTCAAAGTTTCGACACCTTGCCGACCTGGATCACAGATGGCAAGTTTTTTTAGCCCTCGATGTGACTCAAAAGCCGAGGAAGGACGTCTACGGCCCTTTTTTTGAGTTGAACGGTCGCCAGGCCACTCAGCGACGAACGGTCCGGGTTGATCTCGATGAGGTCACCCCCCTGCGCCAGGGTCTGCCCGATCGGCGCCTGGATATAGCCGAAGGCAGCCGTGGTGCCGACGGCGATCACCAGGTCGAAGCCCTCCTCCACCGCCTCCTGCAGACGCTGCAGCTCGGTGACCGGCAAGGCTTCCTCGAACAGCACCACGGGTGGCCGCAGCATGCCGCCACAGGAGGGACACCGCGGCGGCAACGGGCCGGCCAGGTAATCTTGGGCCTCCTCGACGGCCTGCGCGCAACTCATGCAGGCGAGCGGCTCCAGTTGTCCGTGGATCTCGATCAGCCGCTCCGATGGAAAACCCGACTGCCGATGAAAGCCGTCGATGTTCTGTGTCAGTACCCAGCTGCCGGGACGCCGAATGCCGAAATCGGTGATCGCCTGGTGCGCCGCATTGGGCACGGCCGCGGCGCAGGCGCGGCCGAGTTGCGCCAGGTAGCGCCAGCAGAGCTCCGGGCGCTGCCGGAGCATGCTGCCCGAAAGAGCCGCCTCGATGGGGATGCCTTCCTCGGTGAGGCCGTTGTACAGCCCGCCGAGGCCGCGATAGGTCGGCAGTCCGGAGTCGGCGGAGAGCCCTGCCCCGGTGATGAACAGCACCCGCCCGGCCCGCGCGAGCAGACCCCGGGCGCGGGCAAGGGCGTCAGTCAATGATTCACCGTCAGGGCCAGCATCACCGACAGCTGGCAGAGCGGACGCCCGCTCTGTTCCTGCCAGAGGTTGAAGGCCTCCTGCATCTTCTGCCGATCGCGCTTGGCGGTGGGCGCCTTGTCGAGGATGTTCTGCGCCTTGAGCGCCGTCACCACATCGTCGGTCGCCAGGAAGGTGTCCTTGCCGGCCATGCGCAGGAAGCGCTGCGCCGACAGGCCACCCAGCTGGTTGCCACGCTTGGTCAGCAGCTCCCACAGGCCAACGATGTCCTCTGTGGGCCATTCGGCCAGCAACTGGCCGAAGCTGCCGTGGCTGCGCTGGAAATCGAGCACCATCTGGGCGTTGATCGGCACGCTGCGCAACTTGCCCAGGTGGCGGATCAGCCGCGCATCCTGCATCAGCCGCTCCAGGCGTTCGCCGCCCATGAGCACCACCTTCTCCGGATCGAAGCCGAAGAAGACCTCCTCGAAGGCCGGCCACTTGGCATCCACCAGGCTGTGCTTGAGGCCGGCGCGAAAGATGCGGCGGGTCAGCAGCGACAGATAGCGGTCATCGCCCACGGACCTCAGGGTCGCGGCGTCCACCGGTTGCGGCAGTCGCGCTTCCAGGGCCGCACGCGAGCCACAGCGGTTGAGGGCGTATTCGAGCAGCCAGGCGTAGTCCCGCATCAGAGATTCATCACCTGGACGAAGCGCGGGGTCGCGCTGTCATCGATCTTGAGACCGGCGAAGTCGAACAGCTCGCGATCGGCCAGCTGCGAGGGCACCACGTTCTGCAGGGCGCGGAACATGATCTCGGTGCGCCCCGGCGTCTTGCGCTCCCACTCCAGCAGCATCTCCTTGACCACCTTGCGCTGCAGGTTTTCCTGGGAGCCGCAAAGGTTGCAGGGAATGATGGGGAATTCGCGCAGGACGGCGTAGGCCTCGATGTCCTTCTCGTTGCAGTAGGCGAGCGGGCGGATCACCACATTGCGGCCGTCATCGGCGCGCAACTTGGGCGGCATGGCCTTGAGGGTGCCGCCATGGAACAAATTGAGGAAGAAGGTTTCTACCATGTCATCGCGATGATGGCCGAGCGCCATCTTCGTCGCACCGATCTCGTCGGCGAAGGTATAGAGGATGCCCCGGCGCAGGCGCGAGCACAGCGAACAGGTGGTCTTGCCCTCGGGGATCTTTTCCTTCACCACGGAATAGGTATCACGTTCCAGAACGTGGTACTCGACCCCCAGTTCCTGCAGATACTGGGGTAAAACGTGTTCAGGAAAGCCCGGCTGCTTCTGGTCGAGGTTGACCGCCACGATCTCGAAGCGAATCGGCGCGACCTTCTGCAGATAGAGCAGCATGTCGAGCAGGGTGTAGCTGTCCTTGCCACCGGACAGGCAGACCATGACCTTGTCGCCGTCCTCGATCATGTTGTAGTCGGCGATGGCTTCGCCGGTAAGACGGCGCAGGCGTTTTTGCAGCTTGTTCTGGTTGACCGAAAGGGTGCCCATGGATGAATCCGCGAAAGGAAAAAACGAAAGGCCGGCATTTTACGCGCAAAGCTTCCGCCGCCCTACCCCGAACGTCAGTCCGTGGCGACCGGCAGCCATGAGCGAAACCCAGGCGCTCATGACGGCGCTCCATCAGGAACTGCTCGGAGCCCAGACCAGCCTGTCGGAGTACGAGTTGCTGCAGGCCTTGCGCCGGGCGGGTTCGCACCTGGTCCCGCCGCGCCCGGTGACCGACAACTACGAACTCTTCCGCCTGCATTTTCGCGTCTTCAATGCCCTCTACCAGCTGCGCGACCAGCTGCGTGCCGAACAGCGCGCCGAACTGATCATCAGCGCCCTGCGCATCGAACTGCGACCCTATCTGCGTGCCCGGCCCGGGCTGATCGTGGCCGATCCGCTGCGCGCCTATTACCTGGATCTCACCCACCTGGAGACCACCACGCCGGAAGACGTGGCCAACCTGCTCAATCACTTCTGGGCGCTGGTCAATGGCGAGTCCGAACTACTGGAAGCCCTGCGCCTGCTAGGCCTGGATCGTTCGGCGGACTACGGCCAGATCCGCCGCCGCTATCGCCAGCTCGCCAGTCGGCACCATCCGGATCGTGGCGGCAGCACCGGTCGACTGCAGACCATCAACGCGGCCATGGATACGCTGAGGCGGCACTATGGCCACCAGCCGACCGCGGACGCTAGGGCGCAGGCACCAGCTTCGGCATAATCACCCGCCTCGCCAGAGGTTGCCCATGCCTGAACAACTCCACGCCCGGGTCGAAGACTGCTATCGGCAGGCCGAGGCCTTCTTCAAACGTCGCTTCCCGCGCCCTGACGTCGGCCTGGCCCTGCGTGGCCAGCGCGCCGGCGTCGCCCATCTCACCGAGAACCGGTTGAGATTCAACGGGCAGCTCTATCAGCAAAATCGCGCTCACTTCCTCGAACAGACCGTGGCCCATGAGGTGGCGCATCTGGTGGCGCACCAGTTGTTTGGTGGCGGCATCAGGCCCCATGGCGAGGAGTGGCAGCTGATCATGCGTGGCGTCTATGGCCTGCCGCCGGATCGCTGCCATACCTACGAATTGCCGCAACGGGCCCGCACCCTGTACCTGTATCGCTGCAACTGCTCGGACGGTCGCTTCGAATTCACCGCCCAGCGTCACGCTCTGGTGCGCAAGGGACGGCGCTATCTGTGCCGACGCTGCCGCGGGCCCCTGGATTTCACCCAGGAAGTCATCCGCGGCTGACCCTGCCGGGCCCGACCCGGGCTCCGGCAGACAACGAAAATCATCAGCCCTGGGCGAAGACTTCGTCGAACAGGTTGTGCATCGCCAGGAAGGCACGCTTGGCCACCACCGGGTGATACTGCTGCTTGCCCGGATTGTTGGCTTCGGGATCGGTGAAGGAATGCACCGCGCCGCCATAGCTCAGCAGTTGCCAATCCACCTGGGCGGCATCCATCTCCTGGCGGAAGCCGGTGAGCTGCTCGTCCGGCACCATGGGATCGGCGGCGCCGTGCAGCACCAGTACCGGACCGGTGATACGGGCCGCATCGGCCGGGTTGGGCGTATCCAGATTGGCGTGGAAGGTCACCACGGCGCTCAGCGGCGCCCCATCGCGCGCCAGTTCCAGCGCCGCGCAGCCGCCAAAACAGAAGCCGATGGCAGCGATCTGGTGGACATCCACCGCCGCCGTCTCGGCCTGGGCGACCAGCGCCGCATGAGCCGCCTGCATGCGCTGGCGCAACAGCGCGCGATCGCCGCGGATCGGCGTCATGGCCGCCAGGGCCTCGTCGGCATTCTGCGGGCGCACATTGCGACCGTAGAAATCCACGACCAGGTAAGCCAGGCCGTCGGCCTCGGCCAGCGCCTTGGCCTGGTCGACGGCGCCATGGGACACCCCCATCCAGTTGGGCGCGAAGAGCACGCCCGGACGGGTCGGATGACTGCTGGTGGCGTACACCAGCTGGCTCTCGAACGGCTGACCATCGATTTCGTAGGCAACGGGTTTTACAGTGACTTCGACCATGGGGTCCTCCAAAGGATAGATAAGAAAAAGCCCGCCGAGGCGGGCTTCTCCATCTTCAAGCGGACAATTCCACCAGCAGTTTGTTTAACCGGCGGACATAGGCGGCGGGATCCTTGAGGCTGTCGCCGGCGGCCAGCGCAGCCTGATCGAACAGGATGTGCGACAGGTCGGCGAAACGGTCCTCGTCGGGCTCGCCATCGAGTTTCTCGATCAGCGGGTGCTGCGGATTGATCTCGAAGATCGGCTTGGAATCCGGCGCCTTCTGACCGCTGGCTTCCAGGATGCGGCGCATCTGCAAGCCGAGGTCCTGCTCGCCGATGGCCAGGATCGCCGGCGAATCGGTCAGGCGATGGGACACGCGAACTTCGCTGACCTGGGCATCCAGGGCCTGCTTGAGGCGCTCCACCAGGCCTTCCTTGGTCTTGGCGACCTCTTCCTGGGCCTGCTTGTCTTCTTCGCTGTCGAGCTTGCCGAGATCCAGATCGCCACGGGCGACATCGACGAAATGCTTGCCGTCGAATTCGGTGAGATAGCTCATCAGCCACTCGTCAATGCGATCGGTCAGCAGCAGCACCTCGACACCCTTCTTGCGGAAGACTTCCAGGTGCGGGCTGTTCTTGATCTGGGCATGGCTCTCGCCGGTCAGGTAGTAGATCTTGTCCTGACCTTCCTTCATCCGGCCGATGTAGTCGGCCAGCGACACGTTCTGGGCATCGTCGCCATTGTGGGTCGAGGCGAAACGCAGCAGGCCGGCGATCTTCTCGCGGTTGGCGAAGTCTTCCGCCGGACCTTCCTTGAGCACCTGGCCGAAGTGGCCCCAGAACGACTGGTACTTCTCCGGCTCGCTCTTGGCCAGCTTCTCGAGCATGTCCAGCACGCGTTTGGTCAGCGCCGACTTCATGGAGTCGATCACCGGATCCTTCTGCAGGATCTCGCGGGACACGTTCAGCGACAGGTCGTTGGAATCCACTACACCCTTGATGAATCTCAGGTACAGCGGCAGGAACTGGTCGGCCTGGTCCATGATGAAGACGCGCTGCACATAGAGCTTCAGGCCCTTGGGCGCTTCACGCTGGTAGAGATCGAAGGGCGCACGGGCCGGCACGTACAGCAGCGAGGTGTATTCGAGCTTGCCCTCGACTTTGTTGTGGCTCCAGGTCAGCGGATTCTCGAAGTCATGGCCGACGTGCTTGTAGAACTCCTGGTAGTCCTCGTCCTTGAGTTCGGTACGCGGACGGGTCCAGAGCGCGCTGGCACGGTTGACGGTTTCCCACTCGGCGGCGGTCGGCTGCTCGTCCTCGCCACCCTGCTGCTCCTTGGGCAGCTCGATGGGCAGGCCGATGTGGTCGGAGTATTTCTTGACCACGTTGCGCAGGCGCCAGCCATCGGCGAACTCGGTTTCCTCGGGTTTGAGGTGCAGCACGATGCGGGTACCGCGTTCGGGCTTGTCGATGTTCGCGACCTCGAACTCCCCTTCCCCCTTCGACGACCAGTGCACGCCTTCGGCGGCGGGCTGGCCGGCACGGCGGGTGTAGACGTCGACCTGATCGGCGACGATGAACGCCGAGTAGAAGCCCACGCCGAACTGACCGATGAGGTTGGAATCCTTCTTCTGGTCGCCGCTGAGATTCTTCAGGAAATCGGCGGTACCAGACTTGGCGATGGTGCCGAGGTGAGCGATCACCTCTTCGCGGCTCATGCCGATGCCGTTGTCTTCGAGGGTGACCGTGCCGGCCTCCTTGTCGAAGCTCAGGCGAATCTTCAGCGTATCCCCGCCTTCGAGCAGTTCGGGCTTGGACAAGGCCTCGAATCTGAGCTTGTCGGCCGCGTCGGAGGCGTTGGAAATCAATTCGCGCAGGAAGATTTCCTTGTTGGAATACAGCGAGTGAATCATCAGGTGAAGCAGCTGCTTCACTTCGGTCTGGAAGCCTAGGGTTTCCTTTTGAGTCTCCACACTCATGCTACGAACTCCGCTATCGATAGGTACGCACCAGATGCCTGGCGATGTCGCGGAGATGGGGGCGCCCGATGACATTTCAACCTTGGCGCGCTCGGTTCGCGATGCAAGTAGGAATTTGCGCGATGCCTGGGCTAGACGCGGAACTTAACTTTTAACGGGGCGCTCGAACGGCTGTCGTGTAGTTCATAAGGAGAAAACACATGAAAAAGCCCTTCGCTATTGCCCTGCTCTTCACTGCCGCCTTCGGCCTCGCCGCCTGTGACAAGCCTTCCGAAAACAAGGCTCAGGATGCTGCCAAGACCGAACAGAAAGCCCAGGAAAACCTGAACAAAGCCGCTGAGCAGAGCAACAAGGCTGCTGAGCAGCGCAACGAAGCCGCCAACGAGGCTGCCAAGGAGCAATCCAAAGGCGAAGCCACCTCGGTCAGCCCGGCCACCGGTACCGCCAACGGCAACGCGCCGGCTACCCAGCCCAAGCCGTAAGCTGTCTGGATATGAAAAAAGCCCGCTTATGCGGGCTTTTTTGTGGGCGGCTTATTCAGGAACGCGAGGGATCCGGTTCGGCCTCGTCCTCTTGGACGCGTTCGCCAGGCCGCAGGCTTTCCAGCGTCAGGGCGACCAGCCCCACCACCACGGCCGGCAACAGCCAGCCCAGCCCCGAGTCGGCCAGCGGCAGCCACTGTACGGCACCGCTCAGATAGGGCACCGTCAGGTGCGCCGCCTGTAGGCCATCGAGGATGCCGAAGGCCAGGGCCACCAGCAGCACCGGCCCGAGGATGCGCCCGGGCGCCACCCAGCGGGCGGTGAAGAAGCTCATCACCACCAGGGCGATGCAGGGCGGATAGATGGCGGTCAGGATCGGCACCGAGATCTGGATCAGCTGGGTCAGGCCTAGGTTGGACACCAACAGCGAGAAGGCCGCCAGCAGGACCACCAGACTGCGATAGCTGAACGGCAGGAATTCGCTGAAGAACTCCGCGCAGGCGCAGGTCAGGCCCACCGCGGTGACCAGGCAGGCCAGGGTGATCAGCACCGCCAGGAAGTCGCTGCCGACACTGCCGAAGGTGTGCTGCACATAGGCATGCAGGACCTCGGCGCCATTGCTGGCATGGGGCACCAGCACTCCGCTACCGGCGCCGAGCTGGAACAGACTCAGGTAGACCAGCACCAGCCCTGCCCCGGCAATCAGCCCGGCGATGATGGTGTAGCGCGTCAGCAGCTGCGGCGCCGTCACGCCACGGGCACGAATGGCGTTGACGATGACGATGCCGAATACCAGGGCGCCCAGGGTATCCATGGTCAGGTAGCCGTTGACGAAGCCCTGGGACAGCGCCCGCGAGGCGTAGTCCGGTGCCGCCGTGGCAGGACCGCCAGCCGGCCAGAACAGCGCGGCGCCGCCCAGTACCGCCAGCGCCAGGATCTTCAGCGGACCGAGAAAGCGCCCCACGGTGTCGAGCAGGCGTCCCGGATAGAGCGAGACCACCAGCACCACCAGGAAATAGGCCAGGCTGTAGAGGAACAGCGGTATGGGTCCGTTGCCCAGCAGCGGCGCGACGCCGACCTCGAAGGACACCGTGGCGGTGCGCGGCGTGGCGAACAGCGGTCCCACAGACAGGTAGCAGACGATGGCCAGGGTGCGGGCAGCGGTCTGGCCGAGCGGCTTGCTCAGGGCGTCCATGCCGCCTCCGACCCGTGCCAGGGCGATCAGCGTCAGCACCGGCAGGCCGACAGCGGTCAGCAGGAAGCCCAGGGCAGCGCTCCAGACGTGCTCGCCCGCCTGCAGACCGACGATCGGGGGAAAGATGATGTTGCCCGCGCCGACGAACAACGCGAACGTCATGAATCCAAGGGCCAGGACATCCCGGCTTTGCAAAGCTTTCATGGAAGGCAGTACCAGCAATGAGGAAAACGAGGCAGCCCGCCCTCATGGGAGCAGGTCTTGGCGGGGCCACGGGGTGGCCGTTGGAGCGGAAGGTTGCCATCCTAACGAATTACCGGCGAAAAGGCAGCCGGCAGCTGATGAGGCGTCATGGTCGCGCCCATGAAAAAGGCCGCCCGAAGGCGGCCTTTTCTATCGTCAGTCAGGCTCAGGCCTTCTTGACTTCCCAACCGGTCAGCTCGGCCAGGGCCTTGCCGATGTCAGCCAGGGAACGCACTGTCTTCACACCCGCGTCCTGCAGGGCGGCGAACTTCTCGTCCGCAGTACCCTTGCCGCCGGAGATGATGGCGCCGGCGTGGCCCATGCGCTTGCCGGGCGGTGCGGTGACACCGGCGATGTAGGACACCACCGGCTTGGTCACGTTGGCCTTGATGTAGGCCGCGGCTTCTTCTTCAGCGCTGCCGCCGATCTCGCCGATCATCACGATGGCTTCGGTCTGCGGATCTTCCTGGAACAGCTTCAGGATATCGATGAAGTTCGAACCCGGAATGGGATCGCCGCCGATGCCCACGCAGGTGGACTGGCCGAAGCCGGCGTCGGTGGTCTGCTTCACGGCTTCATAGGTCAGGGTGCCGGAACGCGACACGATACCGACCTTGCCCGGCAGGTGGATGTGACCGGGCATGATGCCGATCTTGCACTCGCCGGGGGTGATGACGCCGGGGCAGTTCGGGCCGATCAGGCGTACGCCCAGCTCGTCGCACTTCACCTTGGCATCCAGCATGTCGAGGGTGGGGATACCCTCGGTGATGCAGACGATCAGCTTGATACCGCCCAGCGCCGCTTCCATGATGGAGTCTTTGCAGAAGGGAGCCGGCACATAGATCACCGAAGCGTCGGCGCCAGTGGCTTCGACGGCTTCACGCACGGTGTTGAACACCGGCAGACCCAGGTGGGTGGAGCCGCCCTTGCCGGGCGTCACGCCGCCGACCATCTGGGTGCCATAGGCGATGGCCTGTTCGGAGTGGAAGGTACCCTGGCTACCGGTGAAGCCCTGGCAGATGACCTTGGTGTCTTTGTTGATCAGGACGCTCATTACTTACCCTCCGCGGCCTTGACGACCTGCTGGGCAGCGTCGGTCAGGCTGGTTGCCGCGATGATGTTCAGGCCGCTTTCGGCCAGGACCTTGGCACCGAGTTCGGCGTTGTTGCCTTCCAGGCGAACCACGACCGGCACCTTCACGCCAACTTCTTTCACGGCGCCGATGATGCCTTCGGCGATCATGTCGCAGCGCACGATGCCGCCGAAGATGTTGACCAGAACGGCCTTCACGTTGCTATCGGACAGGATGATCTTGAACGCCTCGGTCACGCGCTCTTTGGTCGCGCCACCGCCAACGTCCAGGAAGTTGGCCGGCTTGCCGCCGTGCAGGTTGACGATGTCCATGGTACCCATGGCCAGACCGGCACCGTTGACCATGCAGCCGATGCTGCCTTCCAGGGCCACGTAGTTCAGTTCCCACTTCTGCGCATGAGCTTCACGGGCGTCGTCCTGCGACGGGTCGTGGAAGGCGCGCAGCTTGGGCTGACGGTAGATGGCGTTGCTGTCGATGTTGATCTTGGCATCCAGGCAGTGCAGGTTGCCGTCCTTCTTGATCACCAGGGGGTTCACTTCCAGCAGCGCCAGGTCGTAGTCCTGGAACAGCTTGGCCAGACCGACGAAGATCTGGGTGAACTGCTTGATCTGGTCACCTTTCAGGCCCAGCTGGAAAGCCAGGTCGCGACCCTGGTAGGGCTGAGCGCCCACCAGCGGATCGATGGTGGCCTTGAGAATCTTTTCCGGAGTGTCGTGAGCGACTTTCTCGATGTCCACGCCACCTTCGGTGGACGCCATAAACACGATACGGCGGCTGGAACGATCGACCACGGCGCCCAGATAGAGCTCCTGATCGATGTCGGTGCAGGATTCAACCAGGATCTTGGTGACCGGCTGACCGTTGGCGTCGGTCTGGTAGGTCACCAGACGCTGGCCCAGCCACTTGGCGGCGAATTCCTTGGCTTCTTCCTTGCTCTTGACCAGCTTCACACCACCGGCCTTACCACGGCCACCGGCATGTACCTGGGCCTTGACGACCCACTCGTCGCCGCCGATACGGCCGCAAGCCTCGTAGGCCTCCTGGGGGGTGTCGACAGCGTAGCCTTTGGAAACGGGCAGGCCGTATTCAGCGAACAGCTGCTTACCCTGATACTCGTGGAGATTCATGCTTGTCTACCGTCTTCGTTGGGTATTGCGCATTCGACGCTGTGCGTTCTCCGAGCCGTCCTCCGGACGGTCGCGGGCACCGCGCCACCTGTGACCCCTGCCCTAGTGGGGTGTCTCACACCCCACTAACAAGAGTCCGAGGTGCCTTCCTGCGGTGGAGCCCTGAGGCTCCACGGCGGTCGGCGACCCCGTGGTTCTGTAAACCTCTTACCGCTTCTTGCGATTCACCGCGTGGATCGCATGACCGTTCACCGCCAGGGCCGCTTCGTGCAGCGCCTCGGACAGCGTCGGGTGCGAGAACACCATCATGCCCAGGTCTTCGGCGCTGGAGCCGAATTCCATGGCGATGGCGCCTTGCTGCACCAGTTCCGCCGCGCTCGGGCCGACCACATGGACGCCCAGGACGCGATCGGTCTTGGCATCCGCCACGACCTTGACGAAGCCGGCGGTGTCGTTGGCCGCCAGGGCACGCCCGCTGACCGCGAAGGGGAAGGTGCCGACATTGACTTCGACGCCTTCGGCCTTCAGGGCCTGCTCGGTCTTGCCGACCCACGCGATTTCCGGGTGGGTGTAGATCACCGAGGGGACCAGATCATAGTTCATCTGGGCCTTGTGACCGGCGATGCGCTCGGCAACCATCACGCCCTCTTCCGAGGCCTTGTGGGCCAGCATCAGACCACGCACGCAGTCGCCGATGGCGAACACGCCCGGCACGCTGGTAGCGCAATGGTCGTCGACGTAGATGTAGCCACGCTCGTCGCTTTCCACGCCGCTGTCGGATGCCAGCAGGTCGGTGGTGACCGGACGACGGCCCACGGCGACGATCAGACGATCGAAGGTGATCTGCTTTTCTTCACCGGCTTCGGTGTAGTTGACGGTGACTTCTTCGCCGTTCACTTGGGAACCGGTCACGCGAGCACCCATGCGGATGTTCAGACCCTGCTTGGAGAGGATCTTGTAGGCTTCCTTGGACACCTGCTCATCGGCGGCGACCAGGAACTTGTCCAGGGCTTCCAGCACGGTGACTTCGGCGCCCAGGCGAGCCCAGACCGAACCCAGCTCCAGGCCGATGACGCCGGCACCGATCACGCCCAGACGCTTGGGCACGCTCTGGAATTCCAGGGCGCCGGTGGAATCGACGATGACCTTCTGGTCCACCGGAGCCGGCGGGATGTCGATGGGACGCGAGCCGGACGCCAGGATGACGTTCTCGGCCTCGACCACCTGGACGTTGCCGTCCAGACCGGTGACTTCGACCTTCTTGCCGGACAGCAGCTTGCCGTTGCCTTCCAGCAGGGTCACGCCGTTCGCCTTGAACAGGGTGGCCACGCCGCCGGTGAGGTTCTTCACGATCTGGTCCTTGCGGCCGATCATGGTGGGCACGTCGATGGTGACGTTCGGCGCGTCGATGCCGTGGACCTTAAAGCCCTCGTGGGCCTCGTGGTACTTGTAGGAGCTGTCCAGCAGCGCCTTGGAGGGAATGCAACCCACGTTCAGGCAGGTGCCGCCCAGGGCGACCTTGCCTTCCTTGCCCTTGTAGCGCTCGACACAGGCCGTCTTCAGACCGAGCTGCGCGGCGCGGATGGCGGCCACGTAGCCACCAGGGCCTGCGCCGATCACTACTACGTCGAATTTGTCGCTCATACACTAATCCCCTTGGAGCAGCTTCAGGCAGGAAAACTTGAAGCGGTGCGTGGCCCCTGCCCCGCACCGCGAGAGCCGGATCAGATGTCCAGCAGCAGACGAGCCGGGTCTTCCAGCAGGTCCTTCATGGTGACCAGGAAGGTCACGGCTTCCTTGCCATCGATCAGGCGATGGTCGTAGGACAGCGCAAGATACATCATCGGCAGGATCACGACCTGGCCGTTCACCGCCATGGGGCGCTCCTGGATCTTGTGCATGCCCAGGATCGCGGTCTGCGGCGGGTTGACGATGGGGGTGGACAGCAGCGAACCGAAGACACCACCGTTGGAGATGGTGAAGGTACCACCCTGCATGTCGTCCATGGTCAGCTTGCCGGCCTTGGCCTTCTTGCCGAAGTCGGCGATGGTGCCTTCCACTTCCGCCAGGCTCATGAACTCGGCGTTGCGCAGCACCGGGACCACCAGGCCGCGGTCGCTGGACACGGCCACGCCGATGTCCTGATAACCGTGGTAGACGATGTCGTTGCCGTCGATGGAGGCATTGACGCCCGGCTGACGCTTGAGCGCCTCGGTGGCGGCCTTGACGAAGAAGGACATGAAGCCCAGGCGCACGCCATTGTGCTTCTTCTCGAACATGTCCTTGTACTTGGAGCGCAGGTCCATGATCGGCTTCATGTTGACCTCGTTGAAGGTCGTCAGCATGGCCATGCTGGACTGGGCTTCCACCAGGCGCTCGGCGACCTTGGCCCGCAGGCGGGTCATGGGCACGCGCTTCTCGGTACGGTCGCCAGCGGCGGTCACCACCGGAGCGGCGGCGGCAGCGGGCTTGGCAGCCGGAGCGGTGGCGCCGGACTTCTTGGCCTCGACGGCGGCGACGGCGTCTTCCTTGGTGATGCGACCGCCCTTGCCGGTGCCGACCAGGGTAGCCGGATCGATGCCGTTCTCTTCGGCGATCTTGCGTGCGGCAGGAGCCAGGATCGGGTCCTCTTCACCACCGGCGGCCGGCGCGGCAGCCGGAGCGCTGGCAGCGGTCGGCTGGGCAGCCGGCGCGGCGGCGGCAGTGGCACCCTCTTCCACGCGAGCGATGACTTCTTCGCTCAGCACGGTGTCGCCTTCGTTCTTCAGGACTTCGGCCAGGACACCATCGACAGGTGCCACGACTTCCAGCACGACCTTGTCGGTCTCGATGTCAACCAGCAATTCGTCACGCTTGACCGCTTCGCCCGGCTTCTTGTGCCAGGTGGCGACGGTGCCGTCAGCGACCGATTCCGGGAAGGTAGGGGCTTTGATCTCGATAGCCATTCTATGAATTTCCTTAGTGATCTCTAGTAGTCGCGTGGCGAATCAAACGGAGAAAGCATCGTTCAGCAGTTTTTCCTGCTGCTCGGCGTGCATGGAGGCATAGCCGCAGGCCGGCGCGGCGGACGCATCGCGACCGGCGTATTCCAGACCCAGGCCCTGCTTGTAGGCGGACACGGCGCGACGCATGTGATGCTGGCTGCAGTACCAGGCACCCTGGTTCATCGGCTCTTCCTGGCACCAGACCACGCGCTCGAGGTTCGGGTAGCCCGCCAGCACCTCGGCCAGATCGTCTTCCGGGAACGGATAGAGCTGCTCCAGACGCACGATGGCGATGTCCTGGCGATTCTCGCTGCGGCGCTTTTCCAGCAGGTCGTAGTAGACCTTGCCGCTGCACAGGACCAGGCGCTTAACCTGCTGGGCATCGATCTGATCCAGCTCGTTGATCACGGTCTGGAACGAACCGTGGGCCAGGTCTTCCAGGGTCGAGATGGCCAGCTTGTGGCGCAGCAGCGACTTGGGCGTGAGCACCACCAGCGGCTTGCGCAGCGGGCGGATCACCTGACGACGCAGCAGATGGTAGATCTGCGCCGGCGTGGTCGGTACGCAGACCTGGATGTTCTGCTCGGCGCACAGTTGCAGGTAACGCTCCAGACGAGCCGACGAGTGCTCCGGACCCTGGCCTTCGTAGCCATGGGGCAGCAGCATGGTCAGGCCGCAGAGACGACCCCACTTGATCTCGCCGCTGGTGATGAACTGGTCGATGACCACCTGGGCACCGTTGGCGAAGTCACCGAACTGGGCTTCCCAGACCACCAGCGCGTTGGGCGTGGTGGTGGCATAACCGTATTCGAAGCCCAGCACCGCTTCCTCGGAAAGGAAGGAGTCGTAGATCTCGAACGACGGCTGGTCTTCGGCCAGGTGCTGCAGGGGCACGTAGGGTACGGCGTCCTTCTGGTTGTGCAGCACCGCGTGACGGTGCGAGAAGGTGCCACGGCCGACGTCCTGACCGGTGATGCGGATCGGGTGGCCTTCGTGCAACAGGGTGGCGTAGGCCATGGTCTCGGCGAAGCCCCAGTTCAGGGGCAGACCGCCAGCAGTCATCTTCTGGCGGTCTTCGAGGATCTTGCCGACCTGACGCTGGACCACGACGCCTTCCGGAACCTGCAGCAGCTTGTTGGCCAGGTCCTGCAGGGTCTTGAGGTCGAAGCCGGTGTCGTGCCGGGCGGTCCAAGCGTGGCCGAGGTAGGGTTTCCAGTCGACGAACAGGTCGCGATTGGGTTCCTTGACCAGGCTGGCCACGACGTGACGGCCCTCGTCGAGGGCGCCGCGGTAGGCTTCGAACTGCGCCTGGACCTGCTCGGCGGTGACCACGCCGGCCTGGGTCAGGGCATCGGCGTAGAGATCGCGGGTGGTGCGCTGCTTGGCGATCTGCTGGTACATCAGCGGCTGGGTGCCGCTCGGCTCGTCGGCCTCGTTGTGGCCGCGACGGCGGTAGCACACCAGGTCGATGACGATGTCACGCTTGAACTGCATGCGGTAGTCGACCGCCAGCTGGGTGACGAACAGCACCGCTTCGGGATCGTCGCCGTTCACGTGGAAGATCGGCGCCTGGATCATCTTGGCGACGTCGGTGGCGTACTCGGTGGAGCGCGCGTCTTCCTGGCGGTTGGTGGTGAAGCCCACCTGGTTGTTGATGACGAGGTGCAGGGTGCCGCCGGTCTTGTAGGCGCGGGTCTGCGACATCTGGAAGGTTTCCATGACCACGCCCTGGCCCGCGAAGGCCGCGTCGCCGTGGATGGCGACGGGTACGACCTTGTCGCCGGAGCGATCGCCGCGGCGATCCTGGCGGGCACGTACCGAACCTTCCACCACCGGAGAGACGATCTCCAGGTGCGAAGGGTTGAACGCCAGCGCCAGGTGGACTTCGCCGCCCTGGGTCATGACGTTGGAGGAGAAGCCCTGGTGGTACTTGACGTCACCGGAGCCCAGCTCGACCAGCTTCTTGCCTTCGAATTCGTCGAACAGGTCGCGCGGGTTCTTGCCCAGGGTGTTGACCAGCACGTTCAGGCGGCCACGGTGGGCCATGCCGATCACCAGCTCCTTGACGCCATAGGAACCGGAACGCTGGATGATCTCGTCGATCAGCGGAATCAGGCTCTCGCCCCCTTCCAGGCCGAAACGCTTGGTGCCCGGGTACTTGGTGCCCAGGTACTTTTCCAGGCCTTCGGCGGCGGTCAGGCGCTCCAGCAGATGGGTGCGGACTTCAGGGGAATACTGCGGGCGGCCACGGACGCTTTCCAGGCGCTGCAGGAACCAGCGGCGCTCCTCGGAATCGACGATGTGCATGAACTCCGCACCGACCGTGCGGCAATATGTCTCTTGCAGCGCATCCCTGATTTCACGGAGAGTTGCCTCCTCTTTGCCGATGAACAATTCACCGGTGCGGAATGTGGTATCCAGATCGGCATCGGTCAACCCATAGTGGTTGAGCAGCAGATCGGCAGGCGGCTGACGCTTCCACAGACCCAGGGGATCGAGCTGGGCAGCCTGATGGCCCTGCAGACGATACGCCTGGATCAGACGCAGGACTTCGACCTGCTTCTTCTCGTGTTCGGAACTGACGGTACCGGCCGAAACCGGTTGAGCTCGCCGCTGGTTCTTGCCCAACAGCACGAAATGGTCACGGATCGCGGAATGCGCGACGTCCGGCGAATTGCCAGTGACCGCAGGCAGCTTCTGGAAGTAGGTGCGCCACTCTTCCGGCACAGCGTTGGCATCGTGCAGAAACAGCTCATAGAGCTCTTCCACATAGGCAGCGTTACTGCCGGACAGGTGAGCGCTGTCCCACAGTTGCTGCATCTGACTTTCATGCATCTAGTTCACCCCTTCGGCAGAGATAGCATCAGCCGATAACCAGTCTCGACGCGAGACCTGGCTTCCCTACGGCTGCGCCAATGCCCGGATGCTGTTCCGGGTATCCCTGAATGGACATTGGTTGAATCAAGCTATCGAGGTCGCTAACGAACCCGCCCGGCACAACTGGCCGGGCGGGACGTGGATCAGGTACCGCTCTGCAGCAGCATCGCCCGCACATGGCCAATGGCCTTGGTCGGGTTCAGCCCCTTGGGACAGACCGCCACGCAGTTCATGATCGACCGGCAGCGGAACACGCTGAACGGATCGTCCATGGCCGCCAGACGTTCCTGGGTCTTGGTGTCACGACTGTCGGCCAGGAAGCGATAGGCCTGCAGCAGCGCGGCGGGGCCGAGGAACTTGTCGGGGTTCCACCAGAAGGACGGGCAGGACGTCGAGCAGCAGGCACACAGGATGCACTCGTACAGACCATCGATCTTCTCGCGGTCTTCCGGGCTCTGCAGGCGCTCGATGGCCGGGGCCGGAGTCTCGTTCTGCAGGAACGGCTTCACCTTCTCGTACTGCTTGTAGAAGATGCTCATGTCGACGACCAGGTCACGGATGACCGGCAGGCCGGGCAGCGGGCGCACGACCAGCTTGTCGTTCTTGACCACGGCCGACAGCGGCGTGATGCACGCCAGGCCGTTCTTGCCGTTGATGTTCATGCCGTCGGAGCCGCACACGCCTTCGCGGCAGGAACGACGGTAGGAGAAGCCTTCATCCTGCTCTTTGATCAGAGCCAGGACGTCCAGCACCATGAGGTCCTTCCCACCGGTATCGACCTGGAACTCTTGCATGGACGGCAGGCCGTCCTGATCCGGGTTGTAACGATAAACGCTGACTTTCAACATGGTGGTCACCTTTAGTAAGTCCGAACCTTGGGTTCGAACATCGGTACGGTCTTGGGCGCGAAGTTGACTCCACGCTTACTGACCCGCTTTTCACCGGGGAAATAGAGGGTGTGGCACAGCCAGTTCTCGTCGTCACGCTCTTCGAAGTCTTCACGGGCGTGAGCACCACGGGACTCCTTGCGGTTCTCGGCAGCGATGGCGGTTGCTTCGGCCACTTCCAGCAGGTTCTGCAACTCGAGCGCCTCGATACGGGCGGTGTTGAAGCCCTGGCTCTTGTCGTTGATCTTGACCTTGGCGATGCGCTCGCGCAGATCGGCCAGCTCGGCGATGCCCTTCTGCATGTACTCGCCGGTGCGGAACACCCCGAAGTAGTTCTGCATGCAGGTCTGCAGCTGCTTGCGCAGCGTGGCGACGTCGTCGCCAGTGGTCCGCTCATTGACGCCGGACAGACGCTGCAGCGAGGCTTCCAGGTCGCTTTCCGAAGCACCGCGGTGCTCGATGCCGTCCTTGAGCGCCTTCTCCAGATGCAGACCGGCCGCACGACCGAAGACCACCAGGTCCAGCAGCGAGTTGCCACCCAGGCGGTTGGCGCCGTGCACGGACACGCAAGCCACTTCGCCCACGGCGAACAGGCCTTCGATGATTCTGTCGTTGCCGTTGGCGTCCTGAGTGATGGCCTGACCATGAATGTTGGTGGCGATGCCGCCCATCATATAGTGGCAGGTGGGGATCACGGGCACCGGCGCGACGACCGGGTCGACATGGGCGAAGGTCTTGGACAGTTCGCAGATGCCGGGCAGACGGCTGTGCAGCACGTCTTCACCCAGGTGGTCCAGCTTCAGCAGCACGTGGTCGCCATCCGGACCGCAACCGTTGCCGGCCAGCACTTCCTTGACCATGGAACGGGCGACCACGTCGCGACCGGCCAGGTCCTTGGCGTTGGGCGCATAGCGCTCCATGAAGCGCTCGCCGTGCTTGTTGATCAGATAGCCACCCTCACCACGGCAACCCTCGGTGACCAGCACCCCGGCGCCGGCGATGCCGGTGGGGTGGAACTGCCACATCTCGATGTCCTGCACCGGCACACCGGCGCGCAGCGCCATGCCGACGCCGTCACCGGTGTTGATCAGGGCGTTGGTGGTGGAGGCATAGATACGGCCCGCACCGCCGGTGGCCAGCACGGTGGCCTTGGCCTTGACGTAGACGGTCTCGCCGGTCTCGATGCAGATGGCGATGACCCCGACGATGACGCCGTCCTGGTTCTTCACCAGATCCACGGCGTACCACTCGTTGAGGAATACCGTGTTGTTCTTCAGGTTGCCCTGATAGAGGGTGTGCAGCAGGGCGTGACCGGTACGGTCGGCCGCAGCGCAGGTCCGCGCGGCCTGGCCGCCCTTGCCGTAGTCCTTGGACTGGCCGCCGAAGGGACGCTGATAGATGCGGCCCTGCTCGGTGCGGGAGAACGGCAGACCCATGTGCTCGAGTTCGAAGACCGCTTCCGGGCCTACGGAGCACATGTACTCGATGGCGTCCTGGTCACCGATGTAGTCCGACCCCTTGACGGTGTCGTACATGTGCCAGCGCCAGTCATCGTTCGGGTCGGCCGAGGCGATGGCGCAGGTGATGCCGCCCTGGGCGGACACGGTATGGGAACGGGTCGGGAAGACCTTGGTGATCACCGCGGTCTTGTGACCGGACTGGGCCAGTTGCAGCGCTGCGCGCATACCGGCGCCGCCGCCACCTACGATGATGGCATCAAACGAGATATGACGAATTGTGGACATAGATCAAACACCCCAGAAGATCTGCACGCCCCAGACGAAGAACGCGAACATCGCGAACCCGCATACCGCCTGGAACAGGAAACGCACGGCGGTAGCGCCCTTGCCGATAGCCATGGTGGTCAGGTAGTCGGTGGAGATGGTCCACATACCAACCCAGGCATGAACGCAGACGGACACCAGCGCCAGCAGGCTGAAGATGCGCATCAGGGTGTGGGAGAACAGGCCGTGCCATTGCTCGAAGGTGAGCCCTGGGTGAAGGATCAGGTAGCCGATGATAAAGAGGAAGTAGACCGCAAGGACGACTGCCGAGACCCGTTGAGCCATCCAGTCGTAGAGACCGGAACGCGAAAGATTGGTGACGTTGGTTACCATACCCAAACCCCTGCCAGAATGATCAGAACTGCGGAAATGACCAACACAAGCTGCGCACCCAGCTTGCCACCCTGCAGGGTTTCGCCGGCGCCACCATCCATGATCAGGTGCCGGATGCCGGCGACCAGATGGTAGAGCAATGCAGACAGCAGACCCCAGATCACGAGCTTGACCAGCGGATAGGCCAGAAAAGCTTTCACTTGGCCGAAGCCTTCCGGACTGCCCAGGGACAGGTGCAGGCCATAAAGCATGACTGCAATGCCGAGGAACAGGATGACGCCGGAGATACGGTGAAGAATCGAGGTATAAGCTGTGATAGGTAGTTTGATGGTCCTGAGATCTAGGTTTACAGGTCGTTTGCTATTCACGGCTTCTTTCACACTGAGGGCCCAATTGCGGTCGGGCTAGTTATAGGAGATTCCACATCTGCTACACGCTTCCTGTTGGAAGCGTCTCGACCGCTCGGCATCAGCTCGCCGACCCGGTACGGTCGGGCGAGAATTATAGACAGTTAGCCTACTCATGACAAACGCGGATGCCCGATTCCGACGTCGCCAGCTGATATTCAGAAGCCTGCGTGTTAAGGTCTTTTCGCCGCACAATCCGCCCAGAAAGAGCCTTTAGGGTGATATTTTCGTAAATTGACTTTCAAATTTATCCCTCTATAGTGGGCGAGGCCCTGAGTGGAGGGTTTATTGATGATTTCAAAGCAAAATAAGGAGGCCTAATGGCTGACAAGAAAGCGCAGTTGATCATCTCGGGAGCGGATCCGGTTGACCTGCCCGTTATGTCCGGCACCCTTGGCCCGGACGTGATCGATGTTCGCAACCTCACCTCCACTGGTGTGTTCACCTTCGACCCGGGCTTCATGTCCACTGCCTCGTGCGAGTCCAAGATCACCTATATCGATGGTGACAAGGGCATCCTGCTGCACCGGGGCTACCCGATCGAGCAACTGGCGGAGAAATCCGACTATCTCGAGACCTGTTACCTGCTGCTCAAGGGTGAATTGCCGAACGCGCAAGAAAAGGCGCAGTTCGTTGACACCATCAAGAACCACACCATGGTTCACGAGCAACTGAAGAACTTCTTCAACGGCTTCCGCCGCGATGCGCACCCCATGGCGATCATGTGCGGTGTGGTCGGCGCCCTCTCGGCCTTCTACCACGACTCCCTGGACATCACCGATCCGCAGCACCGCGAGATTTCGGCGATGCGCCTGATCGCCAAGATGCCGACCCTGGCAGCCATGGTGCACAAGTACTCCATGGGTCAGCCGATGATGTATCCCCGCAACAACCTGGGATACGCGGAAAACTTCCTGCACATGATGTTCAACACCCCGTGCGAGGAAAAGCCGATCAGCCCGGTGCTGGCCCGCGCCATGGATCGCATCTTCATCCTGCATGCCGACCATGAGCAGAACGCCTCCACCTCCACCGTCCGCCTGGCCGGTTCGTCGGGCGCCAACCCTTTCGCCTGTATCGCTGCCGGTATCGCCGCCCTCTGGGGCCCGGCGCACGGTGGCGCGAACGAAGCGGTACTGAAGATGCTGGACGAGATCGGCGATGTGGCCAACATCGACAAGTTCGTGGCCAAGGCCAAGGACAAGAACGATCCGTTCAAGCTGATGGGCTTCGGCCATCGCGTCTACAAGAACTTCGATCCGCGCGCCACGGTGATGAAGCAGACCTGCGACGAGGTCCTGGCCGAGCTCGGCATCAACGATCCGCAGCTGGAACTGGCCATGCGCCTCGAAGAACTGGCTCGCAAGGACCCCTACTTCGTCGAGCGCAACCTCTACCCGAACGTGGACTTCTACTCCGGCATCATCCTCAAGGCGATCGGTATCCCGACCAGCATGTTCACCGTGATCTTCGCCATGGCGCGGACCGTCGGCTGGATCTCGCACTGGCAGGAAATGCTGTCCGGTCCCTACAAGATCGGCCGGCCGCGCCAGCTGTACACCGGCGTTGCCCAACGCGACATCTCGGACGATCGCGGCTGATCGATCCGCCAGTAAGAACCCCGCTTTGGCGGGGTTTTTTATGCCTGTAGCACCTTGATCGAAGTCGGGCGCGAGAAACGTCAGGCATGAAAAAGCCCGCACTAGGCGGGCTTTTTCGAGTCTGGATCAGGCAGCTTACTTGGCCTGAGCTTCGACTTCGGCTTCTACGCGACGGTTGACAGCGCGGCCGGCTTCGGTGGCGTTGTCAGCAACCGGGCGGGATTCGCCGTAACCAACAGCATTCACGCGGCCGCCCTGCACGCCGTACTGGTTAACCAGGACGTTACGCACGGCGTTGGCACGACGCTCGGACAGCTTCTGGTTGTAGGCGTCGGTGCCGACGGAGTCGGTGTGGCCTTCAACGGTGGTCGAGGTCTGCGGGTACTGCTGCATGAAATCAGCCAGGTTCTTGATGTCGGCGTAGCTGTTGGGCTTGACCACGGCCTTGTCGAAATCGAATTTCACGTCCAGCTCGACGCGAACGGTTTCGGCAGCAGCCGGGCAGCCGGTAGCGTCAACGGTGACGTTGGCCGGGGTGTTCGGGCACTTGTCGACGTTGTCGCAGACGCCGTCGTTGTCGGAATCGGTGCAGACGTCAGCAACGGGGGCCGGAGCCGGAGCCGGAGCGACTTCTTTCTTGGTGGAACCACCGAAGTTCAGACCAACACCTACAGCAGCGCTCCACTCGGTGTCGCCGTAGTCGATGTTGTAGTTAGCTTGCACGCCGGTACGGGCATACAGGTTCTCGGTGAAGTAGTACTTCAGGCCGGCACCCAGGTTGGCGTAGGTGGAGCGATCACGACCACCTTCGTTGATGTCACGGTTGCTGATGGACTGGTGAGCGAAGCCACCGGACACGTACGGACGCAGGCCGACGCCGGGCTGACCGAAGTGGTAGTAGGCATCCAGAGCGGCCAGGCTGCCCTTGATGTTCTTGTGACCCAGGTCGTGGTCGCCACGGGCGTTGTGGTACTCACCGTAGGACAACGCCAGCTCAACGTCATCGGTCAGGAAGTAGCCAACGGAACCGCCGTACAGGTCAGCATTGGTCATGTTGCGCTGGCTGTCGGTGAACAGACGGCTGCCGAACAGCTCGGTCTCGACGGCGCCTTGACCTTGTGCCAGGGCGCTCAGCGAGGCGCTTGCCAGCAGGGAGCCGATAACGACGCCCAAGGTGCTCTTCAGTTTCATCCTTTGTATCCCCATTTTAGTGGTACTAATTCCGGCAATCTCCGGAGGCTTCGACAACAAGTTTTCGTGAAGTTCAAAAACTTACGACCGACACATCCGGTCAGCCCTCAACTTCAGCTGCGAACTTGTCACGCAGTTTGTCGAGTGCCCGCTTGTACCGCATCTTGGTGGCGCTGAGGCCCATGTGCATGATGTCGGCGATCTCCTGGAACTCCAGCTCGGCGACGAAGCGCAGCACCAGAATCTCCCGATCGACCTGACCCACATGGACCAGCCAGCGATCCATCCCTCCCTTCTCTTCCAGCTTCGGCGCCCGTTCCTCGGAGGCTTCCTCCATCGGATCCAGACTTAATGCCTCTACCAGCCGCCGCTTGCGACGTTCCTTGCGGTACTGAGTGATGCACTCGTTGTAGGTGATGCTGTACAGCCAGGTCTTGAATTTCGATTTCCCCTCGAAATTCTTCAAACCGTAAAGCACCTTCAGCATGATCTCCTGGCAGACATCGTCTGCATCCCGGTCGTTCCCCAGGTAGCGGGCGCAGACGTTGAACAGGGTGCGCTGATAACGGCGCATTAGTTCTTCGTAGGCTCGCGTCACGTGGAAGAGTTCACCATGCGCGCGTTGGACCAGCTCTTCATCACTGAGCGTAGTCGGGTCGTAGGCATGAGGGGCAGGCTTGTTCAAGACGGAGTTGGCTACCAAAAAGTGGCGGGCATGATAGCCATCTCCGCGGCGCCTGTCAGCGGCTGCGCACCTGAGCCTCCAGTAATAGACGGTTCGGAACCGAAACGATATCGCCCTCCTCGGTCATGATGAGGGTCTTGGCGGTCCCGATTTCCTCGATCTCGCCTTCGACGTCCGCCAGGGTCACCCACTGGCCGACTTCGTAGAGTTCGCGCACATAGATGCCGGCCAGAATCTGCGACACCAGCCCCCGGCTGCCCAGACCCAGGGCCAGGGCGGCGGCCAGGGCGAAGGCGGTCAGCACGATGGCGATGACTAGGTTCAGCAGCTCGGTCTTGATCTCCAGCTGACCGACCGCGACCGAAATCGAAATGATGATGACCAGGCCCTGGGCCAGGCGCCCCAGCCCCGCGGCGTAATCTAGGCCGACACCCTCGGCGGCGCCGTGGACCAGGCCACTGACCAGTTGCGCCAGCAGCACGCCAACGATGAGCACCAGGGCGGCACCAAAGATCTTGGGTACATAGAGCGCCATGACGTCCAGGGTGGAGGACACGCGCTGCAGGCCCAGGGATTCGGCGGCCGACACTAGGAACACCAGCAGGACAAACCAATAGACAATCCGGCCGATCAGGGTGGTGACCGGGATGCGGATGCCGATCTTGGCCAGCTGTTTGGTCACACCGGCACCGGCAAGGATGCGATCCAGGCCGAGTTTGGCGAGTACCTTCGACAGCACGGTATCGAGAATCTTGGCGACGGCGAAGCCGGCGAGGATCACCACCAGGGCGCCAAAGACGTTGGGAATGAAACCGGCCACCTTGCTCCACAGGGTGGTCATGGCGGACAACAGACTCTGGGTCCAGATATCGAATTCCATCTACTTCAGGATCTCCGGGGAAGATTCGCTACGCCGGGTGCGACGTAAGCGCGGCTTCAGATGAGGGGCACCGTTGCCCAGCGCCAGCAGCAGCACCGATACCCAGTGCCGCCCGATCAGATCGAACAGCGCACCCGCGCCCACCTGGCGGTTGGCGGTCTTGAGCACCCGGTGCAAGCGCGCCTGGTCATCGCCCTCCTCGTCCTGAGCGTTGGCCGGGGTATTGAGGAGCGCCTTGAGGGACGCTTCGAAAGGATCGTGCATAAGCACCTCGCTGGTCGTTTCCTCTTGACGCAACGAGGTGGAGGCGGGTCACAGCCAGCGCAGTCGGCGAAACAGCCAGACCTGGAAGATCGATACCGCCGCGATCAGCAGGCAGGCGGCCACGAAGCCGAAGGGAGACGACGAACCCGGCAGGCCGCCCATGTTCATTCCCAGCAGACCGGTGATGAAGCTGATGGGCAGGAAGAAACCGGTGATGATGGCCAGCAGATAGAGGGTGCGATTGGTCTTTTCCGTGGTCGCCCGCTGTTCGGCGTCCTGCAGCAGCGCCACCCGCTCGCGCATTACCTCGAGTTCTTCCAGGTTGCGCACCAGGCTGTTGTGCAATTCGCTCCAGTACCCCTGACTGGCCGCCTCGACGAACCAGGCGGGCTTGCCACGGGCCAGATCGCCATAGATGTCGCGCTGCGGGGCCAGGTAACGGCGCAACCCGGTCGCGCGACGCCTGAGGGTGAGCACCTGGGCATGGTCGGGCAGGCTGTTCTCATCCTGGTCGACCTGCTCTTCGAGGCCATCGAGCTGGTCGGACAGGCCGCGCACCAGGTCATCGACCCGGCTGGTCATGTAGCTGGCGAGATAGAGCACCAGTTCCTCGGCGCTCTGGGCGCCGATGCCCGTTTCCAGGTCTTCCTGGACTTCGGCGGCAGCCTTCATGGGTCTCATGCGCAGCGAGATCACCCGGCGTTTGTCGACGAATACCCGCAGCGACACCATGTCTTCGGGCACGGCGCCAGGATTGAGGTTCACCCCGCGCAGGAACAGCAGCAGGCTGTCGTCGGGCTGATTGACCAGCCGCGGGCGGGTCGCCTCCTCCAGCAGCAGGTCACAGGCGAATTCGCTCAGGCCGCTGGATTGCCGGAGCCAGGCCTGGGCTTCGGGAACGCTGCGATCCCAGTGTAGCCAGAGCACCTCGCCGGGGCCCGGCTCGGCCTCGGCCAGTTCCCGGCGGCTAAGGCGTCTTCCGCCGCCACGGCCATCGAGGAGATAGCCATAGATGAGACCCTGTTCCACATCGCTGTCGTACTGCTGCATCTGACGTCTCTTGCAGGGATCGCGACCGCTTCCGGTCAAGCGCTCCGGCAAAGGCGGCCCTGAACAGGGCGCAGGCGCCACCTTCGTGGGGAATGGGGGAATTAATCCTGGAAAGGCTCACCCCGCCTGCCAGGCGGGGTGAGTCCTGGGATCAGGCGTTGCCTTCAGCCAGGAAGAACCAGGTGTCGAGCACGGAGTCGGGGTTGAGCGAGACGCTCTCGATGCCCTGCTCCATCAGCCACTTGGCCAGGTCCGGGTGATCCGAGGGACCCTGACCGCAGATGCCGATGTACTTGCCGGCCCGGTTGCAGGCGGCGATGGCATTGGCCAGCAGCTTCTTGACCGCCGGATTACGCTCGTCGAACAGGTGGGCGATGATGCCGGAGTCGCGATCCAGGCCCAGGGTGAGCTGGGTCAGGTCGTTGGAGCCGATGGAGAAGCCGTCGAAGTGCTCGAGGAACTCGTCCGCCAGCAGGGCGTTGGAGGGCAGCTCGCACATCATGATCACGCGCAGGTCGTTCTCGCCGCGCTTGAGGCCGTTCTCGCCGAGCAACTCGACCACCCGTGCCGCCTCGTCCAGGGTGCGCACGAAGGGCACCATGAGCTCGACGTTGGTCAGGCCCATCTCTTCGCGCACCTTCTTCATGGCGCGACATTCCAGCTCGAAGCAGTCGCGGAAATTCTCGCTGATGTAGCGGGAGGCACCGCGGAAGCCCAGCATGGGGTTCTCTTCCTCGGGTTCGTAGAGCTTGCCGCCGATCAGGTTGGCGTACTCGTTGGACTTGAAGTCCGACAGGCGCACGATGACCTTTTTCGGCCAGAAGGCGGCTGCCAGGGTGGCGACCCCTTCCACCAGCTTCTCGACATAGAAGCCGACCGGATCCGAATAGCCGGCGATACGCTTGTCGACGCTTTCCTTCACCTCGAAGGGCAGGCTGTCGTAGTTCAGCAGCGCCTTGGGGTGCACGCCGATCATGCGATTGATGATGAATTCGAGGCGCGCCAGACCCACGCCGGCGTTGGGCAGCTGGGCGAAATCGAAGGCACGGTCGGGGTTGCCGACGTTCATCATGATCTTGAACGGCAACTCGGGCATGGCATCCACCGAGCTCTTGCGGATGTCGAAGTCCAGCTCGCCTTCGTAGATCAGGCCGGTATCGCCCTCGGCGCAGGAGACGGTGACGGTCTGGCCTTCCTTGAGCAGGCTGGTGGCATTGCCGCAGCCGACCACCGCCGGGATACCCAGCTCGCGGGCGATGATGGCGGCGTGGCAGGTACGACCGCCCCGGTTGGTGACGATGGCGCTGGCGCGCTTCATCACCGGCTCCCAGTCGGGGTCGGTCATGTCCGAAACCAGGACATCGCCGGGCTGGACGCGATCCATCTCGCTGACGTCGCGGATGATCTTGACCTTGCCGGCGCCGATGCGCTGGCCGATGGCACGGCCTTCCACCAGCACCTGGCCCTTGTCCTTGAGCAGGTAGCGCTCCATGACGGTGACGCTGGCCCGGCTCTTCACGGTTTCAGGACGGGCCTGGACGATGTAGAGCTTGCCGTCGTCGCCGTCCTTGGCCCACTCGATGTCCATCGGCCGTCCATAGTGGCGCTCGATGATCAGCGCCTGCTTGGACAGTTCGGTGACCTCGGCGTCGGTGATCGAGAAACGCGCGCGATCCGCGGGCTCGACATCGACGGTACGGACCGAGCGGCCGGCCTTGGCTTCTTCGCCATAGACCATCTTGATCGCCTTGCTGCCCAGGTTGCGTCTGAGGATGGCCGGGCGACCGGCTTCCAGGGTGGGCTTGTGGACATAGAATTCGTCCGGGTTCACCGCGCCCTGCACCACGGTCTCGCCCAGGCCATAGGCGGCGGTGACGAAGACCGCATCGCGGAAGCCGGATTCGGTATCCAGGGTGAAGAGCACGCCGGCGGCGCCGGTTTCCGAACGCACCATGCGCTGCACGCCGGCGGACAGGGCGACCAGCTTGTGATCGAAGCCCTGGTGGACGCGGTAGGCGATGGCGCGGTCATTGAAGAGGGAGGCGAAGACTTCCTTGGCCGCGCGAATGACGTTGTCGACGCCGCGGATGTTGAGGAAGGTTTCCTGCTGGCCGGCAAAGGAGGCATCCGGCAGGTCTTCGGCGGTCGCCGAAGAGCGCACGGCCACGGCGAGATTGGGGTTGCCTGCCGAGAGCTCGGCGAAGGCCCGGCGAATCTCGGCGTCCAGGCGCTCGGGGAAGGGTGCATCCATGACCCACTGGCGGATCTGGGCGCCAGTCTTGGCCAGGGCGACGACGTCGTCGACATCCAGGGCATCGAGGGCGGCGTGGATACGCTCGTTCAGCCCGCTCTGCTCAAGGAAATCGCGATAGGCCTGGGCCGTGGTGGCGAACCCGCCCGGCACGGAGACGCCCGCGTTGGCCAGGTTGGCGATCATCTCGCCGAGAGATGCGTTCTTGCCGCCCACGCGCTCGACGTCGTGTACGCCAAGCTGCTCCAGTGAAATTACATACTCGTCCAAGGTCTTCTCTCCATCTTGTGTCTTTGTGGGAAAGCAGTACGCCTCGGCGCCCGCCCCATGGACAGTGGACGGCGGTAGGTTACAGTGCAGCGATCCCTGCCCCGTACGCCACCAGGACGTCCCTCCATGCAACGAACCGCCTTTTTCATTTCCGACGGTACCGGCATCACGGCCGAAACCCTCGGTCAGAGCCTCCTGGCCCAGTTCGGGGACATCACCTTCAGAAAGATCACGCGCCCCTACGTGGATACGCTGGACAAGGCCAGGGCGATGGTACAGCAGATCAATGCCGCCGCCGTCCAGGACGGTGCGCGACCCATCATCTTCGATACCATCGTCAACCGTGACATCCGGGCCATTCTGGACCAGTCGAACGGGTTCATGATCGACATCTTCTCCACGTTTTTATCCCCGCTCGAACGGGAACTTTCCGCCGAATCTTCGTATTCGGTAGGGAAGTCACATTCGATCATGCACAATAGTCACTACATGGAGCGGATCGAGGCCGTCAATTTCGCACTCGAAAACGACGACGGCGCCCGCACGACCCACTATGCGCAGGCCGATCTGATCCTGGTGGGGGTCTCGCGCTGCGGCAAGACGCCGACCTGCCTCTACATGGCGCTGCAATATGGCATCCGCGCGGCGAACTATCCGCTGACCGAAGAGGACATGGAGCGCCTGCAGTTGCCCGCTTCGCTCAAGACCTACAAGGACAAGCTGTTCGGGCTGACCATCGACGCCGAGCGCCTGGCGGCGATCCGCCACGAGCGCCGGCCCAACAGTCGCTATGCGAGCTTCGCCCAGTGCGAATTCGAACTGCGCGAGGTGGAGAGTCTGTTCCGTCGCGAGAACATCTCCTTCATCAACACCACGCATTTTTCCGTGGAGGAGATCTCGGCGAAGATTCTGGTGGAGAAAGGCGTGGAAAGACGGTTTAAATAGCCGACCACCCTCCTCTGCAGCGCCTGCGTGGCGCGCCAGGCGACCGCCATGAACCTCGTCGATGCCCTGCTGTTCTTTCCGGTCGCCCTGCTCATCGCCCTGACCCCCGGCCCCAACAACTTCTGCTCGCTCGGCAATGGCATCCGCCATGGCGCGGTGACCGCGGGCTTGGCGGCCCTGGGTCGCGATGTGGCCTTCGTGATCTTCCTGGTGATCTCGGCGGTGGGCCTGGGCGCCATGCTGCTGGCTTCGGAGACGGCCTTCACCGTCATCAAGTGGATCGGCGCGCTCTACCTGCTCTACCTCGGCGTGAAGAGCTGGCGCAGCCGGGCCTTCGACGGCCTGGACCTGACCGAGACCGGGGCGGCCCAACCGCGGGCGCTGCACCGGCTGATGCTGCAGGAATTCCTCATCGGCATCAGCAATCCCAAGGCGATCCTGCTGTTCGCCGCGGTCTTTCCGCAGTTCATCGACCCCACTCAGCCGACGACCCAGCAATTCGTCTACCTGGGTGGCACCCATCTGTTCGCGGAAATGGTCGCGGCCTTCATCTATGGTCTGTTCGGCCGGCAGATCCGCCGCTTCATCCGCGGACCCCGTGGGGTCCGTCGCCTCAACCAGGCTACCGGGGCCTTCTTTGCCGGCGCAGGCGGTCTGTTGCTGACCGCCCACCGCTGATTCAGGACGACACCAGCCCGGACTGGGCGGCGCCCAGCTTGGCCAGGGCCGCTTCGATCGCCGACCAGGGCTGCTGCCTGGGCGCTACCGGCTTGTCCACGGCTGCCTGGCGAGCGGTCCGCACCAGAGCGTTGAATTCGGCTGTCAGAGCAGCGGCCTGGGCCGTGTCCGCATCTCCGGTAAAGACCACGGGCGACAGCCAGAGGCGCTCCTTCAGGCGTTCGCCGATCTGGTAGGCGAATTGCAGCCGCCGCTGCTGGCCGATCTGCCCGGCCTCGGTGTCTTCGACCAGGCCCAGCGACAGCGTCTTGTAGGCCGGCAGCCGATCGAGCAGACCCTGCTGGGCCTGGACCGAACGCGGCCAGTCGACATGCAGCCCCTCCACCGGCAGAGCGGTAGCCAGGCCCAGGTTGTCGATCAGCTCACCGTGACGCACGCCCAGCAGCTTCTTCAGCGGCTCGCGCTGCAGCAGGTTGTAGGCCCTTTCGAAGGCGGTACGCCAGGCCAGCGGCAGCTCCAGCGCCAGCAGCGGCTCGTCGAGCTGGATCCATTCCACGCCCTGGGCGGCCAACCGCGCGAAGATCTCGCCGTAGACCGGCAGCAGCGACTCCAGCAGCTCGAGGCGGTCGAAGGCGGGATCGAGTGCGCGACCAAGCCACAGATAGCTCAGCGGCCCGAGGATTATCGGCTTGACGGCCAGACCGAGCGCCTGGGCCTCGGCGACCTCATCGAAAAGCTGTTCCCAGCCGATGGCAAAGGACTGGTCCGAGGTGAATACGGGAACCTGACAGGTGCCGGCGAACCCGTGATCGTCCGCCGGCTCGACATGGGCGGCAGCGCCTACCAGACAGGAGTGCGCCAGCACCCGATCGCCCCAGCCAAAGTCGCCTACCGTGAGCCACTCACAACCCGCAGCCTGCTGGGCACGCCACGCCTGCCGACGCTGCTCGCGTCCCTGGGCGATCAGGGCGGCGCGGTCGCAATTGTCGAGAGACGCCAGGGACGCGTCACCCTGTTGCTCGCTGCGCGCGGAACCCTGGGAATGAATCTTGACCATTGCACACCTCCACTTGACAGGCTGGAGATTGTCTTCTCGCGCGACGCATGAAACAAACTCAGGTTTCTTGTGATGAACTCAAGTTTCTTTCATACACCCGATCAGGGCTTGAAGCGCGCCATGCTGTAGACGTCGGTGAACACCCCATCGCGCAGGGCATAGCGCCGCAGCAGACCTTCTTCTTCGAAACCGAGCTTGCGATAGAGCGCCAGGGCCGGCTCGTTGTCGCTGAAAACCGTCAGCTCGACCCGTTGCAGATTCATCCAGTTGTCGGCGAGGTCGAGCAGCGCCGTCAGCAGCTGGGTGCCTATGCCCTGCCCCTGGCAATCCCGGGCCACGCCCATACCGATGGCACCACAATGCTGGCGGCGAATACGCGGCTGCTGTTCGAGACTGGCGCTGCCCACAACCCGCCCCTGCTGCAGGGCGACCAGCGCGACCCGGCCCTCGCGCTCGGCACTCTGCCGCTGCCGCCATTGCTCGGCGGTCTGATAGGGCAATTGCAGCACCTGTCGCGCCACTACCGGATCGCCATAAAGGGCGGCCAGGCCCTCGGCGTGACGATCGGCATAGCGTTCCAGATGGACGAGCGAGCTGGACATGGGTGGCACTCCTTCGCGGAAGTCCGCAGCTTCGCCCAGGTCCGGGGGATCGGACAAGGGCGAAGCGTACGAGTCACGCGCCGGTTACAGCGTCCACTTCAGGCTAAGCATGACGTTGCGAGGATCGCCGTAGGTGCCGAAACCCGTGCCGCTGGGAATGCCCTGCCAATACTTCTCGTCGAAGATGTTGTTGAAGTTGACCCGGCCATCCCAGTGGTCGTTGAAGCGGTAGCCCGCCATCAGGCCGACCACGGAATAGCTGTCCTGCTTGGCCTCGCCATTACCCACCCGCTTGAAGGTCTCGCTCTGCGCCAGCACATCGGCGCCGATGCGCCATTTGCTCAGATCCCCGGTCAGTTGATAGCTGGTGGCAGCCTTGAACAGATGCTTGGGCTGCTCCGGAGCGAAGCGGCGGTCTTCGTAGACCAGATCCTTGGTGTACTCGCTCAGCACCAGGGTATAGGCCGCCGATGCCTGCCAGTTGGGCGCCAGTTGCCCGGAGATCTCCGCATCGATGCCACGGCTGCGCACTTCGCCGGCAGTGTCGTAGCAGGTACGGCTCTGCCGGGTGCACTCGATCGGCTGGGGGGACAGCTCATAGGCGCGGCCCTCCTGAATGGTCTCGAAGAGCGCTACGGAGGCATTCAGGGCACCGTCGAAATAGGCGCCCTTCAGGCCAATCTCGTAGCTCTTGCCCGTCATGGGCGCGAGCACGGAGTTACCGGTGTTCTGCTGGCTCTGCGGTTTGAAGATATCGGTGTAGCTGGCGTAGACCGAATAGGTGTCGTTCAGGTCGTAGATGATGCCGGCATAGGGCGTAAATTCACGCGTGGCCTTGTAGTCGTCATCGCTGTAGAGGTTGTCGAAGTCATACCAGCTGACCCGGCCGCCGACGATGACGTGCAGCGGGTCTATGGGGTTGAAACGCGCCGCCGCGTAGATCGCTTCTTCGGTCGTGGTGTTCTTGCTGGCATAGGGCGTCAGGCTGTCCTTGGCCGGCTTGGGAATGCTGCTGGGGCGGAAGTTGTAGATATCGATCGGTGTAGCACCCGAGTAGCCGCCACGCTGATAGAACTTCTCCTGACGGCGACTCACCCCGGCCATCAATTCGTGCTCGCGGCCCAGCAACTGGAAGGGACCGCTGACCGAGGCGTCGATGTTGAGCTGGTCGGAATCGGTACGGTAGGCGCCGGAAGCGGTACCGAGATCGGCCACCGTGTTGTAGGCGTAGTTGTTGCTCGGCAGGGTGGTGACGTAGTTGGAATAGGTATCCGAATTCGCCCAGACCTGCTGCGCCGCCAGCTTGGCCTTCCAGCCGTTGTCGAAGGTGTGGGTGATGTCGGAGAACAGGGTGTAGTTGTCCTGATCCCAGTAAGCCCAGTCGCCGCTCAGGAAGGTGGAGCGCGACAGGTGCAGGTTTTCCCCATTGGGACCGCTGGGCAGGCTGCCCCAATCGGAGGTCTTGTCCTCGCGCTGCTTGGACGCGCCGATGGTCCAGGTGGTGGCGTCGCTGAGATCCGCTTCGAGGACGCCATAGAAGGTCTGGCGCTTGCGCTCGCGCACGTCCTGGAAACTGTGGCCGTCCTCGTAGGCGGCCACGGCGCGACCGCGCAGGGTGCCGGCTTCGTTGAGCTTGTTGGAGGCGTCGACCTCGGTACGGTAGCGGTCCCAGCTGCCGGCGCTGGTGGTGACGCTGACCTGGGGGAAGGCGGTCGGGCGCTTGCGCACCAGATTCAGGGTGGCCGAAGGATCGCCGGCGCCGGTCATCAGGCCGGTGGCGCCGCGAACCACCTCGACGCGGTCGTAGATGGACAGATCGGCCGAGGACAGGGTGTCGAGGGTAAAGGTCCCGGCCGTGGTGGGCAGGCCGTCGTACATGATGTTGTCGATGCGGAAGCCACGGGAGAGGAATTCCTGACGGTCGCCGCCGAACTTGTTCAGCGTCACTCCAGGGGCGTATCTGACCACATCATTGAGATCGGTCATGCCCTGGTCTTCCATGCGCTGCCGGGTGATGACACTCACCGACTGGGGCGTCTCCCGGATCGACAGGGGCAGGCCGGTGGAGGTGCTCATGGCGCCGGTGGTGTAGGAGCGTGTCCCTTCGGTGGTCGTCCGGCCGGTCAGGGAGCCATCGTCCGCGCTGATGGTGGTGGCCTCCAGCGCCACGCTGCCGGTCGCCGCCTGGGTGGCCACCGGGGCGACGGTCGCGACCGAGCCGCTGACCGAGGCCGCGAGGCCACTGCCCGCCAGCAGGCGCTGCAGGGCGACATCCGGCTCCATCCGCCCCGCCAGTGCCGGTGCTCGCTTGCCCACCAGGGCAGCAGGATCGTAATTCACCTGGAAACCGCTCGCGCGCGCGAAGCTCTGCAAGGCATCGGCCAGCGGCTGCGCCGGTTGCGACAGCGCCACGGGAGCGGCCTGGGCGAGGGTCGCCACGCCCAGGGAGACGGAAAGCGCGATGAGACGAAGGGAGAAGAGCTGCATGTCGTTGGTCGTCCTCTAGGGAAACACCGACCCGTCCGTACCCCACGTAAGGACTCGCTGGAGGCTTTCCAGGGACCGGTATCCATTGCCGTCTTGCGCGGCGGAACGCAGGCTATGCAACCTGGATGCATCTGTAAATGCAAATTAATATCATAAGCGAACGCAAATCAGCCGATTCCGCTCCGGAAGCGCTCAAGGACGCGCCTCTGCCGGTGTCAGCCTTCCATCGCCCTGTCCTGACTATTTTCGAGGAAATGTTTCAAGGAAACAGGGACTGACCTGCCTACCTTGCGCGGCAGTGGGCAAAGCTGTTGCGCGAGCGGTGGCCTATCGCTGTGGTGAAGGCGGAATTGGAAATGGAGGGCTGGGGAAACTACAGACGGCGGTGGGCCGGTTCAAACCAGCCGCCTGGAGCCACCCACTCCCTCATCGTGAAAGCGCTGGGCGATGGCGCAGATCTGCGGCTCGATGGCCAGGAAGGCGTCGAGCACCAGGGGATCGAAGGTGCTGCCGCGCATCTCGCGCATCATCTGCAGCGAATCCGCATGGCTGAACGGCTCCTTGTAGCAGCGCCGGCTGATCAGGGCGTCGTAGATATCGGCCACCGCCATGATCCGCCCCGCCAGCGGGATGCCGGTACCGGACAATCCGTTGGGATAGCCGCTGCCATCCCACTTCTCGTGGTGGGTGCTGGCGATCTCGGCGGCCAGGGCGAGAAAGTTGTCATCCTCCAGATGGCTGGCCGTGCTGAGGATGATCTGCCGACCGAATTCGGCATGCCGCTGCATCACCTGCATCTCCTCCGGGGTCAGCCGGCCGGGCTTGAGCAGGATGGCATCCGGCACGCCGACCTTGCCGATGTCGTGCAAGGGCGCGGACAGGAACAGCAGCTTGATGTAATCGGGCGTGAGTTGCTCCGGCGCGTGGCCGGACAGCCGCAACTGCTCGGCGATGGCGCGAACGTAGTACTGGGTGCGCTTGATATGGGCACCGGTTTCGGGATCGCGGGTTTCGGCGACCGCCGCCATGGACTCGATGGTGACCTGCCGCGAGCGTTCCAGCTGCCGGCGCCAGCGCTCTTCGTGCTGACGCGCCAGGATGATCCGGGTGATCAGCGCCAGCGCCGAGAGCATCGCCACCAGCAGCAGAGGCGCGGCCAGCGGCAGGAAGACGTCATGGCGAACGAACAGCCAGGCGCCCAGCAGTTGCGGCAGGACGATCAAGGCGGCCGCCAGCAGGGCGAAGCGACGCTGACTGCGATTGAAGA
The DNA here is from genome assembly GCF_029872515.1 of Pseudomonas flavocrustae. Taxonomy (NCBI): domain Bacteria; kingdom Pseudomonadati; phylum Pseudomonadota; class Gammaproteobacteria; order Pseudomonadales; family Pseudomonadaceae; genus Pseudomonas; species Pseudomonas flavocrustae. Next base: position 70,035 of record NZ_JAPDIQ010000002.1, on the reverse strand, counting down.
GAAAGCCAACGGCGAGCAGCAGGCCGCCGGTCAGGCATAGCACCAGTTGCAGCACGCCGGCGAACTGGGGAATCCGTACCAGGGCATCGTCCAGCAGGTCCTGGGTCAGGGCGGCCTGCAGCCTGACACCGGAAAAGATCTGGCCCAGCGCCGTCGTGTGCAGGTCGTTGAAGCCTGCGGCCGAGACGCCGACGAAGACGACCTTGCCCTTGAGGGTGGCCGGCGCCACCGCGCCGCTGAGCACCGCCACTGCCGAGACCTCCGGATAGTGCTCGGCCCCGCTGTGCAGCCGCAGCAGCGCCTGGCCTTCGCGATCGAGTGGCAGCCGGTGATCGCCGAGTCGCAGCATCGGCCCGGCAAGGCCGCTATCCACCACCGCCTCGTTCAGCCCCAGGGCGCGCAGGGTGGCGGCCAGCGCCAGACTCGGATGGAGGATGCCCTGGTGGCTGAGCAGCAGGGGGACGCGCCGCAGGATGCCATCGCTGTCACGCTGGCTGTTGATGAAGCCGCTGAAGCGCGTCTGGCTGGCGATGGGGGCCACGTTGTCCAGCGCGCCGCTGGCTGCGGGCAGCTGAAGGGCGTCGAGGTCGCCGGTGAAGCCGACCCCTGGCCGCAGTCCGCCGGAGACGGGTTGCTGCAGATCGAGAAAGAAGAAACGGGCGCCGACGGCCCCCGTCTGCCCCATGACGTAGCCGAGATAACCGTCATTGTCCTGCAATTCCGCAGGCACTCCGGAAAAGTTCAGGTCCACACCGAAGTCGTCGCGGAAACTCTGCTGCAAGGCCTTGAGCGAGGTCCGGTCCGGCTCGCTGAACAGGACATCCACGGCGATCGCCGCCGGCTCGGCCTCGGCGATGCGGGAGAGCAGCTGAGCGACCCGGTAGCGGGGCCAGGGCCACTGCCCGAGCGCCGCCAGACTCGCCTCGTCGATGCTGACCACCTGGACATCCGTGGCATCCTCGGTGCTGGCCGCAAGGCGACTGAGCTGGTCGTAGGCCAGGCGATCGAGGTACTGCAGCGGCGGCAACTGCGCCAGGGCAGCGAGGCCGAAGGCCAGCGACAGCCCCAGGCTGACCAGGAACATCCAGGGCGCGCGCCGGCGCAGCAGGGTCGCAACGGAGTTCATGCCCGCGAACCTAGAGAATCAGGACTTCGACACGCCGGTTGCGTGGCTCGGATTTGCCGGGACGGGTCGGCACCAGGGGCACGGTATCGCCGAAAAACTCGACATTGATACGCAACTTGGGATCGAGCCGCTGCAGCAGACCGGCCACCTTGCGGGCACGCTGCCCCGAGAGGTCGAGGTTGTAGGAAGGCGCTCCCGAGCCATCCGCATGGCCGAAAACCGAAATCTCCGTGGGGATGCGCTGCCGTGCCGTTTCCAGCACCTCAGGGAGGAGCGCCTTGGACTGCGGCGTGAGCTCCATGCTGTCGGAGAGGAAGTTGAGGATGTAGGTCTTCGGCGGCGACGGCTGAGCCGCCAGCACCTGTCGATGCTGCTGCTCGAAAAGGGGTTGGGCGACCGCCTGCACAGCGGTCGGCGCCTGCCCCGGTGCGCCCACCGTGACCTCGCCGAAGCCCTGGTCGATGGCCTGGCGACCGGCCGAGCTGGTTACCGAAACGGCGCCGACATGGCCGTCTTCATCGGGCATGAGGATGACCCGCGTCTGCGGCGGCGGCGGACTGGCACAGCCGCCCAGCAGCAGCGCGGACAACAGCACGCTCAGCAGCAGACGCCCAGGGGACGCGACAGCGACCATCGCGTTCATTGGGCCTGGACCAGGAAACGGGTGCCGCGCACGCCGATGGTAGCGGTCGGCGTTTCGATCTTGACCGTGTCGGGGGCGACCTTGCCGATCTTGCCGGACGAGTAGATGGCGGAGCCCTTGGTCAGGTACAGCGAGAAGCCATAGCGACTGCGCTTGGGCTCGAAGAGATAGTCACGCAATTGCACATCGGCGTCGCTGCCCAGGGTGAGCAGGGTGCCGTCGAGAAAGACGATGGCGGCGGTGGCATCCGGACCGGCCTGCAGGCGATCGGCCACCTCCAGGGTGGTACCGGCCTGAGCGTCCAGGGTGGCATTCTGGCGCACTACCTTGACGCTGCCCGAGACGCTCTTGATCAGCGCCACATGTGCCTCTTCCGCGGCCGTGACCGGCGCAGACCCCAGCAATTGCAGCCCGAGCAGCGCCAATGCGAACAGTGTTGTCTTCATGCTTTCCTGGTCCCTGGATGGAAGGGCGTGGCCGCCGTGGGGCGACGGATTGCCGGCAGGACCTCGGATGGAACCTTGAAGCGGCCTGCTGCGCAGCGGTCAGGGCTCCAGACTCGTGAACCCAGTCACCTTCTACCAGATAAACAAGCCAAGCGGCACGCAAAGTAGTACGAATGGCACCTGGCCACTATTCATGCCATCACGACCCCGCGAGACGAACGGCACCGGCAGCGGTCTAGTGAGCAATCTTTCCAAGGTTACCTTTCATGCAGATCATTCTGGTCCGTCACGGCAAGCCCGATCTATCCAGCAAGGCCCGCTGCACTCCAAGGGAGATGAAGGATTGGGTCGCGCGCTACCAGAAGGCGCCGGTGCCCGCAGGCCAGGAGCCCGCGGAGACGCGGCGGCTGGCGCAAGAGGCGGGTTACGTGGTGAGCAGTCCCCTGAGTCGCTGCGTGCGCTCGCTCGAGTACCTGATGGGGTGCCCCGGCAGCCCGGTGGATGACCGCTATGCCGAAGCCCACCTGCCCTATCTGGAACTGGATACGCCGCGACTGCCGGTCAAGGCCTGGCGCCTGCTGTTCAGATCCGCCTGGTTCCTGGGTTTCGCCGCCCATACCGAGTCCATCGGCAGTTCCTCGGTACGCGCCGGCCAGGCGGCCGATCACCTCATCGAACTGGCCGAACGCCACGGTTCGGTACTGCTGCTGGGGCACGGCATCATGAACGTGCTGATCGCCTGGCAGTTGCGCAAGCGCGGCTGGCGCGGCCCCCTGCACCTGCTGCTCAAGGACTACTGGAAGCCGAGCATCTATCGCAAGGAAACGCGCTGAGATCGCTCAGCGGTCCGCCCTGGCGCGGGCCTCTTCCAGTTCACGGCGCGCCTCGGCCAGCTTTCGGGTGCGCACCTGGATCTTGTCTGCGTCGCCCTTGGCCTGGGCGCTACGCAGATCCCGTTCTCGCTCGGCCACCTCGCGGCTCCGGGCCTGGATGACGTCCAGCCGCTGCTGGCGCAGGCCGGCGTCGGTGCAATGCGCCTGGACCGCGCCGAGTGCCCGCCGCAACCCCGCCAGCCGCCCTGCATCGCCTTGCGCCTGCGCCTGGGCGATCTGCCGCTCCAGCGTCAGGCGCTTCGCCGCGCAGCCGCCGTCGGCCGCCACAGCCAGGCCGGGCAGCAACAGGGTGGTCGCGAACAGCACTGTCCTGGTTCGGTCTTTCATCGGCATTCCTCCGGACATTGAAAGGCGAGCGCTTCCGGGTCGTTTCGCTCAAGCGTCCAGCGACGGCCCGACCAGCGCGGCAAGCTGATCGTAGACGCCGGGCGCTGCCACCAGCAGGGGATTGCCATTGACCAGGCCATCGTTGCGCAGGAAGGCGTTGTGGCGCCCCCCTGCCTCCTGGATCAGGACCAGGCCCGCCAGGCAGTCCCAGCCATGGATCAGGGTTTCGTAATAGCCGATCAGCCGGCCGGCGGCGACATAGGCCGTCATCAGGGCACCCGAGCCATTGCGGAAGAATTGCCCCCCCTCGGCGAGCAAACCGGTCACGAATGGCAGGAAGTGTTCCTTGCCGCGTCTATGAGTGGTACCCAGCCCGGTCAGGCCCTGGCGGATCTCGGTGGCCGCATGGACGCGCAGCGGCTGGCCGTTGACGAAGGCGCCGTGCCCGCGCAGGCCATGGAAGAGTTCGTCGTGATTCGGATCCATGATGGCGCCGAGCAAGGGCTCGCCCTCGTGCATCAGGCCGATGGACACGCACCAGTTGTGCAGGCCGTTGAGAAAGGGCGCGGTGCCGTCGATGGGGTCTATGACCCAGAGGTAGGGCGCGGACAGGTCGGTGGCGCCGCCCTCCTCGCCCAGCAGGCCATCCTCCGGAAAGCGCTCGCTCAGGCGTTGGCGGATGAGCTCCTCCAGCGTCTTGTCGGCGATGCTCACCACGTCCTGCAGGTCGCTGCCCTTGTGGTCCACCTGCAGCGCACCACGCCGGCGATAGAAGTCGAGGCCGAGCTGCGCCGCTTCCCGGGCGATGTCCTGGACAGCGCGGTAGCGTTCGGCGATGGCGGGGGCGATAGCGGTCATGAGCGCTCCTGGAACGGGAAAAGGCGTCAGGGTGCCAGTTCCACCGGTGGAAAAGAATAGTCGCGATCCTGCCCGTCAGCGCCCTTGACGCTGGCCCCGGTCAGACCGTGGCCGTGCACTGGCCAAATTCTGCCGATGTCGGCAAAGGTCCGACTAGAAGCCCCTGGTCATGGCCGTGTCATCTCGGCGGCGCAGGCTGTCGGGTATTGGCACTCAGGACGGCGAAATGCAGCGACGGACCGCACCAAATCCGCTCGCCGCCGTCAGAACAGTTGAGTGCTCGTTGTACCGGGAGGACGCCATGACCGCACAAACTTCGCTATTCCACGGCAATGGTCAGCTGCAGCAGTTGCGGCGACTGATTCCCAGACAGCATTTCGAAGGTCTGGAACGCCATCTCGAGTTGCTGTCGCAGGAATTTCCGCTCTTCGATCATCCGCCGTTGAGCATCGACTGCGCCGTTGCCGAAACCCTGGAGAACCTTGGCATTCGTGCCTTCCAGTGGCAGGGCAGTTGCGATCTGCCACAGCGGATGGCCCTGGGCAGCGCCCTGATGGGCGAAGGATTCATGGCTCAGTCCAGCACGCCGGAATACACCCTCTATCTCAACGTGCGAGGCGAGAAGGTGCTGTTGCGGCAAGAGCCCGCCGGTGGCCAGACCCTGGTCAGCCTGGTGTCGGATTGCCCGCCGCTCTTCGCTTATCTGGCGGCCAAGCACCGCGAGCCGCTACCGGTCGCCTGAGCGACCCGGCATCCGCTTGTCGGTAGCGTGACCGACCGGTAACGAGGATGACGAACGGGATCACAAATACGCAGTAACGTCAGACTAAGCGGGAACCAAATAGGCAGTGGAATGGTAGATTCGCGCTTCGGATCTACCAGGAGACCCAAGGAATGGGAATTCGTATTCTGGCCAGCGTCATCGCAACCTTCGCCGCCTTTCATGCCGAAGCTGCCACCCTCCCCGCCGTACCGCCGCTCAAGCTGGCGGACCTCACCCTTCAGGTCCCCCTCTCGAGTACCGATGCCATCCCTGCCAGAACTGACGCCCAGTTGCGCGACAGTCGGCAGCCAGTCAATGGCGCCCGCTGGCTGAACGAACATCGAACCCTTGCTCAAGAGCAACGCTGGGTATTCTAGTCCGTTGGATTGATGTCGACGGATGGTTTCCCATTCGTATGCTTTTTGATCCTGTCTGGGGAATGAATCGCTTTTTTTCAGGTCCGTCTGGTTCTACGGGCAGCTCAACTCTTCTGCCCTTTCAACCTGCACGCGGAGCCGTCATGAAACGCCTGTCCCTTCTCCTGTTCGCCGCCCTGTCGGCCTGCAGCTCGGCTCCCACGCAGCCCCCGGCCGATCCGTCGCAATTCGGCGGCCGTACCCAGGAACAACTCCGGCAGAGTTTCGGCTCGCCGCAGCGGGTCGCGCAGCTCGATCGCCTGGTGGTCTACGAATATCGCAACCTGCGCGCCCCGGGCAGTGCGACGCCGGTCTATTCCTTCCTCATCGAAAACGAGCGGGTGATCGAATCCACCCCCGGAACCTTGCAGCTTTATCGCGAGGACGGCATCACCAAGGTCAAGGCGGAAAGTCTCTAGGCAGAGCCGCCGGCCGGATCGCACGTCCCGCGCAGCCTTGCGCGGATGTGCAAAAAAATACCGATTTTGGTGTCTTTCAGCATTTGTTTCCCGGGCGGCAACGGGCTGTAATCGGTCCGTGGCTTCCGCTGCAAAGGCCGTCACAGCCGGCCGCGTAGTGGGTTACAACAACAAGAAAAGCGTCTGCTGCAGTTGCACAGGACGCGGAGTGCAAGATGAAAACAACACCAAAAGCGCTTTTATTGTCCGCTGTCACCCTCTCTGCAGGCCTGACCTTCTCGCTGGCCCTCCAGGCCGCCGAAACGGTCACCATCGCCACCGTCAACAACAGCGACATGATCCGCATGCAGCGGCTGTCCAAGACCTTCGAAGAACAGCACCCCGACATCAAGCTCAACTGGGTGGTGCTCGAGGAAAACGTGCTGCGGCAGCGGCTGACAACCGACATCGCCACCCAGGGCGGTCAGTTCGACGTCCTGACCATCGGCATGTACGAGACCGGCCTCTGGGGCGCCCAGAACTGGCTGGAGCCCATGAAGGACCTGCCCGCCAACTACGACCTGGACGACCTCTTCCCGTCGGTTCGCGAAGGCCTGTCGGTCAAGGGCACCCTCTATGCGCTGCCCTTCTACGCCGAAAGCTCCATCACCTACTACCGCAAGGACCTGTTCCAGCAGGCTGGGCTGACCATGCCCACCCAGCCCACCTGGACCCAGATCGCCGAGTTCGCCGGCAAGCTGCACCAGCCGGACAAGGACCAGTACGGTCTCTGCCTGAGAGGCAAGGCCGGCTGGGGCGAGAACATGGCCCTGGTCACCACCATGGCCAACGCCTTCGGCGCGCGCTGGTTCGACGAGAAGTGGCAACCGGAATTCACCGGCCCGGAATGGACCGCGGCGGCCAACTACTACGTCACCAACATGAAGAAGTACGGTCCGCCCGGCGCCTCCAGCAACGGCTTCAACGAGAACCTGGCGCTGTTCAACAGCGGCAAGTGCGCCATCTGGGTCGATGCCAGCGTCGCCGGCTCCTTCACCATGGACAAGAGCCAGAGCAAGGTCGCCGACAGCGTCGGCTTCGCCGGCTCGCCGCGCGAGGTCACCGACAAGGGCTCCTCCTGGCTGTACGCCTGGTCCCTGGGTATCCCGACTTCATCCAAGCACAAGGATGCCGCCAAGACCTTCGTGACCTGGGCCACCTCCAAGGACTACGCCAAGCTGGTCGCGGACAAGGACGGCATCGCCAACGTGCCGCCGGGTACCCGCAAGTCCACCTACAGCCAGGCCTACATGGACGCGGCGCCCTTCGCCAAGGTCTCGCTGGACATGCTGCAGCACGCCGACCCGGCCCATCCCTCGGCCAAGCCGGTGCCCTATGTGGGCATCCAGTACGTGACCATCCCCGAGTTCCAGGCCATCGGCACCTCGGTAGGCAAGCTGTTCGCCGCGGCCCTCACCGGGCAGATGTCGGTCGAGCAGGCGCTGCAGGCGGCGCAGCAGTCCACCGCCCGGGAAATGAAGCGCGCCGGCTATCCCAAGTAGCGCTGGAGCCCTGGGTCCGCACCCCGCGGACCCAGGCCTAGCGGCTTTTCCTGCCTGATCCGTCGCTGGCGTCGCGAGACGCCAGTGCCTCGTCACGGCCCACTGCCTTGCGGAGCATCGCCATGCAGACCTCCACCCTCAAGACGCCCGCCGTCGAAACCCCTGCCGCTCCCGCCCGTCGTCAACGCCGTCGTGCTAGTCCCGGCTGGTTCCTGATCAGTCCTTCGGTGGCTCTGCTGCTGGTGTGGATGCTGGTGCCCCTGGGCATGACCATCTGGTTTTCGCTGATCCGCTACAACCTGCTCTATCCGGGCGAGCACGCCTTCGTCGGCCTGGAGAACTTCGAATACTTCGTCACCGATGCCGGCTTCTGGCCCGGCATGAGCAACACCCTGCTGCTGGTGGGCAGCGTGCTGCTGATCAGCGTGGTCTTCGGCGTGCTGATCTCGGCGCTTCTGGAAGCCAGCGAGTTCCTTGGCCGCGGCATCGTCCGCGTCCTGCTGATCTCGCCGTTCTTCATCATGCCCACGGTCAGCGCCCTGATCTGGAAGAACCTGATCTTCCATCCGGTCTCCGGCATTCTCGCCGCGGTCTGGAAACTCTTCGGCGCCACCCCGGTGGACTGGCTGGCCACCCATCCGCTGCTGTCGATCATCCTGATCGTGTCCTGGCAGTGGCTGCCCTTCGCCATTCTCATCCTGATGACCGCCATGCAGTCGCTGGATCAGGAGCAGAAGGAAGCGGCCCGCCTGGATGGCGCCGGCCCGCTCGCCATCTTCTGGCACCTGACCCTGCCGCACCTGGCGCGGCCCATCGCCGTGGTGGTGATGATCGAGACGATCTTCCTGCTGTCGGTGTTCGCCGAGATCTACACCACCACCAGTGGCGGTCCGGGCTTCGCCTCCACCAACCTCGCCTACCTGATCTACAACCAGGCCCTGCTGCAGTTCGACGTCGGCCTGGCCTCCGCCGGCGGCCTGATCGCCGTGCTCATCGCCAACATCGCCGCCATCATCCTGGTGCGGATGCTCGGCAAGAACCTGACCCAACAGTGAGGACCCTGACATGCTGACGCTCAAGCAATCCCGGCGCCTGCAGAGCCTGCTGCTGGGCCTGCTCGCCTGGCTGGTAGCCCTGGTGCTGTTCTTCCCGATCTTCTGGATGGTGCTGACCAGCTTCAAGACCGAGATCGACGCCTTCGCCACGCCGCCGCAGTTCTTCTTCACGCCCACGCTGGAGAACTACCTGACCATCCAGGCACGCAGCGACTACTTCCACTTCGCGCTGAACTCGGTGGTGATCTCCTTTGGCGCCACCCTGCTGAGTCTGCTGCTGGCGCTGCCGGCGGCCTATTCCATGGCCTTCCACGAGACCAAGAACACCCAGCGCCTGCTGCTGTGGATGCTGTCCACCAAGATGCTGCCGGCGGTGGGCGTACTGGTGCCCATCTATCTGCTGGCCAAGCAGTTCGAACTGCTCGACAGCCGGCTGCTGCTGATCGCCGTCTACACCCTGATCAACCTGCCGATCGTGGTCTGGATGGTCTACACCTACTTCAAGGACATCCCCAAGGACATCCTCGAGGCCGCGCGCCTGGATGGCGCGACCACCTACCAGGAAATCGTCCGGGTGCTGCTGCCGATCGCCAAGGGCGGCATCGCCTCGACCATGCTGCTGTCGCTGATCCTCTGCTGGAACGAGGCCTTCTGGTCGCTGAACCTGACCTCGTCCAACGCCGCGCCGCTGACCGCGCTGATCGCCTCCTACTCCAGTCCCCAGGGACTGTTCTGGGCCAAGCTGTCGGCCGTCTCGACGCTGGCCTGCGCGCCCATCCTGATCTTTGGCTGGATCAGCCAGAAACAACTCGTCCGCGGCCTATCGTTCGGCGCGGTGAAATAAGAACAAGAGGACTCCTGTCATGGCCAATCTGAAAATCCGCAGCCTGCGCAAGGGCTTCGACTCGCTGGAAATCATCAAGGGCGTCGACCTCGACATCAACGACCGCGAATTCGTGGTCTTCGTCGGCCCGTCCGGGTGCGGCAAGTCAACCCTGCTGCGCCTCATCGCCGGCCTGGAAGAGGTCAGCAGCGGCACCCTGGAGCTGGACGGTCGCGACATCACCGAAGTGTCGCCTGCCAAGCGCGACCTGGCCATGGTGTTCCAGACCTATGCCCTCTATCCGCATATGAGCGTGCGCAAGAATCTGTCCTTCGCCCTCGATCTGGCCAAGATCGACAAGCAGGAAGTGGAGCGCAAGGTCGCCGATGCCGCCCGCATCCTCGAGCTGACGCCGCTGCTGGAGCGCAAGCCGCGTCAGCTCTCCGGTGGCCAGCGCCAGCGGGTGGCCATCGGCCGCGCCATCGTCCGCCAGCCGAAGATCTTTCTGTTCGACGAACCCCTGTCCAACCTGGACGCCGCCCTGCGCGTGCAGATGCGCCTGGAACTGGCGCGTCTGCACCAGGAATTGCAGGCCACCATGATCTACGTGACCCACGACCAGGTGGAAGCCATGACCCTGGCGACCAAGGTGGTGGTGCTCAACGGCGGCCGCGTCGAACAGGTCGGTTCGCCCCTGGAGCTCTATCACCATCCGGCCAACCTCTTCGTCGCCGGCTTCCTGGGCACGCCGAAGATGGCGTTCTTCAAGGGCAAGGTGGTGGCCACCGACGCCCAGGGCGTGGAGGTGGAGCTGGCGGCCGGTCCGCGCCTGCACCTGCCACGCCGTGGTGACGACCTCGCGATCGGCAGCCCGGTGACCCTGGGCATTCGCCCAGAACACCTGCGCCTGGCCGCCGACGGCCAGCTGCCGGTCATCAGCGACGTGGCCGAACGCCTGGGCAGCGACACCTATTGCCACATGGTCACCGAGGCCGAGGAGCCGCTGACCGTGCGCGTGCCGGGTGACTGCGCCGTCGCCTACGGCGAACGCCAGCGCCTGGCGCTGGACGTCGACTTCTGCCACCTGTTCGACGAACAGGGCCGCGCCGTGGCGCCGCTGCTGCGCAAAGCCGCCTGACCCCTCTCCCCTTTCCTGCCCCGGCGCCCCGCACGCGCCCGGGGCACCGCCTTGCAGGATCGCCATCGTGAAACTCAATCGCCAGCACCTCGAACAGCTTCCCGACTACATCGCCAAGCCCGGCTACGCCTCCTGCCAGTTGCGTCAGGGGATCGTCCACATCGGCGTCGGCGGCTTCCACCGCGCGCACCAGGCCATCTACACCGAGGCCCTGCTCAATCAGGGCCGCGACCTGGACTGGAGCATCTGCGGCGTCGGCCTGCGCGCCGAAGACCGCGCCATGCGTGATGCCCTGGCCGGCCAGGACTATCTCTACACCCAGGTGGTGCTGGCCGACGAGCCGAACACCGAGGTGCGCGTCGTCGGCGCCATCAGCGGCATGCTGCTGGCCGAAGACGGCACCCAGACGCTGATCGACAAGCTGGCCCATCCCAGCACCCGCATCGTCTCCCTCACCATCACCGAGGGCGGCTACTGCATGGATGACAGCACCGGCGAATTCAACTTCAAGCTGCCCCAGATCCAGCACGACCTGCAGCATCCGGGCGATCCGCGCAGCGTCTTCGGCTTCCTGCTGGCGGCCCTGGCCAAGCGCCGCGCCGAGGGCACCGGTCCCTTCACCGTGATGTCCTGCGACAACCTTCCGCACAATGGCCAGGTCACCCGCAAGGCCCTGCTGGCCTATGCCGCCCTGGTGGACGAAGAGCTGCACGGCTGGATCGCCGAGCACGTCAGCTTCCCCAACGCCATGGTCGATCGCATCACCCCCATGACCAGCACCGCCCATCGCGAGGCACTGCTGGCCGAACACGGCGTCGAGGACGCCTGGCCGGTGGTCTGCGAGCCCTTCCTGCAGTGGGTGCTGGAAGACAGGTTCGTCGCCGGTCGTCCGGCCTGGGAAGACGTCGGCGTCCAGTTCACCGATGACGTCACCCCCTACGAGGAGATGAAGATCAAGTTGCTCAACGGCAGCCATCTGGCGCTGACCTACCTGGGCTTCCTCAAGGGCTACCGTTTCGTCCACGAGACCATGGCCGATCCGCTGTTCGTGCGCTACATCCGCGCCTACATGGACGAGGACGTGACCCCGCAGCTGGCACCGGTGCCCGGCATCGATCTCGACCAGTACAAGGACACCCTGATCGAGCGCTTCTCCAATCGCGCCATCGCCGACCAGCTGGAGCGGGTCTGCTCCGATGGCTCGTCGAAGTTTCCCAAGTTCACCGTGCCGACCATCAACCGCCTGATCGAAGACGACCAGGCCATGGATCGCGCCGCCCTGGTGGTGGCCGCCTGGGCGGTCTATCTGCGTGGCGTGGACGAGACCGGGGCGACCTATCGCATCCCCGATCCGCGCGCCAATTACTGCGAGGAACTGGTGCAGGATCAGAAGAATCTTACCGAGCGCCTGCTGGGCGCCGAGGAAATCTTCGGTAAGCACATCCCGAAATCCGCGGCCTTCGTTGCCGCCTTCGAGCGGCAGCTGTACAACTTGCGTACCCACGGGGTCAGCGCCACCTTGCAGACCCTGCTCGGCGACTAGCCCTGGCAGAAAGCTGCCTGCTCAGCGTCGACTTTTCAGACAAGCCCTAACAACAACAAGGAGCGGCCAGGCATGAAGTTTCTCGGGATCGACTGCGGCACCCAGGGCACCAAGGCGGTGATCCTGGATGTCGAGCGCGGGGTGGTACTGGGCGAAGGCAGTGCGCCGCACCCCTTGACCGAGGCCGCCAACGGCCGCCGCGAGCAGAATCCGGCGGACTGGATCCGGGCGCTGGTGGCGGCCACCCGCGCCGCCCTGGCGCAGGCCGGCAGCGATGGGCAGGACATCCTCGGCGTCGGCGTCTCCGGCCAGCAGCATGGTCTGGTACTGCTCGACGACAGCGGCAAGGTCCTGCGTCCGGCCAAGCTCTGGTGCGACACCGAATCCACCCCGGAAAACCAGCGGCTGCTGGACCACCTGGGCGGGGCGGAGGGCTCCATCGAGCGCCTGGGCCTGGCCATCGCGCCGGGCTACACCGTATCCAAACTGCTCTGGACCAAGGAACAGCACCCGGAGGTGTTCGACCAGATCGACCAGGTGCTGCTGCCCCACGATTACCTGAACTTCTGGCTGACCGGCCGCGCCGTGGCCGAATACGGCGACGCCTCGGGCACCGGCTATTTCAATGTGCGCACGCGCCAGTACGACCTGGAGTTGCTGCGCCATATCGACCCCAGTGGTCGCCTGGAGCGCGCCCTGCCGGAGTTGATCGAAGCCGACCAGCCAGTCGGGCGGCTGCGACCGGAGGTCGCCAGCCAACTGGGCATCAACGCCCAGGCGCTGGTCTCCAGCGGTGGCGGCGACAACATGATGGGCGCCCTGGGCACCGGCAACAGCCGCGCCGGCCAGATCACCCTGAGCCTGGGCACCTCGGGCACCCTCTATGGGTACTCCGACGAACCTCGCATCAGCGAGCATCCTGCCGTGGCAGGCTTCTGCTCGTCCAACGGCGGCTGGCTGCCGCTGATCTGCACCATGAACCTGACCAATGCCAGCGGCCAGATCCGCGAGTTGCTCGGCCTGGATCTCGCCGAATTCACCCGTCTGGTGGCGGAGTCGCCCATCGGCGCGGAGGGGGTGCTGATGCTGCCCTTCCTCAATGGCGAACGGGTGCCGGCGCTGCCGACCGCCACCGCCAGCCTGCATGGCCTCACCGCCACCAACCTCACCCGCGCCAACCTGTGCCGGGCGGTGGTCGAGGGAGTGAGCTTCGCCCTGAGATACGGCTTCGACCTGCTGCGTGACCAGGGCATGCCCGGCGATACCCTGAGACTGATCGGCGGCGGCGCCAGGAGTCCGGTCTGGCGCCAGCTGATCGCCGATCTGATGAACACCCCGGTGGTCTGCCCGATCCACGGCGAAGCCGCGGCCCTGGGTGGCGCGCTGCAGGCCGCCTGGTGCTGGAGTCGCGAACAGGGGCATCCGGAATCGCTCGACAGCCTCACCGAGCGCTGCGTGCATCTGGACCCGGCCAGCCGTGCCGAACCGGATCCCGCACGGGTCGCCGAGTACGAAGCGGCCTACCAGCGCTACCGGCAGCAGCTGCGTGAGAGCTACGGAATAGCCTAGCGGGCGGAGGGGGTGGAAAACGCCAGGCGGTTTTCACCCTACTGGAGGTCGGCAACCAACCCGTCGCAGGGTGGACAACGGCGCAGCCTTGTCCACCACCAGCCCGAGCGCGCGTGGAAAACACTACGCGGTTTTCCACCCTACCCGAAAGACAGGCGCTCAGGCCTTGCCGATCGGCACGAAGGGCGCATCCAGCAAGCGGGCGAGGTCCGTAGGTGCCAGGGCCACTTCCAGCCCCCGGCGTCCGGCGCTGACATGGATGCCCGGCAACTCCGCCGCGGACTTGTCGATGAAGGTACGCAGTCGCTTCTTCTGCCCCAGCGGACTGATACCGCCGACCAGGTAACCGGTGCTGCGCTGGGCCTGGTCGGGCTTGGCCATCTCCAGCTTCTTGACGCCGGCCGCCTGGGCCAGGGCCTTGAGATCCAGGGTTCCGGCGACCGGCACGATGGCCACCAGCAACTCCTGCTTCTCGCTCGCCGCCAACAGGGTCTTGAACACCGTTTCCGGCGCCAGGCCAAGCTTTTCGACGGCTTCCAGGCCGTAGGAGGCGGCCTTGGGATCATGGTGGTAGCTCAGCACCTCGTGGGGCACCTGGGCTTTCTTGAGCAACTCTATCGCCGGGGTCATGCCAGCACTCCTTGGGGATCGGCCACCTCAGCCCGCCCGCGGCCCTGCGCCTTGGCCCGGTAGAGGGCGAAGTCGGCGGCCTGCAGCCAGTGGGCAACGTCATCGTAGGCCCGGTCGAATCCGGCGACGCCGCAGCTCATGCCGACGCGGACGTTCTGACGATCGCCGGGGCCGCCCGCCTGCATCTCGTGCAACCGCTCCTGCAGCCGTCGAATCAGGTCCAGGGCCCGTTCGGGCGAGGTGTCGGGCAAGAGGATACCGAATTCATCGCCACCAAAACGACCGGCCAGGTCGCTGGTGCGGATGGTCCGGGCCAGCAGGCCGGAAAATTGCCGCAGCATCTCGTCCCCGGCCTGATGACCGAAGCGATCGTTGACCAGCTTGAAGTTGTCCAGGTCGATCATCACCAGGCTGGCCGTGGCGCCACTGCGCTTGCAGCGGGCGAATTCGCGCTGCAGCAGCTGATCCCAGTGGGTGCGGTTATGCAGGCCGGTCATGCCATCCTGCTTGCTGATCAGCTCCAGCTCCTGCTGGCGCCGCGACAGCTGCCGCGCCAGGCGAAAGCTCACCAGGCCCAGGGCCCAGGGATAGGCGACGATCATCGGCAGGCAGGCATAGATCTGCGCGGTGGAGGTCTCGAGGGCGACCGGATGGCGCAGCACCACCAGGCCGACCAGGATGCCCGCCAGCTGCGCGAGCAGACCCCGGCGCCAGAACGCCAGGCCCCCGGCGCCGAGCATGTTCATACCGGTCATGGCGAGCAGGGTCACGCTGGGCAGGAGATTGAAGCCCATGCTCGCCGCCCAGAAGCCGGCCGAGCCGCAATCCAGCAGCAGATTGCCCAGCTCGGCGCGATAGGGATCGCGCGCGCGGACGGCGCGCCAGTAGGCGAGCGGCGACCAGCACAGCGCATTGGCCAGCAGCAGCAGCCATAGGCCGATGGACACCGGCTGGGTAAGCTGCACCGAGACGATGCAACTGAGGCTGAGCAACAGACCTATCGCACGGGGTAGCCAGAGCCGCCGGGCAAAACTGCGGCCACGGGTGAGCACATCTGGCATTGACAATCCCCACTGCGACGGACGATGAGAGGTCGCGCATTATCAGTGGATAAGGGCAAAACGCCAGCGACCCGCGACTTGAGCGTCGTTTTTCGAAAGTTGCGACGCGCCTCAACACTGCCAGAAGGAAACATCGGGTGACACGCACAACGGACGAACAGCCTTGAACCTCGGCCTGACCGGCCTCATCCAATGGTCAGGCCCGTCAAAAAGAGGAAGCCGCATGCAAGTCCAAGTCAACAGTGATCACAACATCGAAAGCAGTGCCGGTTTGCAGAATTGGGTGGCGTCCGTGGTGGAAGACCGCCTGGATCGCTTCGACGAACTCCTGACCCGTGTCGAGGTGCACCTCAACGACGAAAACGCCGGCAAATCGGGTGCTCAGGACAAGCGGTGCCAAATGGAGGCCCGTATCAAGGGGCACCAGCCGCTCTCGGTAACTCACAAGGCCGATTCCCTCGACCTGGCAGTGGAAGGTGCAGCGGACAAGCTGCTGCGAGCCATTACCCACCTGTCCGGCAAACTGGAGAAAAAGCGTCTTTCCAGCGGCGAACTCAATGACCCCCTGGCCCTGGAGGACTCCGAGGAGTTCAAGGACTCCCTGCGGCAGGACGAATTCCTCGAAAGAGAGCAACTGGCTCACGATCACGAGTTGAAATAGGGCAACCTCTGGTTTCCGCGTTCAACCGAGGCCGCTCCCTAAGCGGCCTCGCTCTTTTTCACCCCGGCACAAGGATGCCTCATGCCCTCCCCCTTTCGCGTCGCCCTGATCGGTTACGGCTTCGTCGGTCAGACCTTCCATGGTCCCCTGCTGGGGTCGATTCCCGGTCTCAGCCTGGAGCTGGTGGCCTCACGGGATGCCGCGCGCGTACAGGCCGACCTGCCCAAGGTGCGCGTCACTGCGGACTACCTGGCCGCGGTGCAGGATCCGGCCATCGACCTGGTGGTGATCGCCTCACCCAACCAGACCCATGCGCCCCTCGCCAGCGCCGCCCTGGCCGCCGGCAAGCACGTGGTGGTCGACAAGCCCTTTACCGTTACCCTCGCCGAAGCCAGGCAACTGGCCGCGGAAGCCGAACAGGCCGGCCGGTTGCTGTCGGTGTTCCAGAATCGCCGCTGGGACAGTGATTTTCTAGGGCTGCAGGCGGTACTCGCCAGTGGCGCCCTGGGTGAGCTGACCAGCCTGGAATCGCGCATCGAGCGCTTTCGTCCCGAGGTACGCACGCGCTGGCGCGAAGCGGCACTCCCCGGCAGTGGCCTCTGGTTCGACCTCGGCCCCCACCTGCTGGATCAGGCGCTCTGCCTGTTCGGCCTGCCCGAGCGCCTGCAGGCGCAGCTGGTGCGGCAGCGCGCCGGCGCCCTCACCGACGACTGGTTCCAGGTGCAACTGGACTACGGCACCCGTCAAGTGACCCTGAGAGCCGGGATGCTGGCCGCAGGCGGTGTGCCGCGCTTTCTCGCCCAGGGTACTGCGGGCAGCTGGATCAAGCAGGGAGCGGATTGCCAGGAAGACGCGCTCAAGGCCGGCGTGCGCCCCGGTGGTCCAGACTGGGGCCAGGATCCGGATTCCGGCTGGCTCATCACCGGCGATGGCGAACGCCAGGCGTTGCCGACGCCGGCGGGCGATCACCGTCGCTACTACCTCGCCCTGGTCGAGGCCCTCGCCGGGCGCGCCGCCAATCCCGTCCCTCCGGCCCAGGCCTGCGCGCTGATGGCCCTGCTGGAAGCCGCCCAGCGCTCCTCGGCGGAAGGTCGGGCCCTGCTGCCCGAACTCACCGCCGCCGAACGCGCGTCCTACTGACCGGTCACCCACTGCGGACGCCGTCCCGCCAGGCGTTCGCCCAGCTGGCGCAGGGTGCGGGAGAGGCGTCGCTCGATCCATTCGTAACTCCCCCAGGCCAGCAGCAGGATCACCGGCAGACAGACCGCCAGGGTCTGGTAGGGGCTGAAACCCCACTGCTGGTGCAGCCAGTAGTCGCCCAGCCAGAGCACGATGACGTGCACCAGATAGACCGAATAGGACCAGTCCCCCAGCGCCTTGCACAGGCGCGAGCCGGCGAACCAGGGCTCGAGGATCACGCAGGCGCCCACCAGGACCGCACTGGGCACGCCCCAGGTCAGCAGGCGCCAGGGATGGTCGGCCGGAAAGGCCACCAGGCAGGTCAGGGCCGCCAGGGCCGCCGCCAGCGCCAGCGGCCGGGGTCCGCGCAGGGCGCCGCGGCGATAGAGCGCGGCCAGGCTCACGCCCAGCAGGAATTCGAAGATGATCGGATTGCGATAGAAGCTGCTGACAAAGGACTCGCGAGCCAGCACCAGGCTGACCAGGATCACCAGCAGGCTGACCACGCCGATGCGCCAGCGCTCGGCCACGCCAAAGGACAGGGCGAACAGCAGGTAGAACAGCATCTCGAAGTTGAGCGTCCAGCCCACCGGCAGGATCGGATAATGGCCGAAGCCCGCGGGGTTCTCGCTGGGAATGAAGAACAGCGAGAGCAGCAATTCACGGGCGGCGACGCCATAGATGGGCATCACGTCGCTGGCCAGATAGAGGATCAGCGCCGTCACCGCGGTGTACAGCCAATAGGCCGGGACGATACGGGCGATGCGGTGCCAGAGGAAGGTGCTGCGCCTGAGCGATCGGCCGGCGGTGGACAGGTAGATCACGAAGCCACTGAGCACGAAGAAGATATCGACCCCGACCTGTCCCCGGGTGGAGAGCAGATGACCGCCGAGGCTGTCGGCGTGGAAGTCGAAGAACACCTGCATGAAGTGATGAAAGACCACCAGCCAGGCGGCCAGGGCCCTGAGAGCCTGCAGTGAAACCAGCATTGTAGAACCTTTCCCTCCTCGTCCCGCCAGGCACGACCCAGCGCCGCGCCGTCATTGTGGACGGCATGGCGGGGTCGGGTGTTCCCGGGAAAAGGCTGGATTGCGCCGGATCACAGGCTGAACGGCTCGATGCCCGACCCGTTCAGCGGCAGTTCAGGCGGCGGACCTCATTGCAGGCTGAACCGCCAGGCGCGATGGATCTTGGGATTGCGCGCGAAGTCCGGATCCAGGGTGCTGGCGCTGATCTCTTCGACGCGATAACGCTCGGCGAGGCCTGCGTCCAACTCGAACTTGCGGAAGTTGTTGGAGAAGTACAGCACGCCATTGCGACTCAGGTGGGCCATGGCCGAGTCGATCAGGGCGACGTGATCGCGCTGGACGTCGAACACCCCTTCCAGACGCTTGGAGTTGGAGAAGGTCGGCGGATCGACGAAGATCAGATCATATTCGCCACGATCGTTTTCCAGCCAGTGCAGCACATCACCCTGCTCCAGGCGATGCCGCTCGGAGAAGCCGTTGAGGGCCAGGTTGCGCCGGGCCCAGTCCAGGTAGGTTCGCGACAGGTCGACGCTGGTGGTGCTGCGCGCCCCGCCTACTGCGGCCTGCACCGTGGCGGCACCGGTGTAGCAGAACAGGTTGAGGAATCTCTTGCCCTGGGCTTCCTGGCGCAGCCGCAGGCGCAGCGGACGGTGATCGAGGAACAGACCGGTATCCAGGTAATCGGTGAGATTGACCAGCAGCTTGGCACCCGCTTCTTCCACCTGCAGGAACTCACCCTGGGCGGCCTGGCGTTCGTACTGCTTGGTACCACTCTGTCGCTCGCGCCGCTTGACCACCACCATTGACGGATCGATGTCCAGCGCCTGGGGAATGGCCGCCAGGGCATCGAGCAGACGGGCCTGGGCCTTGTCCGGATCGATGGAGCGTGGCGGCGCGTATTCCTGCACGTGCACCCGATCGCCATAGAGATCCACCGCCACCGCATACTCGGGCATGTCGGCGTCATAGAGGCGATAGCACTGCACGCCCTGATTACGCGCCCACTTGCCGAGCTGCTTGAGATTCTTTTGCAGGCGATTGGCGAACATCTGTCCGCCTTCGCTGAGCTTGGCCGGCTCGGCCGCCTGGTCGGTGGTCGAACGCTCGCCGTTGCGGCTGCCAGTGACGAACTGACGGGTCTCGACCTCGAACATCAGCAGCTTGCAGGGCAAGGCGCCGTTCCAGAAGGCGTATTGCTTGTGGCTGCGTATGCCCATGCGCTTGCCCAGCTCGGGCGCGCCGGTGAAGACCCCCGCGCGCCAGCCAAGGCAGGCCTGACGCAGCCGCTCGCCGAGATTCTGATAGAGGTACAGCAGGCTGGCTTCATCGCCCAGGCGCTCGCCATAGGGCGGGTTGCAGATCACCAGGCCGGTCTGGCCCTTGTCCGGCCGCGGCTCGAAGCTGGCGACCTCGCCCTGGTAGACCTTGATCCACTCGGACAGCCCGGCCCGCTCGATGTTGTTGCGCGCCGGCTGGATCAGTCGCGGATCGGCTTCGTAGCCACGGATCCAGGTCGGCGCCTTGGCCAGACCCGCAGCGGCGCGGGCTTCAGCCTCCTGATGCAGCTGCTGCCAGAGCGCGGGCACGTGGCCCAGCCAGGCGGAGAAGCCCCAGCGCTCGCGGCGCAGGTTGGGGGCGATGTCCGCCGCCATCAGGCCGGCCTCGACCAGGAAGGTACCTACCCCGCACATGGGGTCGGCCAGCGCGCCGCCGGCCGCGGCCAGGGCCGGCCAGCCGGCGCGGATCAGCACCGCGGCCGCGAGGTTTTCCTTGAGCGGCGCGGCGCCCTGCTGCAGGCGATAACCACGCTGGTGCAGACTCTGACCGGAAAGATCCAGCGAGAGGATGGCCTGGCCGCGCTCCAGGTGCAGGTGGACGCGCAGATCCGGAGCGATCTTGTCCACCGTGGGCCGCTGCCCGGTGCGCTCGCGCAGGCGATCGACGATGGCGTCCTTGACCTTGAGGGCACCGAAATGGGTGTTGTCGATGCCGGCGCCCTGGCCACTGAAGCCCACCGCCAGGGTACCGTCGGGGGCCAGGTGTTCTTCCCATTCCACACCGTGCACGCCCAGGTACAGGCCCTGGGGATCTTCCACCGGGAAACGGGCGAGCACCAGCAGCACCCGGTTGGCCAGGCGCGACCAGAGGCACAGGCGGTAGGCGTCCGCGAGACTCGCCTCGCCGCGCACCGCCGCGGTCTGGCTGCGGGCTTCCTGCAGGCCGAGGCCCTGGGCCTCTTCCAGCAGCAGGGTCTCGAGCCCCTTGGGACAGGTGAGGATGAGTTGTTGCATCGCGGACATCGTTGAATCCATAGGTTAGCGCGAGGAGCTTTCTGCCTTTGGTCGGATTGACCGCCAAGGACAGCTCCTCGCGAGAAGGTTTGACTGCGTCTCAACAAGCCGCAGTGACGGCATTCCAGCGGCGGTTTATCGCCATTTCATTTCGATTTGATTACGGCTTATAGCGAAAAGGTCGTTCCCAGCCGGAGCCCCTTTGGTTAGTAATTGACCACCCGCAGCGCGAAGGTGCGGGGCGGATGTCAGGACGCCGGCTCTGGCATCCAGGCCTGCAACGGGCCATGGACAATCTGCAAGTCAACCTACGAGGGCACTACCCTATGAGAAGACTCAAGCGTGATCCAATGGAACGAGCTTTCCAGCGTGGTTATCAGCACGGCATTGTGGGCAAATCGCGGGACCTCTGCCCCTTCACCCAGGACGCCGTCCGGCAGGCCTGGCTCAATGGCTGGCGTGAGGGCCGTAGCGACCAATGGGACGGCTACGTAGGCACCGCCGGTCTTCAACGCATGAATCAACTTCAAGCCGCAGGCTAATTCGATTTCACTAGCGGAAGCCCCGGGCTTCCACAGCGTTCTGGCTTCTTTCCAGTCAGATCCTCTCCCGGGATCAGGGACCCGGTCCCACGGGGGCTCCCAGCGAGCCCCCTCCCCTCAAGGGCGCGCCGCGGCGATCGCATCCACGGCTTCCCGGATCAACGCCGGTCCGCGATAGATGAAGCCGCTGTAGAGCTGCACCAGACTGGCGCCCGCCGCGATCTTTTCTGCCGCATCTTCCCCGGACAGGATCCCACCCGCCGCGATGATCGGCAGTCGACCACCCAGCTCAGCGGCCAGCACCCGTACCACATGGGTACTCTTCTCCCGCACCGGAGCACCTGACAAGCCACCGGCCTCGGCGGCATAGGGCAGATTCTCCACCCCTTCCCGGCCCAACGTGGTGTTGGTGGCGATGATGGCGTCCATCCCGGCCTCGCGAATCGCCTGGGCGGTCAGCACGATCTCTGCATCGGTCAGGTCCGGGGCGATCTTGATGGCGATGGGCACCCGCCGGCCGTGCCGGACCGCCAGGTCTTCCTGACGCTGGCGCAGGGCTTCCAGCAGGCTCTTGAGCGCATCGCCGAATTGCAGGCTGCGCAGGCCGGGCGTGTTGGGCGAGCTCACGTTCACCGTGATGTAGCTGGCGTGGGCATAGACCCGCTCCAGACCGATCAGGTAGTCGTCCACCGCCCGTTCCACCGGGGTACTGGCGTTCTTGCCGATGTTGATCCCCAGTACGCCCTGGAAGCGGGCAGCCTTGACCCGCTCGATCAGGACATCCACGCCCGCATTATTGAAACCCATGCGGTTGATGATGGCGTCGGCCTGCTCAAGGCGGAACAGCCGCGGCTTGGGATTGCCCGGCTGCGGCCGTGGCGTCACGGTACCGATCTCGATGAAGCCGAAGCCCAGACCGGCAAAGCCGTCGATGGCGGCGCCGTTCTTGTCGAGTCCGGCGGCCAGACCCACCGGATTGGGAAACTCCAGACCCATGACCTGCACCGGCAGCCGGCCCGGCCGCCGACCGAGGCCCGTCAGGCCCAGCCGACCCGCGGCGCCGATCAGGTCCAACGCCAGATCATGCGATCCTTCGGGAGACATTTTGAAAAGCAGAGGACGGAGCGCGTCGTACATGGCGGACTCACAGGCAATTCGGAAAGCGCGCATTATACAGGCTTGCCACCCGCCATACGTCGCTCGCCCCGGACTCGAACGGTCACTCGCACAAAAGATCCTACCTTTCAGGAATCATTTGACGATAACGCTGTCTGTCCCACGCTAGAATCGGTCGTGCAGTTCCTATCCGCCCCGGAGACCTCATGAGCAACAGTGCCAACCTCCTGGGCAGCCCCTGGTCTTCACTGGCCTTGCATCTGCATCCCTCGCTGGCCAGTCGCCGCATTCAGCGTTGCCTGGAACGCCTGGCCGATGCCTTTCTCCCCCTGCCCGCGCCCAGCGCCAGTCTTTGGTGGGATGAAGGCCACCCCCTGCATCTGCTCCTTGGCCTGCCACGCGCCGCCCTGTCCGGTCCGACCCAGGAAATCAAGAGTCGCGCCCATGCCCTGCTCAGCCAGCTGGTGATCGCCGATACCCAGCAGGTCGCCGCCCTGGACCTGCGCGCCATCGAAGGCCTCTGCCAGCGGCTGGGCGACAGCGCCTCTGACTCCGCGGTGCAACTGGAAGAACTGGCCGCCCTGCCTGCGGCTCGCGAGCAGGTCCGGATCATCGGCTATCGGGATTTCCAGGCGGCGCTCTATCGCACCCTGCCGAATCTCTCTGCGGAGCAGCCCTTGCGCCTGCGCCAGGCCAGTTGGCGAGGTACGCGGCTGTTCCTGGAAAACGAGGCGGCCACCACCCTCGCTCTTGCCAGCATCATCGCCTACGCCCGCATCCGCGGTATCGCCGTGGAAGTGCCGGCGCAGATCCAGTGCCTGAGCCTGGATCAGGCGGCCATCAACCGCCTGCAGGAGGCCTTCGCGGTCTATGCCCTGCCCAATGCGGTCTGGAATCACCCGGACTTCGTCCAGGTGCTGCTGGGGTTGAAGCTCGACTATGCCCGCCTGCCGCTGCCCGCACCTGACCAGGATCTGGAGTGGTTGTTGCTACCCAATGAAGTGGCGACCACCCGCGTCCTCGCCGAGATTCTCGAACGCCTGGGTGCCGCCGAGGTGATCGGCTATCTGCAGGCGTTCTAGGCAAGCGTCTCAGCCGGCAGCGACCGCAGGCGCGTGACGCTGCCCCGCCGCCAGGAACACCTCGAAGGCCAGGCGCTGACCGGCCAGCATCGCCGGATGCAACTGCGCGTCGCTGCCCGCCTCGTCCAGTCGCTGCAGGAATCCCGGCCAGGCACCGGTGGGCGGCACATGTCCCAGATAGGCCCGGGCGTCGCGCACCGCTTCATCCGGACTCTCGCCGGCATGACGATCCAGCAGTCGCGAGCCCAATCGGGAACCCTCCAGCACATAGGCCACCCCCCAGCATTCCCCTTCGTCGAGCAGGCGCTCGAGGACGACGGGTTCGGGCCTGTCGGCGGCCAGACGCTGCAGATCCTCCGCCAGCACCCCGCGGCGGCGACGCTCTGCCCAGTCGGGCAACAGCCGCTGGATGCCGGAGCGCTCCAGCAACTCTTCGAGGCCGATCAGGGCCTGGGCATGGGCCTGGAGAAAGGCGGTGTAATGGGGTCGCGTCTGCAATGCATAGCGGCCAAAGGTGGCATCGACCTGCTGGTGCAGGGCACCGCCCTCGGCACGCAACATTTCACGGATGGTGGACACGCAAATACCTCGTAGTGACCGCGGTTTTCAGAGCGGCGAAGGCTGGGGCTTCTCGCCACGCAGGGCGGCCTGCAGCCGTGCGGCCAGATCCGCCTCGCGAAAGGGCTTGGGCACGATGAATGACTGTTCGGGATCGAGTTCGCCCAGTTCGGCGTAGCCGGTGATGAAGACCACCGGCAACTGCGGCAACCGCTTGCGCACCTGGCGAGCCAGCTCGGCACCATTCATGCCGGGCATGGCGAAATCGGCCAGCAGCAGATCGATCTGCGGATCGCGCTCCAGGGCGCTCAGGGCGGCGAAGCCGTTGCTGGCCTCTACCACCTGATAGCCGAGATCCGCCAGCAGCGCGGCGGTCACGTTGCGCACCGCATGATCATCGTCGACCAGCAGGATGCGTCGCTCGGCGGCCTGTTCGTCCCGCCCCGGGGTCGGTAACCCGACCGGATCCACGGCATCTTCCGCCTCGGTACGCGGCAGATAGACCAGCACCGTGGTGCCGCTGCCCATCTGCGTCTCGATGCGCACGCCACCACCGGACTGCTTGGCGAAGCCGAACACCTGGGCCAGGCCCAGACCGGAGCCCTTGCCCACCTCCTTGGTGGTGAAGAAGGGTTCGAAGGCCTTGGCCAGCACCTCTTCGCTCATGCCGGTGCCGGAATCCTGCACCGCCAGCAGCACGTACTCGCCCGGCTCGGGTTCTTCCGGGCGCTGGGGTGGCTCGCTGATGGTCTGGTTGGAGGTGCTCAGCCGCAGGGTGCCGCCGACCGCCATGGCATCCCGGGCATTGATCGCCAGATTGAGGATGATGAGTTCGATCTGGGTCGGGTCGACCAGGGCATGCCAGCAATCGGCGCGCAGGTGGGTCTCGATCCAGACGCTGCCACCCATGGTGCTGCGCAGCAGTTCGAGCATGCCTTCGACGGTTTCGTTGAGCTTGACCGGCTTGGGCGCCAGACGCTGACGGCGGGAGAAGGCCAGCAGCTGGGCGGTGAGCTTGGCGCCCCGCTCGCCCGCTTCGCGGATGTTCTGCACCCGCCCCTGGGTCTTGTCGCTCGCTTCGAGGCGCGTCAGATCCCGCTCGAGGAAGCTGGCACTGCTGAGCACCACGGTGAGCAGGTTGTTGAAGTCATGGGCCACGCCGGCGGTGAGCTGACCCACGGCCTCCAGGCGCTGCATCTGCTGCAGGGTGTCTTCCACCCGCTCGCGCTCGTCGATCTGCTCACGCAACTGGCGATTCGCCGCGGCCAGTTCTTCCATCGCCAGGACCTCCGAGGAGATGTCCCGTCCGGAGCAATAGGTCATGCCGGCATCCGGCACCGCCGTCCAGGAAATCCAGCGATAGCTGCCGTCGCGGTGGCGGATACGATTGACGAAACGCTGACTGGTTGCACCGGTGGCCAGCTGCTTGAGTTCGTTGTCGGTGATGAAGCGCTCGTCGGGATGCACCAGCGCCAGCAGCGAGGAATCGAGCAGCTCCACCCGCGACCAGCCCAGATTTTCTTCCCAGGCCGGGTTGAGCGCTACCAGGGTACCGTCGGGTTTGCACACCAGCAGCAGATCGCGGGTGAGATCCCAGGTCCGATCGCGCTCGCGGGTACGCTCCTCGACGCGCTCGCCGAGACTGACATTGAGTCGTTCGAGTTTCTCCGCGGCGTCGCGCTGCTGGGTGATGTCGAGCATCACGCCAAGGAAGCGGGTGCAGACGCCGGCATCGAAGAAGGGCTGGCCGCGGGTCTCGACCCAGCGTTGGGCGCCATCATCGAGGCGGATGCGGTATTCGCTGCGGTAGTCGTCGTCGCGCTCGTCGGCGCCCGCCTGGCGGACCGTATCGAGAAAGCGTTCGAGGCCATCGCTGCCGCACAGGCGGGCGAACACCTCAAGATCGACCACCGCATCGGCCGGCAGGCCGAACATGGCCTTGCAGCGCTCGTCCCAGACCAGCGTACGGCTGGCCGGCAGATACTCCCACATGCCCAGCCGGGAGGCGTCCATGGCCAGGCGGGACCGGACTTCCAGGCTGTGCAGGGCCTCTTCGGCGCGGCGCCGCTCGCGGCGCTCGTGCACCACCAGCAGTGCCCGCTCGACCGCCTTGGCCAAGAGCTCCATGCTCTGCTTGAGCACATAGTCGTTGGCGCCCAGGCGCATCATCTCCACCGCGTGCACTTCACCGAAGATGCCCGAGACGAAGATGAAGGGGGTTTCCGGCGTCAGCGCCCGCGCCACGCGCAGGGCCTCGGCACCGGAGAAGCCCGGCAGGATGATGTCGGAGAGAATGATGTCGTAGGTCTGCTGGCTCAGCGCCAGAGTCAGACCGGTACGTTCATAGACGATCTTGGATTGCAGCTCGAAGCCGTGCCTTTCCAGCTCGATCAGGATCAGCTCGGCATCGAGCTTGCTGTCCTCTACCAGCAGGATCTTGATCTGTTTCGAGAGCGGCATAAACGGACGTCGGCCTTGAATCTGTTCACTCAGGGAAGCCGGATCGCGCATATCGGCCGGTCGCGGATGACTGGATGCGGATGCACTGATCTTCACTCGCTAGCGGCCAATGCGCCTGGTGACACGACGCGATCCTGGCGGCGGCTCATTGAGCACGGCCCAGAATACGCCGAGGTCGCTGATCGCGGCGACGAAATCACGAAACTCGACCGGCTTGACCACGTAGGCGTTCACGCCCAGCTCGTAGGCCTTCTCCAGATCCGGCTCTTCCCGTGATGAAGTCAGCATGACCACGGGAATACTGCACAGCTCAGGCGTCCGACGAATCAGTTCGAGCACTTCCAGGCCATCGACCTTGGGCAGTTTGAGATCCAACAGCATCACGGCGGGATTGCCCGGCTCGCGATCGGCATGGGGTTCGCGCCTGAGCAGATAATTGACCGCTTCGGCACCGTCACGCAGGACCACGACATCGTTGGCCAGCTGGCTGCGCTCCAGAGCCACCAAGGTGAGCTCCAGATCGTGCGGATTGTCTTCGACCAGCACAATGGGTTTGAGCATGAACAGAACTACCTTTTGTGTACCGGGGACGGACGTTGTTTGGGAAGGGCGAAAAAGAAGGTAGCGCCCTCGCCGATGGCACCCTCGGCCCAGACCCGACCGTCATGACGCTCGATGATGCGTCTGACACTGGCCAGACCGATGCCGACCCCTTCGAATTCATCGGCATGGTGCAGGCGTTGGAAGACGCCGAACAGCTTGCCGACATAGTCCATGTTGAAACCGACACCGTTGTCCCGAACAAAGATGATGTCCTCGGAATCGCTCGGCAAGGTGCCGATCTCGATCACCGCCGGTTCTTCGTAGCGACTGTATTTGATGGCATTGGCCAGCAGGTTGCGCAAGGCGAGATGGACGAAGGCGGCATCGGCGATGACGACAGGCAGGGGGCCGATGTGCCACTCCACCTGCCGCTCGGCATAGTCCGGGGCCATCTCTTCGCGAATGGCTTCCACCAGGGCGGTCAGATTGACGTCGGAATAGCGGATCGCCGCCCGCCCCATCTGCGAAAAGCTCAGCAAGTTGTCGACCAGGCTGCCGGCGAAGCGCGCCGACGACCCGATGTTTTCCAGGAAGCGCCGCC
This sequence comes from Pseudomonas flavocrustae, assembly GCF_029872515.1. Classification (NCBI taxonomy): domain Bacteria; kingdom Pseudomonadati; phylum Pseudomonadota; class Gammaproteobacteria; order Pseudomonadales; family Pseudomonadaceae; genus Pseudomonas; species Pseudomonas flavocrustae. The sequence goes on along the minus strand of NZ_JAPDIQ010000002.1, from coordinate 42,723 downwards.
CCCGGTCCGACAGCTTGCCGCCTTCGATGTCGCCCAGCAGCTCGGCGTAGCCGGCGATGTGGCGCAGCGGCGCACGCAGGTCGTGGGACACGCTGTAGGAGAAGGCCGCCAGTTCCTTGTTGCTGCGTTGCAGCTCCTCGGCCAGCTCGGCCATCTCCTCGGCCTTGCGCAGGACGATCCCGCGCACCGCATTGCGCAATTCGATGGCGCTTTCCAGCTCGAGCGGCGACCAGGGTAGCGACAGGCCGCGGACCGTCTCCTGCCAGAGCACGAAACTCTGTCGGGGCGACAGGCGTCCGTCGCTGCCTTCCTGCTTGGCTGGCCGCCCGGCCCAGTTGACCACCTGCACCAGCTCGCTGCGAAACCAGATCAGATAGTGGGAATGCAATTCGGAAATGGGTACGGCAAGCACCCCGGCCGCATACTGGGCCAGCTGTGGCAGCGCGGCGATGTCCTTGGCCAGGTTGTCGGTGACGTAGTGATCCTTGACGTTGACCGACAACCACTCGACCAGGCTATCCACCACGTCGCGCGGCGGCGCCTGGCCGATCAGCTCGGTGCCATCGGAGGAAATGATGGCGGCGCCCTGTGCCCGGGCGAAATCCAGATAGACCTGGGGCAGCTCCAGCAGTCCCTGGCAGACGCTGTCGCGGTCGGCCATGGTCGAGAGCATCTGCACCATGGCTTGACGCAGCGCCAGCCGACGATCGGATTCCGCGTGGGTCTCGGCGGCATCGATCTGCAGCGACAGCACCCGACCGAACAGCTCGCAGGCGGTCCGCGTCTGGAAGGATACCCGCTGCGGCTGGCGATCGTGGCAGAGCACCAGACCCCAGAGACGGCCGCCGACCACGATGGAAACCGACATGGAGGCCAGGGTGCCCATGTTTCTCATGTACTGCAGGTGCACCGGCGACACGCTGCGCAGTTGCGCGAAGCTGAGGTCGAGCGGCTGGCCGGTCAGCGGATTGGTCTGCGGCTGCAGCGGCGACGGCTGGTAGTAGGCGTTGCCGATCACCCGGATGCGGTTGGCCAGGTACAGGCGGCGGGCCTGGGCCGGGATGTCCGAGGCGGGAAATCTCAGCCCCAGATAGCTGGGTACGCCGGGATCGCACTCCTCGGCCAGCACCTGTCCGTGACCTTCTTCGTCGAAGCGATAGATCATGGTGTGGTCGAAGCCGGAGATGCGCTTGGCTTCGCGCACCGCGAGCGTGGCGATGGCATCCACGGTTTCGGCCTGGTGCAGTTGTTCGATGAACACCCGCACCATGGGATAGAGGGTATTGAGGCCGAGCCGGCTGTCCACCGGCGCCTCGAATTCGACGATCAGCACCCCACCGAAGCGATGCATGAACAGCGCGAAGGTCTGCCGCTGCGGCCCCAGGGTGACGTCGCCCTGATAGATGGGATTCTGCTCTTCCTGGGTCAGGGCCCCGAGCATGGCCGGCAGATCGCACCCCGGCAGCAATTCGCCAAGCGTGCGACCCAGTACATCCTCCACGGCGACGCCAAGGTACTCGCGCACGTTGGCGCTGGCCTGGACAATGCGCAGATCCGGCTCTTCCACGGCGAACAGGAAGCCATGTTCCTGGATACTGCCGGGAATGTGGATCGGCTCATTGGCACAATCGGCCAGAGCGTCGGGCTGCGTCTTGGAAGGTGACTCGAGCGCCAAACCGGGAACCTCGTGTGATCGGGAAGAAGCGCAGGGAAAGCGGTGCGCCGAATTGGAAACAAAGGTCATCCAGACTATCAGACCCGGGGCGGGAGGCGAAGCGAAACGGCCCGCAGCCCGGACACCCGCAGCAAGGCCGACAGGGTTCGAGGCGCGATCCGGAATCTTCTCCACCGGCGTCCGGTCGGAACTGGTTTAGCCCCAGGATCCTGCCCATGTCCCTGCGCCTCGCCCTCCCCCTGGCCGCCCTGCTGCTGAGTCCGCTCAGCCAGGCGGCGCCCGTCTATGGCGAACGTCTCGAAGGCTTCGCCTACGACTACCCGGTCAGGACCTTCAGCTTCGACTCCCAGCGACAGCCTCTGGAAATGGCCTATCTCGACGTCGCGCCGAGCGGAAAACCGAACGGGCGGACCCTGGTCCTGCTGCACGGCAAGAACTTCTGCGCCGGTACCTGGGCGCAAAGCATCCAGGTGCTGAGCGCTGCCGGCTATCGGATCGTGGCGCCGGACCAGATCGGCTTCTGCAAGTCGAGCAAACCGGCGCACTATCAATACAGCTTCCAGCAACTGGCCGCCAACACCCGCGCCCTGCTCGACCACTTGGGCGTCGCCCGGGCGACCCTCATCGGTCATTCGACCGGCGGCATGCTCGCGACCCGCTACGCCCTCCTCTATCCCGAGGCCACCGAGCAGCTGGTATTGGTCAATCCCATCGGCCTGGAAGACTGGAAGGCGCTGGGCGTGCCCTATCGCAGCGTCGACCAGTGGTATGCCCGGGAGCTCAAGACCTCGGCCGCCGCCATCCGCGACTACGAGCGCAGCACCTATTACGCCGGCCAATGGTCTCCCGCCTACGATCGCTGGGTGGACATGCTCGCGGGCCTCAACGAGGGACCGGGCAAGGAGCGGGTGGCGTGGAACTCCGCCCTGATCTACGACATGATCTACAGCCAGCCGGTGGTCTACGAATTCGAGCGGCTGCGCATGCCGACCCTGCTGCTGATCGGCCAGCGCGATACCACCGCCATCGGCAAGGATGCGGCGCCGGCCGCCCTCAAGGCGCAGCTGGGCCACTATCCCGAACTGGGCAAGGCGGCGGCGCAGCGCATTCCCCAGGCGACCCTGGTGGAATTCCCGGACCTGGGCCATGCGCCGCAGATGCAGGCACCGGAACGCTTTCACCAGGCGCTCCTGCAAGGGCTGAGCGCCCTCAAGGCACCCTCGACCCAGCCGAAACCCTGAGCTGATCCAGGCACAAAGAAGGCGGCGTTCCTAGGGGCACGCCGCCTTTTTTGTCGCTCTAGCGGATCAGGGCAGCCGCGCCAACCGCTCGCGCCTGCCCGTCACCTCAGACACTGCTGCTGGCGAGATCCGCCAATTCACGACTGGCGACGCTGTACATCGCATAGTCCTGACCGCTGGCATTGCGCAGATCCACCAGCAGACCGCGCCAGCGTTCCACCGCCGCCCGGTGACGCTCCAGCCATAGCGACAGCCGGGCTTCCGGATCGCTGGGCGCCTCGCTCAAGTTGAGCATGCCGATGGTGATGGTGCGTTGCTGGAGATCCACCTCGTCGCGGAAGGCCTCGCGGGCCAGGGCCTGCCAGGCATTGGCGACCGGCAACTGGTTGAGCTGCTGCTGATACCAGGCCAGATCCAGCACATCACCCGCGGCGAACCAGGTGGCCGCCACTTCCAGCGGATCCTGGGCGGTGACCTCTGCGGCCTGGATCACCGGCAACAGGGTATAGATGTGGTTGGTCCCGGCGACGACCCGTGCCAGCAGTTCAGGCACGCCCGCCTCGGTGTAGGCGCGGAAGCGCTCTTCCCAGTCCTGGCGCGGTTCGCCCTGCAGCAGCTCGTCCAGCCGTACGCCCAGCGCGGCGATGCGTGGCCCGAAGAAGGCCGCCACGGCGCCCGCGTCCAGGCCACTGCGATGGCTGCGCAGGAACCAGCGGGTCGCCCGCCGCCCCAGGCGCATCAGCTCGCTCATCAGGCGCAACTGCAATTCGGCCGGCACCTGATGATCCAGGGCCTCCACCTGACGCCACCAATGCGGCAGGTGCAGCACATCGCGCATCACCACATAGGCGCGGGCGACATCGGCCGCGCTCATGCCGGTGGACTCGCACAGGCGCTGCACGAAGGTAATGCCCATGTGGTTGATCAGGTCATTGGCGATCTGGTTGGCAACGATCTCGCGCTTGAGGCGGTGGCGTGCCATTGCCTCAGGGAATTGCTCGGTCAGGCGCTGCGGGAAGGCGCCCTGCATGTCCCGAGCGAGGTATTCGTCGTCCGGCATCGAAGAGGCCAGCAACTGTTCCTTGAGGTCGATCTTGCTGTAGGAAATCAGCACCGACAGCTCGGAACGGGTCAACCCCTGCCCCTTGGCGGCGCGCTCGGCAAGCACCTCGTCGCTGGGCAGGAATTCCAGCGTACGATCCAGCTTGCCGCGACCCTCGAGATCCACGATCAGCCGCTGGTATTCGGCCAGGTGGGTCCGCGCCCGATATTCCGCCAGGGACAGGGCCCCGGTCTGCATGTAGTTGTTGGCGACCACCAGCTCGCCGACCTCGTCGGTCATCTCGCCCATCAGCGTGTTGCGCTGCTTGACGGTCATGTCGCCGGCGGAGACCACGTCGCCCAGCAGGATCTTGATGTTGACCTCGTGGTCGGAGCAGTCCACGCCACCGGCGTTGTCGATGAAGTCGGTGTTGCAGGCGCCGCCGTGCAGGCCGAATTCCACCCGTGCCAGCTGGCTCATGCCCAGGTTGCCACCCTCGCCGATCACCTTGGCGCGCAGGTCGCAGCCGTCCACGCGCAGACCGTCGTTGGCCTTGTCGCCGATATCGGCATGGGTTTCGAAGCTGGCCTTCACGTAGGTGCCGATGCCGCCGTTCCAGATCAGATCGACCGGTGCCTTGAGCAGCGCGTTGATCAGCTCGTTGGGCGTCAGGTGATCGGCCTGCAGATCGAAGCGCGCCTTCATCTCGGGGCTGATGGCAATGCGCTTGGCACTGCGCGGGAAGATGCCGCCGCCCTGGGAGATCAGGCTGGTGTCATAGTCGGTCCAGCTCGAACGTGGCAGGTTGAACAGCCGCTCGCGCTCGACATAGCTGCGTTCGGCATCCGGATTGGGATCGGTGAAGATGTGCAGGTGGTTGAAGGCCGCCACCAGCTCCAGGCTGCGCGAACGCAGCAGACCGTTGCCGAAGACGTCGCCGGCCATGTCGCCGATGCCCACCACGGTGACCGGATCGGTCTGCACATCGATGCCGCGCTCACGGAAGTGGCGCTGCACGCTGACCCAGGCGCCCCGTGAGGTGATGCCCATCTTCTTGTGGTCATAGCCCGCCGAGCCACCGGAGGCGAAGGCGTCGTCGAGCCAGAAACCGTAGTCCTGGGCGATACCGTTGGCGATGTCGGAGAAGGTCGCGGTGCCCTTGTCGGCCGCCACCACCAGGTAGGGATCGTCGCCGTCGTAGCGCACCACCGCAGCCGGCGGGACCACCTCGCCATCCTTGAGGTTGTCGGTGATGTCCAGCAGGCCACTGATGAAGATGCGGTAGCAGGCGATGGCTTCGGCCTGGATATCGTCACGGGAGCCACCGGTCGGCAGACGCCGCGGCACGAAGCCGCCCTTGGCACCCACGGGGACGATCACCGAGTTCTTGACCTGCTGCGCCTTGACCAGGCCCAGCACCTCGGTGCGGTAGTCTTCCTCGCGATCCGACCAGCGCAAGCCGCCGCGGGCGACGTTGCCGAATCTCAGGTGCACCCCTTCCACGCGCGGGCTGTAGACGAAGATCTCGTAGCGCGGCACCGGGCGCGGCAGCTCGGGAATGGCCTTGGGATCGAGCTTGAAGCTGAAGTAGGCCTTGGGCTTGCCGGCGGCGTCGGTCTGGAACACGTTGGTTCTCAGGGTCGCCTTGATCAGGTCCAGATAGCGCCGCAGGATGCGGTCTTCGTTGAGCACCGCCACATCGTCGAGGGCGCTGAGGATGGCCTGCTCCAGACGCTGCTGCTTGTCGTCCAGGTCCTCGCTGGTCATGCGCCGTGCCAGGTAGAACTTCATGCGGAACAGCCGCACCAGCTCCCGGGCGATGTCGACGTGGGCATTGAGGGTGGCGGCGATGTAGCCGATGTCGAAGCCGATGCGGATCTGCTTGAGATAGCGCGCATAGGCACGCAGCACCGCGACGTCCCGCCAGGGCAGCCCGGCAGTCAGTACCAGGCGGTTGAAGCTGTCGTTTTCCGCCTGGCCGTCCACCACCTGGACGAAGGCGTCCTGGAAGGTGTCGTTGAGTTGCTGCAGGTCCAGCTCCAGGCCGGCCACGGTGGTGAAGGCGAAATCGTGGATCCAGTAGCGGCGGCCATTGCGATGACGCAGCTCGTAGGGGAATTCGCCGAGCACGCGCAGACCGAGATTTTCCAGGATCGGCAAGACGTCCGACAGCGCCAGGGGCGTATCGGCGTGGTAGAGCTTGCAGTGCAGGATGTTGTCGCCGGTCTGGGTCAGCGGCTGGTAGAAGCCCATGGCCAGACGGCGATCGTCCTTCAGGTCCAGCAGGTGACGCATGTCCACCACGGCCAGGTGTGGCGCGAAGCGCTCGCGATAGCCGGCCGGGAAGCCCAGCGGATAGTCGGCCAGGATGGAAGTGCCCTGGGCTTCGCCGAAGCTGTCCACCATCAGGCTGGCGAAGTCGTCCTTCCAGCTGCGACAGGCCTGCACCATCTCCTGCTCCAGGCGCGCCGGATCGACGTCCTGCGGCTGCAGCGGATCGACCCTCAGGATGAACTGCACCCGCGCCAGCACGGATTCGGAGAAGAAGGTCCAGAATTCGCAGTCAGTGCCATGCAGGCGATCCATGAGGATCTGCTGCATGCGCTGGCGCACTTCGGTGGAGTAGATGTCGCGCGGCACATAGGCCAGGCAGTAAAAGAACTGACCATAGGGATCGCGGCGCAGGAAGACGCGGACCTTGCTGCGTTCCTGGATCTGCACGATGGCCATGGCCGTGCTGAACAGATCGTCCACCGGGGTCTGGAACAGATCGTCCCGCGGCAGGCCTTCGAGGACCTGGGCCAGTTCCTTGCCGAGGTGGGCGCTGCTGTCGAAGTCGGCGCGGCGACGCACCTCGTCGACCTTGCGGCGGATATAGGGAATCTCCCGCACGCTGTCGTTGTAGACGCTGGAGGTATAGAGGCCCATGAAGCGGTGCTCGCGCACCACCCGGCCGCTGGCATCCACCTCGCGCAGGGAAACGAAATCGAGATAGGCCGGGCGATGCACCCGGCTCGGGTCGGCCGCCTTGGCGAAGGACAGCAGCACCGGCTCGCGCAGATAGCGCAGCGGATCACCGGACAGGGTGATCTCGGCGGTCTCGGGCCGGCCACGCAGGCGGCGCGACAGCCCCAGCAGGGAATCAGGCACATAGCGCTGAATCGCCGTCTCGCCATCGCCTTCGACAGTGAATTCCTCGTAGCCGAGGAAGGTGAATCTGTCGTTGCGCAGCCAGTCGAGGAAGGCCTTCACCTCGGCCAGTTCACCCTCCTCCACACCGGCCGGACGCCGATCCAGCCAGGTCAGCAGATCGGCGACCTTGGCCTTCATGGCCGCGAAGTCACCAACGGTCAACCGGACCTCGCCGAGAATCTCCTGCAGCGCCGCCTCCAGGGTGCGCAACTCGGTGGCGGCCGCACAGCGGTCGATCTCGAGGAACATCAGGGCTTCGCGGGTGACCCCTTCGCCCTGCTGGCCCTTGGGCAGCAACTCGAGCAGGCGACCCTGGGCATCCCGGCGCACGCTGAGGACACTGTTCTGCAAGGTATGGACGCTATAGCCCTGGCGGTTGAGCTCCATCCGCACCGAATCCACCAGGAAAGGGGAATCGGCGTGCAGCACCTCGACCACGGTGTGGCTCGATTGCCAGCCGTGCCGCTCGTAATCCGGATTGAAGACCTGCACCCGCGGCTCGGCCGGATCGAAGACGTCCAGCAGGCGCCAGGCCGACAGCACGCAGCCGACCAGATCGGACAGCCGACGCTGGGTGAGTTCTTCCAGCGGGACGATGCCGAAGAACTGGGCGGTGAAGCGATCCAGTTGTTCGAGGGTATCCCCTTCGACATGGGCCGCGAGGGCATTCTTGAGTTGTTGTTGGAAATCCGCTTGGCTGGCAGCGGTGAAAAACGCCATAACCGTACTCCGTCCTGAAGGTGCTGTGGGCTTCGCTCCGCAGAGGACAGGCCTCTCCCGGAGCGAGTTCCACAAGGGACGAGGCCGGACTGCACCAAAAAAGTGCAAGGATGCAGTGCCGCTAGAGTAGCCGGCAAAGCCGCCTGCGCACGTACGTCAGGGCGACAACAAGATTCAGCTGCGGAACGGATCTCAATAGTGTGGCGGCGGGGCTTCGTCCGGCATGCCGCCACCGCCTGCGCTCTGCAACTCCGCCTGGCGTTCGGCCAGCATGCGGATCTGCGCCGCGCAACGGTCCAGGGTCCGCTGCTGCTCAACGATGATGTCGTTGAGGGTCTGGATGGTGTCGTCCTGGAAAGCCTGGCGCATCTCCAGATCGGCGATACGTTCTTCGAGAGTCATGCCTGTGCCTCCTGTTCGAGCTGCATCCGCCAGAGCTCGGCGGCGGCATGGCCAGCCTCGGCGGCATAGGGCTCGCGTGGCGAGTGCCCCCACACCGGGCCGGGCCAGGCCGGATCACCTTCCTGCCGCAGCAGGACATGCAGGTGCAACTGCCGGACAACGTTACCCAGGGCGCCGATGTTCAATTTGCAGTCAGGGTGAGCGTTACGCAACACCTGGGCAACAAGTGTCACCTCTCGCCACAGTTGCACCTGGTCCTGGGGTGACAGGTCGAGGACCTCGGTAACACCTTCGCGCCGCGGCACCAGCACCAGCCAGTCATAGCGGCGATCGTTCAGCAGCAATACCTGGCACAGCGTCAAGGACGTCACTTCCAGGGAATCGCCGGCCAGTCGTGGATCTATTTGGAACATCTCATCTCCTGCTAACACCAGTCAGCACTAAAAGTGTGCACGGCTTGGGGAACGTGAAACCTTTGGTGTCACAAAGGTGCAATCAACCCGCCCGAAACTGCCCGTCACCCGGGGAATGGCCTAGTGATAGACAGGTGGGCTCGGCGTTTGGGGATTTGTGCACGCTTTTTGCTATCACGATCCGGGTACGACGATCGGACGGGAACTCTTAAAGAGCTTTCTTAAGAGTCACGGTTAATCCGCTCATCACACGCAAAATTTTGATGAAGCCTATCGCCCCTCCGAGAGAGGTGCTATATGTGCCGCTATTAGAACAAACAGCCACGGCTGACACGATGGCTGACTTTCAACCCAAAGGAGCATTTCTGATGCAAGCGATGAAGTGGAGCATTCTCGCCCTGGCCGTAGCCGCAGGGACCACTCAACTGGCTTTCGCCGACCAGCAGTCCGAATCCAAGGGCTTTGTCGAAGACAGCAAGCTGACCCTGTTGAACCGCAACTACTACTTCAACCGGGATCGTGATGGCGGCTCGAACGACCGTCGCGACTGGAGCCATGGCTTCCTGCTGAACTACGCATCGGGCTTCACTCAGGGCACCGTAGGCGTCGGTGTGGATGCCTTCGGCTACCTCGGCATCAAGCTCGATGGCGGCAAGGGTTATGCCGGCACCGGCAACCTGCCGATCGGCAACGATGGCAGCCCGAACGATGAGTACTCCACTGCTGGCGCCGCGGTCAAACTGCGCATCTCCAACACCGTGCTGAAGTACGGCAACCTGCAGCCGACCTCGCCCGTGTTCGCCGTGGGTGGCAGCCGCCTGTTCCCGCAGACCGCTACCGGCTTCATGCTGACCAGCGAAGAAATCCAGAACCTGTTCCTGGAAGCGGGCCACTTCACCGCCGGTCGCGACAACATCAACACCTACCACGACGGCAACCTGGGCGCTGCCTACGCTTCTGTTACCACCAAGTCGGGTGACTATGCAGGCGGCAAGTACAAGTTCAACGATCAACTGAGCGCGTCGCTGTACTACGGTCGCCTGGAAGACCTGTGGAACCAGTACTACGCGAACGTTAACTTCGTTCAGCCGCTGAGCGCCAACCAGTCGCTGACCTTCGACGCCAACTACTACTACACCAAGGACACTGGCAGCGCCAAGCTGGGTGACATCAGCAACAACACCTTCTCGCTGGCAGCTGCCTATAGCATCGACGCCCACACCTTCACCCTGGGCTTCCAGAAGGTCAACGGTGATACCCCGTTCGATTACGTCGGTGCAGGCGGTAAGGGCAACGCCCTGGGTAGCGGTGGCGACAGCATCTTCCTGGCCAACTCCATCCAGTTCTCCGACTTCAACGCCCCGGGCGAGAAGTCCTGGCAGGCTCGCTACGACCTGAACATGGCCACCCTGGGTGTACCCGGCCTGAGCTTCATGACCCGCTATGTGCGTGGTACCGGCATTGACGCTACCAGCAACGCCGCCTATGCCGGCATTGGCTATCAAGATGGCGACAAAGAGCACGAGACCAACCTCGAAGCTAAGTACGTTCTGCAGAGTGGCCCGGCCAAGGACCTGTCCTTCCGCATCCGCCAGACCTGGCACCGTGGCGATGTCAGCACTGGCTCGGGTAACAGTGGTAACGTCAACGAGTTCCGCCTGATCACCGAGTACCCGCTGAGCATCCTGTAAGGGACAGCGTCACTCGCACGATCCAGCAGCCCGGCATTCGCCGGGCTGTTCTTTTCCGACCCTTAGTCGGTGCCACCCGCGTCCCTGTACGCCCTGCCCCACCCCGCCGTACAATGCCGGTCCCGTCTCGATGCCGACAGACCGCCTAGCCATGCGTACCAGCCAGTTCCTGCTGTCCACCCTCAAAGAAACCCCTTCCGATGCCGTGGTGATCAGCCACCAGCTGCTGCTGCGTGCCGGCATGATCCGCAAGCTGGCCTCCGGCCTCTATACCTGGCTGCCGCTGGGCCTGCGCGTGCTGCGCAAGGTGGAAGCCGTGGTGCGCGAGGAAATGAACGCCACCGGCGCCCTGGAGGTGCTGATGCCGGCGATCCAGCCCGCCGAGCTGTGGCAGGAATCCGGTCGCTGGGAGCAGTACGGCCCCGAGCTGCTGCGCCTGAAGGATCGCCATCAGCGCGATTTCTGCGTGGGCCCGACCCACGAGGAAGTCATCACCGATCTGATGCGCAATGAGTTGAACAGCTACAAGCAGCTGCCGATCAATCTGTACCAGATCCAGACCAAGTTCCGTGACGAGATCCGCCCGCGCTTCGGCCTGATGCGCGGCCGCGAATTCGTGATGAAGGACGCCTACTCCTTCCACCTGAACCAGGCGTCGCTGCAGCAAACCTACGACGCCATGTACCAGGCGTACTGCAACGTCTTCAGCCGCCTGGGCCTGAACTTCCGTCCGGTGCAGGCCGACAACGGCTCCATCGGTGGCAGCGGTTCCCACGAATTCCATGTGCTGGCCGGCTCCGGTGAAGACGACATCGCCTTCAGCGACAGCTCCGACTACGCCGCCAACATCGAGAAGGCCGAGGCCCTGCCGCGGGAAACCGCGCGCGGTGCCGCCAGCGAAGAGTTGCGTCTGGTCGATACCCCCGACACCAAGACCATCGCCGATCTGGTGGAGAAATTCGGTCTGGCCATCGAGAAGACCGTGAAGACCCTGGTGGTACGCGGGGCCGAGGAAGGCAGGCTGGTCGCCCTGGTGGTGCGTGGCGATCACGAACTGAACGAGATCAAGGCGGCCAACCTGCCGGAAGTCGCCAGCCCCCTGGTGTTCGCCACCGAGCCCGAGATCCGCGCGGCCATCGGTGCCAGCCCTGGCTCCCTGGGCCCGATGAATCTGTTGATTCCCTGCATCGTCGATCGCTCGGTCGCCCTGATGAGCGACTTCGGCATCGGCGCCAACCAGGAAGACAAGCACTACTTCGGCGTCAACTGGGAGCGCGATCTGCCGCTGCCCCAGGTCGCCGACCTGCGCAATGTGGTGGCGGGCGATCCGAGCCCGGATGGCCAGGGTACCCTGGTGATCAAGCGCGGCATCGAAGTGGGCCATATCTTCCAGCTGGGCACCAAGTACAGCGAGGCCATGAAGCTGTCGGTCCTGGGCGAGGAAGGCAAGCCTACCCTGCTCACCATGGGTTGCTACGGCATCGGCGTGTCCCGCGTGGTCGCCGCCGCCATCGAGCAGAACCACGACGAGCGTGGCATCCGCTGGCCGGCTGCCCTGGCACCGTTCAATATCGCCCTGGTGCCGATGAAGTACGAGAACGCCGCGGTGAAGGAGGCGACCGATCGCCTCTATGCCGAACTGAAGGCCGCTGGCTTCGATGTGCTGCTGGACGACCGTGACAAGAAGACCAGCCCTGGCGTGAAGTTCGCCGACATGGAGCTGATCGGCATCCCCCACCGCCTGGTGGTCGGTGAGCGCGGCCTCAATGAAGGTCTGGTCGAATACAAGGGCCGTACCGACAGCGACAGCCAGAACATCGCCCTGGCCGAGATCGTCGACTTCCTCAAGGCCCGCTGAGGACTACCGCTTCAGGTCAGGCGTCCGTGCGCCTGACCTGGAAGTCGGTGAAGCCTTCACCGCCCACCTCCTCCAGCACCACCCCGGTCACCCGGGCCGCTGCCGGCCCCTGCCAGAGCCAGCGTTCCAGCTGGGCCAGTGCCTCGACCGAACCCTCCAGGTGGCACTCCACCCGGCCATCCGCCAGATTTCGCACCCAGCCGGTGATGCCCAGGCGCTGCGCTTCCTGCCGCGTGCTCTCGCGGTAGTAGACGCCCTGTACGCGACCACTGATCAGGCCGTGACGCGCCGCTCCATCCATCATCGCGGGGCGCTCCTTTCTTCCAGCGCCGGCGCGACCTTGAGCCAGTGGGCCACGCTCCCGGCGAGTAGCTCATGACGCTGTGCCTGCAGCCGGGCGAAGGCGTCCCGCAGCTGCGGATACCAGTCACCGGAAAAGCGTTCGGCGGGCGGCCAGCAGTCCGGTGCGGGAGGCGCCCAGGGCGCGCGATCCAGCAGGTCCAGTAGCGCATAGCCATGCAGATCGCGGCAGAGCACCCAGTGGCCGCTGTCGTTCTGGCATACCAGGCGTTCCTGCTGCAGGAAGGCCAGCACCGCGTGCCATTCATGCTCCGGCAGCTTCCAGCCGGCCTGGTGCAGCCGCCCCAGGTGCAGGCTGGAGCCGCTCTGCTGGCGCTCCAGAAAAGCCCGCAGCACGGCGAGCAGGATGAAGAAGGCCGGCAAGGGGGCGCGGCGCCAGTGATGGGTGGTGGACAGGCTGCATACCACCTCCGCGCCCAGCAGCACGATCAGCCAGCAGACATAGATCCAGACCAGGAACAGCGGCACCGTGGCGAAGGCGCCATAGATCAGCTGATAGCCGGGGAAATAGAAGACATAGAGACCGAACAGGCTCTTGGCCGCCTCGAACAGCACCCCGGTCAAGGCCCCGCCGATCAGCGCGTGGCGCAGCGGGACCCGGGTGTTGGGCACGGCCGCGTACATCAGGGTGAAGGCGGCGATGCTGAACAGCAGCGGCGTGACCTTGAGCAGCGCCTGGGCGCCGGACATGCCGTAGGAGCCGAACACCAGAGCCACCGAGGCCAGGTAGGTGCTCATGGCAAAACCGGCGCCCAGCAGCAGGGGCCCCAGGCTGAGCACGGCCCAGTAGAGCAGGAAGCTGGAGACCCCGCGCCGCGGAATACGCACGCGCCAGATGTCGTTGAAGGTCTTTTCCACCGTCACCAGCATGAAGAAGGACGTCACCGCCAAGAGGGCCACGCCCAGCCAGGTCAGGTGCCGCGCCTGCTCGATGAAGTTGCGCAGGTAATCTTCCAGAGTCGCCCCGGTGGAGGGCACGAAATTGCGGAAGATGAAGGCCTGGATCTGCACCTCGGTGCCCTGGAAGGCGGGTATCGCCGAGAGCATGGCGAAGGTCACGGTCATCACCGGAACCACGGCGAACAGCGTGGTGTAGGTCAGGGCCGCGGCGTTGTTGGGCGCGCGATCCTCGATGAAGCGGTCGGCGAGGTAGCGAACAAAGGACAGCAGTTCACGCAAGCGGGCCGGCATTGGCGGTTCCTCGAAAGGCACGGTCAAGGGCTGGCGCGGCAGTCCTCGCCAACCCGCTACAATGGGCATCTTACCTTCTATGGATCAGCCCATGAGTGAAATCGTCCTCTATCACAACCCACGCTGCTCGAAATCGCGGGCAGCGCTTGAGCTGCTGCAAAGCCGCGAGCTAGCCGTGTCGGTGGTGCCCTACCTGGAGACGCCGCCGGATGCCAGCGCCTTGCGCGAGTTGCTCGGCAAGCTGGGCCTGGAGGCGCGCCAGTTGCTGCGTACCGGCGAGGAGGCCTATCGCGAATTGAACCTGGCCGATCCGGCGCTGGACGAAGAAGCCCTGATCGCGGCCATGGCCGCCCATCCCAAGCTGATCGAAAGACCCATCGCCGTGTGCGGCGAACGCGCCGTCGTCGGTCGTCCCCCCGAGCGTGTCCTGGAGATCCTGCAATGACCCCCGAAGCCTATGTCCTGGTGCTCTACTACAGCCGCCATGGCGCCACCGCCGAGATGGCTCGCCAGGTTGCACGCGGGGTCGAGATGGCCGGCATGGCCGCGCGCCTGCGTACCGTGCCGGCGGTGTCCGCCGAGTGCGCTGCTGTCGCCCCGGCAGTGCCCGAGCAGGGTGCGGTCTATGCCACCCTCGATGATCTGCGCGACTGCGCTGCACTCGCCCTGGGCAGCCCGACGCGCTACGGCAACATGGCCGCCGCGATGAAGTATTTTCTGGATGGAACCAACAGCCTCTGGCTGACCGGCGCCCTAGTGGACAAGCCCGCCGGCGTCTTCACCTCCACCGCCAGCCTGCATGGCGGCCAGGAGAGCACCCTGCTGTCCATGGCGCTGCCGCTGCTGCACCACGGCATGCTCATCACCGGTCTGCCCTACAGCGAGAGCGCCCTGCTGGAGACCAAGGGCGGCGGTACGCCCTATGGGCCGAGTCATTTCGCCGGGGCGGATGGCAAGCGCGCACTGGACGAACAGGAGACGGCGCTGTGCCGGGCCCTGGGCAAGCGCCTGGCGACCCTGGCGGGTCGCTTGCAGAAGAAGTAGGAGCCGGCGCGGCTACCAGCCCATGATTTCCTTGACGAAGGGAATGGTGAGCTTGCGTCGCGCCTGCAGTGACGCCTGATCCAGACGTTCGAGCATGTCGAACAGGGCGTCCATGCTGCGGGTATTGCGTGAGAGGATGAAGCGGCCGACCTCGTCGGTCAGGTGCAGGCCACGGCGGGAAGCGCGCAGCTGCAGGGCGCGCAGCTTGTCTTCGTCGGACAGCGGGCGCAGCTGGAAGACCAGCGCCAGGGTCAGCCGCGACTTGAGATCGGCCAGCTGCACCGGCAATTGCCGCGGCGCAGCAGTACTGGAGATCAGCAGCCGCTTGCCGGCGTCGCGCAGGCGATTGAACAGGTGGAAGAGCGCCTCTTCCCAACGCCGCTGGCCGGCCAGGGCGTCGAGATCATCGAGGCAGACCAGTTCGCACTGCTCGAGGTTGTCGAACAGCTCGACGCCGTAGTCCGCCAGTTCGCCCATGGGCAGGTAGATGGCGCGCTCGCCCAGTTCCTCCAGGCGGTGACAGGCGGCCTGCATCAGATGGCTGCGACCGGCACCCGCGCCACCCCAGAGATAGATCAGACTTTCCGTCCAGCCGGCGTCCGCATCACAGAGACGCTCGACATAGCCAAGCGCCGCGGCATTGGCGCCAGGGTAGTAATTGACGAAAGTGGCGTCGTCACGCAGACGAATACCCAGGGGCAGCTGTAAAGGCATCATGCCAGCTCGAACGGCTCTTGGCAGTTTCGCGAGGGCGCCAAGTCTAACCAAATCCCGGGTCCCTCGCAGCAGCCGCTTCAGTCTTGGGTGTCGGCCCTCATGGCCAGCGGAAATACAGGGTGGTATGTGCCGGCTGAGCGGATGGGGCCGGCTGGGCCGCAGGCGCGTTCGGCGTGGCCGTGGCGTCGACGGGCGTGCCCGGGGTCGCAGCTGGCGGAGTGGCAGGCGCAGCATTGGCGGCCGGCGCCGAGGCGGGCTGCAGCCCGGCAAGACCGAGTTGCGCCTGCAACTGGTCCGGATTGGCAGTGAGGTCGTAGGTCAGCTGAGTCCCCTCGACCTTGACCAGGCGGCTCGACAGGGGCTCCAGGACTTTCTGCAGCTGGGCATAGCGCTCGAAGTTGGAATTGTCGGCCACCAGGGTCAGCGGCTGGGTGGTGCCCGGACGGGAAACGAATTTCTTCGACAGGCGCGCGGCCACATCCTGCAATACCGCAGCCGCCAGGGCGTCCTGATCGGCCGCCTGGCTGCTGCCCTGCTCCGCGGCGCCGTTGTTCCACAGGCGCCACTGGGCCTGCCAGCCATTGCCCTGGGGCTTGGCGTGCACCGCCAGCAGGGCATTGGCGCCATAGCGCTCGGAGGCCTGGCGCAGGGCGGTCGGGTCGCTGGCGTCGATGTTGGCGGCGGTGCCGGCCAGTTGCTCGTTGAGATCGGCCAGCGGCAGGCGGATCGGCAGGCCGGCGCGCTGGGCGCCACGCTGGACGCCGGTGCTGGCGGGCTGGCCATCACCCACCAGGGTCGCCCCGCTGTCGGCGTCGTTGAGCCACCAGATCATCACCACCGGACGATTGGCGCCCCATACCGAGAGCCCCGCCTGGCCCAGGGCACGCTCGGTAGCGGCCGGGTCGAAGTTGGCCACCAGCACCTCCGGCGGGCCGGCGTCATAGCTGTACTGGCTGATCAGGGATTCGGGCGCCGCCAGGGCACTGGCAAGACCCGGGGTCTGGCCGGCCTGGGGATTGCCGGTCAGGCGTCCGGCCAGCACCTGCAGGGCGCGCTTGAGGGCGGCATTGCGCTCGTCCGGTTGTTGCGAGGTCACCGGCTCGCGGACCTGGTAGAGGTTGTCCACCACCTCGGCGCGGGCGAGCGGACTCAGGACCAGCAGCGAAGCGAGCAACGGAAGGACGAGACGGCGCATGGCGATTCCATAGAAAGGGCAAGGGGCATACCTTAAAAGCCGCCCGATCCGCGAGCAAGGGCACTGGGTCGCGGGCTGCGCAGAAGGTAGCGACGGAGACTGCCCGCCCGGCGAACGGACGGGCGACCAGGCTCAGACCACGGCAGGCTGGCCGGGTGCCATCGCCGCCCGGACCGGAGGCCGCGGCCGGCCGCGTGCTTTGGCACGGCTTCTGGTAAAATCGCCCGCCTCATTGCCGGCTGGCGCCAGCCGGCTCGTTTCGCCATTAGCCAAAGGCCAGGATTCATGAGCAAACAACCCCAGCTGAGCTACAAGGACGCCGGTGTAGACATCGACGCCGGTGAGGCTCTGGTAGAACGCATCAAGGGCGTCGCCAAGCGCACCGCCCGCCCGGAAGTCATGGGCGGCCTGGGGGGCTTCGGTGCCCTGTGCGAGATCCCGGCAGGCTATCGCCAGCCGGTACTGGTCTCCGGCACCGACGGCGTCGGTACCAAGCTGCGCCTGGCCATGAACCTGGCCAAGCACGACAGCATCGGCATCGACCTGGTCGCCATGTGCGTCAACGACCTGGTGGTCTGCGGTGCCGAGCCGCTGTTCTTCCTCGACTACTACGCCACCGGCAAGCTCAATGTCGACGTCGCCGCCCAGGTGGTGACCGGCATCGGTACCGGTTGCGAACAGGCCGGCTGCTCCCTGGTGGGCGGCGAGACCGCCGAGATGCCCGGCATGTACGAAGGCGAAGACTACGACCTGGCCGGCTTCTGCGTCGGCGTGGTGGAAAAGTCCGAGATCATCGACGGTTCCAAGGTGGCCACCGGCGACGCCCTGATCGCCCTGCCCTCCTCCGGCCCGCACTCCAACGGCTATTCGCTGATCCGCAAGATCATCGAGGTGGCCGGTGCCGACATCGAGAACATCCAGCTCGACGGCCAGCCGCTGACCGAACTGCTGATGGCGCCCACCCGCATCTATGTGAAGCCGCTGCTCAAGCTGATCAAGGACACCGGCGCGGTCAAGGCCATGGCCCACATCACCGGTGGCGGCCTGCTCGACAACATCCCGCGCGTGCTGCCCGAGGGTGCCCAGGCGGTGCTCGACGTGGCCAGCTGGCAGCGTCCGGTGGTGTTCGACTGGCTGCAGCAGCAGGGCAACGTCGACGAGACCGAGATGCACCGCGTGCTGAACTGCGGCGTGGGCATGGTCATCTGCGTGGCCCAGGATCAGGTCGAAGGCGCCCTGCAGGCGCTGCGTACCGAGGGCGAGCAGCCCTGGGTCATCGGCCGTATCGAACAGGCCGCCGAGGGCGCCGACCAGGTCGTGCTGAACAATCTGAAACAGCACGGATGAGCCCTGCCGACTGCGCCGTGGTGGTGCTCATCTCCGGCCACGGCAGCAACCTGCAAGCCCTGCTCGACGCCGCGACGCCGCCCGTGCGGATCGCGGCGGTGATCGCCAACCGCGCCGAGGCCTATGGCCTGGAGCGGGCCCGCCAGGCCGGGATCGCCACCCGGGTGATCGATCACCGCGAACACGGCGATCGCGACAGCTTCGATGCGGCCCTGGCGGCCGCCATCGACGCCCAGGGCGCCGATCTGGTGGTCCTGGCCGGCTTCATGCGCATCCTCACGCCCGCCTTCGTGCGGCGCTACCAGGGTCGCCTGATCAATATCCATCCCTCGCTGCTGCCCCTGTACAAGGGCCTGCACACCCACCAGCGCGCCCTCGATGCCGGCGATGCCTGGCACGGCTGCAGCGTGCACTTCGTCACCGAAGAACTGGATGGCGGTCCGGTCGTCCTGCAGTCGCGGGTGCCGGTACGGGCCGAAGATACGGCGGAGAGCCTCGCGACACGGGTACACGCCGCCGAGCACCTCCTTTATCCTGTGGCCGTGCGGTTGTTCGCCGAAGGTCGTCTGCGGCTGGGTACCCTGGGTGCCGAGCTCGATGGCGAGGCACTGCCGCCTACCGGGGCCACATTGCCGTCGCTGACGGCCGCGGCCTCCCTTTCCTGATCCAAGGAGAAACTGATGCGACGTCTGTTGTTCCTATTGGCCACCCTCTGCAGTGCCTCGGCCTTCGCCTTCGACCTGCAGCCGTTCACGGCCAGCTACACCGCCGACTGGAAGCAGATGCCGGTCAGCGGCTCGGCCGAACGCTCGCTGGAGAAAGAAGCCGATGGTCGCTGGGAGCTGAAGTTCGAAGCCTCCATGCTGGTCGCCGGCCTCAACGAGTCCAGCACCTTCCGCCACGAAGGCGAAGCCTTCCTGCCGGACACCTACCAGTACAAGCGCAGCGGGCTGGGCAAGAGCCGCGAGAGCGAGCTGACCTTCGACTGGGCCGCCAAGAAGGTCACCGGCAAGGACAAGGACGATCCGGTCAGCCTGCCCCTGGATCGCGGTCTGCTGGACAAGTCGACCTATCAGCTCAAGCTGCAGCAGGACGTGGCCGACGGCAAGAAGAGCATGAGCTACCAGATCGTCGACGGCGACAGCATCGACACCTACGACTTCCGGGTCATCGGTCCGGAGCGCATCCGCACCCCGCTGGGCCTGTTCGATGCCATCAAGGTGGAGCGCGTGCGTGATCCCACCAAGAGCAGCCGCAAGACCGAACTGTGGTTCGCCAAGGACTGGGACTATCTGCTGGTGCGTCTCTACCAGCAGGAGAGCGACGGCAAGGAATACCAGACCAGCCTCAAGGAAGGCTCGGTCAACGGGCGCACGGTGAAAGGCGCCAACTGATCAGGTCTGCAGGCAAAACGCCCTCTTCGGAGGGCGTTTTCCTTTATCCACCAAGCGGGCGTGGTTGCTGTCTTAGCAGGAAGGCGGTGCGTATCCAGCAGCCCTCTTCTGGCGTTTTACAGAGGTGCCTATCGCGGCCATGGGCCGCTCCTACACCCTTGTTGATCCTGCAGGAGCGGCCCAAGGCGATGATGCCGCCGCCGGACGACAACCGCAGGCGCGACAGATTGTCGCAGAAGTTGTAACGACTTGTTGCCGAGATACGCCTTGGTCCTGAAGCGAAACGCTCTAGTATGGGTTTTCAAGCCCTGCCGTAGTGCGGGCTCGACCAAGGAGATACAGCATGACCATTACCGTAACCGAACGTGACGAAGACCATATGTCCCGCGAAGCCCGTGGCCTGGGCATGCATCTGTGGGACGTGAAACAGGAAGGGGAATTGGTCGGCGTCTACCAGAGCGAAGCCGATGCCCTGGAGTACAAGGAGCAGATCGAACACGAAGGCGCGTCGCACGCCGAGTGAGTCGAAAGACCTTTTTACCGACTGCCTGAAAAAGGCCCGTCTCTTGGAGGCGGGCCTTTTTCGTTTCACGGCGGAGCGAGGGGCTGCGGTAGGATGGATTGAACATAGCCAAGCCCAACATCACCTGGCCCAACGGTGTGCTCGGCATCCCTAACCCCAGCCCTCTCCCAGGGGGAGAGGGGGTGGACTGGCATAGGTCAGTGTCCCGTAGGTTGGGCTGAGACGGCTTTATCGTCGAAGCCCAACATGGCCCCAACCTCGCCCCTAGTGCAGCAGCTCGTCAGCGAAGACCTTGTCCAGGGTGATGGGCAGATCCCGGACCCGCTTGCCGGTGGCGTGGAAGATGGCGTTGGCGATGGCTGCCGCCACCCCGACGATACCGATCTCGCCAATGCCCTTGGCGCCCAGCGGATTGACGATCTCGTCGTGCTCCTCGACGAAGATCACCTCCAGCTGCTGGATATCGGCCTGCACCGGGAAGTGGTATTCGGCGAGGCTATGGTTCATCCAGCGACCTTCGTGGGTGTCCATCATCCCCTCTTCCTGCAGGCCCATGCCGATGCCCCAGACGATCCCACCGGCTACCTGGTTCTCGCCGGTCTTGAGATTGAGGATGCGGCCGGCGGCCACCGCGGTGACCACGCGACTTACCTGGACGCTGCCGAAGTCTTCGTCGACCTTGACCTCGACGAACACCGCCGAGTGGGTACCGGTGGCGTAGTTGTCGCGCTCTTCCGCCGGCTCGGCGCTGGCCAGGGTTTCCATGGACGGCGAACCCGAAGCCTTGAGGATGGCGGTGAAGTCGACGCGCTGGGCCGGATCGGTCTTGAGACTGATGCCGCCATCGGCGAACACCACCTGCTCCAGTTCGGCCTTGGCCAGCGGGGAGTCGTCCATCTCCTTTGCCGCATCCAGCAGTTGCTGACGCAGCTGGTCGCAGGCCAGTTTTACGGCGGTGCCCACCGAAGACACTGTAAAGGAACCGCCTTCGAGGGGTGCCTTGGGCAGAGTGGAATCACCGAGTTTGAAGGTCACCTTGTCCAGCGGCAGACCGAGGTTCTCGGCGGCGATCTGGGTCATCACCGTATAGGTGCCGGTGCCAATGTCGGCCGTGGCACTGGCCACCACCAGGCTGCCGTCGATGTTCATCACCGCCTTGGCGGTGGCAGGTTGCTGCATGGCTTCCCAGACCCCGGTGGCCATGCCCCAGCCCACCAGCTGGTTGCCGTCGCGCATGGAACGCGGCGCCATGCTGCGCTGTTCCCAGCCGAAACGCTCGGCCGCCTGGCGATAGCATTCCAGCAGTTCCTTGCTGGAATAGGGCTTGCCCTTGGCCGGATCCGTGTCGGTGAAGTTGCGGACGCGCAATTCCAGCGGATCGATGTCGGCGGCATAGGCCAGTTCGTCCATGGCGCTTTCCAGCGCATAGACACCCAGCACCGCGCCGGGGGCGCGCATGTCCAGCGGGGTGTAGACGTCCAGCGCGGCCAGTTGATAGGCCAGCTTGACGTTGGGACAGGCATAGAGCGACGCCGACCAGACCAGCACCATTTCGGTGAAGTCTTCGAAGCGCGAGGTGATGCCGAGGGCGCTGTGGTCGATGGCCTGCAGCTTGCCGTCGCTGTCGCAGGCCAGCTTGATCTGCTGATAGGTCTCGGGACGATAGCCGAAAGTAAACATCTGCTGGCGGGTCAGGGTCACCCGCACCGAGCGCTTGAGCTGCAGCGCGGCCATGGTCGCCAGCACCAGCTGGTATTGCGGACGCAGACCGGAACCGAAGGCGCCACCGACGAAGGGTGAGATGACCTTCACGTCGCCTTCGCCCAGACCGAAGATGCTGCTGACGAACTGGGCGCTGTTCTGCACACCCTGGGTCTTGTCGTGCACCGTCAACTTGCCGTCCTTGTGGTAGATGACGGTAGAGGCATGCATCTCCATGGGGTTATGGAATTCCGCCGCGGAGTGGTATTCGGCTTCGATGCGGGTAGGCGCCGCGGCCCAGGCTGCCGGGGCGTTACCCCGATTCTCCGGCAACTCCATGGGCGCTTCGTGGGCCTGGTCGCGAGCCTGGGCCAGGTCGGTGGCGTGCTCCTCTTCGCTGTATTGGGCACGGATCAGCGCGGCAGCGTGGCGCGCGGCCTCGAAGGTCTCGGCCACTACCAGGGCAATGGGCTGGCCACTGTAGAGGATGCGGTCGTTGTACAGCGGCCGGAAAGGCTTGCCGTCAGCCGCATCCATGTCGGTATAGCTCTCGTCATAGCTGGCCATCTTGGGTCGATTGAGGTGGCTGAGCACCTCGATGACACCGGGCTGGGCCAGGGCTTCGCTGACGTCCAGGCCGAGCAGGCGACCCTTGGTGATGGTGGCGTTGACCACGAAACCAAAGGCCAGATCCGGCACGCTGAATTCGCCGGCATACAGTGCCTGGCCGGTGACCTTGAGCGGACCGTCGACGCGGGGAACGGCTTTTTGCAGATGGACGACGGTCATTGCAGGGTACCTCCGGCGGCTTCGGTAAGGGCACGCACGATGGCGCGCCGTGCCAGTTCGATCTTGAAGCTGTTATGGGCGAAGCCCTGGGCGCCTTGCAGCAGGCGATCGGCCAGCTGGCCGAAGGCCGCCTTGTCCGCCACCTGGCCGATCAGTGCCTGTTCGGCCTCCGGCAGCCGCCAGGGCTTGTGGGCCACGCCGCCCAGGGCGACACGGACCTGCTTGATGCGCTCGCCATCCAGTTCCAGGGCTGCCGCGACCGAGACCAGAGCGAAGGCATAGGAGGCGCGGTCGCGGATCTTCAGGTAGGCGCTGTGGGCGGCCAGGCTCTCGGCGGGCAGAGTCACGGCGGTGATGAGTTCGTCGGCGGCGAGGTGGGTGTCGCGCTCGGGAGTGTCGCCGGGCAGGCGGTGGAAATCAGCGAAGTCGATGACCCGCTCGCCGTTCGGACCGCTCACCTCGACCCGGGCTTCCAGGGCAGCCAGGGCCACGCACATGTCCGAGGGATGGGTGGCGATGCACTGCTCGCTGTGGCCAAGGATGGCGTGGATGCGATTCTGCCCTTCACGAGCGCCGCAGCCGGAGCCGGGTTCGCGCTTGTTGCAGGGGGTGCCCACGTCATAGAAGTAATAGCAGCGGGTGCGCTGCAGCAGGTTGCCGCCGGTGGAGGCCATGTTGCGCAATTGCGGGGAAGCGCCGGCGAGGATGGCCTTGGCCAGCAGCGGATAGCGACGCTGCACCTCGGGGTGGTAGGCCACCTCGGCGTTCTTGACCAGGGCACCGATGCGCAGACCGCCCTCGGTGGTGGTCTCGACCTCGCGCAGGGGCAGGCCGTTGACGTCGATCAGTTGCTCGGGGCGCTCGACGTTTTCCTTCATCAGGTCCAGCAGATTGGTGCCGCCGGCGATGAAATGGGTCTGGGGGCCATGTTGGCGGATGGCATCGGGCACGGCGTTGGGCTTGGCATAACCGAAGCGGTTCATTCGCGGCCCTCCCCTTGCTGGCAATCCGGACGCGCCCGCTCGATGGCGGCGCGGATGTTCCGATAGGCTCCGCAGCGGCAGAGGTTGCCGCTCATCTGCTCGGCCACCTCGGCCTCGCTGTGGGCGTGGCCCTCCTTGAGCATGCCGATCGCCGAGCAGATCTGCCCGGGGGTGCAATAGCCGCACTGGAAGGCGTCTTCGGCAACGAAGGCGGCCTGCATGGGGTGCAGCTGGTCGCCCTGGGCCAAGCCCTCGACGGTGGTGACCTCGGCGCCGTCCTGCATGACCGCCAGGGCCAGACAGCTGTTGATGCGGGTGCCATTGACCAGCACGGTGCAGGCGCCGCACTGACCATGATCGCAACCCTTCTTGGTGCCGGTCAGGTCGAGGTGGTCGCGCAGCAGATCGAGCAAGGTAGTCCAGGGCTCGACCGCCAATTGCAGCTGCTTGCCATTGAGGGTCAGGGCGATGGTATGGGACTCGGGTTCGGCCAGGGGCTGAACCTGGCGCGCGGGGGTGGCGTTCATGGCGGACCTCACGGTTAAAGCCGCGGGGTGCAGATTGCCCCCGTGGTCGGAATAGGCGGTGGCAGCGAAGGGCCACCTCAGGTAAGGGACTGTCCCCGACCGGAACCGGTTCAGCACCCCTGCCCAGCGGTATTCAACGTAACGTTGAAAGCCGCTCAGCGATACGGTGAGAGTCCCGATCCAGAGCCTTTCCTCGGCGTCAGGACATATTCGGTATGGCGCCTGTCCATGCCAGCAGCCCAGTGGCCTGAACCCCACTGCCACCGGGGTAGTCATCAGAACTCCCGTGATGTGCCCTAACGATGAGAATCCGACCATGGCTTCCGACTCCGATGCACGCTGGCGCCTGTCGCGGCGGCAGTTTCTCGGCACCTCCGCGGTGCTGGTGGCGACCAGCGCCATTCCCGGCTACACCTTCGCCCAGGCCAGTGGTGGCGCGCCCCTGACGCCCCAGGCCATCGCCGCGCGGCTGCCGCAACTGCTGCCGCTGACCCTGCAGATCAATGGCGAGGCGCGCAGGCTCAAGGTCGACAGCCGTACCACCCTGCTCGATGCCCTGCGCGAGAACCTGCACCTCACGGGCACCAAGAAGGGCTGCGACCATGGCCAGTGCGGCGCCTGCACGGTGCTGGTCAATGGCCAGCGCATCAACAGCTGCCTGAGCCTGGCGGCCATGCACGAAGGCGACACCATCACTACCATCGAAGGCCTGGGCAACGCCGAGCGCCTGCATCCCATGCAGGCGGCCTTCCTGGCCAAGGACGGCTTCCAGTGCGGCTATTGCACCCCGGGGCAGATCTGCTCGGCGGTCGCCCTGCTGGACGAGGTCAAGGCCGGCATGCCCAGCCACGTCTCGACGCGCCTCGACGGGCCGATGCGGCTGAGCGAAGAAGAAATCCGCGAGCGCATGAGCGGCAACCTCTGCCGCTGCAGTGCCTATCCCAACATCGTCGCGGCCATCCAGATGGCGGGGGGCCAGGCATGAGGGTCTTCGACTATCAACGCGTGCAGACCGAAGCCGATGCCAGCCGCCAGGGCGCCCAGGCCGGCAGCCGCTTCATCGCCGGGGGCACCAATCTGCTGGACCTGATGAAGCTGGAGATCGAAACGCCCAGCCAGGTGCTGGACATCAATCGCCTGCAGCTGGACCAGATCAGCGCCACCCAGGAGGGTGGCCTGCGCATCGGTACCCTGGTGCGCAATTCCACCCTGGCCGCCGACTCCCGGGTACGGGAGCGCTATCCGGTGCTCTCCCGTGCGCTGCTGGCCGGCGCCTCGGCGCAATTGCGCAACAAGGCCACCACCGGCGGCAACCTCCTGCAGCGCACCCGTTGCTCCTACTTCTACAACACCGCCATGCCCTGCAACAAACGCCAACCCGGCAGCGGTTGTGCGGCTCTGGGCGGCTTCAATCGGATGAACGCGGTGATCGGCGCCAGCGACCAGTGCATCGCCGTGCATCCCTCCGACATGGCGGTGGCCATGCGGGTGCTGGACGCCACGGTGGAAACCCGGGAAGCCACTGGCCGCACCCGGCGCATTCCTATCGCCGACTTCCATCGCCTGCCTGGTGACACCCCGCAGATCGAGACGGTGCTGCAACCCGGCGAACTCATCACCGCCGTCACCCTGCCGCCGCCACCGCCCGGCATCCAGGTCTATCGCAAGGTGCGCGATCGCGCTTCCTATGCCTTTGCCCTGGTGTCCATGGCGGCCATCGTCGAGCTGGACGGCACGCGTATTCGCAGCGGTCGCGCGGCGTTCGGCGGCCTGGCGCACAAACCCTGGCGGGTGGCGGCGGCCGACCGGGCCTTTGCCGGCCAGACCCTGGACAGCGATCTGGCGGCCGTGGGCGATGCCCTGCTCGCCGGAGCCCGTGGCTATGGCCACAACGATTTCAAACTCGAGCTGACCCGTCGCATCCTGCGCGCCGGGGTGGCCGACGCTCGCCAACAGGCCTGAGGACAGCAGCATGGAAATGAATGAACCCGCTGGCCGCAACCTGATCGACGAGAATCGCGGCGGCCTGATCGGCAAGCCCATCGATCGCGTCGACGGCCTGCTCAAGGTCACCGGCCAGGCGCCCTACAGCTTCGAATTCCGCAACGATCGCGTCGCCTACGGCTTCATCGTCGGCGCCACCATCGCCAAGGGCCGCATCCGGCGCCTGGACACCTCGGCTGCGGAGAGCGCGCCCGGTGTGCTCAGCGTGCTGACCTATCGCAATGCGCCGCGCCAGGCCGCCCGCGAGCCGGACAACAGCGGCCGCTTCACCCGGCCCAAGCCCTACCTGGACAGCGACCAGGTGCGCTATTTCGGCGAACCCGTGGCCTTCGTGGTGGCCGAGACCTTCGAGGAGGCGCGCCTGGCGGCGGCCCTGGTGGAGATCGACTACGTGGCCGAGCCGGGCGTCTTCGACCTGGCCGCCAATCTCGGCCAGGCGGTGAAGCCGCCGGATGCCGATCAGCCCACCGACACCGCCTCGGGCGATGTGGATGCCGCCTTCGCCCGGGCGCCCGTCAAGCTCGACGAGCGCTACACCACGCCCTACCACATCCATGCGCAGATGGAGCCCCACGCCAGTCTCGCCCAGTGGGATGGCGACCGGGTGACGATCTATTGCTCCACCCAGTTCGTCGAGCAGGCGCAGAGTTGCGTGGCCAATACGCTGCAGCTGCCCAAGGACAAGGTACGCATCGTGGCGCGCTATATCGGTGGCGGCTTTGGCGGCAAGTTGCCGATCTATGCCGATGCGCTGATCGGCGCCATGGCCGCCCGGGCCATCGGCCGGCCGGTCAAGGTCACCCTCACCCGCCAGCAGATGTTCCAGATCACCGACCATCGCTCGGCCACCGTGCAGCGCATTCGCCTGGGTGCCGACCGCGATGGCCGTATCCAGGCGATGGCCCACGAGGGCTGGTCCCATTCCGCTCGTGGCCTGACCTACTACGAACCCACCGGCCTGTCCTCGCGTACCCTCTATGCCGGCGATGACCGCCTGGTAGCGCACCGCATGGTCGAGCTGGATCTGCCCGAGTCCGGCTCCTGCCGGGCGCCCGGCGAAGCCGTGGGGATGCTTGCCAGCGAAAGCGCCATGGACGAGCTGGCGGTCATGCTCGCGCTCGATCCCATCGAGCTGCGCATCCGCAACGAACCCAGCCAGGACCCGGAAAAGCACATCCCCTTCTCCTCCCGCAAGCTGGTGGAATGCATGCAGGACGGCGCCCGCCGCTTCGGCTGGACCAAACGCAATGCCAAGCCCGGTCAGGTGCGCGACGGCGACTGGCTGATCGGCATGGGCATGGCCGCGGCCAGTCGCGCCAACATGCTCAGGCCGTCCCAGGCCGGGGTCCGCCTGGAGGCCGATGGCACGGCCACGGTGAAGACCTCGATGACCGATATCGGCACCGGGACCTACACCATCCTGGCGCAGATCGCCGGCGAGTCGCTGGGCTTGCCGGTGGAGCGAGTCAAGGTGCTGCTGGGCGACAGCGACGATCCGGCCGGGGCCGGCTCCGGCGGCTCCTTTGGCGCGGCCAGTTCCGGCTCCTCGGTCTATGTCGCCTGCGAGAACCTGCGCCTGAAGGCGGCGCAAGCGGCGGGCCTCGATCCGGCCAGCGCCCGCTTAGTCGGTGGCCGGCTGATCGCCGACAATGGCAGTCGCGACCTCGCCGAACTGGCGCGCGAGCACGATCTCCAGGCCATCGGCGAGATCAAGCCGGGGCAGACGCTCAAGGACTATTCGCAGCAGGGCTACGGGGCCTTCTTCGCCGAGGTGGGGGTGCACGCCCTCACCGGCGAAATCCGCCTGCGGCGCATGCTCGGGGTGTTCGCTGCGGGGCGCATCCTCAACGAGAAGACCGCCCATTCGCAGATGCTTGGCGGGATGATCTGGGGGGTGGGCAGCGCCCTGCACGAAGATGGGGTGATCGATACCCGCCACGGCCACTTCGTCAACCACGACCTGGCCGACTACCACTACCCCTGCCATCTGGACATCCCGGCCATCGAAGCCCATTTCCTGCCGGAAGTGGATGACAAGGCCAATCCGCTGAAGATCAAGGGTGTCGGCGAACTGGGCATCTGCGGCGCCGGGGCCGCCCTCACCAACGCCGTCTACAACGCCTGCGGGGTGCGCATCCGCGACTATCCGCTGACGGTGGACAAGGTGCTGGCCGGACTCAAGACGGCCTGACGCCGGGCGGCGCGGTTCAGCGCGCCGCCTTGCTTCCCGCCCGCGTTGCCAGCAGCACCCCACCGATGGCGATGACCATGGCCACCCAGGCCAGGGGCGGCAGGGTTTCGCCCAGCAGCAGCCAGGCGCTCAGGGCGGCGCCCGGCGGCACGCAGAAGAACAGCGCACTGACCCGCGCCGCCTCGCCGGCGCGGATCATCCACACCAGCAGGCTGATGGCCAAGAGCGAGTTGGCCAGCACCAGATAGGCCAGGGCACCGATGAAGGCCGGCGCCCAGTGCACCGGGCTGTGCTCGAACAGCAGCGCCAGGGGCGCGCAACACACCAGGCCGACGCTGTACTGCACCAGGTTGTTGGTGACCGGATGCTGGGCCACGCCCAGGCGCTTTTCGTAGAGCACGGCACTGGTCATGCCCAGCAAGGCGCCTACCGCCAGGCAGATGCCGAACAGGGATTCCACGGCGACGCTGGCGCGCGCCACTATCACCCCGATGGCGCCGAGCAGTCCCAGGGCCAGTCCCAGCCACTGCAGCGGCGCCACCCGCTCGCCCACCAGCAGGGGCGCGCCCAGAGCCACCAGGATGGGTTGCAACGAGGCGACCATGGCCACCACGTTGGCCGAGGCGCCCATCACCAAGGCGCCATAGCTCATGCCGAAATAGACGCCCTGGATGAGAAAGCCCACCACCG
This sequence comes from Pseudomonas flavocrustae, assembly GCF_029872515.1. NCBI lineage: Bacteria > Pseudomonadati > Pseudomonadota > Gammaproteobacteria > Pseudomonadales > Pseudomonadaceae > Pseudomonas > Pseudomonas flavocrustae. The sequence continues at coordinate 13,833 of NZ_JAPDIQ010000002.1, read as the reverse complement.
CCAGATTCGCCCATTCCCGCCGGGTGCGCGGCAGCGGCGGACGCAGGACCAGGAAGGCGATCAGCAGCACGCTGAAAGCCAGGGCATAGCGCATCGCCAACAGGGTGAAGGGGGGCGCATAGGCCAGGCCCACCTTGGACACGGCGAATCCGGCGGACCACAGGGCCAGGAACACCAAGGGGATGAGGCGCAGCAACCAGGGATTCAGCGGAGTGGACGACATCGGACGCTCAGGGCCAGGCGAGTCAGCGGGACGCGACTCGCGAGCGGGAAGGATAGCTGACGATCAGCAGGCCGCTGAGCACCAGGGCCGCGCCGGCGAGAAATCCCGGTCCCGGGGTCTCGCCCAGCAGCCAGACGCCCATCAGTACACCGAACAGCGGCGTCAGCAGGGTCAGCACGCCCAGGGGCGCCGCGCGATAGCGACTGAGCAGCACGAACCAGCCGAGCAGGCTGATGCCGGCGACGATGAACACCTGGAAGGCCAGACTCGACCAGGCCAGGGAGTCCAGCCCGGCCAGATCCAGGCGCTTGCCGAGCGGCAGGGCCAGCGCCAGCAGCACCACCCCGGTCACCCCGAGTTGATAGAACAGGGTGCGCAGCGGCGGCGCCTCGGCCAGGGCGCTGCGGCGGATCAGCACCGTGGTGGCGCCCCAGGCGGCACCGCCGACCAGGCCGATCAGGTCGCCCTGCCAGCTGGTGCCGCCGCTCGGCTTGCCGATCAGGAAGGCGCAGGCCACGCCACTGGCCGCCAGCACCATGCCCAGCCACTGGCGCCCCGACAGCCGCTCGCCCGGCACCAGCCAGTGCAGGCCACAGGCGGCGAACAGCGGCGCCGTGTAGATGAACACCACCATGTGCGCGGCGCTGGTGTACTTCAGGCCCACCGCCATGCAGAGGAACTCCAGGGCGAACAGCGAACCGGCGAGCAGCCCGGGAATCAGCGTCCGGTCACGGCCCAGGCAACGGATGCCGCGCCAGCGCGCCAGGCCATAGAGCAGCCCGGCCGCCAGCAGCGAACGCCAGCCGATCTGCAGCAAGGGGTCCACCTGCTCGGCGATGGCCTTGATCGCCGTCTGCTGCAGGCCCCAGACCAGGCAGAGCACCAGCATGACCAGCACGGCGGGGAGGTCGAGCTCCTTGCGCATGAGCGTCGTTCCAGGAAAAAAGTGAGCCTGCAGGATGACCGTGGCTGAACAGGTCGGACAAACGATGTTTAATGGGCGTCAGGCTCAGGAAAACTAAGGCTCAGCGTGACCACCGCCCTCCCCCTCAACGCCCTGCGCGCCTTCGCCGCCGCTGCGCGACACCAGCACTTCGCCAAGGCCGCGGACGAGTTGCATGTCACGGCCGGCGCCATCAGCCGGCAGATCCGCCTGCTCGAAGCCGAACTGGGACAGCCGTTGTTCGAGCGCCTGCCCCAGGGCGTACGGCTCACCGCCCAGGGTCGCGCCTTGGCCGGGGAGATCGCGCCGCACCTCGATGGCCTGACCCGCGCGGTCGCCCGGGCCCGGATCAAGAGCAGTGTCCTGACCGTCAGCGCGCCCCCCACCTTCGGCCAGGAATGGCTGTTGCCGCGGCTGGAAGACTTCCAGCGCCAGCATCCGGATATCGAGGTCTTTCTCGACGCTTCGTCCGCCATCGTGCCCCTGGGCACCGAGGGCGGTGCCCAGGCGGCGATCCGCTATGGCCGCGGCGACTGGCAGGACGGCGAGACGCGCCTGCTGCTGCGCGAATGGATCTTTCCGGTGTGCAGCCCGGCGCTGATCCCGGCGCCGCTGGCAGGGCCCGCCGCCTTGCTGGACTATCCGCTGCTGCATGCCGAATGGCCCGGTGGCTGGCGTTCGGGTCGCCCCAGCAGCCGGTCCAATGCCTGGCAGGACTGGTTCGCCAGCCAGCAGGTGCCCCTGGGCGACAGCCTGCGCGGTCCGCGCTATTCACTGAGCGGCATGGCCCTGCAACAGGCGGCCGCCGGCAAGGGCGTGGCGCTCGGCGGCGGCGTGCTGGCCCAGCGCCTGCTGGCCAGCGGAGCCCTGGTCCGCCCGCTGCCGGATCGGTTCGACCAGCTGTCGGCCCAGGCCTACTTCCTGGTGTTGCCCAAGGGCGCGGTGGACGCGCCGGTACAGCGCTGGATCGACTGGCTGCTGGTGCAGATCCGCCAATTCCGCGAGACCCAGGGCGAGCCGCAGGAGACCGGCGGCGCCTGGTGAGCGCCGCGCTTTTACTGCAGTCTAGGCGGCCTGCCCTTGCAATAGTCAGCCTGCATGATCACCTGTCGCCTGTCCGCCCTGCTCGCCCTGCTGCTCTCGACCGCTGCCCTGGCCGCCGAACAGGCCCCGGCCACCTGCGATCGCCAGGGTAGCGAGGCGCAGCTGGCGGCCTGCGCCAGCCAGGACCTGGCCGTGGCCGAAGCCCGGCTGGCCGACGTCTACGGTCGACGGATGGCGGGTCTCTCCACTGAACAACGACCTGCTTTCGAACGCCTGCAACGACTCTGGCAGGACGATCGCGCCCCCCGCTGCGCTACCGCGACGCGGGGTTTCCAGGGCGCCATGCAGCAGCTGCAGTATCTGAGTTGTCTGAAGTCGGTGACCCTGCTGCGGCTGGACGATCTGCAACGGCAACTACCGCGGCGCGACTGACGCTTCGTCGCCACCGCTGCTGTCCTGCGCCGGAACTCACTATCATGGCGCCCCGCTGTTGGAGTTCGAGATGTACGAGCGTTACCTGCCCCTGCTGGTCCCGGCCGGACTGCTGCTTCTGGGGGCGCTGTGGTGGTGGCAGCGCCGGCGCCAGGCCGCCTTTCCCTATCGCCAGGTCGAAGCCCTCTTCACCCCCGCCGAACAGGCCTTTCTCGCCGTGCTCGACGAAGCCGTGGGCGACGACTATCGGGTATTCGGCAAGGTGCGCATCGCCGATGTGGTCCAGACCCTGCCGCTGCGCGACCGCCGCCGCTATCTGATCGCGCAGAACCGTATCAACTGCAAGCACTTCGACTTCGCCATCTGCCGGCGTGACGACCTCGCCGTGCACGCCGTGGTCGAACTCAACGACAGGTCGCACCTGCAGCGCCATCGCCAACAGCGCGATCGCTTCGTGAGGTCGGTGTGCGAGGCCGCCCAGTTGCGCCTGGTGGAGATTCCCGCGGCGGCGCGCTATTCCGCCACCGCCGTACGCGATGCCGTGTTCGGCGGGCGCCGTCCGCGCACCCGGGTAGCGCCCCCCAGCCAGGCGCTGGCGCCGGAATGCCCGGAGTGCCAGGCGCCCATGGTCCGCCGTCGCGCGCGCAGCGGTCGCCACCAGGGGCGGGAATTCTGGGCCTGCTCGAACTACCCGGATTGCCGCGCCCTGCTTGACATCGACGACTGACCAAGGGGCCCCTGCCATGCGTTATCCCACCACCCCGGACGGACGCTACTTCGTGGTCAGGGGCCGGCTCTGGCGCTGCACTGATCCCAGCCTGCCCGCCGATCGCCGCGACGCCCTGACCCATGAGCTGATGGATGCGCGCCGCCAGGTGGACGCAGCCAAGCGCCAGGGTGACGAGGCCGCCCTGCGCAGCGCACGCGCCGCGGTGGACGCCGCCAAGCACGCCCTGGGCGAGCGCGGACCGGTCTGGTGGACCGATGGCGCCCCCGACTACAACCGGCGGATGGCCCGGAACACCCCCTATGCCGACTGGTACCGGCAGCTGGATGTCGAGACTTCCTGAGCCGCACCATGCGGCGTAAGGTGAACGGCTGAATCCTCTTGCGAGCACCGCTCTTGCGTATCCGCCCCGCCTTCGTCACCGACCTCGCCGCCATCTGCCGGCTGGCCGAACAACTCGCCGAGCAGCATCACCGGCAGGCCCCGGCGACCTTTGCCAAGCCCTCCGGCGGCTGGCGCGACCAGGACTACTGGGCCGCCCAGCTGGAGCCGGAAGACGGGGTGCTGTTCGTCGCTGACGCCAGCGACGAACTGGTTGGCTTCGTTACCGCTCGACTGTCCGACACCCGCTCGATTTCCTTTCTGCAACCGCTGATCCTCTGTCGGATCGGCACCCTGGTGGTGTCTGCCAGCCACAGACGGCTGGGCGTGGGCGCACGGCTACTGGAAGCCGTGGAAGCCTGGGCTCGGAACAACGATGTCGACGAATTGCGCCTGGAGGTGATGGAGTTCAACGAGGACGCCCAGGCCTTCTATGCCCGCCAGGATTTCCAGGGGCAGTCGCGGATTCTGGCCAAGGCGTTGCGGTAGGGTTGGCTGCCGCGCGATCGCGGCCATGAGTGCGATGGACCAGCACCCTCACCCCAGCCCTCTCCCAGGGGGAGAGGGGGTTAGCGGAGCGGTCGGCGGCCACCGCGCAGGACTTTGTAGCTTGGGCTGAGCGCAGCGAAGCCCAACAGACCCCATCGCCGGCCTGAAGCTTCGACGAGGGTCCCTACACGCTCTCGCGGCTCACCAACTCGAATCCCAGATCCACGCAGCGCCGTAGCGTGGAAAACGGCGTAGCCTTTTCCACGAGTAGCCCGCCACGAGGGCTTGCCTCACACCCGCCCTTCCCAGGAGGGAGAGCAGGCGCTTGGAGCGGATGCTCGTTTTCGATGGCTCAGGCGATAAGAAAGCTGCTCCCAATAGAGACATCGACACCTACTGCGAGTAACTGTCCTATCGAGGCCATGGGCCGCTCCTACAGAAGAGATCGGTACCTGTAGGAGCGGCCCATGGCCGCGATGATCCGACGCGAGCGACTAGCCCTACACACTCTCGCGACTCACCAGCTCGAATCCCAGATCCACGCAGGTCGGTTGGCTGCGGCCGTCGAGCAGCCCCAGCAACAGGGTCGCGGCCTGGCGCCCTACCGCGGCGCGGGGGGTCTGGATGGAGGTCAGCCGGGGCACGGTATGCGCCGAGCCGGGCAGGTCGTTGAAGCCCAGCACCGAGATCCGTTGAGGTATGGCAATGCCCAGCCGCTGGGCTTCGAACAGCGCGCCCTGGGCCAGGTCATCGTTGCAGAAGAACAGGCCGTCGACCTCAGGCCGGCGGGCCAGCAGTTTGCGGAACTGGCGGGCGCCCAGGCCCACGGATGACGGCTGTGGATCCAGCACATCCAGACTCGGGTCATAGCAGCCCGCCGCGCGCAGCACCTCGCGAAAGCCCTCGCCCCGGGCCAGCGCCCGCGGGTCGAGCTGGGCCGCGACATAACCCAGGCATTTGCGCCCCGCCGCCAGCAGATGCCGCGCCGCCGCGGCGCCGGCGGCGTGCTGGGAAAATCCGACGCTGGGCACCGACCCCGCCGGATCCAGCTCCATCATGTGCACTCGCGGCACCCCGCTAGCAGCCAGCAGCTGGCGTGCGGCGTCGGTACGGTCGAAGCCGGTCAGCAGCAGTCCCCGGGGCTGATAGGCCAGGTAGTTGCGGATCAGCTTCTCCTCTTCCACGGGATCGTAGTGGTAGTTGCCGATCAGCACTTCCAGGCCACGGGGACGCAGCACCTCGTGGATGGCCTCCAGCGGCTCGATGAACAGATGGTTGGACAGCGAGGGGACCAGCACCACCACCGAATGCCCCTGGGCGGAGGCCAGGGCGCGGGCGGCCGGATTGGTGACATAGCCAAGGCGCGCGGCAGCTTCTTGCACGCGGGTGACCAGCTCGGGCGCCACGCTGGCGACACCGCGCAGGGCACGCGAGGCCGTGATGGGGGAAACACCGGCCTGCAGCGCCACCTCGGTAAGGGTGGGCCGACCGGAACTACGAGAACCCGTTCGATTCATTGTTATGGTTTCAGGCTTGTCAGAGACGGAGAACGCGCCTAAGGTAGCGCTGTCTCACCAGACACTACAAGCCTGGCGTGCCCTTCCAGGACACGTCGGCATTCGGCCTAACAAGATCGACAAGAACTGGAAGCCGCTACCTTTTTCCTTTTTCGAGGTAGCGCTGTCTCCAGACCGGAGGTGACGATGGACACTCCCATTCCCGCGCTGGTGGTCATGGGCGTCGCAGGCTGCGGCAAGAGCAGCGTCGGCGCGGCCATTGCCGAGCAGGACGGTGGCCGCCTGATCGAAGGCGATGCCTTCCACCCCGCCGCCAACATCGCCAAGATGAGCGCCGGCATTCCCCTCGACGATGAAGATCGCGCTGGCTGGCTGACCCGCCTCGGTGAGGAACTGGCCGCCGCCGTGGCCGCGGGCGAACGCCCGGTACTCACCTGCTCCGCGCTCAAGCGCCGCTACCGTGACCAGTTGCGCCAGGCCGTGCCCGGTCTCGGCTTCGTCTTTCTCGAACTGACCCGCGAGACCGCCGCCCAGCGCGTCGCCAATCGTCCGGGGCACTTCATGCCCGCCAGCCTGATCGACAGCCAGTTCGCCGCCCTCGAAGCACCCCACGGTGAACCGGCTACGCTGGTAGTGGATGCACGCGACAGCCTGCCCGCCATCGGCACCCAGGTGTCGGCCTGGTGGACCACCTCGGCGCGCCTGGCCCAGCCGGCCTAACGAGACAGCGCTACCCATTCCAATCCAATCACCCGCAACGCCCACAACAACAATAGGAGAGGCGCCATGTTCGGCATGGACCACAACAGCTTCCTTCTGCTCGACGCCCTGGTCACCATCATCGGCCTGGTGCTGCTGATCACCAAGTTCAAGGTCCATCCCTTCATCGCCCTGACCATCGCCTCGGGCTTTCTCGGCCTGACCTCCGGCATGCCGGTGGAAAAGGTCATGAAATCCTTCCAGGACGGCTTCGGCGGCGTACTCGGCTTCGTCGGCATCCTGCTCGGCCTGGGCACCATGCTCGGCAAGCTGATGGCCGATTCCGGCGGCGCCGACCAGATCGCCCAGACGCTGATCCGCGCCTTCGGCATCAAGCGCGTGCACTGGGCGATGATGTTCGCCGCCTTCCTGGTGGGCATCCCGCTGTTCTTCGAGATCGGCTTCGTGCTGCTGGCACCCCTGGTGTTCATCGTCGCCCGCCGTACCGGGCTGTCGCTGGTCAAGCTGGGCATCCCGCTGCTGGCCGGCCTGTCCGCCGTGCATGGCCTGGTGCCGCCGCACCCGGGTCCGCTGCTGGCGGTCGGGGTGTTCGGTGCCGACATCGGCAAGACCATCTTCTATGGCCTGCTGGTCGGCCTGCCCACCGCCATGATCGCCGGTCCCCTCTTCGGTGCCTGGATCTCCAAGCGTATCCCCGGTTCGGCCAACCCCGAACTGGTCGCCCAGATCGCCCAGGAGACCGACAACCGCAATCTGCCGGGCTTCGGCATCACCGTCTTCACCGTGCTGCTGCCGGTGATCCTGATGCTGCTCAAGGCCTTCGCCGACATCTTCTTCGCCGCCGACAACCACTTCCGCATCTGGATGGACTTCATCGGCCACCCCATCACCGCCCTGCTCGCCGCCCTGCTGCTGAGCTTCTACAGCTTCGGCACCGCCTGCGGCTTCTCTCGCGAGAAGATCGTCAAGCTGCTCGACCAGAGCCTGGCGCCAGTGGCGGCCATCGTGCTGATCGTCGGCGCCGGCGGTGGTTTCAAGCAGATGCTGGTGGCCAGCGGCGTGGGTGAGGTGATCGGCAACCTGGCGGTGCAGACGCAGATCTCGCCGATCCTGCTGACCTGGCTGGTGGCGGCGGTGATCCGCGTGGCCACCGGTTCCGCCACCGTGGCGACCATCACCGGCGCCGGCATCGTCGCCCCCGTGGTGGCGCTGATCCCCGGTGTGAACAAGGAATTGCTGGTACTGGCCGCCGGTGCCGGTTCGGTGATCCTCTCCCACGTCAACGACGCCGGCTTCTGGCTGGTGAAGCAGTACTTCAACATGACCGTGGCCGAAACCTTCAAGACCTGGTCGATGATGGAAACCATCCTCTCGGTGGTGGCCCTGGCCTTCATCATGCTGCTGTCGCTGTTCGTCTGAGCCCCGCAGAGCCTGTTCCAAGGCTAGCGAGCTAGAGCCAAGCAAGGCCTAGGCGGCCCCGCGAAAATAGCTGAGGAAGCGGAGTTTATGTAGGGTAAATGAGCATTCCGAAGCCATTTTCAACGCAGATTGGCCGACGCGCAGCAGCTTTGGAGCAGGCTCTCAGGCAGGGACGGCCCCTGGCCGCCCCGCCTCCACCACAAAGCTTGCCCGGGTGCCGCGTCCGGCATCCGGGCGCGTTCGATCACTGATGGTGCGCAGGTCCACCTGCAACCGTTCCCGCGTCAGCTCCAGGGCCAGATAGCCACGCTCCCGGCTGTCGAAGAAGCGCACCTGGGGATTCTCCGGCAACAGCGCCTGGAAACGGCGGTAGTCCGGTCCGTCCGAGGTGATGGAGGTGCCGACGAATTCGCTCGCCACTACAGGACTCCGCTCGTCTTCCGGCTCGCGGTGCAGGTCCGTCACCCAGAAGGAATGGATGTCCCCGCCCAGGGTTACCGGATTAGCCAGGCGGCTGTCAGCCATGGCCGCGAGCAGCCGCTCGCGAGTCGCCGGGTAGCCGTCCCAGCCATCGGTCCAGCGCGCCGGATCGCCCTCCGGCAGGCGCTGCCGCAGGGGTGCCAGCAGGAGATCCTGGGCGATCAGATTCCAGCGGGTGGCATTGTGGCGAAAGCCATCCAGCAGCCAGCGCTCCTGCGCCTGCCCGAGCATGCTGCGCGCGGCGTCGCGCAGACCCGGGCAATCCGGGGCGACCAGCTGGCCACCGCGGGTCCTGGGCGTCGTGCAGGCCGGTTCGCTGCGGTATTGCCGACCATCGAGCAGATGGATCTCCGCCAGGTCACCGAAGCGCCACCGGTCATAGAGGCGCAGCGCGCTGCCCTGGGTCCGCCACCCGCGCAGCGGCGCATGTTCGCGAAAAGCCTGGTAGGCAGCCTGCCGCCGCGCGGCGAAGGCAGCCAGACTGACCCTGGGGTCCGCCGCCCAGGGACCGGAATAGTCGTTCTGCACCTCGTGGTCGTCCCAGGTCATGAGACTGGTGACATTGGCGTGCAGGTACTGCAGATCGGGATCGGTGCGGTACAGCGCATGGCGCCGGCGGTAACTGGCCAGGTCCCGGGCTTCCGGCAGGCCATGCCGACGCACGGCCGGCAGCAGCAGGGGCACGTTGGCCTCGTAGATATAGTCCCCGAGGAACAGCGCCAGATCCGCCTGTTCGTCCGCCATGTGCCGATAGGCGCTGAAGAAGCCCTTCTCATAGTGGGAGCAGGAAGCGGCCACCAGCTTCAGGCGCTGCGGAGCGCTGGCTGACGGCGGTAGCGTAGTGGCGCGCCCGATACGACTCTGGTGGCCCAGCGCGGTGAAACGGTACCAGTAGGGCCGTCCCGGCAGCAGACCGGTCAGGGGGATGGACAGGCAGAAAGCAGACTGTGGCTGTGCCTGGATCACTCCGCGCTGCACCACCTGGCGCAGCCCCGGATCCAGGGCCACTTCCCACCCAGCCTTGACCGGACCATGCAGACCGCCCAGGCCGTCCTCGGCCAGCGGATCGGGCGCCAGGCGGGTCCAGATGACGAAGCCGTCGGTAGCAGGATCACCACTGGCGACGCCCAGGGTGAAGGGATCCGGCTGTGGCGTGCGAGCGCTGCAACCGGCGAACCAGGGTGCGCTCAGACCCAGGCCGAGCAGGCCCAGCGCTTGACGTCGAGAGGTACTCATCCAGGCCTCCAGGAAAAGAGGCCAGGGTGGCTCAGGCAGGTGACAACGGCATGTCGGCGGCTCAGGCCAGCGGCAATTCCTCGAGGATCATGACCTGCGGCGTGTCGACGAGCAGACCGTCCAGATCGCTCAGCAACTGCTTGAAGTGAGGGGTTTGCTCGTGCTCGGCCAGGGCTTCGCGACTGGCCCAGCGTTCGACGAAGACATAGCGACCTGCATGGCTCGGATCGCGGTGCGGGGTATAGAAGTGACAGGCGGCTTCGGCGCGGGACGGCGCGACGATGGCACGCATGGCGTTTTCGACAGCCTCGGCCTGACCGGGTTTGGCCTGCAGGATGGCGACGACACGGATTTCACTGGTCATGCAAAAACTCCAGAAGGGGTGCTTCAGCCTGGCGACTGGACACCCCGAATGCCACCGGGGCCGAGGGCCGGCCCCGGTCATGGTGGATCACTGTTTGGCTTTGACGATCTTGTCGATCACCGCATTGCTGCGCTTGATCAGCACATAGTCGGAGCCGATCTTGACCCATTGGCTGTCTTCGCCCGGCTGCTCCAGACCATGCTTCTTGAAATCCTTGATCACGTACTCGTCACGGATGTACTTGCGCGGCGCCCGGCCACCCTCTTCGAGTTCAAAGGTAGGATGATCAGGGTCGTGGGTGACCGCCTCATCGCTCTGACTGGCGTCCTTCTTGTTGACCTTGTTCTGGTACTGCGAGCTGGTGGGCTCCGAAGCGGCCTTGTCGGCGGCCGGCTTGGTCGGGGTCATGGATTCGGGCGCGGCCTGGACATGCAGGGCCCCGGTCAGGACGACGGCGCCCAGCGCCAGGGAGAGCAGTGATTGCTTGGTCATGGGGTGTTTCTCCTCTGCGTTCGAGGTTTTGACCCCGGGGCCGGAGAAAAAGCTCCACGAATACCTACGGTTGCGCTGCTGGCCTTACAACCGTTCGTCCCGGTCGGCCTTTACCAGGGTCAGCACCCGCGGCAACTGGCGCGAGCGCTCGGTGGAAAAGGCGTCCAGCGCGCAGCTCAGCCGATAGGACTGCTGACTGAGTCGCGAGGCTTCCTGGCGCAAGGTGAGGAAGTTGAGGAAATAGCGCTGGTGCTGACGCTTGGCCTGGCTACCCCGTTCAAGCAGGCGCCGGGCTTCCGCCATGGCCACGATGTGGCTGTCGGTCACGTCCTTCATGCAACGGTTTCCTCGTGGCGATGACAATTATCGAACCTGTTTCTTCTCGACTTTAGCAGCCCGTCCGAACAGGGTGGTGAATCCTTTGACTTTTTATCGGCAAGCCAGGGCTGGCGCGCCTTGCGACACCTCAGGCAGAGTAGCCCACCCCCCTGCCCAGAGGTGCAGCCCTTGGAACGCTGGAAGCTTCTCGCCGGCCTGGTGAGCTTCACCTTTTTCATGGAAAACCTGGACGCCACGGTGATCGCCACGGCGCTGCCGCAGATGGCCCTGTCCTTCGGCCGCGATCCGGTGGACCTCAACCTGGGCATCAGCGCCTATCTGCTGGCGATCGCCGTGGGCATTCCGGTGAGTGGCTGGATCGCCGAGCGCTTCGGTCCCCGCCCGGTCTTCACCCTGGCCATCGGCGTCTTCACCCTGGCCTCGCTGCTCTGTGGCATGGCCCTGTCCCTCGAACACTTCATCGCCGCGCGCATCCTCCAGGGGCTCGGCGGCGCCCTGATGGTGCCCGTGGGGCGCCTGGTGGTGCTGCAGGTCACCGAAAAGCACGAGTTGGTGCGCGCCATCGCCCTCATCACCTGGCCGGGCCTGGTGGCCCCTGTGCTCGGCCCGCCCCTGGGCGGCCTGATCACCACCTATGCCGACTGGCGCTGGATCTTCTACCTCAACCTGCCGCTGGGCTTGATCGCCCTGCTGCTGGCCTGGCGCCTGGTGCCCGCCGACCTGCCGACCCAGCGCCATCCGCTGGACTGGCGCGGCTTCCTGCTGCTGGGCGGCGCCTGCGTGGCCTTCATGTGGGGCGTGGAGCGCCTCGGCCAGAACCATGGCAGCTTGGGCGCCAACCTGGCCTGGATGGGCATAGGGCTGATCCTCGGCACCAAGGCGGTGCGCCATATGACCCGGATCGAACGCCCGCTGATCGATTTTGGCACACTGCGCATCCCCACCTACCGCGCGGCCATTCTCGGTGGCGGCCTGTTCCGCGTCACCATCGCCACGGCGCCCTTCCTGCTGCCCCTGCTGTTCCAGCTGGCCTTTGGCCTGGACGCCTTCCAGGCCGGCCTGCTGCTCCTGGCACTGTTCGCCGGCAACCTGGCGGCCAAGCCCTTCACCACCGCCACCATGCGCCGCTTCGGCCTGCGCACCATCCTGACCGTCAACGGCCTGCTCAGCGCGTTCAGCCTGCTGGCCTGTGGCCTGCTCACTCCGGACTGGCCCTTGCCGGCGATCCTGCTCCTGCTGTTCTTCAGCGGGGTGTTCCGCTCGCTGCAGTTCACCGCCAGCAATGCCCTGGCCTTCGCCGACATCCCCAAGTCGCGGCTGAGCCATGCCTCCACCCTGTTCAGCACCAATTTCCAGCTGGCCATGGGCCTGGGCGTGGCCATCGCCGCCCTGCTGCTACGCGCCTCGATGGACTGGCACGGCCACCTCGACCCGCAACTGGCGGACTTTCGGCTAGCCTTTTGCATAGTGGCCGTGCTCGGCATCCTGAGCACCCTGGATGCCTTCCGCCTGGCCCGCAACGCAGGCGATTCGGTCAGCGGCCATACCTCTGGAAGTTGACCAGGCGGACAGGGCTCCAGGCGATGTCGATTGGGGGTTAGGGCTTAGCGTCTTACCCGTGTTTACCGACCTGTTATGATGCGCGCCTTTTTCCGATCAGACCGGCGCGCACGAGGCATCCCATGCTGGAAAGACTCTTCCAACTCAAGGCCCACAACACCTCTGTCCGCACCGAACTGCTGGCCGGGGTCACCACCTTCCTGGCCATGGCCTACATCCTGTTCGTCAACCCGAGCATCCTCGGCGCCACCGGCATGGACAAGGGCGCGATCTTCGTCGCCACCTGCCTGGCCGCCGCCATCGGCTCGGCGCTCATGGGACTCATCGCCAACTACCCCATCGCCCTCGCCCCGGGCATGGGCCTCAACGCCTTCTTCACCTACACCGTGGTCCTGCACCTGGGCCATACCTGGCAGGTGGCCCTGGGCGCGGTATTCCTCTCGGCGCTGATGTTCTTCCTGCTGTCGATCTTTCGCATCCGCGAATGGATCATCAACAGCATCCCGCTCCCGCTGCGCTCGGGCATCGCCGCCGGCATCGGCCTGTTCCTGGCGCTGATCGCCCTGCAGACCGCCGGCATCGTGGTGGGTAATCCGGCGACCCTGGTGGGCCTGGGCGACCTGTCCAAGCCGGGTCCGCTGCTGGCCATCCTCGGCTTCTTCCTGATCGTCGTGCTCGAAGCGCGCAAGGTCACCGGCGCGGTGCTGATCGGCATCCTGGTGATCACCGTGATCGCCATCGCCCTGGGCGTCAGCGCCTTCGGCGGCCTGGTCTCCATGCCGCCGTCGCTGGCACCGACCTTCCTGCAGCTGGACATCCGGGGCGCCCTGGACGTCGGCCTGATCAGCGTCATCTTCGCCTTCCTGTTCGTCGACCTGTTCGACAACTCCGGCACCCTGATCGGCGTGGCCAAGCGCGCCGGCCTGATGGGCAAGGACGGCCATCTGCCGAAGATGGGCCGCGCCCTGATCGCCGACAGCTCCGCCGCCATGTTCGGCTCGCTGCTGGGCACCTCCACCACCACCAGCTACATCGAATCCGCCGCCGGCGTTTCCGCGGGCGGGCGTACCGGCCTCACCGCCGTGGTGGTCGCGGTGCTGTTCCTGCTGGCGCTGTTCTTCGCTCCCCTCGCGGGTAGCGTGCCAGCCTTCGCCACCGCCCCGGCGCTGTTCTTCATCGCCGTGCTGATGACCTCGGGCCTGGCCGAGATCGAGTGGGACGACCTGACCACCGCCGCCCCGGTGCTGGTCACCGCCCTGGCCATGCCGCTGACCTATTCCATCGCCAACGGCATCGCCTTCGGCTTCATCACCTGGACGGTCATCAAGCTGCTCTCCGGCCGTACCCGCGAGCTGAATTCGGCGCTGATCGTGCTGTCGATCCTGTTCGTCATCAAGCTGGGCTGGTTCAACGCCTGACCCCTCCCCTCGGGGCTCCGGCCCCGAGGGGAGGGGTCAGGCGTTGAAC
>NZ_JAPDIQ010000024.1:0-634 GCF_029872515.1 Pseudomonas flavocrustae | reverse complement strand
ACACGCACTGGTGTCACCTGGCCATGTTGCCATCTCGGCGGGCTGCGTAATCTACACCTATCAGCGGCGCAGGATGCGCAGCTCTGAGGTCACGGATGAAGACCAGGCCAGGATGGCGCCTGACAGGATGTTGGGATGGTCGCAACAAAGAACCCGCTTCGGCGGGTTTTTTGTTGGGCGCAATTTGAGGCCGGCAGGCGGACCGGGCAGGGTATGGCAAAAGGCTTACACGCACTGGTGTCACCTGGCCATGTTGCCATCCCGGCGGGCTGCGTAATCTACACCTATCAGCGGCGCAGGATGCGCAGCCTTGAGGTCACGGATGAAGACCAGGCCAGGATGGCGCCTGACAGGATGTTGGGATGGTCGCAACAAAGAACCCGCTTCGGCGGGTTTTTTGTTGGGCGTGATTCAGGGTCGGCGGGCGCACCGGGCAGGGTATGGCAAAAGGCTTACAAGGACTGGTGTCACCTGGCCATGTTGCCGCCCCGGCGGGCTGCGTAATCTACACCTATCAGCGGCGCAGGATGCGCAGCTCTGAGGTCACGGATGAAGACCAGGCCAGGATGGCGCCTGACAGGATGTTGGGATGGTCGCAACAAAGAACCCGCTTCGGCGGGTTTTTTGTTGGGCG
>NZ_JAPDIQ010000023.1:0-3130 GCF_029872515.1 Pseudomonas flavocrustae | reverse complement strand
GCTGACTTCTGGTCTTTGATCAGAACTGTTCTTTAAAAAATTGGGAAAGTGATAGAAGTAGACTGCATTAACTGTTTTCACTGGCAGTTAGTGTCGTCAAGGTAAAATCTTGCGAACTCAAGCGCAAGTTTTCGGCGAAATGTCGTCTTCACTCATGTAACGCCTGCAGATCGGTAGCGTCCTTGGACGCCAGCGAGATTGCTTGGGGTTATATGGTCAAGTGAAGAAGCGCATACGGTGGATGCCTTGGCAGTCAGAGGCGATGAAAGACGTGATAGCCTGCGATAAGCTTCGGTGAGGTGGCAAATGACCTGCGACCCGGAGATCTCTGAATGGGGAAACCCACCTAGCATAAGCTAGGTATCTTAACCTGAATCCATAGGGTTAAGAGGCGAACCAGGGGAACTGAAACATCTAAGTACCCTGAGGAAAAGAAATCAACCGAGATTCCCTTAGTAGTGGCGAGCGAACGGGGACCAGCCCTTAAGTTGATTTGAGAGTAGCGGAACGCTTTGGAAAAGGCGGCCATAGTGGGTGATAGCCCTGTACGCGAAACGCTCTTATCAATGAAATCGAGTAGGACGGGGCACGAGAAACCCTGTCTGAATATGGGGGGACCATCCTCCAAGGCTAAATACTCCTGACTGACCGATAGTGAACCAGTACCGTGAGGGAAAGGCGAAAAGAACCCCGGAGAGGGGAGTGAAATAGAACCTGAAACCGTATGCGTACAAGCAGTGGGAGCCTACTTTGTTAGGTGACTGCGTACCTTTTGTATAATGGGTCAGCGACTTATTTTCAGTGGCGAGCTTAACCGAATAGGGGAGGCGTAGCGAAAGCGAGTCTTAATAGGGCGTTTAGTCGCTGGGAATAGACCCGAAACCGGGCGATCTATCCATGAGCAGGTTGAAGGTTAGGTAACACTGACTGGAGGACCGAACCCACTTCCGTTGAAAAGGCAGGGGATGACTTGTGGATCGGAGTGAAAGGCTAATCAAGCTCGGAGATAGCTGGTTCTCCTCGAAAGCTATTTAGGTAGCGCCTCATGTATCACTCTGGGGGGTAGAGCACTGTTTCGGCTAGGGGGTCATCCCGACTTACCAAACCGATGCAAACTCCGAATACCCAGAAGTGCCGAGCATGGGAGACACACGGCGGGTGCTAACGTCCGTCGTGAAAAGGGAAACAACCCAGACCGTCAGCTAAGGTCCCAAAGTCCTGGTTAAGTGGTAAACGATGTGGGAAGGCTTAGACAGCTAGGAGGTTGGCTTAGAAGCAGCCACCCTTTAAAGAAAGCGTAATAGCTCACTAGTCGAGTCGGCCTGCGCGGAAGATGTAACGGGGCTCAAACCAGGCACCGAAGCTACGGGTATCACCTTTGGTGATGCGGTAGAGGAGCGTTCTGTAAGCCTGTGAAGGTGAGTTGAGAAGCTTGCTGGAGGTATCAGAAGTGCGAATGCTGACATGAGTAACGACAATGCGAGTGAAAAACTCGCACGCCGAAAGACCAAGGGTTCCTGCGCAACGTTAATCGACGCAGGGTGAGTCGGTCCCTAAGGCGAGGCTGAAAGGCGTAGTCGATGGGAAACGGGTTAATATTCCCGTACTTCTAGTTACTGCGATGGGGGGACGGAGAAGGCTAGGCCAGCTTGGCGTTGGTTGTCCAAGTTTAAGGTGGTAGGCTGACTGTTTAGGTAAATCCGGACAGTTAAGGCCGAGAGCTGATGACGATCCTTCTTTTAGAAGGAGAAGTGGTTGATGCCATGCTTCCAGGAAAAGCCTCTAAGCTTCAGGTAACTAGGAACCGTACCCCAAACCGACACAGGTGGTCGGGTAGAGAATACCAAGGCGCTTGAGAGAACTCGGGTGAAGGAACTAGGCAAAATGGCACCGTAACTTCGGGAGAAGGTGCGCCGGTGAGGGTGAAGGGTTTACCCCGTAAGCTCATGCCGGTCGAAGATACCAGGCCGCTGCGACTGTTTATTAAAAACACAGCACTCTGCAAACACGAAAGTGGACGTATAGGGTGTGACGCCTGCCCGGTGCCGGAAGGTTAATTGATGGGGTTAGCGCAAGCGAAGCTCTTGATCGAAGCCCCGGTAAACGGCGGCCGTAACTATAACGGTCCTAAGGTAGCGAAATTCCTTGTCGGGTAAGTTCCGACCTGCACGAATGGCGTAACGATGGCGGCGCTGTCTCCACCCGAGACTCAGTGAAATTGAAATCGCTGTGAAGATGCAGTGTATCCGCGGCTAGACGGAAAGACCCCGTGAACCTTTACTGTAGCTTTGCACTGGACTTTGAGCTTGCTTGTGTAGGATAGGTGGGAGGCTTTGAAGCGTGGACGCCAGTCTGCGTGGAGCCATCCTTGAAATACCACCCTGGCAATCTTGAGGTTCTAACTCTGGTCCGTTATCCGGATCGAGGACAGTGTATGGTGGGCAGTTTGACTGGGGCGGTCTCCTCCTAAAGAGTAACGGAGGAGTACGAAGGTGCGCTCAGACCGGTCGGAAATCGGTCGTAGAGTATAAAGGCAAAAGCGCGCTTGACTGCGAGACAGACACGTCGAGCAGGTACGAAAGTAGGTCTTAGTGATCCGGTGGTTCTGTATGGAAGGGCCATCGCTCAACGGATAAAAGGTACTCCGGGGATAACAGGCTGATACCGCCCAAGAGTTCATATCGACGGCGGTGTTTGGCACCTCGATGTCGGCTCATCACATCCTGGGGCTGAAGCCGGTCCCAAGGGTATGGCTGTTCGCCATTTAAAGTGGTACGCGAGCTGGGTTTAGAACGTCGTGAGACAGTTCGGTCCCTATCTGCCGTGGACGTTTGAGATTTGAGAGGGGCTGCTCCTAGTACGAGAGGACCGGAGTGGACGAACCTCTGGTGTTCCGGTTGTCACGCCAGTGGCATTGCCGGGTAGCTATGTTCGGAAGAGATAACCGCTGAAAGCATCTAAGCGGGAAACTTGCCTCAAGATGAGATCTCACTGGAGCCTTGAGCTTCCTGAAGGGCCGTCGAAGACTACGACGTTGATAGGTCGGGTGTGTAAGCGCTGTGAGGCGTTGAGCTAACCGATACTAATTGCCCGTGAGGCTTGACCATATAACACCCAAACAATCTGACCG
>NZ_JAPDIQ010000022.1:0-7122 GCF_029872515.1 Pseudomonas flavocrustae | reverse complement strand
TCCCCCAACACACCGCAACCATCCCCTCTCCCGGGGGGAGAGGGGATGGTTGCGGTGTGTTGGGGGAGGTGGGTAGTCACTGAGGGCTCTGTGGGTTCACCGCAGCGTGAAGTTGGTCGCCACCTTGATCGGCGGCGTGGCGCTGGAAAACAAGGGCCTGGCGGGGTCGTGGCTGACGGCCTGTTGCCAGGGCGCCCGGGGCCTGCTGGAAGAGGGCGATGATTTGGCAGCGGCGGCCGGCTAGGCGACACTGGCGACTCCTTCGTCCGCCGGAGTCACCCATGCAGATTCGCCCCCTCGCCGCCGCCGATTTCGATCAGGTCTGGCCGCTGATCCAGCAGGTCGCCCAGGCCCGGGAGACCTATGCCTACGACCCGGACATGAGCCGCGACGACGCCTGGCGCCTCTGGGTGGAGCTGCCGCGGGCGACCTTCGTCGCCGAACGCGATGGCCAGATTCTCGGCAGCTACTACCTCAAGGCCAATGCCATGGGCCCAGGCGATCACGTCTGCAATTGCGGCTACATGGTCGCTCCCGCCGCTCGTGGCCAGGGCGTGGCCGGTGCTCTCTGCGAGCACTCCGTGCAGGTGGCTCGCGAACTGGGCTTCCAGGCCATGCAGTTCAACTCGGTGGTGGCCAGCAACCAGGTGGCGGTGCGGCTCTGGCAGAAACACGGCTTCGAGATCGTCGGTACCCTGCCCAGGGCCTATCGCCATGCCAGCCTGGGGCTGGTGGATTGCCTGGTGATGTATCGCTGGCTGGCGGACTAGCGCCACTCGCTCAACACGGCCCGCAGCGAGGCCGGCAGCATGGGGCCGTGGCCCAGGCCTTCGAGCACCTCGTAGCGCACCCGGATGCCGGGGAGCTGGCCGAGGCGGCCGGCCAGGCGCCGGGTGGCATCGGCGGGGACCTCGCTCTGGAAGTGCGCGGGCAGCTCGCGTTCGGCGCCGCCCTGCAGCAGCACCAGACGGGCCGGATGGGCCTTGAAACGCTCCTTGAGCTGCTCATCACTCTGAGGTAACACGGTGGGACTCCACCACAGCGAGGGACTCACGGCGTAGCCCTGGGCGAAGGCGTCGGGGCGGGTGAGCAGGGCGTGGAGGACGAACAGCCCGCCCAGGGAATGGCCCCAGAGCGCACGCTGGCCATGATCCAGGGGCAACTGCCGCGCCACCGCCGGTTCCAGGCGCTCCAGCAGCCAGGCGAGAAAGACGTCGGCGCCACCGGTG
Source organism: Pseudomonas flavocrustae (assembly GCF_029872515.1). Lineage (NCBI taxonomy): Bacteria > Pseudomonadati > Pseudomonadota > Gammaproteobacteria > Pseudomonadales > Pseudomonadaceae > Pseudomonas > Pseudomonas flavocrustae. The sequence continues at coordinate 5,893 of NZ_JAPDIQ010000022.1, read as the reverse complement.
GCCAGCTCGCGAAAGCGTTCGCTGGTAGGTGCGGACGGCGTGTAGTCGTAGGCCCGGCCAGGGCCGTCGATGCGCTTGCCGCCCGTGTAGCCCACCGCGACCAGCACGGGCGGATGGGGCCGCTTGGCCAGGGTATCGAGCAACTCGGCGTTCAGCCCGCCCAGGGCGGCGTTGCCGTCGAGCAGATAGAGCACCGGATAGCCGGCGGCCGGTGCCGGGGTGGCGGGTCGGGCGATCCATATCTGGTAGTGGCGGGCGCCATCGACGGAATCCAGCTGGAGTTCGCTGAAGGCATAGCCGTGGCCCGGCTGCTGCAGCACCTGGGCGTCCATGGGCTGATCGATGGGGCGGGCCTGGCCGGGAGCGGTGAGGGCGAGCAGCAGCGGCAGGGCCAGCCAGGCGCTGTGACGGACGGAATGGGGCAAAGGCGGCATCGGCGAACAAGACTCATTTCCAATGGAGCGGTCGAGCCTACCGGTCTCTGCCCCCGCTCGCCATACTGGTCAGGATTTTCCGTTGCCAGGACATCCCATGCATCACCCTCATCTGCTGTTCGATCTCGATGGCACCCTCACCGATTCGCGCCTGGGCATCACCCGGGCGATCCAGGTGGCGCTGCGCGCCGAGGGGATCGAGGAGCCCGATCTGCGCAGGCTGGAAGTCTTCATTGGCCCGCCGCTGCTGCAGAGCTTCATGACCCATTACGGCTTCGACGAGGCGCGGGCCTGGCGCGCGGTGGAGGCCTATCGGGGATATTTTCGCGCCACCGGTCTCTATGAGAACGAGGTCTATGCGGGCATCCGCGAGTTGCTGGCCGAGTTGCAGGCGGCCGGACGGCGGCTCTATCTGGTGACGGCCAAGCCGCGGGTGTTCGCCGTGGAGATCCTCAGGCACTTCGCCCTGGCGGAATTCTTCACCGCGCTGCATGGCAGCGAGCTGGATGGCACCCGCGCCGACAAGACCGAACTGCTGCGTTTCGTGCTGGAAACCGAAGGCCTGGCGCCGGAAAGCTGCCTGATGCTGGGTGACCGCGAGCACGACCTGATCGCCGCCCAGGCCAACGGCGTGGCGGCGGTGGCGCTGGGCTATGGCTTCGGCAGTCGGGAAGAGCTGGAGCGCCAGCGCCCGGCCTTTCACTTCCACAGCGTGGCGGCCCTGCGCCAGGGCTTCGGCCTCTAGCTGGGCGCACCGACCTGCGCGGCGGTGGCCGGCAGGTCGTGGGGCGCGACGGGGATCAGCCGCAGGTGGCGGTCTGCACCACCAGGCTGGCGCTGGTGGTGATGGTCAGGCGCTGGGAATTGAAGTCCATGGTCATGGGGTCCTGTGGACGGACCACCCGGACGACCTGGGCACCGGCGCGCTGCCGGCCTTCCTCGGCCAGGGCCGGGGAGAGGGCCTTGCCGACCAGATCCTGGACCGCATCGGAGTTGCAACGGCCACTGCTGCTGACGGCGCCGCTCGGGGCCGAGGAGGCCGCCGCCGGGCTGCTCTGGGTTTCGTGCGAGCCGCAACCGGCCAGCAGGGTGAAGAGCGCGGCGCCAGCCAGCAGGAGGGGAGTCTTGGAGCTCATGAGTTCGCCTTTTCGATCGTGAGAGAAGGAACCTTAACCCGTACGGGCCTCCTCATGGACCCCTCAAGGGCGGGCATTGTTACAAAGCGCGATACAGAAGACGTTGAGAGACCTCGCTGACCAGTCGTCCTGCAGGGATAAAGTTAATAAAGATAACGTTCGGTAATCGGCCAGATTCAGCCCGGATGGCTTGATCCATTTCTGCCATCGACCATCATCGAGCCAGGGCCAAACCGCCCTCTGGTGACGACAACAACAACAAAGGGACACCCGCCATGTCAGCTCGCTATCCAACCACCCTCCCTCCTGACCGCTACCCGATCCGCGCCCGCTAGGCCCTGATCCGCGCGCCCCGGCGGCGCCTTCCGCTTCCCCAGTCAGGACGGTCATCTCATGTCTTTTTCGCGCTCGCTTCCGGCCCGCGCACGGGCCCGCTCGTGCCTCGCCTTTACCACGCTCGCCTCCTTGCTCGCCAGCCAGGGCCTGCTCGCCGCGCCTTCCACCACCCTGGAAAGCGCCCGGCCCAAGCCGCTCAACAGCCTGGAGACCGCGCGTCCCCTGCCGCCCGGACCGCCACGCTGGGCCGAGGACTATCGCTTTCTCGACGATCCGCAAAAGCGCACCGATCCCTTCGACGAGCTGCGTTACCAGCGCCTCGGCGACTCGGCCTGGCTGCAGACCGGCGGCGAAGCGCGCTATCGCTTCGATACCATCCGCAATCCGGTCTTTGGCCGGCGCGGGGTGGCCACCGATCACTACATCCAGCAGCGCCTGCAGCTGCACGCCGACCTGCACCTGTTCGACGACGCCGTGCGCGCCTTCGTCCAGCTGGAAAACACCCGCGCCTGGAACAAGGCGCTCTACGGGCCCTACGACCAGAGCCGCACCGAGCTGCACCAGGCCTTCATCGACCTCAACACGCCGCTGGCCGGCGGCAAGCTGATGACCCGCATCGGTCGCCAGGAGCTGGGCTATGGCAACCAGGCCTTCGTCACCTACCGCGACGCCCGCAACATCCGCCTCAACTTCGACGGCCTGCGCCTGGCCTGGAGTCGCCCGGACGGCTACCGGCTGGACGCCTTCGGCCTGAGGCCCGTGGTGACCGGCGAAGACAGCTTCGACGATGGCTCCAACAACGCGGTCAAGTTCTATGGCCTCTACGGCACCCTGCCGCTGGCCGGGCCGCTCAAGCTGGATGTCTACGGCTTTGGCCTGGAGACCGACCAGCGCACCCTGGACGGCCTGACCGGCGCGGAAAAACGCTACACCGCCGGCTTCCGCCTGTTCGGCAACGCCGGTCCCTGGGACTGGAGCTGGGACCTGGCCGGGCAGGGCGGGCATCTGGCCGGCGCCCAGATCCGCGCCTGGGGCCTGAGCAGCGAAACCGGCTATCGCCTGGGCGGCGCCTGGAAGCCGCGGCTGGCCCTGCGGGTGGACGCCGCCAGCGGCGATCACGGGCTGGGCGACGACCGCGTCGGCACCTTCGATCCGCTCTATCCGAAGAACGGCTTCTATGGCGACTCCGGTCTCACCACCCTGGCCAACCTCTATCTGGTCGGCCCGCTGCTGACCCTGGCGCCGCGGCCGACCCTGCAGCTGGAAAGCGGGCTGTTCGGCGTCTGGCGGCAGAGCACCGAAGACGGCGTCTACCTGCCGGGCATGACCACGGTGCCGGGCACCGCGGCCAGCTCGGCGCGCAAGGCCGGCACCCTCTGGCGCAACAACCTGCGCTGGATGCCCACCGCCAACCTGACCCTGGATCTGGAATACAGCTACTTCCAGGCCGGCGCCGCCGTGCGCCAGGCCGATGGCGACGACACCAGCTTCCTGATGGTCGCCACCACCTTCCGCTTCTGAGGAGTCCACCATGCGCCTGCTCTCGACCGTTCCGCCCGGGGCCCGCCTGACCCTGCTGCTGTGCTTCATCGTCGCCCTGCTGGAGGGCATGGACCTCCAGGCCATGGGCATCGCCGCCCCGGCCATGGCCAAGGCCTTCGGCTTCCAGCCGGGGCAGATGGGCCTGGTGTTCAGCGCCAGCATCCTCGGCCTGCTGCCCGGCGCCTTCATCGGCGGCTGGTGCGCCGATCGCATCGGCCGTAAGAAGGTGCTGATCGCCTGCGTGCTGATCTTCGGGGTCTTCTCGGTGGCCACCGCCCATGTCTGGAGTCTGGAGAGCCTGCTGCTGGCGCGGCTGCTCACCGGCATCGGCCTGGGCGGCGCCCTGCCCAATCTGATCGCGCTGTCCGCCGAGTCGGTGGACGAGCGCGCCCGCGCCACGGCGGTCAGCCTGATGTACTGCGGCGTGCCCCTGGGTGGCGCCCTGGCGGCGGTGGTGGGGCTGCTGGACGTCGGCCGCTGGCAGACGGTGTTTTATGTCGGCGGCCTGGCGCCGCTGCTGGTGGCGCCGCTGCTCGGACGCTACCTGGCGGAGACCGCCGGCTTTCTGCGCAATCGAGGCGGACCTCAGGCGAACGGCTCGCGCGGGGCCTGGCTGGGCGCCATCCCGCTGTCGACCACTCTGCTGCTGTGGCTGGGCTATTTCTTCACCCTCACGGTGATGTACATGCTGCTCAACTGGCTGCCGTCGCTGCTGGTGGGCCAGGGCTTCAGCCGCGGCCAGGCGGTGGGGGTGCAGATCCTCTTCAACCTGGGCGGCGGCATCGGCTCGGTGCTGTTCGGCCTGCTCATGGATCGCTGGCGGCCACGGCTGACGGTGCTGGCCATCTACCTGGGCATCCTGCTGGGGCTGGCCGGGCTGGGTCTGGCCAAAGCCTATCCACTGGTGGCCCTGGCCGGTTTCGCCGCCGGGCTGTTCGTGGTGGGTGGCCAACTGGTGCTCTATGCCCTGGCGCCGCAGCTCTATCCGGCGGCGGTACGGGCGACCGGGACCGGTGCGGCGGTGGCGGTCGGCCGTCTGGGCGCCATGGCCGGACCGCTGCTGGCGGGCCAGGTCCTGGCCCTGGGCGGTGGCGCGGCGACCCTGGTGGTGGCCACCACCCCGGCGGTGCTGGTGGCCGCGGGCGCGGTGCTGGCCCTGCTGCAGCGGCGGACGGCGGCGCCTGCGGCGGCGGCCCGCGCCGAGGCGCCTGGTCATGCGTAACGGCATGAGCGCGCTCTACGACGACGTCCTGCTGCTGGATGGCGTGCGCACGCCCTGGACCGATCTGAATGGCGCCCTGGGGCAGGTATCGCCCACCGACCTGGGCATCGCCGTGGCGCGGGCGCTGCTGGCGCGCGGGCATGCGGCCGGGGCGGTGGATTCCGTGCTGGCCGGCTCGGTGGCCCAGGCCAGCTTCGATGCCTATCTGCTGCCACGCCATATCGGCCTCTATGCCGGGGTGCCCGAGGCGGTGCCGGCGCTGCAGGTGCAACGGGTCTGCGGCACCGGCCTGGAGCTGCTGCGCCAGGCCGGCGATCAGTTGCATAGCGGTCAGGCCAGCCAGGTGCTGTGCGTGGCGGCCGAGTCCATGACCCGCAATCCCATCGCCGCCTATACCCACCGCAGCGGCTTTCGCCTCGGCGCGCCGGTGGAATTCCACGACTTTCTCTGGGAGGCGCTCAAGGACCCGGCGGCCGGACTGGACATGATCGCCACCGCCGAGCGCCTGGCGCAGCGCCACGGCATCGCCCGCGAGGCCGTGGATGCCTGGGCGCTGCGCAGTTTCGAGCGGGCCCTGGCGGCCCAGCGCCAGGGCTGGTTCGCGGCAGAGATCGTGCCGGTGGCGGCGGCGCGCTACGAGGCCGCGGGCCTGGCGCCGCGGGAGTTGCGCCTGCCGCGGGGCTGCGCGGTGGTCGAGCATGACAGCCATCCACGGGAGACCTCGCGGGAGGCCCTGGCACGGCTCGCGCCGGTGCATCCGGGCGGGGTCCAGACCGCCGGCAATAGCTGCGCGGTGGCCGACGGCGCCGCCGCCGTGCTGCTGGCGCGGGGCGCGGACGCCGCGTCGGCACGGGCGCTGGCCTGGGTGCGGGGCAGTTGCGTGGTGGGGGTGCCGCCCGACGTCATGGGCAGCGGCCCGGTACCGGCCATCCAGGGCCTGCTCAACCGCGCCGGCCTGGCGCTGGAGGCCATCGACCGCCTGGAGATCAACGAAGCCCAGGGCGCCCAGCTGCTGGCGGTGCAGCAGGCCCTGGAGCTGGATCCGGCGCGGCTCAATATGCACGGCGGCGCCATCGCCCTGGGGCATCCGCTGGCCGCCACCGGCCTGCGCCTGGCCATCACCCTGGCGCGTCAGCTGCGCGCCGAGGGGCTCAGGTACGGGGTAGCGGCGGTGTGCATCGGCGGTGGGCAGGGGATGGCGGTGCTGCTGGAGAATCCGGGGT
>NZ_JAPDIQ010000021.1:0-22103 GCF_029872515.1 Pseudomonas flavocrustae | reverse complement strand
ACCACGGCGCGGCGGACGGCCGGGTGTTCGCCGGGCTGGAAGCCAGCCAGGCCGAACGGCCGGAGCTGCTGGCGACGCTGGATGCCATCGGCTATCGCTACTGGGACGAGACCGAGAATCCGGCGTATCGATTGTTTATCAGGTGAGGAGGTGTTGGGCTTCGCTGCGCTCAGCGCCAACCTACGGGAGCGTACGGGTAGGGTGGATAACGGCGCAGCCTTGTCCACCGTTGGCACCCGTGCGAGCTAGTGGAAAACGCTGCGCGGTTTTCCACGCTACGGAATCCAATCGCCCCCTCTCCCGCTGGGAGAGGGCTGGGGTGCGGGTGGCCAAACGCCAAAATTAAGCCGTTGGGCTTCGCTGTGCTCAGCGCCAACCTACGAGAGCTTCAATCCGCGTCATAGCGGGCGCTGAAGGCCCGTACGAAGGCATTGCGCAGGATATTGAAAAAGGCCTGCAACGGGCTGATGTCCTGGTTCTTCACGCTGCCGGACAGGTCGACCCGGGTGGCGAACTGATCGCGGCGCTGATTCTTGAGCAGGGTCTGGGCGGTGCCGACCACGGCTTCCCAGGCGCTTTCCAGGGCGTTCTTGTTGCGATTCTCGACGTCCTGCTGCCAGTCGAAGATGTCGACGTTCTTCATCAGGGGTTTGACGTAGCCGCTGAGCTGGCCATCCACCGCCCTCGCTTCCACCACCACGTCGCCGCTGCCGGCGCGGAAATCGAACTTGCCGTAGGCACGGGCGAAGTCGTTGAGCTTGGGCAGGTCAATGTCGGTCACCCGCAGACGGAAGTCGAAGTCGATGAAGTTCTTGAAGGGATCGAAACGGGCGCTGGCTTCCAGCGGCGCGCTGCCGAGCACGGCGGCCTTGCCTTCGAAGTGGGCGATGCGTTCGCCCTGGGCGTCGGCGGCGTTGGTCAGGTTGTAGAGGCTGGCGTTGACGTCGGTGGCCGCCAGATTCACCTGGGGCTTGGAGTTGAAGTTGCGAAAGGTCACCCGCCCATTGACCACTCGCACCTCGTCGAGGGTGATGGAGATCAGCTTGTCGACCTGATCCTGCCAGTCGGTGCCTGCGCCGGTCTGCGACTGTTCCTTGCGCGTCCCGCCGTCGACGAAGTTGAGTTCGGGTCGATCGAAGACAAGGCGCCCGACGATGGCATGGTCCCGCCACAGCGAACGCCAGCTCACCGCGATGTCGATGCTGGGCGCCTTGAGAAAGGGCACCGGTACCTTGCCGTTGACCTTGACGATCTCCAGCCCCTCGATGCGATAGGCGCCGCGCCACCAGGCCAGGTCCACGTCGGTGATCTGGCCACGATAGTCGCCCATGTCCGCCAGCCTGTCGTTGAGGTAGTGGCGGATCAGCAGCGGCGCGGCCAGGTGCAGGCACAGCAGCAGGACGACCAGGCCGATGAGGAGGTAAAGAGGCAGGCGCAGACGGCGGGACATGATGGCGACTCGGGGCGGACTCGTCTCCGGTCGACCCTGAGTAACGGCCCTGAGTTTCTCGTGAGTTTGCCTGGCGGCCCGACGCAGGGTGCCGACATGGGCGAAAGGCTCTGCCTGGGCGGCTGGCATCCGTACCGGTCGTCGCTCCGCTGCGCCTGTTATGCGCTACTCGAACGGCAGGCGCAAAAAAGCCGGCTTGTGGCCGGCTTTAGAGGGCGGGTTGAGCTGATTTTTGGTGAGCCCGGCCCGCCCGGGTTGCCCTTGCCGGGCAGATGAGAAAGAGGCCTGGGGCCTCCGGCGGCGATCGGCAGATGGCGGATCGGCGCAGGGTCGCGGATGGCGACGAGGGGTGCAGGGTAGTCGCTTTGCCGCCGGATAGGAAGCCCGGTGTGCCCGGTGTGACGTCCGGAAACAGAAAAGCCCGGCGAGCCGGGCTTTTCGAAAGGAGCGTGGATCAGCCCTTGTAGGCGGCCACGGCCTTGGTGATCTCGGCGCGGGCGGCGTCGGCGTCGCCCCAGCCTTCGACCTTGACCCACTTGCCCTTCTCCAGATCCTTGTAGTTCTCGAAGAAGTGCTTGATCTGCTCCAGCAGCAGGGCCGGCAGGTCGGTGTATTCCTTCACGTCCTTGTACAGGACGCTCAGCTTGTCGTGGGGGACGGCGATCAGCTTGGCGTCACCGCCGGCTTCGTCGGTCATGTGCAGCACGCCGACCGGACGGGCGCGGATCACGGCGCCGGGAGCGACCGGGTAGGGGGTCACGACCAGCACGTCGAGGGGATCGCCATCGTCGGCCAGGGTGTTGGGGATGTAGCCGTAGTTGGCCGGGTAGAACATGGGGGTGGCCATGAAACGGTCGACGAAGAGGGCGTCGCTGTCCTTGTCGATCTCGTACTTGATCGGCGCGTGGTTGGCCGGAATCTCGATGGCGACGTAGATGTCGTTCGGCAGGTCTTTGCCGGCGGGAATCTTGCTGTAGCTCATGAACGGGTCCCTCTGGTCGGTTGGGAAAAGTGGCCGGGAGTATAGGCGCTTTCAGATCGGGGTTCGAGCCTCGGACCCCGGGGGTGTCGGCTGTTGCATGCTCGCCAGGCTCGCGGCGAGACGGCTGCGCGGGTCCTGGCGGAACAACTGCTGCAGCTGTCCGTAGACGGCCGGATAGTGTTCGCCGAGCAGGTCGGGCGCGCTGAAGAAATACTCGCAGGCGACAGCGAAGAATTCCTCGGGGCTTTCTGCCGCATAGGGGTCGAGGACAGTCTGCGCATCCGGATCGGCGTCGAGCTGGCGATTGAGGTCGTCATAGGCGCCTTGCAGGGCGCCGGTCCAGGCCGCCTGGGGCATGCCTTCGTGCAGCGGCGGCTGGCCGTTGCACAGACCGCCGGCGAGCAGATCGAGGAGGTGGGCGAATTCGTGGATGACCAGGTTGTAGGCCTCCCAGCCACCACTGGCCTGGATGCCGGGCCAGGCCAGCACCACCTGGCCGCGATCCCAGGCTTCGCCGTCGCGTTCCTCGTCCCACTCGTGTTCCAGGCCACCTTCGTCGCGATGGCGCTGCGGGCTGACGAAGGCGTCGGGGTAGACGACGATCTCGCGGACATTGGGATAGAGCGCCGCTTCCGGCAGGTGCAGCAGCGGCAGCAGGGCCTGGGCGGCCAGCAGCAGGCGGTCGCCGTCGTCCAGTTCCAGGCCCTGGAGCAGGGTCAGGCGCTTCTCGGCGAGAAACAGCACGCAGTGCTCGCGCAACCAGGTGTCCTCCGCGGCGCTCAGGCCATCGAGGATCGGCAGGCGCTGACGCAGGCGCGCCCAGAGCTCGTCGGCGATGGCGACCCGCTCCAGCAGGCGCCGTTCGCGCCAGGCGCGCCAGAAACCCAAGGACTCAGACTCCGCTCTGGACCGCGGCGCGCCGGCTCTTGATCAGGCCGAGGATCATCGGCAGCAGGGAGATACCGATGATCGCCAGCACCATCAGGGTGAGATTCTGCTTGATGAAGGGCACGTTGCCGAAGAAGTAGCCCAGGCTCACCAGACCGCCGACCCAGAGCAGCGAGCCGAGCACGCTGTAGGCGAGGAAGTAGGGATAGTGCATGCGGCCCACGCCGGCGACGAAGGGGGCGAAGGTGCGGATGATGGGCAGGAAGCGCGCCAGGGTGATGGTCTTGCCGCCGTGGTGCTCGTAGAAGGCCTGGGTGCGCAGCAGGTAGTCGCGGCGAAAGATCTTGGAATGGGGGTTGCTGAACAGCTTGTCGCCGGCGAAGCGGCCGATCAGGTAGTTGGTGCTGTCGCCCGCCACCGCGGCGAACATCAGCAGGCCGGCGAGCAGATAGGGGTCCATGTCGCCAAGGGCGGAGAGGGCGCCGGCGATGAACAGCAGGGAGTCGCCGGGCAGGAAGGGCATGACCACCAGACCCGTCTCGCAGAAGATCACGGCGAAGAGAATGACGTAGATCCAGGTGCCGTACTGGGCTACCAACCCGCTGAGATAGACGTCGAGGTGCAGGATCAGATCGATCGGGTTGAATTCCATGGGGCGTGCCTACCGTAGTTGCGAGGGTCCGGCGGCGATTATAAGGGCAGCCGGGGCCAGCGTTTGTGGCCTGGTCGAGATCGGCGCCGGGAAAAAACGCCAGCCGCTCAGAGGTCAGGGTGGGCGAAAGGTTCACTCCCGCGCCGGGGCCGACGCGGGAGTGGCGCGCTGGTTCTCAGCCCAGCGCCATGTCGATCACCACCCGACCCTCGATACCGCCGCCGTGCATGCGGGCGAAGATGTCGTTGATGTTCTCCAGCGGCTCGGCGCTCACCGTGGCCTTGACCTTGCCTTCGCCGGCGAAGTCCAGCGCCTCCTGCAGGTCCAGGCGGGTGCCGACGATGGAGCCACGCACCGTGGTGCCGTTGAGCACCATGTCGAAGATCGACAGCGGGAAGTCACCCGGCGGCAGGCCGTTGAGGGCGATGGTGCCGCCGCGGCGGGTCATGCCGATGGCCTGCTCGAAGGCCTTGGGCGACACCGCCGTGACCAGGGCGCCATGGGCGCCGCCGATCTCCTTCTTCAGGTAGGCCGCCGGGTCCTGCTCGCGGGCGTTGACGGTGACCTCGGCGCCCAGGCGGCGGGCGAGGTCGAGCTTCCGGTCGTCCACGTCCACCGCCGCCACGTTCAGGCCCATGGCCCGGGCGTACTGCACCGCCATGTGGCCGAGGCCGCCGATGCCGGAGATCACCACCCAGTTGCCCGGGCGGGTGTCGGTCATCTTCAGGCCCTTGTAGACGGTGACCCCGGCGCAGAGGATGGGCGCGATCTCGACGAAGCCGACGTTGTCCGGCAGGCGGCCGACGTAGCCGGCATCGGCCAGGGTGTATTCGGCGAAGCCGCCGTTCACCGAATAGCCGGTGTTCTGCTGGGATTCGCAGAGGGTCTCCCAACCGCCCAGGCAATGCTCGCAATGACCGCAGGTGGAATACAGCCAGGGCACCCCGACCCGGTCACCTTCCTTGACATGGGTGACCCCGGCGCCCACCGCCACCACATGGCCGACGCCTTCGTGACCGGGGATGAAGGGCGGATTGGGCTTGACCGGCCAATCGCCCTGGGCGGCATGCAGATCGGTGTGGCAGACGCCGCTGGCGGCGATCTTGACCAGTACCTGGCCGGCACCCGGGGTGGGCACCTCGACTTCGCGGAATTCCAGGGGTTTGCCAAAGGCGGTGACGACAGCGGCTTTCATTGTTTTAGGCATGACGAGTCCCTCATGGAGGCATGATGCGTGGATGAAGCCAGACGGGGCCTGCGCCGGGACGCACCTGTCCACCACGGGCGGCCGCTGCGTCTAGCGTCGGCCACCCACGGGGCGGGGGTGTTGATCCAGGTCAGGTGGGAGGCGCGCCCCGACGTCCTGCTGAGGCGCGCGATCCAGGCGTCGTCTTCGCGGAGCGACCTTGACCCCGGGGTAGCGCCAGTGGCGGCCGCACCCCGGGGTCTACAGGTCGCCTCTAGAAGAAGCCCAGCGGATTGATGTCGTAGCTGACCAGCAGATTCTTGGTCTGCTGGTAGTGGTCGAGCATCATCTTGTGGGTTTCACGGCCGACGCCGGATTTCTTGTAGCCGCCGAAGGCGGCGTGGGCGGGATAGAGGTGGTAGCAGTTGGTCCAGACGCGGCCGGCCTTGATGCCGCGGCCCATGCGGTAGGCGCGGTTGATGTCGCGGGTCCAGACGCCCGCGCCGAGGCCGAACTCGGTGTCGTTGGCGATGGCCAGGGCCTCGGCTTCGTCCTTGAAGGTGGTGACGCCGATCACCGGGCCGAAGATCTCTTCCTGGAAGACGCGCATCTTGTTGTGGCCCTTGAGCAGGGTAGGCTGAATGTAATAGCCGCTGGCCAGATCACCCTGCAGTTTCTCGACGTTGCCGCCGGTGAGGAATTCGGCGCCTTCCTCGCGGGCGATCTCCAGGTAGGAGACGATCTTCTCGAATTGCTGCTGGGAAGCCTGGGCACCGACCATGGTCTCGGTGTCCAGCGGATCGCCGCGCTTGATCTGGGCGATCTTCTTCATCACCGCTTCCATGAAGGGGGCGTAGATGGATTCCTGCACCAGGGCGCGCGACGGGCAGGTACAGACCTCGCCCTGGTTGAAGAAGCCCAGTACCAGACCCTCGGCGGCCTTCTCGATGAAGCTCGGCTCGGCCTGCATGATGTCTTCGAAGTAGATGTTGGGCGACTTGCCGCCCAGTTCCACGGTGCTGGGAATGATGTTCTTGGCCGCGCAGGAGAGGATATGCGAACCCACCGGGGTGGAGCCGGTGAAGGCGATCTTGGCGATGCGGGTGCTGGTGGCCAGGGCCTCGCCGGCCTCCTTGCCATAGCCCTGCACCACGTTGAGCACGCCGGGCGGCAGCAGGTCGCCGACCATCTCGACGAACAGGGTGATGGACAGCGGGGTCTGCTCGGCGGGCTTGAGCACCACGCAGTTGCCGGCGGCCAGCGCCGGGGCCAGCTTCCAGGCGGCCATCAGCAGCGGGAAGTTCCAGGGGATGATCTGGCCGACCACGCCCAGCGGCTCGTGGAAATGGTAGCTGGCGGTGTTGTCGTTGATCTCGGCGGCGCTGCCTTCCTGGGCGCGGATGCAGCCGGCGAAGTAGCGGAAGTGATCGGCGGCCAGGGGCACGTCGGCGTTGAGCGTCTCGCGCACCGCCTTGCCGTTGTCCCAGGTCTCGGCGACGGCCAGTTTTTCCAGATTCTGTTCGATGCGGTCGGCGATCTTGAGCAGGATCAGCGAGCGGTCCTGCACCGAGGTGCGGCCCCAGGCATCGGCGGCGGCATGGGCGGCGTCCAGGGCGCGTTCGATGTCGGCGGCGTCGGAGCGGGGGAATTCACCGATCACCGAGCCGTTCACCGGGGAGGTGTTGGTGAAGTACTGGCCTTTCACCGGGGCGACGAATTCGCCGCCGATGTAGTTGCCGTAGCGGGCCTGCAGGGTCAGCAGGGCGTCTTGGGTGCCGGGAGCTGCGTAGCGCATGGTGGGTCTCCTGTTTGTTCTTGTAGGAAGAGCGGCGCTCCGATCCTGAGCAAGGCGCGGGCCAAGTCGGGCGAACCCGCATGGTTGCGGCCTTGCAGTCTTTTCCGGGGAAAGCCGCCAGCTGCCACTGTGACAGAGCTGTCACCCCTTGGCGTGACAGCTTGTCACCTGGGGGTGACAGAGTGCCCAGTCCGCCCGATTTGGCCTATGCTGGAGGCCGCGCAGACGCCCCGCGGAGGACAACGACAATGGCCGCTACCCCGTCCGATCGTCATGCCAGCCAGGTGCTCGAACTCGCCCGCGGCGCCGTCCTCGACGGCCCGGCCAGCGATCCGGCCATCGCCCGCTCCTGGCGGCGCTGTCTCGACGAACACCAGCTGGACCCGGCCGCGCCGGTAGCACCCTGGGTGCTGGAGCGCGCCCGCTTCGACGAGCACCGCCAGCGCCAGCAGCGGGTGCTGCAGATCGCTCGTGGGCAGATGAATTCCCTGCACCAGCAACTGGGCGGCGCCGGCCATGCCGTGCTGCTCACCGATGCCCGCGGGCTGATCCTCGATTGCGTCACCGCCGACGCCGAGCGCGCAACCTTCCAGCAGGCCGGCCTGTGGCTGGGCGCCGACTGGAGCGAGGCCTGCGAGGGCACCAACGGCATCGGCACCTGCGTGGTGGAGCGCCAGGCGCTGACCATCCACCGCGACGAACACTTTCGCAGTCGCCATACCCAGCTGACCTGCTCGGCCAGTCCAGTCTTCGATCCGGCCGGCGAGCTGCTGGCGGTGCTGGACGTCTCCAGCGCCCGCCAGGACGCCTCGCGCCAGGGTCAGTTCCATACCATGGCGCTGGTCAATCTCTCGGCCAAGCTGATCGAGAGCTGCTATTTCCTCGACCGCTACGCCAATGGCTATCTGCTGCGCTTCCATGCCCAGGCGGCCTATGTCGGCCTGCTCAGCGAGGGCCTGCTGGCCTTTGATGAAGAGGGGCGGATCAACGCCGCCAACGAGACCGCGCTGATGCTGCTGGGGCTGGCGCGCAGTGCGGTGCTGGGGCAGCGGATGGAAAGCCTGTTCGAGTTGCGGCAGGACGAGCTGCTGGAGCGCGCCCGCCCGCAACCCAGCGCCTGTTGGGCGTTGCGTGGCCGCCAGGGCCAGGGCTTCCACGGCCTGGTACGCGGTCCTCAGGTACGACCGGTCATCCCGGTGGCGGTGCCCAAGGCGCCCCTGCCCAGCGGCATCTGCCTGGCCGATCCGGCCCTGGCACGGGATTTCACCCGGGCGCTCAAGGTGCTGGAGCGTGACGTGCCGGTGCTGCTGCACGGCGAGACCGGCACCGGCAAGGAAGCCTTCGCCAGCGCCCTGCACCGCGCCAGCAGTCGCGCCGGCCAGGCATTCGTCGCCCTCAATTGCGCGGCCATCCCGGAAACCCTGATCGAAAGCGAGCTGTTCGGCTATCGCGGCGGCAGCTTCACCGGAGCGCGCAAGGAAGGCATGGCCGGCAAGTTGCAGCAGGCCGATGGCGGCATCCTCTTTCTCGACGAGATCGGCGACATGCCGCTGGCGCTGCAGACCCGGCTGCTCAGAGTGCTGGAAGAGCGCCAGGTGGTCCCGCTCGGCGGCGGGGCGCCGCGCGCCCTGGACCTGCGCCTGGTGAGCGCCAGTCACCGGGACCTGGAGGCCCTGGTGGCGGCCGGCAGCTTTCGCGAAGACCTCTACTATCGCCTGCGCGGCCTGGTAGTGACCCTGCCGGCGCTGCGCGAGCGCAGTGACCGTGGCGAACTGCTCGATCAGCTGCTGGCCGAAGAGGCCCGCGGCGAGGCGATCGACCTCGATCCGGCCGCGCGTGCCTGCCTGCTGGCGCACCCCTGGCCGGGCAATGTCCGCCAGTTGCGTACCGTGCTGCGCACCCTGGTGGCCCTGAGCGAAGATGGCCAGATCGGCCTGGACGAGCTACCCGTCGACTGCCGTGGCGCCCGGCTGCCGCTGCCGTCCAGCGCGGTGCCGGTCGACAGCGCCCGCGAGGAACTGCGTGCGGTGCTGGACGACTGCCACTGGCAGATGACCCGCGCCGCCAAGCGCCTGGGGGTGAGTCGCAACACCCTCTATCGCTGGCTGCACCAGCACGGCCTGCAGCGCCCCCAGGACTAAGAGCCTGTTCAAAGTCTGCTGCGCGTCGGCCAAACGGCGTTGAAAATGGCCTGGAAGGCCAGCCCCGTCGGAATGCTCATTTACTCTTTGTAAACTCGAGCGCGAGTCCGATCCGCTTCCTCAGCTATTTTCGCGGGGCCGCCTAGGCCTTGTTTGACTCTAGCTCGCGAGCCTTTGAGCAGGCTCTAGCGCACCTGCTTGCACAGGTGGGCGATGCAGGGCGAGACGAACAGACTGCCGCGGTAGGCGCCGGCCAGGGTGCGGCTGGCGACCAGGGTCCACAGCAGCGCCAGCAGCAGCACCAGCACGGCGCCCAGGCCAGTAAAGAAGGGCGCCGCCAGGGCTTCGCCCAGGCGCAGGGTGGTCAGGGCATAGACGCCCAGGGGAAAGGTGAAGCCCCACCAGCCCAGGTTGAAGGGCATGCCGTCCCGGGCCTGGCGCTGGGTCACCAGCACCGCCAGCGCCAGCCACCAGAGTCCCAGGCCCCAGAGCAGCAGCGCACCCAGCAGGCCCAGGCCCCGGGCGATCTCGCCAATACCGACCAGGCCATGGGCGGCGAACACCGCGGGCGCAGCGCTGCCCAGCACCAGTAGCCCCAGGGCGCCGGTGGCGATCGGGCCCAGCGCCAGCCAGCTCGACGCGGCCATGCTGGCCGGCGGCAGTTTGTGCAGTGCCAGGCGCAACAGCAGGATCACCAGCAGGCTGAGGGCGACCGGGACCGAATAGGCCCAGAGCACATAGCTGGCGACGAGCACGCTGAATTGCTCGCTGACCGCCAGATGCGGCACCAGCAGGCCACCACTGGCCGCCGCCACCTCCGCGGCCACCACCGGCAGCAGCCAGACGGCGGTCATCTGGTCGATGCGATGCGCCTGGCGGGTAAACATCAGATAGGGGATCAGCACTCCGCAAGCCAGCGCCATGGCCGCATCCAGCCACCAGAGGCCGAGCGCCAGGGGCACCACCGCCGCGCCCCAGCGCGGCAGGCCGAACAGCAACAGGCCGTTGATCAGCGTGGCCAGGCCCATGGGGATGGTGCCGATAAACATCGAGACAGTGGCGTGGGCGAAGATTTCGCGGGCCTCGTCGAAGAACAGCAACCAGCGCGCGGCATAGAGCCCGGAGAACAGACAGAACAGCAGTACAGCGAGCAGCCAGAGGCCCTCGGCGAGGACGGGCAATCCAGGAAACCGCCAGGGACAGGCGGCCAGGGCAAGGGCCAGCACGCCGGTGCCCATGGTCACGGCGAACCAGTTGGGGGTGAACTGGCGGATGACCTCCAGGGGGCGGTCGAGCTGGCTGAAGGGTCTGAGTGCCTGCTCGGGGACAGCGGCGAAAAGCGGCATGGCAGGGCTCCTGAAAGGGAAGGCCTTCAGGCTAAGTCTGCTCGCTTATCATTAAAAATGAATGATTATGAAATATTAAACTATTTGATAGATAAGGCGCTGCCCGTGTTGGGCAGGCAGCGCCCGGGCATCAGGGCTTGGCCACGTGCCAGACCTGATTGACCCCATCACCACTGGTATCGCCCGGCTTGCTGTCCTTGACCCAGGTGTAGAGCGGCTTGCCCTGGTAGGCCCATTGCTGGCTGCCGTCGTCGCGGGTCACCAGGCTGTAGCCATCGGCGGCCTTGGCGCCTGCTGCGGCTGTCAGCGGTGGCCAGTTCTAGGCGCAGGGACCGTTGCAGGCGGACTTGCCCGCGCTGTCCTTGGCGAAGGTGTAGAGCGTCATGCCCTTGCCGTCGACGAGCACCTTGCCCAGGGCGGTGTCGGCGACCTTGGTTGGTGCGGCGGCCAGGGCCAGGCTGGCGAAGGAGAGGGTTGCAGCGGTGATCAGCAGGTGTTTCAGCATGGTCGACCTCTTGTGCTTGTTATCAGGGCGAACGGACCTACGGCGATGCGGGCATCCGGAAAGCCAGGGATGCCTTGCGCACTCTAGTCGAAATCCTGCCGGCCGGGGCGGGCGCAGCGCCGGGTTATCCGCGACGGCCATCGCTCCGGCGGCGCGGCACCCCGTGCTAACCTTGCCGCCGTTAATTCTGCAGCGGAGCCCGCCTGTCATGCACATCCACATCCTCGGTATCTGCGGCACCTTCATGGGGTCGCTCGCGGTGCTGGCCAAGGAAGCCGGCCATCGCGTGACCGGCTCCGATGCCAACGTCTATCCGCCCATGAGCACCCAGCTGGAGGCCCAGGGCATCGAGCTGACCCAGGGTTACGATCCGGCCCAGCTCGATCCGGCGCCGGACCTGGTGGTGATCGGCAACGCCCTGTCGCGCGGCAATCCGGCGGTGGAATACGTGCTGGACCAGGGGCTGCCCTATGTCTCCGGTCCCCAGTGGCTGGCCGAGCACGTCCTGCAGGGTCGCTGGGTGCTGGCGGTCGCCGGGACCCACGGCAAGACCACCACCACCAGCATGCTGGCCTGGGTGCTGGAGCACGCCGGCATGAGTCCGGGCTTTCTCATCGGCGGGGTACCGCAGAATTTCGGCATCTCGGCGCGCCTGGGTGGCACGCCCTTCTTCGTGGTGGAAGCCGACGAATACGACAGCGCCTTCTTCGACAAGAGATCCAAGTTCGTCCACTACCGGCCGCGGACCACCATCCTCAACAACCTGGAATACGATCACGCGGACATCTTTCCGGATCTCGCGGCCATCGAGCGGCAGTTCCACCATCTGGTGCGGACGATTCCCAGCAGCGGCCTGATCATCCACCCCACTGCCGAAACGGCCCTGGTGCGGGTGCTGGAGATGGGCTGCTGGACCCCGGTACAGACCACCGGCGCTGGCGGCCAATGGCAGGCCCGCCTGCTGGCCGAGGACGGCTCGCGCTTCGAGGTGCTGTTCGACGGCGAGGTGCAGGGCACGGTGAACTGGGAACTGACCGGCCAGCACAACGTGGCCAATGCCCTGGCCACCCTGGCGGCGGCTCGTCATGTCGGGGTGGTGCCAAGCATGGGCGTCGCCGCCCTGAGCGAATTCCGTAGCGTGAAGCGGCGCATGGAGAAGGTCGCCGAGGTGCGTGGGGTGACCGTCTACGACGACTTCGCCCACCATCCCACCGCCATCGCCACCACCCTGCAGGGGCTGCGCGCCCGGGTCGGTGGCGAGCGGATCATCGCCGTCATCGAGCCGCGCTCCAATTCCATGAAACTGGGCGCCCACCGTGACGGCCTGCCGGACAGCGTCACCGGCGCCGACAGCGTCATCTGGTACGCCCCGCCGAATCTGGGCTGGGACCTGGCCGGAACGGCCGAGGCCTGCGCCGTACCGGCGGTGGTCTGCGATTCCCTGGACGCCATCATCACGCGGGTCCAGGCCGAGCTGGACGGACCCACCCACGTGGTGATCATGAGCAACGGCGGTTTCGGCGGACTGCACGGCAAGCTGGCCGCGGCCCTGGAGCAGGCATGATGGCCGGCCCGGAACGCATCACCCTGGCGCTGACCGGCGCCTCCGGCTCCCAGTACGGCCTGCGCCTGCTGGACTGCCTGGTGCAGGAGGAGCGCGAGGTGCACTTCCTCATCTCCAAGGCCGCGCAACTGGTGATGGCCACCGAGACCGACGTGGTGCTGCCACCCAAGCCCCAGGCCATGCAGGCCTTTCTCACCGAATACACCGGCGCGGCCCCTGGCCAGGTACGGGTATTCGGCCAGAGCGACTGGATGGCGCCGCCGGCGTCCGGTTCCAGCGCCCCGGCGGCCATGGTGGTCTGCCCCTGTTCCACCGGCACCCTCTCGGCCATCGCCACCGGCGCCAGCAACAACCTCATCGAGCGCGCCGCCGACGTGGCCCTCAAGGAGCGACGGCAGCTGATCCTGGTGCCACGCGAGTCGCCGTTCTCCAGCATCCACCTGGAGAACATGCTCAAGCTGTCCAACCTGGGCGTGACCATCCTGCCGGCTTCGCCGGGCTTCTACCACCAGCCGCAGACCCTCGACGACCTGGTGGACTTCGTGGTGGCGCGCATCCTCAATACCCTGGGCATCCCCCAGGACATGCTGCCGCGCTGGGGCGAACATCACCTGTCCGGCAACGATGACTAGGGCGGTGCGCCTCGGTCTGCTGCTGACGGCCATGCTGCTCCTCGGCGGCTGCGCCACGGCGCGCACCCTGGACGCCGCCAAGCCCGGCGCGCCGGTGGTCTATGCCGGTACCCGGCTGGATCTCTATGCGCTGCAGGGCGGCTGCTGCGCCCAGGAGCGCTTCGGTGCCGAGGCGCCGGCCTGGCCGGTGCTGGACCTGCCCGCCAGCGCCCTGCTCGATACCCTGCTGCTGCCGTTGTCCCTGCCTGCCGCCATCGGTGGGCGGGGCAGTGTGCGTGGCGGCCTCTAGAACGCCTTCAGCAACTCGCCAAGCCTGGCCATGGCCGCCTCGCTGCGGGCGTCCCAGGGATGACCGCAATTGAGTCTGATGCAGTGGCGAAAGCCCTGCTGCGCGGAAAAGATCGGCCCCGGCGCCAGGCTGATGCCCTCGGCCAGGGCCTGGCGGTAGAGCGCCAGGCTGTCCACGCGCTGCGGCAGTTCGAACCAGAGAAAGTAGCCGCCCTGGGGCCGGCTGACGTGGGTGTCGGCGGGAAAATAACGCCGCGCCGCGGCCAGCATGGCCTGGCGCTGGCGGTCGAGACTCAGGCGCAGGCGACGCAGGTGGCGATCGTAGCCGCCGTGCTGCAGATAGTCGGCCAGGGCGGCCTGGGCCGGCATCGAGGGGGTGATGGTGGTCATCAGTCGCAGCCGGGCGACGGCTCCCGCCTGACGACCGGCGGCGATCCAGCCGATCCGATAGCCGGGCGCCAGGCATTTGGAAAAGGAGCCGCAGTGCAGCACCAGGCCGTCGTGGTCGAAGCGCTTGATGGGGCGGTGCGGTTCGCTGCCGCTGTAGAGCTCGGCATAGACGTCGTCTTCCAGTAGCGGCACCTGATGGCGTTGCAGCAGGCCATAGAGGCGCTGCTGGGAGCGGTCGTCGAGACTGACCCCGGTGGGATTCTGCAGGCCGCTCATGAACCAGCAGGCCTTGATCGGCAGGCGGGTCAGGGCCTCTTCCAGGGCATCGAGATTGAGGCCG
This sequence comes from Pseudomonas flavocrustae, assembly GCF_029872515.1. Taxonomy (NCBI): domain Bacteria; kingdom Pseudomonadati; phylum Pseudomonadota; class Gammaproteobacteria; order Pseudomonadales; family Pseudomonadaceae; genus Pseudomonas; species Pseudomonas flavocrustae. The sequence goes on along the minus strand of NZ_JAPDIQ010000021.1, from coordinate 7,944 downwards.
TGCTCGGGGTCCACCGGGATTTCCACCGCCTTGAGCTGCAGCCGCTCCAGTACCTGCAGGCTGGCGTAGAAGGCCGGACTTTCCACCGCGACCAGATCGCCGGGGCGGGTCAGACTCTGCAGGCCCAGGTTGAGGGCTTCCAGGGCGCCGTGGGTGATCACCAGTTCTTCGCCGACCTCGGGCATGCCGGCCAGGCCGTAGCGCCGGGCGATCTGCCGCCGCAGTTCGGGATGGCCGGGGGTGACGTAGGCGGTGAGATCCTGGGCGGGCAGGTCGCGCAGGCCGTGGGCCATGCTGCGGGCCAGGCGCGCCAGGGGAAAGAGATCGGGGCTGGGAAAGGCCGAGCCGAAGGGGACGATGTCCGGGTCCTGCAGCGACTGCAGCACCGAATAGACCAGGTCGCTTACCGCGACTTCGGTGCCCTCCAGGGGCGCCAGCAGTGGCGCCGCGTCCCGCGCCCGGGCCGGTTCGCGGACGAAATAGCCGGATCGTTCGCGGGCCTCGATCAGCCCGCGACTCTCCAGCAGGTAATAGGCCTGGAACACCGTGGAGGGGCTGATGCCGTGGGTCTGGCTGGCGTTGCGCACCGACGGCAGCCGCTCGCCGGGGGCGAGAACGCCGCGGGTCATCAGGATGGCGAGCTGGTCGGCGAATCTTTCGTAGCGCTTCATGCAGGGCCAGGGCAGGGGAGACCGTCACTATAGCGAGCACGGCGCCATCTGATCCGGTTTTTCCCGTGTCTACCTGCTGCTGTAACGCGAGCGCCTTGGGGCCTAAGCTTTACCCATCCCTTTCTGGCATCCCTCGGAGGCAGCCATGGACGATGGTATCTTCATGATTCTCTTCAGCCTGCTCGCGCTCATCCTGCTCGGCGGCGGCTACTACGCCTGCGTGGTATTGAACAAGGACCGGCGCGACGTGGAAAAGAACGATCAGCTGCGCTGATCGCCCAGGGCGCAGACATCCACCCAGCGCGCCTCGCTGAGGGCGGCCAGCCGCTCCGGGGTGAGGCGCACGCAACTGTGGATGGCACCCGCGGCCGGTAGCACCTCGTCGAAGGCTTTCAGCGATTCGTCGCAATAGACCGGCAGCGGGGTGGCCAGCCCGAACGGGCAGACGCCACCCACCGGATGCCCGGTGAGGCCTTCCACGGTGTCAGCATCGAGCAGCTTGGCCTTGCCACCGAAGGCGGCCTTGAGCTTGCGGTTGTCCAGGCGTGCATCGCCGCGAGCCACCAGCAGCAACAGCTGTTCCCCAACTTTCAGTCCCAGGGTCTTGGCGATCCGCCCCGGTTCCACGCCGTGGGCGGCCGCGGCGAGGGTGACGGTCGCGGTACTGGTGGTGGCCTCGAGGATCTCGAGGTCGGGAGCGATGCGCGCGAGGTGCTGGCGGACGGAGTCGAGGCTCATGGGCGTTCCTTGTGTCTAGGTCGGAGCCGACCGTGCCGTTTCAATCGGCTGCTGTCCAGTTCTCGCAGGCCAGATCGGCGACCCGGCTGAATTCCCGCAGATTGTTGCTGACCAGGATCAGCGCCCTGGCGCGTGCATGGGCGGCGATCCACAGATCGTTGTTGCCGATGATCTTGCCCTGGCGCTCCAGCTCGGCGCGGATGGCGCCATAGTGTTCGGCGCATTCCGTATCCAGCTCCAGCACGGCGATCTGCTGGCGGAGCTGTTCCAGGATCGTCCGGGTGCGCTCGGGTTGCTGACTCTTGGCCGCGCCATGACAGAGCTCACCCCAGGTGATCGCAGACATCGCCAGTTCATCGCGACCATGCCGGGCGAAGCGCTCACGGACCTGCGGCGGATTGTGCTTGGCGATGTAGATGCAGATGTTGGTGTCGAGCAGGTAGCGAGCAGGCACTAGAACTCTTCCCGCGCCTGGGGTGGGCTGTCTTCCCGTTCCAGGGTCGCCAATGACAGCGCGGCCAGGGTGTCGAAGATATCGGCGGCATCTGGCCGCAATTCCCGCAGGACGATCTCGTCGCCGCGGCGGAAGATTTCCACCCGATCCGATTCGAAGCGAAATTCCTTGGGCAGGCGCAAGGCCTGGCTGTTACCGGACTTGAACACGCGGGCTTCGGCCATGGACGTCTCCTAGAGGCGTATATACGCAGGAGTATATACGCCGCACTGGAGTGATCAAGCGCCTCTCAACACTCCACGAAGGTCACGGCCAGACCGCCGCGCGAGGTTTCCTTGTACTTGCTGTGCATGTCCGCGCCGGTTTCCTTCATGGTACGGATCACCTGGTCGAGGGAGATGAAGTGCTCGCCGTCGCCGCGCAGGGCCATCTGGGCGGCATTGATCGCCTTGACCGCGGCGATGGCGTTGCGCTCGATGCAGGGCACCTGCACCAGGCCGCCGACCGGGTCGCAGGTCAGTCCCAGGTTGTGCTCCAGGCCGATCTCGGCGGCGTTTTCCAGTTGCGCCGGACTGGCGCCCAGCACCTCGGCCAGACCGGCCGCGGCCATGGCGCAGGCCGAGCCGACCTCGCCCTGGCAGCCCACCTCGGCACCGGAGATGGAGGCGTTCTTCTTGCACAGGATGCCGACTGCGGCGGCGGCCAGCATGAAGCGCACCACATCGTCGTCACAGGCGTCGGGATTGAATTTCATGTAGTACATCAGCACCGCCGGGATGATTCCGGCCGCGCCGTTGGTGGGGGCGGTGACCATGCGCCCGCCGGCGGCGTTCTCCTCGTTCACCGCCAGGGCGAAGAGGTTGACCCATTCCATGGCGGAGAGGGTGGAACCTATGACGTTGGGCTTGCCGATGGCCTGCAGACTCTGGTGCAGGCGGGCGGCGCGCCGGCGCACCTTGAGGCCGCCGGGCAGGATGCCCTCGTTGGCGAGACCGTTCTGCACGCATTCGCGCATCACGTTCCAGATGCGCAGCAGGCCGCTGCGGATCTCTTCCTCGGAGCGCCAGCTTTTTTCGTTGGCCAGCATCAGCTCGGCCACGCCCAGGCCATGGCTGCGACACAGGTGCAGCAGCTCGGCGCCGCTGGAGAAGTCATAGGGCAGTTCGGTGGTGTCGTTGTCCAGCACGCCGCTGGCGGCCTGGGCGGCGTCCACCACGAAGCCGCCACCGATGGAGTAGTAGGTGGCTTCAGCCACTTCACCGGTGGTACCAAAGGCGGTCAGGGTCATGGCATTGGGATGGTAGGGCAGGCTTTCTTCCAGCAGCAGCATGTCTTCCTGCCAGTTGAAATGGACCGCCTGGCGCCCGGCCAGCAACAGCGTGCGCTCGTTGCGCAGGGCTTCGATACGCGGCTCCACGGCGGCGGGATCGACGCGATCCGGCCATTCGCCCATCAGGCCGATCAGGGTGGCGCGGTCGGTGCCATGGCCGACGCCGGTGGCCGACAGCGAGCCATAGAGGCGCACCTCGACCCGCTTGACCTGCTCCAGCAGACCTTCGTCGACCAGGCGCTGGGCGAACAGGGCGCCGGCCCGCATCGGGCCCACGGTATGGGAGCTGGACGGACCCACGCCGATTTTGAACAGGTCGAAGACGCTGATGGCCATGTCGGTAATCCCTGATTGAGCTTGAATGGTCGCCAGACAAGGTGCCGGCGGATGGCTCATAGTGGTGATAAGCCTCCAACTCGCACAAACGAAAGCTTCTAAGCGATCCTTTAGCGGAACTCATCGATGAGCCGGATCCTCAATGCCCAAACCCAGGCCTGGTTGCAGGTGTTCGTCTGCGCCGCACGCCATCTCTCCTTCACGCGCTGCGCCGAAGAGCTGCACGTGACGCCTGGCGCCATCAGCCAGCAGATGCGCCAGCTGGAGGAGCGCCTGGGCTTCAAGCTGTTTCACCGGGTGGCCCGAGGCCTGGAGCTGACCGCCGAGGGCCAGCGCCTGTCGACCACCCTGAACCAGGCCTATGGACTGATCGACGCCGAATTGCGCCGCCTCAATGCCGGCCAGTTCGGCGGCGTGGTACGGCTCAGGTCGATTCCCTCGTTCCTGGGCAAATGGCTGACCCCGCGGCTGCCGCGGCTGCAGGCGCGCTTTCCCGACCTGCAACTGCGGCTGGTGGCCGAAGACAGCAGCTGGTCGCTGCGCGAGGGCGAATTCGACCTCGCCATCGATCTCAACGACGGCAGCTATCCGGGCCTGGCCTCGACGCCGCTGATGGACGAAGAGATCTTTCCGGTCTGCGCGCCTAGCCTGCTGGTGGGGCGACCGCCGCTGGAGCAGCCGGAGGACCTGGAATTCTATCCGCTGCTGCATGACATCACCGCCTGGCGCGGCAGCTACGAATACGCCGAATGGGAGTTCTATCTGGCCAGTATCGGCGCGCCGGCGCTGGATGTGCGGCGGGGGCACACTTTCAATCGCAACCACCTGACCATCGAGGCGGCCATCGCCGGCATGGGCGTCGCCATCGCCCGCCGCGCCCTGATCACCGACGAACTGGCCCGGGGCGTGCTGGTGGTGCCGCCCTTTGGCCGTTCAGTGCCGGCGCACAAGAGGTACATGCTGCTCTATGCCCAGGGCGCCCTGGCCGATCCCCGCCTGCGCGCCCTGCACGACTGGCTGGTGCAGGAAGTCGACCAGATGGTGCTGGCGCAGCCGGCCTGAAGGGCCGTGATAGCCACGTAGCGTGGAAAACGGCGCAATCTTTTCCGTTGGTGAGTTCTTCATGAGGCGCGCCCTCACCCCAGCCCTCTCCCCAAGGGAGAGGGGGCTTTCCGAGCGGTTAAGGGCTTGTGCAGGCTTCGTAGCGTGGAAAACGGCGCAGCCTTTTCCGTTGGTGAGTTCTTTGTGAGGCGCGCCCTCACCCCAGCCCTCTCCCCAACGGATAGGGGCTTTCCGAGCGGTTAGGGGCTTGTGCAGGCTTCGTAGCGTGGAAAACGGCGCAGCCTTTTCCACGGGTGAGTTCATTGTGAGGCGCCTCCTCTCCTTGAGGGGAGGGCTATTCTGGGAAGGAGCGGCGGTAATAGGTCTTCGGAACGCCTGATCGACCCTTGCGGGGCTCACCTGCAGGAGCGGCCGCATCGGCGGACCGCCATGACCGCGAGGGCTGTAACCCAGCCCCTTGAGCTACGCCTTCAACGTCCCAGCTTGCGCAGCTCGTCCGATTCCACCACCCGCACGCCCTTGCCTTCTTCCAGGGCCAGGCGCCACAGCGCGCGGGCCAGGACGGCGGCTTCGATGCCGTGCCATTTGCCGGGCAGCCATTGCGACAAGGGGGCGGCCAGGCGCTCGCCCAGGCGTTCTTCCTGGCGCTGGCCGATCAGCAGCGACGGTCGCGCCAGGGTCAGTTGCGTCCAGCCCTGGGCGCGTAGGGCTTCTTCCAGTTCGCCCTTGACCTTGTTGTAGAAGATCGAGGACTGCGGATCGGCGCCGATGGCGCTGACCACGATGTAGTGACGGGCGCCCAGTTCCAGGGCGCGCTGGCCGACCGCCAGGGGCAGGCCGTAATCCACGGCGCGAAAGGCCGCTTCGGAGCCGGCCTGCTTCATGGTGGTGCCCAGGCAGCAGAAGGCCACGTCCAGCGGGCCTTCCAGGGTCGGCAGCAGGCTGTTGAGATCACCCACCGGATTGTCCAGCCGGGCGTGTTCCGCCAGCGGGCGACGGGTCGGCGCCAGCACCCGGGGGACCGTCGGCTCGTTGAGGAGGCGGTCGAGCAGGTGTTCGCCGGTCAGGCCAGTGGCGCCGGCGATGAGGGCATGCTGAGGCGTCAGGTACACGGGGCTCTCCTTGTAGCGGCGACCGCTGATGTCAGGTTGGACCTCAGGCGTTCCGGTTGTTCGTCAAAGCCCCAAGGCAAAGGCGGCTCTCAGCGACCCGCGCGCCAGGCGCGCCACTTCTGCAGGACGGCTGGCGGTGCCCAGAGCTGGGGCTCGGACGGGTCGAAGCCTTCGGTCTTCTCGCGTACCGAGACGGTGTCGCGGGCGCGCTGGAAGGCCTGCTCGGGATCGTCGGTGTGCTGGAAGGCCTCGGCGAACAGGGCGCGGCCGAAGTAGGTGAAATCGGCTTCGTCGGTGCAGCCGAAGGAGGTGCGATCGGCCTTGGAGGCGGTCATCACCAGGGTGTGGTCGTCCTGCAGTTGCGGGATGAAGCCGCCGCTGTAGCAGCTGGAGACGATGATCAGCTTGTCGCGGCCGCGCAGCGGCGCGAGCAGGCGGCCGAGCTCCGCCGCTGGCAGGCTGGAGAGATCCAGGCCCGGCTGGGAGAGCACCAGCTGATGGTCGGCCGAGCCGTGGCTGGTCAGGTAGATGAGGATCAGGTCTTCCGGACCGGTGCGCTGGGCCAGCGCCTGCAGGCTCTGGTAGAGATTCTCGCGGGTGGCCAGCGGATGGTCGCTGCGGATGTCCTTGGCGTTGATCAGGTGGACGACGTCGCGGGCGCCCCAGGTGGTGGTCAGGAAGTTGGCCACATAGTTGGCTTCGCGCTGGAACACGCCCTGGCCTCCGTCACCGGCCAGGACCAGGCCATAGAGTTCGGTGGCGGGGGTGGACGCCGGGATCTGCTGCAATTCCTGGTCGAGCACCTTGCCCTGGTCGAGCAGGGCGCGTTCCAGAGGATCGGCGATGTACTGCCCCTGGTCGTCGCGGATGCGCTTGCCGCCCTCCCAGAGACCGCGTTCCACCTGGCCGTCGGCGCGGGTCAGGACGCCCATCCCGGCATAGACGCCGTCGGCGAAGTTGCCGCGGTAGACGCTGCCGTCGCTGTTGGTGAGCACGCCCTGGCCGTCGAACTTCCAGTTGCGGAAGGCACCGCGATACTGGCTGCTGTCGCTGCCGACGAATTCGCCGTTGCCGGTCAGCTCGCCGCCACTGAAGCGCCCGCGCCAGAGATCGCCGCCGGCACTGCGATAGACGCCGGCGCCTTCGAACTGGTCGTCGACGAATTCGCCGTCATAGCGATCGCCGCCCGGCTCCTGCCACTGGCCGACGCCGTTGAGGTGGCCGTCGTTGAAGGTGCCGATGGTCTGGGTGCCATCGCTGTCGAGCTTGGACCCCTGGCCCTGCATGCGGCCGTTGACGAAGCTGCCGTGGTATTCCCAGCCGCTGCTGCTGATCAGGTTGCCCTGGCCATGGTAGAGACCGCGGCGAAAGGTGCCCTGGTAGTAGGTGCCATCGGCGAATTGCTGCTCGCCAGGCCCCTCGGCCAGGCCGTCCTTGAAGCGGCCCTTGAGCCAGTTGCCATTGGGCCACTCGATGCGTCCGCTGCCATTGAGCAGGCCGCTGACGATTTCGCCGGTATAGACCCCGCCATCGGGCAGTCTCACGCTGCTCGCGTTGGGCGCCGCCTGGACAGCGCAGGCCGCCAGCAACAGCGCGGCAAGGGCGAGACGGGGCAGGAGGGCGCTCATAGGTGGGGTCGGCGGGCGCGTTACCGCGCCTCGAGCCGGACCAGGTGACGCTCCAGCGTCGCGGAGTAGGGTTCCAGGAGACGTTCCACGCAACTGGCCCCGGCGGGGCTGGCGATGGTGCGGATACGGGCGCGTTTACGCAGCAGCTCGTCCTCGGCGATGCTCTGCTCGACCAGCAACAGGTTGCGACTGTGGCGACTCAGCGCCTGGGCATTGCGTACGGTGGTGTTTTCCAGCAATTGGGCAAGCTCCAGGCCGGCGAGGCGTTCGCCCTGCGTCAGACCCAGTTGCAGCTGCAGGGTTGCACCGCTGCCGACCACTTCCACCTGCAGCGCATGACCGAGGGCGCGCATGATCTCGCCGCAGCAGAGCGCGCGGGTCAGGTAGTCGTCGTCGTCACTGCGTTCGTGGAAGAGAATCAGGCTGCCGCCGTCCTTGAGGGTGTGGAGTTCGCCATCGTAGAGCTCGGTGGCCTGCTGCAGGCAGTCACGATAGCGCTCCAGCAGCTGTTCGAGGCGGCTGCGTGGCAGCCGGCTGAGCTGGTCCTGGGCGCCGAGCTGGATGGACAGCACCGCCGAGGTGACGATGTCGGGCTCGGTGGGCACCGTGGGGG
>NZ_JAPDIQ010000020.1:0-27982 GCF_029872515.1 Pseudomonas flavocrustae | reverse complement strand
CCCCGACCCCGACCACACTGTCAGAGCATGCAGCGGTAGGGTGGAAAACGGCGTAGCCTTTTCCACGTGTGCTCTGGCTGCCCTACCCCGGCCCCAGCCAAACCGTCAGGGCATGCAGCACCAGCCCCACCAGGCCGCCCACCAGGGTGCCGTTGATGCGGATGAACTGCAGGTCCTTGCCGACGCTCTGTTCCAGTTGCTGGACCAGCTCGTCGGTGTCCCAGGCGGCCACGCGGGCGGCGATGTAGTCGCCGATGCGCTGGCGGTTGCGGTCGATGAAGGGCGGTGCCACGGCCATCAGCTGCTCGTTGATCCAGCGTCGCATGGCTTCGTCGCGACTCAGGGTGTCGCCCAGCTCGGCCAGCAGCCGGCCCAGGCGCCGGCGGATGCGCGAATCCGGGGCGGCGAGATCGGCCTGCAGCCAGTTCACCAGTTGGTCCCACAGCTCTTGCAGATAACCCGCCAGCGCCGGGTGTTCCAGCAGCCGGTCGCGCAGTTGTTCGCCGCGCAGGCGAAAGGCCGGGTCCTCCTTGAGGCGCTCGATGAAGCCGACCAGATAGCCATCGAAATGCCGGCGCAACTCGTGCTCGCGGTCATGGCTGATCTCGCCGATCAGGCGCGACACCGCCTGCACCACCTTGATCGCCGACCAGCGCCCGACCCGCTCGTCCAGGCCCAGGTACTTCAGGGTACGCAGCTCGCCGCCGATGGTGCGGGCGATCAGCGCCTGGGTGTCTTCGTCCTGCAGCAGGCGATCGATCTCCTGCAGCACCTCGTCGAGCACCGCCTGATGGCGACCGTCGGCGGTCAGCATGTCGAGCAGTTCGCCGGACAGCGCCGCCACGTCCAGGCGCTGCAGCCGCTCCACCGCTACCCGGCGGATGAAGGCCTGCACCCGCACTTCGCGCAGGGCTTCCAGGGAATAGCGGGCGACGCCGGTGGCCTGGCTGGCCACCGCGGCGGCGTTGTCCGGCTGGCGCAACCAGCCGGCCAGGCGCCCGGCGGCGTCCAGTTCCTCCAGCTTGGCCAGCACCTGGGGCGTGGCGAGGAAGTGCAGGCAGATGAAGTCCGACAGCTTGCGCCCGACTCCGGCCTTGTTGCGCGGGATGATGGCGGTGTGGGGAATCGGCAGGCCCAGCGGATGGCGGAACAGCGCGGTCACCGCGAACCAGTCGGCGATGGCCCCGACCATGGCCGCCTCGGCGAAGGCGGCGGCGTAGCCCCAGGCCGGATGGCTGGCCTCGAGGGCAGTGGCCAGGCAGTAGAGCGCGGCCGCTAGGAACAGCAGCAGCAGCGCGATGAGCTTCATGCGCCGGACCGGGGTGAGGCCGTCGCCGGAGAGTGTGGTCATGGAAGAGGGACAGTCCTCGCGCGGGATGATCCCAGCATCCTACCCCAGACTAGAGCCTGACCCAGCGCTCCTCCTGCGCCGACTGGCGCGCGGCCTGGGCCAGGCGTTCCACTTCCCAAGCTTCCTGGAAGTCGACACCGGTATGCCCGGGGTTGCCGCCCAGGGCCTCCAGCAGCGAGCGGACCTCCAGGGTCTTGAGTTCGTTGTAGCCGAGCTGGTGGCCAGGGGCCGGGCAGAAGGCGGCGTAGTCCGGCAGGTGCGGACCGGCCAGCAGGGTACGGAAACCGGCCAGGCCCGGACGGTCACCGACCTGGTAGAGGCGCAGTTCGTTGAGGCGCTCCTGGTCGAAGCTGAGGGTGCCGCGGGTGCCGCAGACCTCGAAGGCCAGACGATTCTTGCGCCCGTGCTTGAGCCAGCTGGTGGTCAGGGTGCCGCGGGCGCCACTGGCGAAACGCAGCAGCAGATGGGCCTGGTCGTCGATCTCAACCGTCCGGGTGCCGCCCTGGTGGGGCCGCTGGCCATGGGCGGTGTGCAGATCGGCGCAGAGCGCCGCCACCGGGCCGAGCAGGAAGCGCGCCAGCGACAGGATATGGCTGCCCAGATCGGCCAGGGCGCCGCCAGCCTGGCGGGTCTCGCAGCGCCAGGTGAAGGGCCCCTGGGGATCGCCCATGAAGTCTTCGCTGAATTCGCCGCTGAAGCTGACGATCTCGCCCAGTTCGCCGCTGTCGATTAGCTCACGCGCCTGCCTGAGCATGGGATTCTGCAGGTAGTTGTAGCCGACCCGGTTGACCACCCCGGCCTGGCGCGCGGCGTCGCGCATTTGCGTCGCCTCCTCCAGGCTCACCGCCAGGGGCTTTTCGCAGTAGACCGCCTTGCCCGCCGCCAGGGCGGCCAGGGCCATGGGCGCGTGCAGCAGATTGGGCGTGGTGATGGCCACCAGCTCGACCTGGGGATCGGCGATCAGGCTTTCCCAATCGCAGCTGCGGGTGAAGCCCCAGGCGTCGGCGCAGCGAGCGGCGCGCTCCGGATCGGCGTCGGCCAGGGCCACCAGCCGCGGGCGGACCGGGAGCGCGAAGCTGCTCGCCGCGTGATGGAAGGCCTGGGCATGGGCATGACCCATGAAGCCGGTGCCGATCAGACCGATGCCGATGTCGCGCATGTCGTTCTCCGTCAGGGGTGTAGAAAGACCCGGCCGGCCAAGCCAGTAGCCGACCGGGTAAAAGGGATGGCTTAGGGGTGGGGGCGCCCTCACCCCGGCCCTCTCCCAGGGGGAGGGGGGAAAAACGGTCGGGTGCTGGCTCGGCCCTCACCCCGGCCCTCTCCCAGGGGGAGAGGGGGAAAAACGGTCGGGTGCTGGCTCGGCCCCTCACCCCGGCCCTCTCCCAGGGAGAGGGGAAGGCGCCAGCCCTAGCGCTTGGCCTTGCGCTTGTTGCGGTACTGGTCGATGACCACGGCGACCACGATGATCAGGCCCTTGATGATGTCCTGGACGTAGGCGTCCACCCCGAGGAAGGTGAAGCCGCTGGCCATGGTGCCGAGGATCAGGGCGCCGATCACGGTGCCGGTGATGCGCCCTACCCCGCCCGCCAGGCTGGTACCGCCGATCACCGCCGCAGCGATGGCGTCCAGTTCGTAGGACATGCCCATGCCCGCCTGGCCGGTGGCGGCGCGGGCCGAGGCCACGACCCCGGCCAGGCCCGCCAGCAGGCCGGCGATGCTGTAGACGATGATCAGGTGCTTCTTGACGTTGATGCCGGAGATGCGCGCGGCCTGCATGTTGCCGCCGATGGCATAGGTGTACTTGCCGTACTTGGTGTAGCGCAGGGCGATGTGGAAGATCACCGCCACCACCAGGAAGATGATCACCGGCATGGCCCCGGCGCCGATGGCGGTGTAGTTGTCGGACAGCATGCTGATCGGCTGGCCTTCGGTGTAGTAGCGCGCCAGGCCGCGGGCCGAGACCATCATGCCGAGGGTGGCGATGAAGGGCGGGATGCCGGTGACGGCGATGATGCTGCCGTTGATGGCGCCGGCCAGCAGCCCCACCCCGAGGCCGGCCATGACCGGCACCCAGACCGGCAGGTCGGTCAGCGAGGGAAACACCGCCCGGCCGAAGTCCGAGCCCTGGGCCAGACTCGCCGCCACCATGGCCGACAGCGCCAGCACCGAGCCGGAGGAGAGGTCGATGCCGGTGGTGATGATCACCTGGGTCACGGCGATGGCCAGCAGGCCGATGATCGAGACCTGCAGGATCATCAGCACAAGGCGCTGGGAATTCATCAGGAAGCTCTGGTCACGCAGGACCCAGCCGAAGGCCTCGAAGGCCAGGCCGATGCCCAGCAGCACCAGCAGGATACCCAGTTCGGTGGGAATGCGGCGCCGCGGGCGCGCGCTGGGTAGCTCGGCGGTTTTCTTGTCCAGGAGGGCACTCATCTTGTTCTACCTCTTGTATGCCGGGAGCGATGGGCGCAGCCCACCGCGCGAAGGGTGCGCTAGTGCAGTACGGGATTGCCCGAGGCCAGGTGCATGACCCGCTCCTGGGTGGCTTCGCCGCGATCGAGAAAGCCGGTGACGGTGCCTTCGTGCATCACCATCACCCGGTCGCTCATGCCCAGGACCTCGGGCAGTTCGGAAGAAATCATGATCACCGCCAGGCCCTCGGCGGCCAGCTTGGCGATCAGCCGGTAGATCTCGGCCTTGGCGCCGACGTCGATGCCGCGGGTGGGCTCGTCGAGGATGAGGATGCGCGGCCGGGTCATCAGCCAGCGGGCGATCAGCGCCTTCTGCTGGTTGCCGCCGGAGAGATTGGCGATGCACTGGTCCAGCGAGGGGGTCTTCACCCGCAGTTGCTGGCGCATCTCCTCGCAGAGCTGGTCGAGGCGCTGCTGCTGCACGAAGCCGCCGCTGGCGAAACCATTCAGCACCGCCACCTCCATGTTTTCCCCCACCGACAGGCAGGAAAAGATGCCGGTGTCCTTGCGGTCTTCGGTGAGCAGCGCCAGACCTTTCTGGATCGCCAGATGAGGATCGCTCATCCGTACCGGCCGGCCGTCGATGCGGATCTCGCCCGCCGTGGCCGGGGTCACGCCGAACAGCGTCTCGGCGACATTGGTGCGCCCCGAGCCCATCAGTCCGGCGATGCCCAGCACCTCGCCGGCGCGCAGGTCGAAGGAGACGCCGGAGAACACCCCGTCCAGGCCCAGGTCGCGCACCGACAGCAGTACCTCGTCGCGCGGCGCGGTGCGCTCCGGGAACAGCTGGGTCAGTTCGCGCCCCACCATCATGGCGATCAGGCCGTCACCGTTCATACTGTCGGCGCGCTGCAGGCCGATGTACTGGCCGTCGCGGAACACCGCGACCTCGTCGGCGATCTGGAACACCTCGTCCATCTTGTGGGTGATGTAGACGATGCCCTTACCCTGGGCCTTGAGGTCGGCGATGATGGAAAACAGATGCGCCACCTCGGTCTCGGTGATGGCCGAGGTGGGTTCGTCCATGATCAGCACATCGCTGTCGTAGGACACCGCCTTGGCGATCTCCACCATCTGCCGCCCGGCGATGGACAGGCTGCCCACGCTGTCTTCCGGGTCCAGGGCGATGCGCAGTCGGTCCAGCAGCGCCTGGGTCTGGCGACGCATCTTGCCGTGGTCCACCAGGTGCAGGGCATTGAGCGGTTCGCGACCCAGCCAGATGTTCTCGGCGATGGTCATGAAGGGCATCAGATTGAGTTCCTGGTGAATCATGGCGATCCCCGACTGCAGTGCCTGCAGCGGCGTCTCGAAGCGCACCGGCACCCCGCGCAGCCGCACCTCGCCGGCATCGGGCTGGTAGATGCCGGCAATGATCTTCATCAGCGTCGACTTGCCCGCGCCGTTCTCGCCCATCAGCGCCAGCACGGTGCCGGGACGCACCCGCAGCTGCACGTGGGACAGCGCCTTGACGCCGGGAAACTCCTTGGTGACGTCGACGATTTCCAGCAGGTATTCGCCGGGCGCGGCCGTGGCCGCGGTGGCGGGAGCGACGGCAGGGGTGGCGGAACTGAGCATGATCACGATCTCCTCGCGGGCGCCGACCAGGCGGCGCGGGTCGCTGGTCAGTAGAGGGCGCTGGGCGAAGGGCTGGCCATGACGGCGCGGGCCAGGTGCAGGCAGGTATCTGGCGGACAGGCGATCGGAGACCTATGCAGGGACAGGGAGCGGGATGGCATGACGGCACCTTTTATTCTTGTTGAAGGGTGCGTTCGCCGGGGCGAGGCACCGCTGTACGTCTTGGCTTGCCCTCGACTCTATTGGAAAATAAATTCCAGTCAATATCTTTTTGGAATTTTTAGGTGATAATCATCGAGGGTCCGCAACCCGCCCGGCGCCGCTGGCAAGGCCCCAGATAGACAAACGGGCGGTCCGTTGCCGGACTGCCCGTTTGCTCTGGAAAGCCGTTCTGGCGCGGCGTCCCGCCCTCGTTCCAGGACGGCGCAGGCGCCTCAGGTCATTTGGTCATGGCCTGGAATTCGGCGACGTTCTCCGGGGTGATCAGGCGGAAGGGAATCAGCACGTTCTGCTCGCCGGGGGTCTTGTTGATCATCTTCAGCGCCGCATCGAGGGCGCCTTCCGCCTGGCCCTTGGCGTCCTGGAACACCGAGACCGTCACCAGGCCACGCTTGATCGCCGCCAGGCCGTCGGGCGTACCGTCGACGCCGGTGACCAGCACGTCCTTCCTGCCGGCCTGGCGCAGGGCCATGGCCGCGCCGATGGCCATCTCGTCGTTGTTGGCGAAGATGGCGTTGAGTTCCTTGCCGGCCAGCAGCCAGTTGCTGGTCAGGTCCATGGACTTGTCGCGCTGCCAGGCCGCGGTCTGCTCCTCGACGATCTTGATGCCCGGATACTTGGCCAGGACTTCCTTCACCCCGGCGGTGCGGTTGTGGGTGGAGTTGTTGGCCAGATCACCCAGCAGGATGGCCACCTGGCCCTTGCCGCCGAGCTTGTCCGCCACGTACTGCGCCTGCAGGCGGCCGGCTTCCTTGTCGTCGGAAGTCACCGCGACCACGCCCGCCGGCAGGGTGGGCTCGTCGGGGCGGCGGTTGATGTAGACGATGGGCACGCCGGCCTTGGTGGCGGCCTCGGTCAGGGTCCGGGTCGCGGCGGTGTCCACCGGATTGACGATGACCGCATCGACCTTCTGGCTGATGAAGCTCTGCACCTGGGTGAGCTGCTTGACCACGTCGTTGCGGGCGTCCTCGAACTGCAGCTGCACGCCGTCGGTCTTGGCCTTCTTGGTCATGTATTCGCGGACATAGGTGAGGTAGTTGTCGTCGAACGACGACATGGTCACCCCGACCTTGAGGTCCGCCAGGGCCGCGCTGCTGCCCAGCAGCAGCGACAGCGCCAGGGTGGCAAAGCGAGTTTTTTTCTGCATGGTTCAGGCTCCATTCGTGGGGTGACGATCAGCAAGGGGATCAGACGGGCGCAACGGCCAGGCGCACCTCGGGCGCCGCGCGGTCTTGAACCGGGCGGAGCCTGAGCGAACGCTGGAAAGACGCGGGAATCAGTGCGGGCGGTAGAACACCGCGGCGCCGGGCGAGGCGCAGAGCACGGCGCCGCTGCGCTCGTGGCAGAACAGCCGGCCGAGCAGGGCGAGCAGTCGGGAGGGACGCTGCACCTTGAGGCGGTGCACGGCGGCGAGGGCGAGACGGAAGGAATGCGTGGAGTGGTTCATGTGACGGCACCTATTATTGTTGTCGGGGCGCACGGCCCTGGTGACTCGTTTCTGCAACTGCTCTCGACTCTATTGGAAATTTAATTCCACAACAAGAGAGAAATAGAAATTTCATTCGACCTGTACGAATGACCGCCGCGCTCGCCCCTGGGCACCTGCCCGCGACCGCTCCGCTGCCTCTTCGAGGCCCTCTACCACCAGGCTTTCCCCCGTACGGGCACTCTGCCGCGCCGCCGCCAGGATCGCCTGGCAGGCCAGTGTTTCCTGCGGCGTGACCGGCAAGGGCGCGCCCTGGGTGAGGGCCGCCAGCCAGCCTTGGTAGAACAGATCCCAGCGGCCCCGTTCGCTCGGTACCCGTGAGCGCTCGTCGCCCACGCTCAGCCAGCCCCAGCGCTGATGCTCCTCGGCGCCCCAGCTGGCCTTTTCGCTGCGCGGGGTCCGCCCCTGGCGCAGGGCCGCGGCCTGGCCATCCAGGCCATCGACGCTATAGGCGCCCCGCTCGCCGACCACCCGCAGCCGCTGGGGACAGTTCTGCAGACCACTGCCCGAGAGGTGCGAGACCACCCCCGAGCGATGGCGCAGGGACAGGAAGAATTCCCGCTCCCGCGCGGGATCGCCACGGCGGAACTGCGCCTCGGCATAGACCCGTTCGACCGGCCCGAACAGCAGCAGCGCCTGGTCCACCAGATGGCTGCCCAGTTCGAGGAGCAGGCCAGCCTCGGCGCCCAGGCCCGCCGCGGCCAGATCGGTCAGTTGCAGGCGCGACTCGAAGAGGCGTACCCGGCCCAGGCGCTTTTCGCGCAGCAGTCGCGCCAGGGTGAGCAGGTCCGAATCCCAGCGGCGCAGCTGCTGGACGCAGAGCGGGACGCCCCGCCGTTCGGCCAGCGCCATCAGGTCCTCGGCCTCTGCCAGGGTGCTCGCCAGCGGCGCCGCGCAGACCACCGGCAAGTCCCGCCGCAACGCTTCCCGCACCTGCGCCGGACGTTCGCCGAGAGGCGTGGCGATCACCAGGCTGTCCACCCCGGCGGCGATCAGCCCGGCCAGGTCGGGATGGCCGGTGACGCCGGGATACGCCTTGGTCAACTCGGCATGCTGCGCCGGCGAGACTGTCACCACACCCACCAGTTGGACGCCCGGGGTGCTGGCGATCAGCGGCGCCTGCAGCAGGCGTCCGAGGCCGTCGTAGCCGACCAGTCCGATTCTCACGGCCGAGGCCTCCCGTGCAGGCAACACATCCCCGCGAGCGACCTAGGCGTAGAAAGCCGGTCGGCTGGGCAGGGTCACCGGCTCGATGGCGCCACTGTCCTGGGCCTTGATGCAGGCGTCGGCGGTGACCGCGGCGATGTAGCCGTCCCAGGACGACGGCCCGGTCAGCTGGCCGGCGGCGAGGTCGTCGATGAAGGCCTGCAGTTCCACGTCGTAGGCAGCGATGAATCTGTCCTTCCAGTCCATGAGGATCTCGTTGGACAGCCGCGCCTCGCTGCGCAGCTGCACCGAGGTCGGCTCCGGCAGGCGGGCGATGCCGCGCTCGCCGACGATCTCGCACTGGATGTCGTAGCCGTACTGGCAATTGACGAAGACCTCGACGTCGATGCGCACGCCCTTGGCTGTTTCCAGCAGCACCACCTGGGGATCGCGCAGGTGCTCGCGCGCCGCCGGCGCCTTGCGCGGAAAGACCACCTGGGCGGACACGTAATGATCGTCCAGCAGCCAGGCCAGCACGTTGATCTCGTGGATCAGGGTGTCGGTGATGGCCATGTCGGTGCTGTAGTGCTCGCTCACCGTGGGATTGCGGTGGGCCGCATGGATCATCAGCGGTGCGCCGATGCGATCGGCGTCGACCACCGCCTTGAGCTGGCGATAGCCGGCATCGTAGGGCCGCATGAAGCCCACCTGCACCAGACGCTTGCCGTGGGCCTGTTCGGCTTCGACGATGCGCCGGCAGCCCTCGGCGGTGGTCGCCAGCGGCTTTTCGCAGAACACCGGCTTGCCGGCGGCGATGGCAGCCAGCACGTACTCCTCGTGGGTCGGCCCCCAGGAGGCGACCAGCACCGCCTGGACGTCCGCCGCGGCGATCAGCGCATGGCCGTCGGCATAGACCTCCGCGGTGATGCCCAGCTCCTGGACCACCCGGGCGGCCTGGTCGGCGTTGATGTCGGTCACCGCCACCACGCGACTGCCCAGCAGGGTGTGGCTCAGGCGGCGGATGTGTTCGCGGCCGATGGCGCCGGTCCCGATGACACCGATGTTCAAGGTCATGACTTCATTCTCCGATTTGGACTTGTTATGGAGTGAGCGGCGCTCAGTATTGGCGGGCCTGGGCGGCGTTTTCCCTGAGCACCCGGGCGACGGCGGCGATCTTTTCGCTGGTGGAGACCTCGGCGCCGCCGACCCGCCACCAGGACAGGTAGCCGTGCAGCATGGTCTTGGGCAGCACCTTGATGTCGATCAGGGTGGAGACCGTCTGCCGACGGGCATCGACCAGGGCCGCTTCCAGCTCCTCCAGGGTGCGCACGCTATAGGTCTTGCAGCCGTAGGCGGCGGCGCTCATGGCGAAGTCCACCGGCACGAAGTCGCCGTCGAGCTTGCCGGTCTCCGGATTGCGATAGCGGAACTCGGTGCCGAAGCTGCCCATGCCGTGGCCGACCTGCAGGTTGTTGATGCAACCGAAGGTCATGTTGTCGAGCAGCACCACGTTGATCTTGCGCCGCTCCTGGATGGAGGTGGCCAGCTCCGAGTGCAGCATCTGGTAGGAACCGTCCCCCACCAGCGCATAGACCTCGCGCTCCGGTTCGGCCAGCTTCACGCCGAGGGCGGCGTTGATCTCGTAGCCCATGCAGGAATAGCCGTATTCCAGGTGGTAGGTGTTGACGCCCTTGCTCTGCCAGGCGCGCTGCAGGTCACCCGGCAGGCTGCCGGCGGCGGCGACGATGATGGCGTCGTCGTCCAGCCGTTCGTTGAGGCGGCCGAGCACCTGGCTCTGGGTCAGGGACGAACCGGTCAGACGGACGAATTCCTCCAGCACCGCGCGCGGCAGGTCGTCGTCGATCTCCGGCACGAAGTCGGCGCCGGTATAGCCGACCGTGTAGACCCGCTCCACCTCCTGACGATAGCGCTCACGCGCCTCCCCCACCTGGCCGTCCCAGCCGGCGCGGTAGTCGGTAGCCCCTAGCGCCTCGGTCAGGGCGTCGAGGGCTTCGCGGGCATCGGCCACCACGGCCAGGCCATCGAGCTTGCCGGCGTCGAAGGCGGCCACGTTGAGATTGAGGAATTCCACCTCGGGATGCTGGTAGAGCCACTTCGAGGAGGTGGTGAAATCGGTGTAGCGGGTGCCGACGCCGATGATCAGATCCGCTTCCCGGGCCAGCAGGTTGGCGGCCAGGCAGCCGGTCTCGCCGATACCGCCGACATTGAGTTCGTGGCTGGAGACGATGGCGCTCTTGCCGGCCTGGGTCTCGGCGAAGGGAATCTCGAAGCGCTCGGCGAAGCGCTGCAGGGCCGCGGCGGCGCCGGAATACTTCACCCCGCCGCCACAGATCAGCAGCGGCTTGCGCTTGCGCCTGAGCAGCTGCACCGCCTCCGCGATGGCGGCGACCACTGGCGGCCGGCGATCCAGGCGGTGCACCCGCTTGGCGAAGAAGTAGTCGGGATAGTCGTAGGCCTCGCCCTGGACATCCTGGGGCAGCGCCAGCGTCACGGCGCCGGTCTCGGCCGGATCGGTCAGCACGCGCATGGCGTTGATCGCCGCGCTCATCAGCTGCTCGGGGCGGTTGATGCGATCCCAGTACTTGCTCACCGCGCGGAAGGCATCGTTGGTGCTGATCGACAGGTCGTGGAATTGCTCGATCTGCTGCAGCACCGGATCGGGCTGGCGACTGGCATAGACGTCGCCGGGCAACAGCAGCAGCGGGATGCGGTTGGCGGTGGCGGTGGCCGCGGCGGTCAGCATGTTGGCCGCGCCCGGCCCCACCGAGGAGGTGCAGGCATAGATCTGCCGACGCAGCTTCTGCTTGGCGAAACCCGTGGCGGCATGGGCCATGCCCTGCTCGTTGCGTCCCTGGTGCACCACCAGCTCTCCGGCGTCCTGCTCCAGCGCCTGGCCCAGGCCGAGCACGTTGCCGTGGCCGAAGATGGTGAAGACGCCGGCGACGAATCTGGTCTCGACGCCATCGACGCTGAGGTACTGGTTGTCGAGAAATTTCACCAGGGCCTGGGCCATGGTCAGACGTTGGGTGCTCATGGCTTCTCCCCGGTCACTTGGCGGTGGGCATGCTGAATTCGGCGCCCTTGGCGATGCTGTCGGGCCAGCGCTGCATCACGCTCTTGTAGCGGGTGTAGAAGCGCAGGCCTTCCTCGCCATAGGCGTGGTGATCGCCGAACAGCGATCGCTTCCAGCCACCGAAGGAATGCCAGGCCATGGGCACCGGGATGGGCACGTTGATGCCGACCATGCCCACCTTGATGGTGCGGGCGAAGGCGCGGGCGATGCCGCCGTCACGGGTGAAGCAGGAGACGCCGTTGCCGAATTCGTGGGCGTTGATCAGTTCCACCGCGCTGGCGAAGTCCGGCACCCGCACGATGCCCAGCACCGGGCCGAAAATCTCTTCCCGGTAGATGGTCATCTCCGGGGTCACGCCGTCGAACAGGGTGGCGCCAACGAAGAAGCCGTGCTCGGCACCGGGCACCTTGAAGTTGCGGCCGTCGACCAGCAGCCTGGCGCCCTCCTCCACCCCTTTCGTGATGTAGCCCTCGACCTTGGCCTTGTGCTGGCCGGTCACCAGCGGCCCCATGTCGGCGTCGGCTTCCACGCCGTTGCGCACCCGCAGGGCATCGATGCGCGGCAGCAGTTTCTCGATCAGGGCATCACCCACCTCGCCCACCGCCACGGCAATGGAGATGGCCATGCAGCGCTCGCCGGCCGAACCGAAGCCGGCGCCGATCAGGGCATCGGCGGCCTGGTCCAGGTCGGCGTCGGGCATCACGATCATGTGGTTCTTGGCACCGCCCAGGGCCTGGACGCGCTTGCCGCGGCGGGTGCCTTCCTGGTGGATGTATTCGGCGATGGGGGTGGAGCCGACAAAGGAGATGGCCTCCACGTCCGGGTGCTGCAACAGCGCATCCACCGCCACCTTGTCACCCTGGACCACGTTGAATACGCCATCGGGCAAGCCGGCCTGCTTGAGCAGCTCGGCCAGCAGCAGGCTGGCGGAGGGATCGCGCTCGGAGGGCTTGAGGATGAAGGTGTTGCCGGTGGCCAGCGCCATGGGAATCATCCACAGCGGCACCATCACCGGGAAGTTGAAGGGGGTGATGCCGGCGCATACGCCCAGCGGCTGGCGCAGGTTCCAGTTGTCGATGCCGCCGCCGATGTTGTCGCTGTAGCTGGTCTTGGCCAGGTGTGGCGCGCCGCAGGCGAATTCCACCACCTCGATGCCGCGCGTCACCTCGCCCATGGCGTCGGACAGCACCTTGCCGTGCTCGCGGGTGATCAGCGCCGCCAGTTCCCGGTGGTGCTGGTCGAGCAGCTCCTTGAAGCGGAACAGGATGCGCGCCCGGCGCAGTGCCGATTGCTCGGACCACTCGGGAAAGGCCGCCTTGGCCGCCGCCACCGCCTGATCCACGGTCTGCGCCGTGGCCTGGGCGACCCGCCCCTGGACCACGCCCTCGGCCGGATTGAAGACGTCGCTGAAACGCTCGGCCTGGGTCGAGACCGCGCCGTTGATGTAGTGCCCGATGACGGGGGTGTCGCTCATGTCCTGATCCTCGTGTCCTGGGGTCGCCGCCACGGCGAATGCGAAAGGGGTTAGCGAGTCAGCAGCCACTCGTGCTGCGGATCGTTGTGGAATTTCCAGACGCGCCGGGGGCCGGCCATCACGTTGAGGTAATAGGACTCGTAGCCATAGGGCACGCTGACCGGGTGATAGCCGCGCGGCACCAGCACCACGTCGTGGTCTTCCACCGCCATGGCCTGGTCCAGGTCACGCTCGTCGGTGTAGACGCGCTGGAAGACGAAGCCCTGCCCCGGATCGATGCGGTGGTAGTAGGACTCCTCCAGCAGACTCTCCGCCGGCAGGTTGTCGCGGTCATGGCGATGGGGTGGATAGCTGGAGGAATGCCCGGACGGGGTGCGCACCTCTACCACCAGCAGCGAATGGGCCGCCGCCGTGTCCGGCAGGACGTCGCAGACATAGCGGGTGTTGGCGCCCTTGCCGCGGGTGGATCGCTGCATGCTCGCCGGCTCGATCAGCCGCGGTGGCAGCCGGTCCGCCACCAGCGGATTGCCGGGCGAGGTGCAGATGGCGATTTCGGCGGTGCTGTCGGCGGTCACCCGCGCCTCGCTGCCGGGCGGCAGGTAGGCGGCATAGGGCGAGACGTCTTCGAAGACGCTCTGGCGACCGGCCAGCCCACGCCAGGCGAAGGCGCCCAGTTGCGGATGCCCGCCCTCGATACTGGCGCCGCCGCTGAGCAGCACGATGCAGACCTCCAGATCGCCCGCCAGCACCGGCAGGGACTCCCCCGGTTGCAGGCGATGGGCGGCGAAGCCGACGTAGTCCAGGGCACCGGCCGGGACGCTGACGATGTCGCGGGCGCTACGGTCGGCTTTGACGAGCAGATTCATCGGATTCCTCCTCAGGCAGTGGCCTGCGCCACCAGCTGGCGCAGATGGTCGTAGCCCTTCTTGGCGTATTCGTAGGCCGGCGCCACGGCCGGGTCCTGTTCGGCTTCCACCACCAGCCAGCCTGAGTAGCCGGCGGCCACCAGCACCTTGAGCAGCGCCGAGAAATCGATGTCGCCGTCACCCGGCACGGTGAAGGTGCCGTTGAGGATGCAGTCCGGAAAGCTCCACTGGTGGTTGCGCGCCAGCTGCACCACCGCCTTGCGCACGTCCTTGAAGTGCACGTGGCAGACCCGGTCGATATGTTGCTGCAGCACGCTCAGGGGATCGCCACCGCCCATGTAGCAATGGCCGGCATCGAACAGCAGGCCGACGTCCGGAGAGGTCAGCGCCATCAGCCGGGCGATGTCCTCGGGCGCTTCCACATAGGCGCCCATGTGGTGGTGATAGGCCAGGCGCAGACCCTGGCTCAGGGTGAAGGCGGCCAGGCGATCGAGCTTCTCGGCATAGGCCTGCCAGGCGGCGTCGCTGTGGAAGCGCGGTCGCTCGATCAGCGGCCGGCGCTGCCCCTGGATGGAGCCGGCCACCTCGCCGTAGACCAGCACCTTGGCGCCGTTCTCGGCCAGCAGCCGGCAATGCGGACGGATCGCCTCGATCTCGACCTCAACATCCCGGTGCGCCAGGCCGCTGGAATACCAGCCGGACACCAGCTCCAGGTCATGCTGGCCGAGGACCTCGCCCAGCGCCTTGGGCTCGCTGGGAAACTTGCCGCCCAGCTCGAAGCCCTGGAAGCCGATTTCCTTGCCCTCGCGCAGGATGGTCGCAAGCGGGGTGTCGCCGCCCAGGGCCGGCAGGTCGTCGTTGGCCCAGGAGATGGGGTTGATGCCGATCTTGAGTTGTTGTGCGGTCATGTCGGAGCTGCTCGTCAGGAGGCGATCAGGCGCGGGCGTCGCGCCAGGCCTGGATCAGGAATTCGAAGTTGCTGCGGATCTGCGCGACCAGCGCACGGTCGTCGATCTCGCCGGCCAGCCAGGCCCGACTCGGCTGGGCGAAGATGGTCCGGCCCACGGCGAAGCCCTGGCAGCGCTGGCTGGCGCTGGCCTGACGAAAGCCCTCGGCCAACTCTTCGGCCGGGGCGTTGAGGCCCAGCACCACCACGCCCTGGCAATGGGGATCGCGTTCGGCGATCAACTGGTCGAGTTGCTGCCAGACGGCGGCCGGCTGCGCCTCGATCTTCCACCACTCGGGATAGATGCCCAGGTTGTACAGCCGCTTGATGGCGCGATAGAGCACGTCCGGCCGGCTGGAGGCATGGTTCTTCGGCGGGATGACCTCCAGCAGGAGTTCATGACCGCTGGCCTGGGCCGCTTCATACAGCCCCTTGAGCTGGGCCTCCTGCTCCAGCCGCAGCAGCGGCTCGTCATCGGGGTGGAATTGCACCAGGCACTTGATGATCTGCTCGCTCGGCCAGCTCAGCAGGGTGCTGCCCACCGAGCGACCATGCTCGAAGGCCAGCGGTCGCGAATTCTGCAGCTCCACCGGCCGGGCGATCCACCAGCCACGGCCGCTGGCGGCATTCAGGGCGTCCTGGCCGAAGCGCTCGTCGGCCAGCAGCCCGACGTCGGCGGCCACACCCTGACGCTGCAGGTCCTGCTCGACCTCGGCGATGGCCTGGACGAACAGCTGCTTGAGCGCCGGAATCCGCGCCGGGTCGGCACCCACCTGCTGGGCGCTTTCCACCAGCTGGTAGCGGTGATCGAAGGCGAAGATGAACAGCGGCTGCCACTGGCGGCGCCGCGTGCTGACCCGGTGCAGCCGGGTCAGCACCGGATCGAGGTCGGGCCGGGTGATGGGTACCGGACTGTGGTTGAGGTAGTCCAGCTCGGCCAGGGTCGGCATGGCCGGGGCGCAGCCATGGCGCGACACCACCAGCCCGCCGCAGGCATTGGCCAGCCGGCAGCATTCGGCATCGTTGCCGCCGGTCAGCCAGCCGCGCAGGAAGCCGGACATGAAGGCATCGCCCGCACCCAGCACATTGAGCACCTCGACGCGGATGCCGCGATGGATCTCGCCTTCCTCGAGACGTGCCGGAATGGCACCATGGATCACCGTGCAGCCCTGGGCGCCAAGCTTGACCACCAGGGTCGCCGCGGTCACCTGGCGGACCCGGCGCAGGGCGGTGAGCAGGTCTTCGCTGCCCCCGGCGATCTGGAATTCCTCTTCGGTGCCCACCACCAGGTCGAAGCGCGGCAGGATGCGCTGCACATGGGCGCTGACCTCGGCACTGGCGATGAAGCGGGTCTCGCCATCGGCCTTGCCGGTCAGCCCCCAGAGCACCGGGCGGTAGTCGATGTCCAGCACCCGCTTCACGCCGTTGCGCTCGGCGTAGTCCAGCGCCCGGCTGCTGGCCTGGAACACCCCCTCGGTGGAGAAGTGGGTACCGGTGATCAACAGTGCCTTGGCGCTGGCGATGAAGGCCTCGTCGATGTCGTCCGCGCCCAGCGCCATGTCGGCGCAATTCTCGCGATAGAACACCAGGGGAAAGGTCTCGCGGTCCTTGATGCCCAGCAGCACCAGGGCGGTGAGGCGCTCGCGATCCACCTGGATGCCGCGGGTGTCGCAGCCTTCCTGCGCCAGCGTCCGGCTCAGGAAGCGGCCCATGTGGTCGTCGCCGACCCGGGTCAGCATCGCCGACTTCAGCCCCAGGCGCGCGGTGCCGAAGGCGATGTTGGCGGAGGATCCCCCCAGGTACTTGGCGAAGCTGCTGACATCTTCCAGTGGCGCCCCGATCTGCTGCGCATAGAGGTCGACGCCCAGTCGCCCCAGGCAGATGACGTCCAACTGGCGCCCGCTGGCGAAGAAATGATCACCCATGGGTGGCTCCTGCTTATTGTTATCGGCCAACCGCGCGGACCCGAGGGGCCGAACGTGTGAGTGAGCTCAGGCTAGAACGACGCCGCGGACAAATCAACAAATTTTCCACATGAGATTTTATGGAATTTAATTTCCATAACTGGCGTACACTGCGCCTGCCGTCCCACTTCGACGCCGCCCGGCGAATGGGTTAAGTTGCCGGCACAAGAATCCCTACCGCGAGATTGCCCATGTCCTCCGACTCCCCGGCCGACGACCCCCTCAGCAGCGCGCCGCTGGCCGATCCGCCCGGCAACGTCGAGCAGTTGCTGGCCTGCATCGCCCGTGACTACGAGGCCCTGCCACGCCAGCTGAAACGGGTGGCCGCCTATGTCAGCCAGCAGAGCGACAGGGTCATGGTCGATCGCATCAGCGACATCGCCGGGCAGTGCGAGGTGCATCCCTCGGCCATCGTGCGCTTCTCCCAGCGCTTCGGCTTCAAGGGCTTCAGCGAGATGCAGGCGCTGTTTCGCGAGGCCTACACCCACAAGACCACGCCGGTACAGAACTACCAGCAGCGCATCCGCAGCATGATCGCCAACAAGAGCCAGCGCGCCAGCAGCGGCGATCTGGCCCGCGAGTGCATCAACGCCACCCGCTCGGGCCTGGATCGACTGGCCGAGGAACTGGACGACGCCGCCTTCGACAAGGCCGTCGACCTGCTGGTGAACGCCGAGAACATCTATGTGGTGGGGGTGCGCCGCTCCTTCGCCGTGGCCGACTACCTGGTCTACAACCTGCAGCACACCAACAAGCGCATCCACCTCATCACCGGCCTGGGTGGCGGCTATCGCGAACAGATGCGCAGCATCGCCCAGGGCGATCTGCTGATCGCCATCAGCTTCAGCCCCTACGGCAAGGAAAGTCAGCAGTGCGTGCGCATCGCCCAGCACCACAAGGCCAAGACGCTGATCATCACCGACAGCAATCTCTCGCCCCTGGCCAAGCGCGCCGATGCCCTGCTGCTGGTCAACGAAGGCAGTGCCTTCGCCTTCCGGTCGCTGAGTGCCACCCTCTGCCTGTGCCAGGCGCTGTTCCTGGCCCTGGGCTATCGCCTGGAGCTGAAGATGGACGAGATCCAGCTGCCGCTGGACGAGGACGACTAGCCGAACCGGCCCCGGCGGGGCCGCGCAAACGCTTGATCGACAAACAGAAATTTCTTGAGCAGAAGGCTTGACAGCCACCGGCGCCTTGCCAATAATGCGCGCCTCGGATGGCTACGTAGCTCAGCTGGTTAGAGCATAGCATTCATAATGCTGGGGTCCGGGGTTCAAGTCCCTGCGTAGCCACCACCTATTTCCAAGGGTCAGCGTAAGCTGACCCTTTTTTATTGCCCACGAAAAAGCGCACCGCGGCACCGCTTTTAGTCCCCTCTCCCTCCGGGAGAGGGCTAGGGTGAGGGCCCCGCCGCTCCCTTCCCTGAACAGCCTTCCCGCCCCCGAAGAGTCCAGCAGAAGCAGACCCAAGCCGCAGGCAGCACCGCTCTGCGTGCCCTCTCCCGCCGGGAGAGGGTCAGGGTGAAGGCCCCGCCCCACTCTTTCTCCTGGACAGCCTTCCCGCCCCGAAGAGTCCAGCAGAGGCCCACCCAAGCCACAGGTAGCACCGCTCCTCGTCCCCTCTCCCCTCGGGAGAGGGCCAGGGTGAGGGCCCCTTCCCACCAAATCTCAGCCTCACCCCATGAAAAAGCCCGGCCTAAGCCGGGCTCAATCACCGCGCAACACGCTTACAGGGCGACCTTCTGCTTGCTCTCCAGCTCCTCCGCAGCAGCCGCGTCCTGGGTCTCGATGGACTGCACCAGCGCCTTGGAGCTGAAGGCCCGCAGGTCGCGCAGGAAGTTGTCCCGCCAGGAAGCCAGATCCGCTTTGCGGATCACCCGCATCATGTCTTCGTAGCGCGATTTGCGCTCTTCGAGCGGCATGCGCAGCGCCCGGTCCAGCGCCTCGGCCATGCCGACATGGTCATAGGGATTCACGATCAACGCCGAATTGAGTTCGCGCGCCGCACCGGCGAAGCGCGACAGCACCAGCACGCCCGGATTTTCCGGATCCTGGGCCGCCACGTATTCCTTGGCCACCAGGTTCATGCCATCGCGCAACGGCGTCACCAGGCCGACGTCGGAGGAGCGGAACAGCCCCATCACCGTGCGTCGGTCGTAGCTCTTGTTCAGGTAGCGGATCGGCGTCCAGTCCAGCTCAGAGAAATGGCCGTTGATATGGCCGGCATGGCTCTCCAGCTGACGCCGGATGTTCTGGTAGGAGACCACGTCCGCCCGAGACGAGGGCGCGATCTGCACGAATTGCACCGCCCGGTGATGCTCGGGGAAATGCTCCAGCAGTTTTTCGAACGCCTGGAAGCGCTCCACCAGCCCCTTGGAATAGTCGAGGCGGTCGACGCTGACGATGGTCTTGTAGGGCACGCCCTCGATGCTGCGCGAGATGAACTGGCGCCGCGTGCGATAGGACTCGGCCTGCTTCTGGATGACGTCTGGCATTACGCCGATGGGATAGACGCCGACCCGGAAGTTATGACCGTAGGCGGTCAGGCTGCCGTCCTTCTCCAGCACGCCACGCACCTCGCGGGTGATGTAGTCCTGGAAGGCCATTTGGTCGGTATCGGTCTGGAAGCCGATCAGGTCATAGAAGCACAGGGTCTTGAGCAATTCGTTGTGCGGCGGGATGGCGGTGAGGATCTCCGGCGCCGGGAAGGGAATGTGCAGGAAGAACCCGATGCGGTTGCGAATGCCCAGCATGCGGCAGGCTTCGGCGAAGGGAATCAGGTGGTAGTCGTGCACCCAGATGATGTCATCGGGCTTGAGCAAGGGCTTCAGGCGCTCGGCCATGGCCATGTTGACGCGTCGATAGCCGTCGTACTCTTCACGGTTGTAACGCGCCAGGTCGATTCGATAATGGAAGATCGGCCAGAGGGTGGCGTTGGAAAAGCCGCGGTAGTAGTGGTCGTAGTCGCGCTTGGTCAGGCCGAAGGTCACATAGTCGATATTGTCCTTGGTCTGGGTCTTGGCCGGCCCGTTCTCCTTGACCGTATCGCCATTCCAGCCGAACCAGATGCCACCCGACTTGCGCAGGGCGTCCAGGACACCCACCGCCAGACCACCCGCGGTCGCCTTGCCTTCCTCGATCGGGGCCACCCGATTCGATACCACCACTAAACGGCTCATCCTAGTCTCCTTGCTTATAGTGTGGCGCGAGGTCACGGCTCAGCTGCTGCAGCCAGAGGGCTACCGCTTCCACCGAAGGCAGGCGGGTCTTGGCGACCGTCTCCCCCTCCCCTACCTTGACGGTCAGACCGCCTCGCGCATTGACGACAGTGAACCCCTCTTCATCGGTGCGATCGTCACCGAGAAACACCGGCAGGCAGCCGGCAAAGGGTTCCAGTTCGAGAAAACGGGCGATGGCCTCACCCTTGCTCGCCGCAGCGGGCTTGAGTTCGAAGACGCACTTGCCCGGCTGCAACTTGAATTCGGGATGGTCGGCGGCGATGCCTTCAGCCAGTTCGCGAACCAGGGCTTCCTTGTCCGGCGCCTGGCGATAGTGCAGGGCGAAGGCCACGCTCTTGCGTTCGAGCAGCAGGTCCGGATGCGCCGCCAGTGCGGTCTCCAGGCGCCGACCGACGTGCGCCAGCATCTCCGCATCCAGGCTCACCCGATGGATCTCGCCCTGGGGATCGCGCCACTCGGCGCCATGGACGCCAGCCGCTGGCAGCCGCAGCGGCGCCGTGAAGCCGTCGATCTCCGCCAGCGGCCGCCCGGAAACCACGGCGACGCCATGGTGGCGCGCCAGCTGTTCAAGGGCAGCGAGGGTTTCGGCGGGAATGAAAACCTGCTCCGGACGTGGCTGCAATTCTGCCAGGGTGCCATCCAGATCGAAGAAGAAGGCCAGCGGCTGGCCCGATGAGGTGAGGCTGTCGAGGTCGATCATGGAAGGTACGACTGCCGGGTCATCGTATGGTTCGTTCACATCTTCCGGCGGTGCCGAGGAATTCCCCTTGCCGGCGCGTAGTCGGATTCAGGGAGATGCTCTAGCAGCCCTGCCTTTGGAGACCACCATGAACAAGCCCGACATCACCAAGACCCCCGAAGAGATCGACGACATTCAGGACCGCATGGGCGACATGCGCGAACTCGACTTCAGCGATCGCAAGGACGAGCGCGGTGGTCGCATCGGCGACGAAATGGACGCGCGCGACTATGAAGGCCAGTTTCCCGAAGAGCGCGTGCGCCAGGCCGGCATGACCGGCGGCGAAACCCTGGATCATCAGCCGACGATGGACGACGCCAGCCCCGAGACCCTGCTGGACGAAACCGGCGCGCGCTCGCCGACCGACTACGGCGATGCCTGGCCGAACGACAAGGAACTGAGCGTGGTCGAGGACAACGACATCGGCGGCGGCTCCGGTCAGGACGAAGCCGAACTCGGTCGCAGCCATCCGCTGGATGGCGAGGCCTGGGACGGCGAGGCCGACGCCCCCAACGAAGCCGAGACCCAGCGAGAGGCCCGCTACGCCGATCTGGATGCGAACGACGAAGACCTCGCCGGCGACACCAGCCTGGATCTGGACGAAAAGCGCGCCGATCACTGAGGCCGCTGACGGCCTAGTCGAGCAGCGTACAGGCCATCACCAGCGCATCTTCCCGGCCGCCGACCGCGGGATAATAGTCCCGCCGGCGGCCGATCTCGTTGAAGCCATAGCGTTCGTACAGCCGATAGGCCGACTGATTGCTGGCGCGTACCTCCAGGAAACACTCGTTGGCCTTGGCCTTGCGCGCTTCCTGCAGCAGGTGTTCCAGCAGCCGCAGGCCGAGTCCCCGGCCCTGGCTTTCCGGCTTGATGGTGATATTGAGCAAATGGGCCTCGTCGAGAATGACGTTGATCACCCCGTGCCCCACCTGCTGCTCGCCAGCCGTCATCACCCAGCAATCGTAGGACCTGAGCGCATCGGTGAAGATGCCGCGGGTCCAGGGATGGCTGAAGGCCTGATATTCGATCTTCAATACCGTGTTCAGATCGGCCTCGGTCATCCGCCGAAAGCTCACCGCATCGTTCATTGCCGTTCCATCCA
This sequence comes from Pseudomonas flavocrustae, assembly GCF_029872515.1. Classification (NCBI taxonomy): domain Bacteria; kingdom Pseudomonadati; phylum Pseudomonadota; class Gammaproteobacteria; order Pseudomonadales; family Pseudomonadaceae; genus Pseudomonas; species Pseudomonas flavocrustae. The sequence goes on along the minus strand of NZ_JAPDIQ010000020.1, from coordinate 6,314 downwards.
GCGGCGCCGCAACGGGCGCATGGCTTGCCAGAGCGCGGCCTTGGCGGCCGGCTCTTCCATCAGGATATCCAGTCCCGGCACCAGCCAGGCCGGGCCCAGGGCGGTGTCCCGCTCCACCCCCGTGAGCTGCGCATCCTCGACCCCGCTGCAGCGTCGCGCGGCCACACCGATCAGCCAGAGTCCCAGGCCCTCGCCCAGGCGCTCCTGGTGCCCCGAGACGAAGCTCTGCACGAATTCAGCGGCCGCCGCCGGCCCCTGGTCGAGTTGACCGTTGTTGAGCAGTGGCCAGCGAATGGGCTCTTCACTGACGATCCGCGGCGTGTCCGGCAGGCCGGCAGCGCGCAGCAGATCCCGGAGCAGCAGGTAGGCCGGATCCCGCACCCCCAGGGTATCGCCGGTAGGCAACTCCAGCAGCAGCAGGCAGCGCCCGGCCTGCAACAACTGCAAGGCGAAACGGGGCGCCGGCTCCCGCGCTGGCGGCGGCGCACGTTCCGGTTCCGGCTCGGCCACGGGGGGCGCAGCCGGCTTCAACGCCGCAGGTCGCGGGATCTCGATGCGCGGCCGATTCGCCGGCGGTGCCTCGGCTACCGCAGCGGCCGGCGCGGTCTTGGCCACCGGCTCCGGGCGTACCACCCGAGCCACGACAGGCGCCGCTTCCGGCTCCTCGACCCACAGGGCTTCCGGGCGCGAAGGCGCGGCGAAGGGCAACACCGTGCGCGGCACCCAGACATCCAGCTGCAACGCCTGCAGATAGGCGCGACGACGCGCCTCGGCGGCAAGCGAGGGGCTGGTGGAAGGGGCGGGGTCGGACATGGGCGGATCCTAAGAGCCTGCGCTGTTACGCGGCGGGATTATGCGGGGCGGCATTGTCGCGCGGATCGCCGCGGATCGAAAGGCCGCCCTGCCCATCGGTCCCACCGGGGTCACATCGAAGGCTCTGGCGTCTGGAGTACAATGGCGCTTTTGTCTGGTGCGGTCCCCGCCATGATCGACCCCAAACGCGTCCTGCGTACCCTCGCAGAACACTGGCACCTCATCGACCCGCTGTGCGCCCACTTCGATAGCGGCACCCTGGGCCTGGCCGAGTTGCGTGCCCGCCTGGCCGAGCAGCTGCTCGAGCGCAGGCCGGCCGACCTCACCGCCCTGCTCGACACCTGGATCCGCCTGGACATCCTGGTGCCGGTGGCCAAGAGTCCCAATCGCTTCGAGCTCAATGGTCAGATCCACGACTTCCTCGGCTATCTCAGACGCGAACACCGGCTGGGCCTGTGCCTGGAGATCGAAGCCTACCTGCGCCACCTGGAACGCCTCGCCGGTCACATCCGCGAAGCCTTCGACAATCGCGACGGCCCGGACCTCGTCCGCCAGCTGCGCCTGCTCGACATGCGCGTGCGCGATGTCCTCAAGAAGCTGGCCAACGATGGCCATGCCCTGGAAGGCGTCGCCGAGCGCGCCAAGACCAGCGATCGCCAGATCCCCCTGCGCCAGCGTTATGCCGAGGTGCTGGCCACCTGGGATGAATACGTCGAGCCGATGATCCAGCTGGTGGCCGCCGACGGCGCCTTCGAACGGGGTGTCCACCGCGTCGAGCAGGTGCTCCTGCACCTGCTGGGCGAACAGCAGCGCCTCGGCCACCTGGTCGACGACGACCTGTTGCTGCGCACCCAGGCGCGCATCCTGGAGATGCACAACGCCGCCCAGCTGGCCCTGCGTCGTGCCCGCGAATTGCTGCTGCCGCTGCGCGAGGAAGCGCGCCGGCACAATGCCGTGACCCGGGGCGCCGCCCTGGCCCTGGCCACCATCCGCCGCAAGGGCCTCGACGCCGTACCCCAGGCCGCCCTGCCGCTGTTCAGCCGGCCGCAGAGTGTCTTTCTCGGCACCACCGCCCAGGTTGAAAGCTATGTCTACGCCCTGGCCCGCTTCGAGCCCAAGCCGGCGCGCTTTCCCAGCCAGGCCAATCGGCCGCGCGACAGCGAGCGCCCGGCGGCGCCCCGCACCGCCCGCGAGATGCTTGATCTCTGCCAGGACGCCCTGCCGCTGCCCGACCTCATGGCCTGGTTGCTGGAGCAGGAGCCGGCCGGCGATACCGACGAGCTGCTCTACTGGTTCTCGCGCCTGTCCCGCGATGCGCGCTTCCAGCGCCAGCGCCTGGACCGCCGCCACTACGACACCCTCGAACACCGCGTCAGCCTGTGCTCCTACGCCCTGACCGCCCGATCTCCCGCGAGCGACGCCCATGCAACTTGACCTCAATGAAATGACCCAGCTCGCGCCCATCTTCCGCGAGCTGTTCAAGGGCTATCACCTGTCCCGCAGCGAGCCCGAGAGCTATGCCCAGCTCAGCCAGCAGCAGGACCAGTACCGCGCGCTGTTCCGCGCCCTCGGCTTCGAACTGGTCTGCGATCCGCGCGGCTTCTACTACTTCGTGCCCGAGCAGATGGGCACCCAGGTCAACAAGACCGCCCAGCGCCTGGCGCTGTTCACCTTCATCCTGGTCGAGCACCTGGCCGACCAGGGTCGCGATCCGCTGGCCGTGCTCGATGGCGGTACCCTGGGCCGCCACGAACTGCCGGCGCTGCTGGACAAGTACCGCGACCTCTTCCTGCAGGCCGAGGTCACCACCCAGGAAGAGCTGGAGGAAAAGATCCTGCGCCGCCTGACCCAGCTCGGCTTCGCCCTGGACAGCAACGGCACCTACCGTTTCCTGCCGCCCATGCACCGCTTCCTCGATGTCTGCCTGACCGTGCAACAGGATCGCGACCTGGCCGCCGGCCTGCATGCCAGCGACCTGCCACTGCCGACGCCGACCCTCGCCAGCGACGAAGACGGCACCGCGCAGGAAGGCGCCGACGAGGATGACGAAGAGGCCGCCCTGGCCCGCGCCATCGCCGCAGAACGGGAGTTCGACCTATGATCCGCTACGGCATCAGCCGCTTCGCCCTGCTCAACACCGCCGGCTACAGCCTCGGCCTCTTTCCGCTGGAACAGCCGCTGTCGGTCTACGGGGCCAACAACCTGGGCAAGAGCGCCTCGATCAACGCCTTGCAATTCCCCATCCTGGCGCGGCTCTCCGACATGAGCTTCGGCAAGTACAGCAACGAGCAGTCGCGCAAGTTCTACTTCGCCACCGACACCAGCTACATCCTCATCGAGCTGCGCCTGGCCCACGGCCCCCACGTCATCGGCGTGGCCGGTCGCGGCCCGGGGGGCGGCTTCGGTCACCAGTTCTTCGCCTATGCCGGCGAACTGGACCTGGCCCACTACCAGCGCGACGGCGCCTGCCTGCGCCAGCGCGAGCTGTTCGCCAGCCTGGAACGCGCCGGCCATAAGGCCTATGAGGTCAAGCCCGACGAATTGCGCCGCCTGCTGGTCGGCGGCCATACCAGCATCCCCCTGGACCTGACGCTGATTCCGCTGCGATCCACCAGCGAACAGAGTCTCAAGACCTTCCGCGCCCTGTTCATCAACCTGCTGCACATGCGCGAGATCACCGCGGCCAAGCTCAAGCAGCTGTTTCTCGATGCCTTCGAGCACAGCCTGAGATCCGGCAGCGTCGACTACATCGCCGCCTGCGAGGAAGCCTTCCGCGATGTCCGCCGCATGGAGCAGGACTACCAGGCGCTGGTCGCCGCCGGCCCGCTGGTGGAAGCCCTGGCCAATGGCGTCGAACAGCGCGATCGCCTGAGGGGCAAGCTGCATCGCCTCTCGCCCCTGCTCGACAGCCTGCTCGGCAGCTGGCAGCACTATGCCCTCGACCGCCGCGACGAACTCCTGGCCCAGACCGAACACTATCGCCAGGAGCAGGATGGCCTGCAGCAGAGCCAGCGCGACGGCACCAGCGAATTGATGCGCCGCGAGCGCGAGATCAGCAGCCTGCAGCGCTGGCTCGCCGAGCTGGCCCAGCTCAAGCACCGCTTCGCCCTGGTGGAGTCCACCGCTCCCCTCGAAGCCCAGCTGCTGGCCGCCAAGGACGCCCACGACGAACTCGCCGGCGCCCTGTCCCAGGCCAGTCAGTTCAGCAGCGAAGACCTCGACCAGCGTGTCCGCGAACTGGAGCAGCGCCTCAAGGGGATTCGCCAGCAACTCGACCACGCCGACAACAACAGCTATGCTCGCCTGCGTGAAGAATTCAGCCAGGCCGACGTCGACCGCCTGATGCGGCTGTTCAACGGCCAGCTGTTCAGCCTGCCGCTCGGCCCCAGGGGTGTCGAACTGGCGGAAGACGGCAGTTGGGTAAAGACCTTCGAAGGCATCCTGGCGCGTTTCCAGGGCGATCGCCTCGAATTGCCGGGCCTGTCCCTCGACCTCTCGGGGATCGAGCCACCCACCCTGCAGGCCCTGGCCGATCGCGCCGCGCTGCGTGACCAGAAGGACCGTCTGGAGCGCGAGCTCAAGCAACTCAAGGCCCAGCAGGGCGTCAGCGTCGATCGCCAGGCCAGCAAGGCCCAGGCGGAGGTGCTCTACCAGCAGGTACTGGATGCGCAAAAGGCCCTGGAAGACTTCCGTCGCTGCCAGACCCTCGGTGCCGAGGAAAACGAAAAGCTCGAACAGCTGGCCCAGCTGGAAGCCGCCCAGGACGAACTGAGACGCGCCGGCGATGCCTTCACCGAACGTGTCCAGCAACTCTCCGCCAGGCTGCAACTGATTGGCCGCCAGCTCGCCGACCTGGAAGCCAGGGACCGTACCCTGGCCGACGCCCTGCGCCGCCGCCAGCTGCTGCCCACCGACCTGCCCCCGGGCACGCCCTTCATGGAAGCGGTGGACGATTCCCTGGAGAACCTGCTGCCGCTGCTCAACGACTACCAGGACAGCTGGCAGGCCCTGCAGCGCGCGGACACCCAGATCGAGGCGCTCTATGCCCAGGTCCGCCTCAAGGGCGTCGCCAAGTTCGACAACGAGGAAGATCCCGAGCGCCGCCTGCAGCTGCTGGTGAATGCCTATGCCCATCGCCAGGACGAAGCCCTGACCCTGGCCAAGGCCCGCCGCGCTGCCGTCACCGACATCGCCCGGACGCTGAGAAACATCCGCAGCGACTACGACAACCTCGAACACCAGCTGCAGCTGTTCAACCGCGAGATCAATCGCAAGCAGGTCTCCAACCTGGAGAGCTTCCGCATCGTCCTGGCGCCCAATAAGGAAGCGCTCAAGCACATCGACCAGATCATCCACAGCGCAGGTCAGTACGAGGAAGGCGAGACCCTCTCGGTCTTCGATCTCACCCAGGACAGCAGCCAGGACCAGAAGAACGAGGATGCCAAGGAATACCTGGCACGCCTGGTGGCCGCCAACGGCAACCAGCTCGGCCTCAAGGACCTCTTTGAGTTGGCCTTCGAGATCACCAAGCAGGGCGGCCAGCCGATTCTGCACACCGACATCGACGGCGCCGCCTCCAACGGCACCACCATGACCATCAAGGCACTCACCAACATGTACCTGTTGCTGCACCTGATGGACCGGGAGCAGGCCGCCAAGATCCGCCTGCCCTACTACCTGGACGAAGCCGCCGACATCGACGAACGCAACCAGCAGGCGCTGATCGAAACCAGTCAGCAACTGGGCTTCGTGCCCATCCTGGCCAGCGTCAAGCCCCAGGTCAGCGCCCAGGTCGCCATCGACCTCGAAGGCGGCAGCGGCCCCGGTGGCATCTACATCGACGAAGCCGACTGGAAATACATCGCCAAACGCGACCTGGCTCTGCCCGAACCCGCTTGAGCCCCCTTCAGAACGCAAAAAGCCCGGCACATGCCGGGCTTTTTCCTGCTCGCGTAACGCCGCCTTAGGTGCTGCGGTAGGTTGGGCTGAGCCTGGCGAAGCCCAACATCCATACTCCAGCCTTGCCCCCCTCACCGCCTCGCCGCCGTTCGCTTGATGCCTGCAACGGACCTCATCGTTGGGCTTCGCTGCGCTCAGCGCCAACCTACGATGATTCTGTGCCGTGCTTCCAACACAACAGCCCGGCGCAGCCGGGCTGTTGGGGCTCTTGGGCTCTTGCGGACGTAAAGCTGCACCTGCCTAGCAGGCACTGCTCCAACGTCGCCGCCGCGCCCTTTGGTCCCCTCTCCCCCCGGGAGAGGGCTAGGGTGAGGGCACCCTCAGCGACGCCACTTCAGGCTTCCGTTAGCCGATTAGCCGATTGCCCGCTCCCAGCACTCAAGCGCCCTGACGCCCGGCCAAACTTTCCTCGCCCCAAAGACAACACCCCCGCCAGAATGAACTGAGCGGGGGTGCTGGGTGTTAGGCGCTTGACGATGACCTACTCTCACATGGGGAAACCCCACACTACCATCGGCGATGCATCGTTTCACTTCTGAGTT